>JAFUAF010000031.1 GCA_017460805.1 Bacillota bacterium | reverse complement strand
CTATTGAAGGAACGGGCTGTCGTCCTTGCCTGCCCTTTTAGGCTCACGCCCGGAGGGCTCCGCCCGGGAGGGGTAGGGGGACCGCTTGCGGTGGAAGGGTTTGCGGACTTCGTGTAGAAGTCCGCTGTCCTTGTCATCAACTCCCCGTCAAATTCCAATTTTGCAGTATACATAACAAGTGGCGACACACGGCTACTCTGCTTAATTGGCGTTATCATAAACATTCGGTCTCAAAAAATGGGGAAACTCAAATAAATATTGACAATTCAAGCGGTAATATTTTATACTTAAAAAGAAAGAGGGTGGATATATGCAAAACTTCGGGCTTGTGCTTGCGGGCGGCGGCGGGAACGGCGCTTTTGAAATGGGTGTATGGAAAGCGCTCAAAGAAATCGGAAAATACAATATAACCGCTGTTTCGGGCAGCTCGGTAGGGGCGCTGAATGCGGCTTTTTTTGCGGCGGGCAGATATGACGAGGCTTACTATCTTTGGCAGAACATAACCGACAAAGATATAAAAATACCGCTTAAAGAAAGTGAAAAAAGCGCTCACAGCAATATCCGCGGCGGTATATGGTCAAGTGCGGGCGTGGAAAAAATAATACGCACAAGCGGCATATTGGACGGATTTAATATCCCCTGTGCCGTCTGCTGTACGCTTGCGCCCGAAAAGAAGAGCGATATGGCGAAAAGTCTTGTTACCTATACGGACGAGGTGCGCTATTTTATCCTTAATAACGAGCCGTCTGCGCGTATTGTAAAAATCTTGCTTGCAAGTACGGCCATTGTACACGGCTTCCCCGAACAGAAGATAGACGGCCGTTTTTACCGCGACGGCGACAATGTCGGCAGGGGCGACTGTATGCCTGTAAAGCCGCTTTATGATATGGGTCTGCGCGATTTTATAGTCGTGCATCTTGATAATCACAAAAAACTTCGCATTTCAAATGAAAAGGAACTGAATATCATACATATTTATCCGCCGCATGAGCTGGATAATCCGCTTACGATACTGGATTTTTCTCACGAGAGCAATTCAAAACGGCTGGAAATTGGCTATATGACGGCTTTGAGAACGTTTTTTTAAAAAAATTCAAAAAAAATAAAAAAAAGTATTGACAAATCAAAAGTTATGCCTTATAATTATTTTTGTTGCCGAACAAAACAAGTGATCGGCAGTTAAATAACTTGCAGCAGTGGCGGAATTGGCATACGCGCAAGACTAAGGATCTTGTCCGGGTTTACTGGGTACGGGTTCAAGTCCCGTCTGCTGCATTTTTTGCGCGAGTGGCTCAGTGGTAGAGCATCGCCTTGCCAAGGCGAGGGTCGCGGGTTCGAATCCCGTCTCGCGCTTTTTGCCTTATTGAGACGATTTTTACTCGACGTAATATAGGGTCGTCGCCAAGCGGTAAGGCACAGGGTTTTGATCCCTGCATTCCGCAGGTTCGAATCCTGCCGGCCCTGCTTTTTTTCTTTGGGTCAATTTAATATAGGGCTGTCGCCAAGTGGTAAGGCAACGGATTCTGATTCCGTCATTCCGCAGGTTCGAATCCTGCCAGCCTTGTTCTTACACCCCGTATTTTGCGGGGTGTTTTTTGCTGTAAAATAAGTGTATGTTTTTTGTGGTTTATGACGAAAATTGGTTTTGTCAACCTAAAATTGACGATATTTGTTGACATTTGACCACGTTTAAGATAAAATTAAATGGGGGAAATATGCGGATATTATTATATTCCGTGTGATTTTTTGTACGGATAAAACGGATAAAGGGGCTTAACTGACGTAAATACAGGGGTGAAACTTATGGATAACAAGAAACATCCGCTGCATGATACATTGGGCAAAGCCCAGCCGCAAAGCAGAACAAACGCATTTATGCGCAGATATAAGCGCAATCTTATCATAATTTTTATGACGGTCATAGTTGTGTTTGATATTCTGCTGACAACGGGTGTGTCGTATTATGCCACCAAGACTATGAACAGAAAAATATCCCTGCTTATGAATGCAAATACATATCAGCAGGCGATGAATGTGGACTCGTATTTTACCAATATAAAAGATACTGTGTCGCTGTTTTTCTCGGACGAGGCATATTACACATACGATGCAACAAAAGTTACGGATGAGATAGAAAAAATAGAAAAGGAAAATGTCATAGTAGAGCGTATCAGAAGTCTGGGAGTGCTCGAAAATTTCTCGGACTTCGGCATCATTTACGCCGATAACAGCTATATAGGCTGGCTGTCGGAAGGTATGTTTGAAATGCTTGCGCATGATGAGATGTATACCTTCTTTTCCGTTCACGTTTCGGCCGAAAATGCGGAGTCGGGCTGGTTTTGCACCGATATGAACAACTACGACCGTATCTACTATGTTAAAAGAATAAACGAAAATGCGGTAATAGTCGCATCCATTTTCAGCCGCGAGCTGGAGTCGGTATTCAATGTGCCGCAAAGCCTTAACGGCATGGATGTGCGCCTTACCGATTCAAACGATATAGTGCTTTATTCCACAAATAAAAGTGAGATAGGCAAAATAATAGACAGCGAGATAAAGCACCTTGTAATTGCGGGTGCAAGCGCTTCCGACAAGGATTATCTTGTAACATCGCTTTCGGCTAAAACAAACGGCTGGGATATAATCTGTTCCCTGCCCGAAGAATATGTTACCGAGGATATAAGCAGGCTTGTTTTGTTTACACAGATATTTTCGACCCTGCTTTTGCTTGCGGTGGCGGCTTTTGGCTACTTTGCTCTTTACAAGGTCTCAAACCCGATGAACGAGCTTGTTGCCAACCTTGCGGATAAGGCTGAACATGATCAGCTTACGGGTGCCATAAATAAAATGTCCTTCCGCACTATGGTCGAGACCCTTATTATGAATGCTTCGGCGGGCGATGCGATAGCCTTTGTAATGTTTGATATGGATAATTTCAAACAGGTAAACGATACGCTCGGACATATCACGGGTGATGATGTGCTTATCCGCTTTGCAAAACTGCTTACCGCAAAAAGTGCTTCCGACAGGATATTCGGCAGACTGGGCGGCGATGAATTTGCAATGCTTATAATAAGAAAGGACACCTCGCCCGGGGAACTTAAAAATATATTGGAGCCTCAGCTTGAGGAACTGCGCCTTGCCTTTATTGACGAATTTGAAGTATTCAACCAAAAATGCGGGCTTTCACTCAGTCTGGGCGCGGTCGTTTCGGGCGATAACGGCATAGATTTTGACAGTATATACAAATATGCCGATGAAGCTTTGTATGAGTCAAAACGCGGCGGCAAGAACAGACTTACCATCGTCGTAAAGGAAAGCGGTGATGAGAAATGAAAAAATACATAAGTATATTGCTTGCGTGTTTAACGGCGCTTAATATCACGGCCTGCGGCAATGGCGGGGAAAATATAGTGGTATACGGCGACAATATAGAAAATAAAAAACAGATATCCCTTTCGTGGTGGGGCAATGATGCGCGTGCCGCGTATACAATGGACGGCGTAAGCGTGTTTGAACAGCTTAACCCCGATATCCATGTAAAATGCAAATACGGGGTCTGGACGGGCTATACCAAGCGGCAGAATATCTATATGCTCTCCCATGACGAGCCCGATGTGATGCAGATAAATTTTGACTGGATAAGCCTTTATTCGCCCGACGGCAAGGGTTTTTACGACCTGTACAGGCTTTCGGATATCATAGACCTTTCCAATTTTTCCGAGAGCGATCTGAGCTACGGCGAGGTGGACGGCAGGTTAAATGCCATACCCATAGCGCTTAACACGCATTGTATATTTGTCAATAAGGATATTTACGACAAATACGGGTTGGAAGTACCCAAAAGCTGGGATGATTATTTTGCGGCGGCAAAGGTCATGAAAAAAGATAATATCTATCCCATAAGCATGGGCGATAAACAGCTGTTTTTCTTCACTTTGGCATACCTTGAACAGACCACGGGACGTTCTGCCTGTGATGAGGACGGCAACCTTGTCCTTACAAAGGAAGATATTTCGGTCATGCTTGATTTTTACGGCAGACTGCATGATGAAAAAGTGCTTTTGCCGATAAAATCATCCGATTTTGCATCTTTTGCTAACGGTATAAGTGCGGCTACATTCCGCTGGATAAGCGGCTCGCAGACTATGTTTGACGGCCTTTTCAACGACCATGTGAATATAGTTCCAGCACCGTATCCCACAGTAAACGGCTCTATTGACGATACCGACGACCTCGGCTGGTATGTAAAACCCGCTACGCTCTACGCAATAAGCGCCAATACCGAGCATCCCATAGAGGCGGCAAAACTGGTCAATTTTCTTTTGAACAGCGATGAGATGCCCCTGCTCCAGACAACGGAAAAGGGCATACCTATCAGTAAAAATGCAAAGAAAGTTCTGAATGAGAATAACCTTTTGGACAATATTGATTACAGGGCAACAGAAGATATGGTCAAGTATCAGGATAAGCTTAAAATGATGTATCCCATACTTGAAAAAGAAGAAGTTTACGGGGCTTTCTTTGAGGGTGCGCAGTACTATCTCTACAAACAGCAGACCCTTGACGAAGCTTCACAAAATATTTATAACAGAATGTACAAAAAGTAGTATCAAGCCGCGGCCTCTCGGTCAGCGGCTTTTTTTAAAAGGAGAGGATAGGATGAAACTTAAAACAAAGCGCCGCACGGGTGCGGCAATGGCGTGTGTAATGACATTTTGTGCGGTCATGTCAAATTTTACCGTGCTTGATGTATTCGGCGCAGGCGGCAAAATTGATGTGTGGGATTTTGGCGGCGTTCAGATAAAGGACGGTATGTACCAAAATCATATTTCGGTCTCAACGCTCGACAAACTGAGCGCTGTCGGCGACGGCAGCGACAAGGCCGTTCAAAAAGGCGATTTTGCGGCAAACGGCGATGTCGAATTTGACGGACTTACACTCAATGCCAAGGCCAAGGACAGGCTTTATTATGACGGCAAGCGCAACAAAGGCTCGCAGGGCAAGGAGAAAGCGGAGTTTGCGGACGGCTACAATGCAAACGGTATGTACTACGCAAACGGTGCGGGCGCAGAGGACAGCCGCTATGTCATTGTAAAGGACGTTGAAGCGGGCGACGGCATCAGCATTTATGCGGGTGCATCCAACAACACAGACACAAGGGTGCATTTTTCAAAAGTAGACGGCGGGGAAGAGGGAGATTTTCTGCTGACGGGCGGCGAAAGCCAAAGGGCGGATTTTTCGGCTTCACAGGACGGCGATTATAAACTTTGGTTCGGCACGGACGGCGGCAAGCCCGTTATCAACCGTGTGGTAAAATACCCCGGGGCGGAAGTCAGCGGCAAAATAAACGGCTCTGTCAAGGGCGGCAAAGTCTATTTTAAAAACAAGGAAACGGGCGATATGCTCGAAGCCGAGGTAAACGGCGGCAGCTACACAGCAAAACTTACGCCCGGTTATACCTATATCGCGGTTCTTTCTGATGTTGAGGGCATGACATTCAGCGCGGAGTCAAGAACCGTGGAAGTTGCCGTTACCGATATAGAAAACGGCAAGACCGCCGACCTTACGGCACAGACCAAAAAGACGGTAAAAGTTCGCGGCTCGGTATCGGGCTTCGGCAAAAATTACGATATAAGCAGGCTGAAATTGGTTTTTGTTCCCGACGAGGATGCAATGACCGAAAAGGTCGAAGCGAAGCTTACAAAAAAACTGCGTTACAGCGCCGTGCTGGATGCCGATGTGAATTATACTCTTACACTTGAGGGTGTGAACGACTATGAGATAAAGCAGGGCGGTACGGTCAACACAAACCGCAGTATGACACAGGCGGTCCTTGTGGATAAAAAGCCCGTTTACAATGTTTCGGGTACACTTATCGGGGCTGAAAATTTATCCGCTCTCACTCTCACCAATATTGAGGACGAATATGCTTATCCTGCGGCTGTTGAAGGCAAAAATTATACCGCAAAACTCCGCGCGGGCACTTATCTTGCTTCGGGTACGGATGCGGACGGCAAAACCACAAGAACGCATATAGTCGTAAACGGCGACACTTCCCGCGACCTGTATTTCAAGGGCGGGGAAAAACTTCCCGAATTCAGCGAATTTACGCCCGACATCTATGTCGGCGAAAAGGGGTACAAAACGCTTGGCGAGGCTGTGAGAGCCGCAAAAGCCCTGCGTAAATTAAGCCCCGAACGTATAACGATACATATTGCACCGGGTACTTACCGCGAGCAGGTGTTTGTGGATGTTCCCGACCTCAGCCTTGTAAAAGACGGCGAGGGCGAAGCCGTTCTGACCTGGTATTACGGTATCGGCTACAAGTACTACAGCATTGACGAGAGCGGTTATTTCAATACCGAGGATGCCTTTGACAAGTTTGATAAAAAAATACCCTCAAAATGGGGTGTAGGTACTTTTGTAACGGCTGATGCGGCGCGTTTCAGGGCAGAGGGCATAACATTCGAGGCCTCTTTCAATAAATACGTTACCGACGAGGAAATACTGGACGGCGCGGAAGTCAGCGGCGTAAGCAGCATAAAAACCGAAAGAACGCTTGGCATGGATGCGCGCACCAAAGAAGCGACCGAGCGTTCCACAGCCATAGCGATAGAAAGTGACGATACCGAGTTTAAAAACTGTACTTTTATCGGCAGTCAGGACACACTTTATATCGGCGGCGGATTCACAAATGATGTATATTTCAAAAACTGCGTGATAGAGGGTAATACGGACTATATCTTCGGCAGCGGCGATGCTGTTTTTGACGGCTGCGAACTGCGTTTCTGCGGTTATACCGACAAGGCTTCGGGCGGCTATATCACGGCGGCAAGAAGCAACAACTACCCCGATTATCACGGCTATCTTTTCAGAAGCTGTACGGTCACAAACAAGGCGGACACCCTGCATGAAGCAGGATATTTCGGCAGACCGTGGGACGTAAATGCAACGGTTTATTTCTATAACACAAAGCTTGAAAATGAAAATGCCATAAAGCCCGAGGGCTGGACGAGCATGAGCGGCGTAGACCCCGACAAGGCGCATTTTGCGGAATACGGCACAACATATGCGGGCAGGAATGTTCCGACAAATGCAAGGACGGAGGGCACGTTAAAAACGGAAGTGCCAGATCCGAAAGCATATTTCGGCGAGGACTGGACACCCGTATTCTTCGAGCTTGAAAATGCGGGTGTTGAATATGCGGTACAGCCGTATTTCAGCACGGGCGGCGATGTGGCTGCGCCTGCGACGGGCGATACCTTTACGGTAAAATACGATCTGGGCGCAAACAGCGGCAGCGATGCTTCGAGAATAGATTTTTATGCGGTATCGGAAAACGGGAACGAGGAATTTTTAAAGAGCGTTTCCGCAATAGAAAACGAGGGAATAGTGCTTACAAACGCTGTTCTGGGCAAGAAGCTGAAAGCGGTCGTGACCCCGATACTCTACAGCGGTGCAAAGGGCGAAAGCGTTTCTCTTGTGACCGATAAAGCGGTGGAAGAGGGCAGCGGCTACCGCGAGGCGGCAAGACCGAGCGGCAAAAGCGTTATCTTCCTTGCGGGCGACTCGACCGTAAAGGACTACTCCGCAGGGGCTATCAACAACAGCGGTGCAAACCGTGTCGAGGGCAGTTGGGGCGAGTTTTTGGGTTATTTTATCGACAATTCAAAATACGAGGTAATGGACTATGCCGAGGGCGGCAGAAGCTCACGCACCTTTATTGACGGCACAAAAGAGGACGGCAGCGACAAGTTTTTGGATAAGATAAAAAAAGACATGGGCGCTGGCGACTATCTTTTCATACAGTTCGGGCATAACGACAGTTCTGCCGATTATGCCGACCGCTATGTTCCCGTAGGAAAACCCGATCAAAACGGCGTTTATCCTTCGACCGCTCCAAGTGCGGAGGGCGCGGGCAACGGCAGTTTTAAATGGTATTTGCAGCAGTATATAGATGCCGCAAAGGCGGTCGATGCGACACCCGTACTGGTAACGCCCGTTTCGAGGATGTATTTTAATGACGACGGTACAATAAAGTCGCATCACGGAAGCAATGACGAGTATGTTACCGCGACAAAGCAGCTTGCCGAGGAAAACGGCATAGAGTGTATAGATATGTACACCGTCACCAAAAACCTTTACGAGAGCGCATACAAGGACAAGGGCAATGACAGCGAGGCTGCAAGGCTCTTTGCCTACGGCGAAAAAACACATCATTCCAAACTGGGCGGCTTTATCCTTGCCGCGGTTATGGCGGATATGATAGAAAATGACGGCACTCTCGGCTTTGCCGACAGTATCGTAAAGCCCGCGGGCGTTTCTGCGGCCGACAGTAACGGCAGAACGGAATTCAAGGTATGGTCGGATCATACAGCGGAATGTTACGGCAAGGATGCCGAGGGCGTGTATGACGAAAACGTGGACGAAGCATACTGGGAAAGCTTTTTGAAAACACAGATAAATAAACTTTAGAAGTCGGGGACGGAGGGCTTTTAAGAAAAACTGACTTCGCATGCCAATAACACCCCGACAAATTTTAAGTGAATACAATTATTTTTGGCCTATAAAATTGGTGGGGAATTATGTGTCCCCACCATTTTTGGCTTGAAAAAGTATAGTTTTGCGGCATAGCTGCATAACCTCATACATAAATTCCGCTTTATCCCCCAAAACTCAAAATCAATCCCCAAAAACTCAAAATCAATTTATAATTGAAAAAAATATGCGTTTATGATATAATTAAACAAGGTATAACTTTACGGCGGAGGCGATATTTATGATAAATCTTGACAGATTTCCAAACGGCGCGCGAAAGGCGCTTACAATGAGCTATGATGACGGAAAATACTACGACAGACAGCTTATTGAGATATTCAACAAATATGGTATAAAAGGCACATTTCACATAAACGCGGGCTATCTTAACGACAAGAAAAAGGACCGCATAGACGACACGGAAGTCGCGGAATTATACAAGGGTCACGAGATATCGGCGCATGGCTATACACACCGAACCCTTGCCATAGCACCGCGTGAACTGCAAGTGGCGGAGGTCATAAAAGACCGTCTTGCGCTTGAAAAATTAGCGGGTTATCCCGTAAGGGGAATGTCCTATCCAAACGGGCTTTTTACCGATGATACGGTCGCGATTTTAAAGGCGTGCGGAATAGAATACTGCCGCGTGGTGGAAACAACGGGTACGTTTGCACTTCCGCAGGATCTTATGCGCTGGCACGGCACCTGCCACCACAACGACAACTTGCTTGATTATGCGCAGGCATTTATTGACCAGCCGCATAAAAACCGCCCGCATCTTATGTATGTGTGGGGTCACGCAAAGGAATTTGAGGTTGACGGCAAGTGGGACATGATAGAGGAATTCTGCAAAATGACAGGCGGCAGGGAAGATATATGGTATGCGACCAATATCGAGATAGCCGATTATCTCAATGCCCTTAAACAGCTGAGATTTTCCGCCGACTGTTCTATGGTCTACAACCCGACGGCATTCAGGCTTTGCTTTACAAAGGATAAAGAGCCGACTTATATAGAAGCGGGAGAAACGCTGAAATTTTAGGAGATATTTCAATGAGTGAATTTCAAGTAAGAATGCTTTTGGGCGCGGCGATATACTTTTTGACGGCCTTTGTATGTGCAGCAGCATGGGCGTATGTTTTGTCGAAAGTGCTCAATTATTTTAAGCTGAAAAAACACGGCAAAACAGCTTCGGCAACAATAACCGATATAGTAAACGGACATATAAAAGTCGAATACACCGCCGAGGGCACGGGTAAGGTAACGCACACAAGCCGTTCCGACGGCTTCGGCAAAGAAAAATACCCTGTCGGCACAAAAGTTGATGTTTATTACGACCCGTCCGCACCCGAAAAAAACACGGTCATAAAGGGCAGCGATATATACGAACATCTTGCCGCACTTATCATGGCAAGCGTGATACTTCCACTGTTTACGGCAGGGCTTGTCGGTGCTGCGGCATCTTGTATAGTACAGTTTTTGGGGTATAAGTAGTTTTTAATGGAGGAAAAAAATGAACTTCATTGACATAATAAATAAAAAACGAAACAAACAGGAACTCACGACAGAGGAGATATATTTTGTTATCGACCAAATAGGAAAGTCGCCCGACTACCAGTTTTCGGCGTTATTGATGGCGATCTGTCTTAACGGCATGACACGGCGGGAAACAGCCGATCTGACGGGTGCCATGCTCTATTCGGGCGATATAATAGACCTTGAAAGGATAGAGGGCGTAAAGGTGGACAAGCACAGCACGGGCGGTGTTGCAGACACGGCAACGCTTATTCTTGTACCGCTTGCGGCAAGCTGCGGTCTGCCCGTTGTGAAAATGTCGGGGCGCGGTCTCGGTCATACGGGAGGCACACTTGACAAGCTGGAAAGCATCCCGGGTTTCAATATCTCACTTACGCAGAAAGAAGCGGTCAAACAGGTAAATGACATAAAGGCCGTAATTATGGGTCAGACGGGGAAACTCTGCCCCGCCGACGGCTATCTGTACAAACTGCGTGACGTTACGGGCACGGTACAGAGCATCCCCCTTATCGCTTCAAGTATTATGAGCAAAAAACTTGCGGCGGGCACGGATGCAATAGTTTTGGATATAAAATGCGGCAGCGGCGCATTTATGAAAAATTTGGATGATGCGCGGGAACTTGCCAATATAATGGTGGATATAGGCAGACAGCTCAAGCGAAAAGTTACTGCCGTTATAACCAATATGGATCAGCCTTTGGGCACATACATAGGCAACACGCTTGAAGTCATGGAAGCCGCAGAGGTTTTAAAAGGCAAGGTAAAAGGCGACCTTTACGAGGTTTCGCTCACTTTGGGAAGTGAAATGCTGGTATTGGGCGGCCTTGCGGAAAACACACAGGATGCCCGCAAAATGCTTGAAGAAAATATCGGCAACGGCAAAGGTCTTGCAAAATTCAAGGAGATAATCACAGCCCAGGGCGGTCTGCCCTATGTTCTTGACGATTATTCGCGTTTCAAACAGCCTAAACTAAAAAAGGAAATTTATCTTAAAGAGGGCTATGTGCACGGCTTTGACACCGAATCTGTCGGCAGGGCTTCCGCCGCACTCGGTGCAGGCAGAACAAGCTATGATATGCCTATAGATTATTCCGCAGGTATAATCGTAAACTACAGGATAGGCGATTACTATGACGCTTCAAAGCCGTTTGCAGTCCTCTTCTCCGATGATGAGGACAAAATGAAAGACGGAGAGGAAATTTTTGTTGAAGCGGTGGAGATTTCGGATAAGAAAACAAAGCCCGTAAAGCCTGTTATTGAAATAATCTCAAATATATAGAGGAAAGCTGCGGAAACTATACAAAAATAAAGGAGGAAAGACTATGGCGCGTGCGATAATTATTGTACTTGATGCGGTCGGCATAGGCGAACTGCCCGATGCGGCGGACTACGGCGACGAGGGCAGCAACACTTTGATGCACGTCAAGGCCGCAGTACCCGAAACGACTTTAAAAAATATGTGTAGAATGGGTCTCGGACTTATAGAGGACTGCGACAACATTTACGACAAAGTTGACGAGCCGCTTGGATTTTACGGCAAGGCGGCAGAGGTATCAAAGGGCAAGGATACCACGACGGGGCATTGGGAGATAGCGGGGCTGGAGCTTTCCACACCGTTCCCGACTTACCCGCACGGATTTCCGAAAGAAGTAATAGAAGAATTTGAAAAACGCATAGGCAGAAAAACTTTAGGCAACTACCCCGCTTCGGGTACGGAGATAATAAAACAACTCGGCCCCGAACATATAAAAACAGGCTTTCCGATTGTCTACACCTCGGCGGACAGCGTTTTTCAGATAGCGGCGCATAAAGGCGTTATCCCGCTTGAAACGCTGTATGAGTACTGCCGCATTGCCCGTAAGCTTTTGCAGGGCGAACATGGCGTGGCGAGAGTTATTGCAAGGCCTTTCGAGGGCGAAGAGGGCAGTTTTGTCAGAACTTCCGAGCGGCATGACTTTTCACTCCCGCCAACGGGGAAAACACTTCTTGATTATGTTAAACAAGCGGGTATGGAAGTCAAAGCTGTGGGCAAAATAAAGGATATATTTGCAGATACGGGCATAACCGAACACGCTCCCACAAGCGGCAACGCACAGGGCATAGAGGAAACGCTTAAATTTATAAAACAGGATTTCGACGGTCTTATTTTTACAAATCTTGTGGACACGGATATGCTTTACGGACACAGGAATGACCCTGTCGGTTTTTCGGGCGCACTTGAATATTTTGACTCAAAATTGCCAGAAATACTTGACAATTTACACAAAGATGATTTATTATTTATAACAGCCGACCACGGCTGTGACCCTACTACGTCATCTACCGACCATTCACGGGAGCATATTTTTATTCTCGGGGTCGGAGGAAATATAAAAGGAAATATCGGCACGCGCCAAACCTACAGCGATATAGGAAAGACGGCCGCCGATTTTCTGAAAATACCAAATGAATTAAAGGGAAGATCATTTTTATAAGAAAGGAGCATATCTAATGAAGATACGCAGATTGATATCGGGCGTGATGTGCGGCATAATGGCTATGTCGGTCATGTCTTTCCCCACGGCAGCGGCAGGCCCGATAAACATTACTGTCGGCAGCGGCGGTTTTGCCACCGTTCAGCAGGCCATTGACAGTGTAACAGCGGGACAAAGCGCCGTAATAACCATTACCCCCGGCGTTTACGAAGAACCCGTTGTGGTAGACAAGCCGAATATCAAGCTTGTAAACACCAACAAATCAAAACAGGCCGTAATAACTTACGACCGCGGTTCGGGACACAGCGACCCCGCCAAAAATTTAGGCACGGAAAAATCCGCCACCTTTCTTGTAACGGAAAAAGGCACGGGTTTTGAAGCCGAAAATATCGTATTCAAAAACACATTTAATATAGGTACGGATTTTGCACAGGCTCAGGCCGTTGCCTTTGAAAGCCTTGCGGATAAAGTTGTGCTTACAGGCTGTTCTTTTATCGGCAGACAGGACACGCTTTATTTAAAGGGCGCAAGCAAGGGCAAAACGGCTTACGGCAGCGCAAATCCCGCAAGAGTTTACCTTAAAGACTGTTATGTCGAGGGTACCGTCGATTTTATCTTCGGCGATGCAACGGCATATTTTGACAACTGCAAGCTTTTTATGGCATATAACGAAAACGGCGGTCATTTTACGGCATCAAATACAACGCTTTTCAATATCGGCTATGTATTCAATAAATGCCAGTTTCTGACCGATGAAAAGTACTCTTCGGACAGCGCGGCGGCTGCAAAAGTCGATCTTGGGAGACCGTGGCAGTCAAACACGACTTACCCGTATATCGGCTCTTCTACCGTTATACTTAACAGCAAGCTTTCTCCTGTTATCAAAAAAGAGGGCTTCTCCGTATGGGGCGACGAAACGATAACAAACAAGGTGCGTTATTACGAGTACGGCTCGGCCGACCTTAAAGGCAGAGCGCTTGACCTTAAAGACAGAAACGCCCAAATATGCAAGGTACTTACCGCAGACGAAGCAAAGGCTTATACGATTTTTGCGGTTTTGGGCGGCAGCGATAACTGGAATCCGACAAAGGCAAAGAAAGAAAACTTCGGCGCGCTCGATATCACGCTTGACAAGTATTCAATAGAAATTCCGCAGGGCGAAACAGCCAATATAAAGGCCTTTGTTATCGGCGGCAAGGTACAGGATATCACATCAAGCGACAATTCGGTCGCGATCGTTGACAAAAACGGCAAAATAACCGCCGTTTCACAGGGTACGGCGACTGTCACGGCAAAGGCGGACAACGGCATTTCCACAAGCGCACAGGTGACTGTAAACGCAACCAGAACACCCGCGCCTACAGTAAAGGAAATAAAAATAGACCATATAAGCACATTTGCACCGGGTACGACAATGACCCTTAACTACAGCTATGTGCTTGAAAGCGATACAAAGGCCGATGCGGCACGCATAAGCTGGTATCTTCTTAAAGACGGACAGGAAATTCTGCTTAAAAAGGGTGTTGGCGCGCAGTACAAGACCTACACGATAAAATCAAGCGAAGTGGGCTGTAAGTACAAGGCAGTAGTTGAGCCCGCGACCGTAACTTCCTACGGCAATTACGGCGCTCCCGTTTCCGTAACGGATGAAAACACGGTTTCGGGTACTGCAAAAGCCGTAATACTGACGGGCTTCAACGAGGGCACAAAGCTTTTTGAAGCAACCGATAACTGGGTACAGACAAAGACAAGCGACAATTATCTTATCACGGCAAATTGTACGGACACAACTGCGTCTACACTTAAATATACCGAAAATATAGAAAACCCGTTTGTAAGCGCAAAAATGCGTTTCAACCCCGAGGGTTCGGGACTTTCCGCAGAGGACTTCGGCGATATTTATATCAACCGCACGGAAACGGACGGCTACAAGCTGCACATTGCACGCGGCAGCAATATGCAGAGCCTTAAACTCTACATTTACAAGACTTCGGCAGACGGCGACAAACTGCTTGCAAGCGACGAAACATCACTTAAAAACATTGTAAACCAGAACAGCGGCGAGAACAATCCGTTCTTCTATATCGACTTTTATAAGCAGGCAGACACACTTACCGCCGTATTCAAATTAGACGGCGAAAAGGATGATATATGCAAACTTGTAGGCCGTGACACAGCTCCGCTCAAGGGCGGCAGTCTTGAACTTTCGTTCAAGGGCAAGGGCAATGTATGGCAGCTTGATACTTTAAGCCTTGAAAACAGCGACAGCAAGGCAAGCGAAAAGGCTATCCGAGTTTTCCTTGCAGGCGACTCGACCGTAAAGGACTACGGCACAAGCAATACCATAGGCGGCTGGGGCGAGTTTATAAAGGACTACTTTACGGACGATGTTGTTATCGTAAACAAGGCAGAGGGCGGCCGCAGCACACGTTCATATATGAACCAGGGCAGACTTGATGAGATCCTTTCGCTTGCACAGCCCGGCGACTATATGTTTATACAGTTCGGGCACAACGATGCACGTACCGATGACCCCGCTACAATGGAGCACAAGGTACAGCTCGGCACACCCGACGAAAACGGCATTTACCCCTCTATCCCCGCGGTAAAAACAAAAACGCCGCAGTATTTGATAGATTTTTACAAAAACGACCCCTATCCCTACAGCGACACTTTCTATTCATACGAAACGGGTACATTCAAGTGGTACTATGAGCAGTATATAGAAAAGGCAAGGGAAAAGGGCATGATACCCGTTGTTATAACCCCCGTTTGCCGTGTATTCTTTGACGAAAACGGCAAGATAACCCCGCATTTCGGCGAGGACAATGGTTATATAGAAGCCGTAAGACAGGTCGCAAAGGAACAGAAATGCACGCTTATAGATATGTATGACATCACATCTTCACTCTATGAGAGCTACGGCGAGCTTTCGACACAGCTTTTGCACAATGTCAAAGATGACGGTTCTATGGACCTTACGCACTACAATAAATTCGGAGCAAACCTTATTGCAAGCAAGATGGCGGAATCCCTTAAAGAGCAGAATATCGCCATTGCAAAGGATGTCGGAAGTTCAAATATCTATGTAAGCAAATTTGATGCGCTTAAAGAAGCAAATCTGTTTGTTGTGGGCGATGCGCTTGCAGAAACTTCCAAAACGGAAGTTATTCCGTCCGTAAGTTTTGCGACAAAGCTTTCGCAGTATTTCTCGGACAGAATACACGTTGTGGACTACACCAAAGCGGGTGCTACCGCAAAGGGCTTTACAAAGAACAAGGAATACAGCGATATGATGAACAAGGTAAAAGAGGGCGACTATGTTCTTCTTACCTTCGGCAGAAATGACGCGGACAAGTCCACCACCGACAAGATACTTGACGAATACTCGGGTCTTGACGGAGATGCGACAACAAAGGGTTCATTCAGGTACTATATGTACAACGACTATATCAAACCTTTGCACGATAAAAAGGCTGTTATCATTATGATGACGCCTATTGCCGATGCAAAATTCAAAGGCAATGAAGCGGTAAACGACTACCTTGGCTATACGGAGGCAGTCAGAGAACTGGTACTTGACAATTACCTTTACTTTGTGGATATGAACGGCCAGTCCGTTGAGCTTTACAACAAAATGGGCATTGAGGGCAGCAAGGCGCTTAATGCGGTTGATAAAAAGTCGGGTATTGAAAGAAACCGCCTTAACGACTTCGGCGCAGATACGATAGCCCGTGCTTTTGTAAACTCCATGAAGTATTCATCGGCTACACTTAAAACTTATATCAATGATGCGGCACTTTCACAAAACGATATTCTTACAAGGGGCGAATTTACCTCACTTGTTGTTTCGGTGCTTGGCGTAAGCGATATAAGCGGCGAAAACTACAAAGATGTCGTAAGGGGCAAGAGCTATTTTGATGCGATACTCACAGCTAAGAATATGGGCCTTGCACCGGGTTATGTAAGCGGAAGCTTCAAGCCCGAAAATGAGATTTACGGCAATGATGCGGTAAATATGCTGAAAGCCGCACTTAAAAACAAGGGCAAAAAGGTAACTGCACTTAATGATGTGTACGAACTTATGCCTATCGACAAAGCTGTTTCCAATGAAATAGGCCTTTATGCAATAGATAGACTTTTTGAGGAAACAAGATAAAATAAAAAATCGCGCAGGGAAAATGACCTTGCGCGATTTTTTTTGTGACCTTGCCGTAAAAAAACTGTCTTTATTTACAAAGACAAAATAAAGGAGGCAAATAAAATGATAAAAAAAATAATAGCGGCGATAATAGCGTTTATAATGGGCTCATCGTCATCTTCGGGCGGTATGGCGCGCAAAAATGACCATACATACACAAAAGACGGCATTGTGTACAAAAACTACTGCGAAGATGTATGTGACGGTTTTTGCTACGAAACAAAAGAAAATGTCACGGGCTTTTTTATTGTCGGAAGCAACGGGATAATATACTCTCTTGACGATGATTACTTCACAGAATTCGACTCTGCCGCTCTTCTTAACGGTTACGGTTTAAAACCGCATGATTTTATAAAACTGACATACGATGTTCAGTATAAAACAGGCGGCGAAGCAGGGGTGCGGGAGGCTTCGCTTTTAAAAGTCACCGCCTGCAATACCATAACGCGCACCGCCGCCGTACAGACCTACGGCGATAAGGTCGGTAAGCTTGAACAGCTTATCACTCAATAAAAAAATCAAACCGCACAGGAAATTGAACTTGTGCGGTTTTTTGCGCAAAAACTTTGCCTGCCATAAAAAATAATGTAGCTTTTTTTTACAAAAGGTGTTATACTATATCTGTATACTAATTTTTGAGGTCAGACTATGCAGACATTTCCGAAACTGTATCTGACGGGGGCTATTGTGCTGGATATGATAATGATGAATTATTGTTACAACACATACGGTCTTTCGCCGGATTACAATTTTTTTGACACGGGCGAACAGACCGTATATGTGCACAGCGTTGCAAAAGGCAATAAAGCGCCTTTTATAAATAATTACGCCATTCCTGCGGACAATGTTATATCGGGTATGGCGATAATGGACGAGAGTATCTCATCGGGCGCGGTATATGCCGATCTGCGCAGCGAACTGGGCAAAAAACTTTATATTGATGATATACATATTCAAGTTCCTGCAAAGCCCGAAGAACTGGACGGCAGGTTTGAACTTAAACCCTATGCCGATTATGCGGGCAGCGACGAGGCAAAGCGCCTTTTTAAAGACGACACGGAGGCGGCGGAGGTGCGTATCAAAAAAGGTACGATATACCGCCTGAGCAGCTCGGAGCCATGCTTTTATATAGATGATGTGCATACCGGAATGAATATCAGCGAGGTAATAAGAAAGTGGGGCGAACCGCATTTTGCGGAACATCCCGTCTATCGTTTCCCCGCAGGCGAACATGCGGAGATAACGCTTATTGCATCCCCCGACGGCTATGTGACATGGATGCTGTATAAAAGTAATCTGACCGAACTTACAGAGGAATATACCGAAACGGGAACAGAACCGACCACGGCAAAGGTCTCGCGTTCAAAGAAAGACGACAGGGAATATCCCGTTGCCGAGGCTGTTATGAAACTCCACGGCACGCATGAGGGAGGCGGCGAAAAATGAATTATGCAATGATAGTTGCCGCAGGCAGCGGAAAAAGAATGGGCGCAGACAGACCGAAACAGTTTCTGGAACTGAATGGGCGCAGCATACTTTCCTACACGATAGAAACTTTTGACAGCTCCCCCGATATCGACGGCATAGTGATAGTCACAAATGCCGACAATGTTGACTATGTAAAAAATGACATAGCCGCACCTTTCAAAAAAGTAAAAGCGGTAATTGCGGGCGGCAGCGAGCGCCAATATTCCGTATACAACGGTATAAAGGCAATAGAAAACTGCGATATCCTGCTTATACATGACGGCGTGAGACCTTTTGTCACAAACGGGAGCATAAAAAACATAATAGAGGAAACAAAAATAAACGGCTGCTGTATTCTGGCAGTGCCCGTCAAAGACACCATAAAAATATGTGACAAGGACGGTTTTATAACATCCACCCCAGACAGGTCGCTTTTGTGGCAGGCGCAGACCCCGCAGGCGTTTAAATTCGACATCATAAAAAAAGCGCATGAAAGCGCAAAAGAGGATAACTTCCTCGGCACGGACGATGCAATGCTTACGGAAAGGCTTGGCTATAAAACAAAAGCCGTTATGGGCAGCTATGAAAATATAAAAATAACCACTCCCGAAGATATGGATATCGGGGCAAAGATATTGGAAAACCGCTGAAACAGCATTCAATAAAGAAAGAGAGGTAAATTATTATGAGTTTTGGTATGAGAGGACACGACCTTGGCGGAAAGCAGAATTTTGACGAATTTCTTGCAAAGGTAAAAGAAAATAACATTGATCTGGTACAGCTTGCGTTTAAAAAGTCCATATCGGATATTGATTTTACGCTTGGCAACTATAACCCGGGGCTGGGCTATTATATCGGCAGAAGATTAAAGGAAAACAACATCCATGTTGCGGTACTGGGCTGCTATATAAACCCTACAAACCCCATTGAAAGCGAAAGACAGAAAAATGTTGCGACTTTTATAGAGCATCTTAAATATGCAAAGGCTATCGGTGCGGATATGGTAGGTACGGAAACGGGACGTTTCGACCCCAATTTTAAAATAGTACCCGCTACATACACCGAAGCCTGCTATCAGCTTCTTATGAAGTCTATGCGCGAGATAGTGGACGCGGCGGAAAAACTTGGTGTTATAGTCGGCATAGAAAGCGTTGCCACACATACGCTTTACAGCCCCGAGATAACACTTCGTTTCCTGCGCGAGATAAATTCTCCCAATGTGGAAATTATTTTGGACCCTGTAAACCTGCTTGACAGAAACAACTACAAGGAGCAGGAAAAGGTGATAGACAATGTATTCAAATACTACGGCGACAGGGTATCCGTTATGCATATCAAGGACTTCAAGCTTGACGAAAACGGCGATGTTGCCTTTGAGCAGGTGGGCGAGGGCTTATTCAACTATGCGCCTTTGTTCAAACATCTTAAGGAACAGAAACCCTATATCACCATGCTTATAGAAAACTCGAACGAAAGCCGCTATCACAGCGACTGTGAGTACCTGCAAAAGATATATGACGAAGCATAAGAGTGAGATATGAACAGTTTGAGCGACCTTGAAAATTTTAACACAATAGCCGTAATGGGCGGTACTTTCGACCCCATACATTACGGACATCTGGTGGCGGCAGAGACCGTGCGGCAGGAACTGGATATAGAACACGTTCTTTTTATCCCGTCGGGCCGTCCGCCGCATAAACAAAATAAAAGGGTGGCGGGGGATGAACACCGCTATCTTATGACGGTGCTTGCTACGGCCGACAACCCTTATTTTGAGGTGTCGCGCATGGAGATAGACCGCCCGGGCATGACCTATACCATAGACACTATAAAGGAACTGCGCAGGCTTTGCAAAAAGGACTGCAAGATTTATTTCATTACGGGTGCGGATGCGGCTTCGCAGATAATCTCGTGGAAAAATCCGCAGGAACTGACGAAGCTTTGTACCATAGTTGCGGTAACAAGACCCGGCTATGATAAAAGCCGCATTTTTTACGAACTGATGCGCGCGGATATTTCGCCCGAACGTTTTATCTTTCTGGAAGTCCCCGCTCTTGCCATTTCTTCAACGGATATAAGAAACCGCGTGGGTGTGGATAAAAGCATACGCTATCTGCTGTCGCCCGCCGTGGAGCAGTATATACAAAAATTCGGGCTGTACAAGTGGCAGCCTTACGAGGAGAGCGAGCCCGTGATAGACGAGATAACAAAAAAACTGCATTATATGTTAAGTCCGAAGCGTTTTACGCATACGCAGGGTGTGGCGGAGGAGAGCGTAAAGCTTGCCAAAACACACGGCGCAGACGAAAAAAAAGCTTATCTTGCGGGACTTTTGCATGACTGTGCAAAGGACTACAGCAGCAAGGAAAAACTTAAAATGTGCGACAAATACGGCATAGAACTGGACGAGATACTGGTCAATCAGACCGACCTGACACATCCGTTTTTGGGTGCGGAGGTCGCAAAGGATATGTTCGGTGTGACCGATGAAGAGGTGCTTGGTGCAATACGCTATCACACCACGGGTCGCGAAAATATGACGAAGCTTGAAAAAATAGTCTATCTGGCGGACTTTTTTGAACCAAGCAGACAGTATTTTGACGGCATAAACGAGATAAAGCAGCTTGCATACAAGGACCTTGATGCGGCGGTGGCTTACTCGCTCAACAATACCATAGAATACAACCAAAAGAAAAAGCGCCTTATACATCCGCTGAGTTTGCGGGCGCTGGAATATTACAAAGATCATCTTGAAAAAGCAGAAATTTTATTAAAAGGAGAAGAATAAATGGAAAAGAATATTTTTGAAGCTGTAAAGGCTGCCTATAAGGGTCTTGACGACAAACTTGCCATTGATATTAAGGTGCTTGATATAAGCGAGCTTTCGCCTATTGCGGACTATTTTGTTATTGCAAGCGGCAGCAACTCAAACCAGATAAAGGCTATGGCAGACTCCGTTGAGGAGGCACTTTACAAGGCGGGTTTTCGTCTTAACCACAGCGAGGGTATGCAGACAGGCAGCTGGATACTGCTTGATTTCGGCGATATAATCGTGCATCTTTTCAATGAAGAGGACAGAGGGTTCTACAGCCTTGAGCGTATATGGGGCGATGCAAAGGAAGTAAGTTCGGATGAGCTTAAATAAGTACAGACTTGTCGCTGTAGACTGCGACAGAACCTTGCTTGACAGATACGGAAATATCTGTGACACGAATAAAGAGATCATACGCCGATTGAGGGATAAAGGCGTGGATTTTATTATTGCTACGGGCAGAAACGACGTACTTGCGCGCGAATATGCCGAGGAACTGGAACTCGATGCGCCCATAATCGGCTGCAACGGTGCTACCGTGTCCGATTTTTCGCTCGGAGAAGACAGATTTTTATTTGTCAATGCAATAAATGATACGGCAGTTGCGCGCGTGATAGATTATTTTGAGGAAAATAAGCTGTTTTTCAAGCTTATGACTACGGACTGCTGCTATACCAATGACGAAGAGGCAATGAGACTCAGGATATCGCAGATAGTAAAGGAATACACCCATGTACTGAAATATGATTTTCCGTATCATTTCTGCAAAAGTATCGGTGAACTGCGCGGCATTAAAAATGTGCTGAAAGTCGTTTTTATAAATGACGACGAGTCACTCAGAATGAAAGTCCATGACGAATTGCAGGGCATAGACGGCTTGAATGTTCATACGGCGGGCTTTAACTGTGTGGATATAATCGCCGTGGGCAGCACAAAAGGCGAGGCTTTGAAGGCTTATGCCGAGAAAAAGGGCATAAAGCGCGAAGAGATAATAGCCTTTGGCGACGGCGAAAACGATATCAGCATGATAGAATATGCGGGTATCGGCGCGGCCATGTTAAACGGCGATGAAAAACTGAAAAAGGCTGCCGATGTGATAACAAAATACGACAATACTAACGGCGGTGTCGGTCTGACCCTTGCCGAAATTTTTGGAGAGGAATTATGAGCAATACAAAAAAACTGACTTTGATAGGTATGCTGTCGGCAATGGCTTATATAGTGATGCTTGCAGTCCATGTAAAAGTATTTAATTTTCTGACTTTTGACCCGAAAGATGCGGTCATTTCCGTGGGCGGTTTTATTTTGGGGCCGTTTACGGCGTTTCTTATATCTTTTGTGGTAAGCCTGATAGAGATGTTTACGGTAAGCGAGACCGCGTATATCGGCTTTTTTATGAATTTGATATCCACATCGGCTTTTGCGTGTACGGCGGCATTTGTGTATAAAAAAGTACATACTTATAAGGGCGCAGTTATCGGGCTTGTCCTTGGCATCATCTGCTCAACGGCTATGATGCTTTTGTGGAATTATATCGTGACCCCGTTTTATATGGGTGTGCCCAGAGAACAGGTTGCGGCTATGCTCCCAACGGTCTTCCTGCCGTTTAATCTTGTTAAGGGTATAATAAATATGGCGCTTTCGCTTATGATCTATAAGCCGCTTATTACGGTTTTAAGAAATACGGGCATCGTTATGCCGTCTAAAAACGCAGGCAGCGGCAAGTTTAATATATGGATGTATCTTGTGGGTGTGGTATTGCTTGTTATCGGCATTGCGGCGCTTATTATGATAAATTCAAATGCAGGATGAAAAGATTATAGGGCTGGCACTCGTGAGGGTTTCAGTCCTGTTTTTGTAGTTAGAGATAAATTGGAATTTGTCGGGGAGATTTTCTTGCGGGGCTCCGCCCCTGCACCCCGCCCACTTTTTAGAAAAGTGGGTCAAAACATATTGCGCAAATAAAGTTTTACGCAATTCAAGCTTAAACACCGCGGCTATAATTTTTTTCCGCAAATTATCATTTGCGACG
>JAFUAF010000071.1 GCA_017460805.1 Bacillota bacterium | reverse complement strand
GGCGTCCCTTTAGGGAAGCTGGCGCGCGAAGCGCGACTGAAGGGTGGAAAAGCCCCGCAGGAAGCACCCTTTCGACGCCGCGAGCGGCGCCACTTTCCCTAAAGGGACAGCTTTTTATACTGCGCACACGCTTACATTATCACCCCGTCAAATTCCAATAAATAGTTACTTATAAACAGTGGCGCGCAAGCGCGTTATAGGGGTCGCGCAGGAATCGCATTGTACGGCCATTACCCCGCGCAGGGGCCGCTTTGCGGCTCAGCTCCCAGTCCTGCGCTCCAACACACTTTTGCAAAAGCAAAAGTGTGTTAAATTCCAATTTATCTATCTTACAATATCACAAGTGCAAGTATCGTCAGAGGTATCAGAAAAATGACATTGACTGCGGTAAAGCATAGCAGATATGTTTTTTTATCGGCGTTTTCACATTCCGCGGTATAGAGCCTATAGCTGATAAGGCTTGCAAGGGATGCCACAAGAGTGCCGAGACCTCCCACATCACAACCCAGCAGCAGCGCCCTGTAATTATCGGTAAACCCGCTTAGCATAGCAGCGCATGGTACATTTGATATGACCTGCGAGATAAGTATGGCAAAGATACACTCCCTGCCGTTTATTATGCCGGAAATAAAATTTTTGATATTTTCCGTTGCCGCAAGATTGCCGACAAAGATAAAAAACATAACAAAAGTCAAAAGCAAAAACCAATCTATGCCCAAAAGGGCAGGTCTGTCCGTTATGACCAGAGAAATAAACACGGCAAGCACGGTTATTCGGTAATCGACTTTCTTCAATACCGACAGCAGGCACAAAACGCCCAGTATACAGTAAAGCACAAGCATTTTGCCGCCTTTTATACTTGTTTTTTCCACGCTGACATTAAGCGTGTCGTTTTTTATCATTATAAATGAAGCTATAAGCAAAAGCACAAAGCCAAGTACGGTACAGGGCAGGGTAAGTGCAAAAAACTCGCCTATGGAGAGACCGTAATGCTCGTAAATATAAAGATTTTGCGGGTTGCCCATGGGTGTGAGCATACTGCCGAGATTAGCTGCAACTGTTTGCAGCACGATAGTCGGGATGATATATTTTTCTTTGTGTACCGTCTGCAAAAGCGCCGCCGCAAGCGGTACAAAGGTTATAAGCGCCACATCATTGGTAATAAGCATGGCGCTTATAAAACAAAGCACCCATAAAACAATGGCAAGCGAGCGCAGACTGCCTGTTTTTTTGATAAGCAGTTCGGCGGTCTTGTTCAGCACATTAAGGCGCGACAGCCCTTTTACTACGCACATAAGCGCAAAAAGCAGCCCCAAAACACTGAAATTTATATATCCGATATAATTTTTTGACGGCGGTACAAATATCGCCGATATTGCTGCCGCAAGTGCCGCAATAGAAAATACGGCCTCTTTTTTGATGAAATTTTTTATTTTTTCCATTTTTCTTCCTTATATATTATGATTGTATTATTACAAAAAAAGGACTGTCAAACGACAGTCCATGGAAATGTATGCGACAGGATTCGAACCCACGACCTTCTGGTCCGTAGCCAGACGCTCTATCCAGCTGAGCTACGCATACTTAATCAACAAAAGATATGATACACCAAAAAAAAGGTTTTGTCAATACCTTTTTGATAAAAAATTAAAAAAAGGGACTAATTATAGGTTGAAATATGTTTACATTAAATGTATAATCAAATTAATAAGTTATTTAGCTGTACTTATTAAAGAGGGGGAGTTAAATGTTTGGAATATCAAAAAATTCGGACAGTGCTTTAAAATTGTTTGTGTTGAATGCGGTAAGATGCAGTATGGCTGTGCTTATATCATTGATACTTGCATGTGATATGTGCGAAAATGCATTTGCGTATGAGGCGCAGTGGAATGACGGTAATAGGAATTATACTTCCGAAAAGCCGTTTGTTGCCTGTGATGGAAGCGATAGTTTCAATATGCTTGTTCTATCCGATGTGGGCAGGCTGTATACATGGGGCAGGGTGCAGATGGTAATGCTGTATCAGGATAACAAGGATATACTTTATTCCAATGGAAATTGGTTTGATAAGGGCGAGCATAAGAGAGAAACATTTGACGATACGGCTGTTGCTATCGCCGAAAATGTACGGGAGTATGGATATTTTCACGGTTTTGATAAAGTCGAGGACTCGGATTTTCAAGTAGTATACTACCTTACAAATGACAACAGGCTTTATTTCTTATATTACAATACTGTAAAACTTATGGCGGAAAATGTTCTGGCTGTCAGCAGGATCGGCGTGTCGGGGCTGGAGATCGTAAATGCCGACGGAGAAATTTTTTCGATAAAAAATTTTGAGGGAACATCAAAAGAGTGGTATTTCGAACCCGTTAAAAAAATCATGCTTCACGGTAAAGGAATAAAACATTTTTATACTTATCTTGAATGGCAGGGGGAACTGCCCGAATGGCCTGAGGATCTGAAAGTGAAAGTGTTGTTCGATGATGGCGGATATTGGGAATATACAGATGATGGAGAATCGCTTGTGTATGATGATATCGAGGAATTTACCGACAGTTATTATTATGTGCTGACAAAAGACGGCAGTCTCTTATTCAGGGGCGAAGACCCCGTATCGGGAGAAAATGCGGTCGATTGGAGAGAGGTGGCGGATGATGTCAAGGCTTATGATATTATAGGCATATATGACGAAAAAGAAGATCCTTCCGCAAGGGGATATGAATATATTTTGACCGTGCTGAAAAATGACGGTACGCTGTGGGTGCGCGGCAGGAATGATTTGCTTAAGCTTGGGACGGAAAATCAAATCAGCACGGATGCACTTGTAAAAGCCGATGAAGATGTAAGGGCGTACAGTATCGAAGTACCGTATACGGGCAAACCCGCCGTCAATTATATCCTTAAAAATGACGGCTCGTTATGGGCTAACGGCTATTTTGCAGGCAAGGGTCACGATAAATCAAGCTTTGAAAGCGAAGAGCAATTTCATGAAGAGGCATCAAAAAGTGAATACAGGCAGATAGCTGAAAATATCAAAAAGATCAACAGTTACGGCTCGCATTTTCCGCTTATGCACAGCGGTGTATATAACGGATATATCGCCGTAAATGCGGACAACAGCATGGACGTTGTAGGCAGGACTTATTTTGGCTATAAATTACCGAGGTATACGGAAGAACCTATCCGTATGCTTGACGATTTCAGCGATACCGGCAAATTTGACAATGAGATACTTGCTAAAGTCATCACCGAAAGCACAACAGAGGAAAGCCCCGGCGAGCCCCAAAACGAAAGCACGCGGGGAGACAATACCCTGCCAATGGCCGGTATGGCGGCGGTCACGCTTGGGTCTATCGGTTATGCACTTTATATAAAAAGAAAATACAGTCAGTAATTATGCGGGGAACTGCGGCATTAAATATTTTTACTAATTTTACTGCGCGTTCCCCGTAAAAAACACTTGACACCAACCCCATATTATGTTATTATGATAAGGACGCAAAACGTCTTTTTTTTGTGCTGCAAAAATTGCGGCAGGAAAAGAATTTAACATTGTGTAATTACTATCTTGAAAAGTGAGGTGGAAATCTTGAGGACACGTATTACCTTAGCATGTACAGAGTGCAAGCAGAGAAATTACGATACCATGAAGGACAAAAAAGTTCATCCCGATCGTATGGAGACAAAGAAATACTGCAGATTCTGTAACCGTCATACGTTACACAGAGAGACTAAGTAATTTTTTTGAACCTATGAAGGGGGAGTAATGCAAATGGAAGAAACAAAAAACACACAGACTGCATCACAACCCGAAAAATCCAAAAAGGAAGCTAAGCAGGAGAAAAAATCGTCAACATTTCTTGCAGAGCATAAGGCGGAGCTGAGAAAGGTCGTTTGGCCCAACCGTCAGGAGCTTATAAAAGAAACCGTTACGGTAATTGTTGTTTCCTTGCTTGTCGGCGTAATCATTTACTGCATGGATACTGTGCTTTCATTAGGCTATGACAAACTTATGAGCCTTGGAAATTCAAACACAGCATCATCCGACGCAAACGGCATCGATCTCAGCACAGACAGCGATCTGGTAAATGTTGAGGCCGAGGGCGAAGGCAGCAGCGAAGACGTTGAAGTCAACGTTGTAAATGCAGGCGATGAAGCAGCCGATACAGAAGCTTCTGCCGAAGAGAATGCGGAAGCGCCCGCTGAAGAAAACGCAGAGGCATCCGCTGAAGAAAACGCAGAAGCACCCGCAGAGGAAAACGCACAAGCACCTGCTGCACAGGATGCAGAGACACCGGAATCGAATGAGGCAGAGGCTGCACAGGCCGAAGCAGAGTGATAAGAGGTCGATAATATGTCTGAACACGAAAATCAAGCAAAATGGTACGTTGTTCATACCTATTCGGGTTATGAAAACAAGGTAAAGGCTAATATCGAAAAATTGGTGGAAAACAGAGGTATGCAGGAAATAATCCAGGAAGTCTCCGTTCCGCTGATGGATGAAGTCGAGGTCAAAAACGGTCAGAAAAGGGTCGTTCAGCACAAAATATTCCCCGGTTATGTACTGGTGAAGATGATAATGAATGACGAAAGCTGGTATGTTGTGCGCAATACGCGCGGTGTTACAAGCTTTGTGGGTCCCGGCTCCAAGCCCGTACCGCTGACCGAACAGGAAGTTTACGACATGGGTATAGAGACCTTTACACTTGCCGATATGGATTATGCGGTGGGGGATACCGTTATTGTCAAAGAGGGTCCCTTTGCAGAATCTACCGGTATTGTCAAAGAAGTCAATATCGGCAAAAGAAGTGTTATTGTCGGTATCTCTATCTTTGGTAGAGAAACACCGATGGAGCTGGACTTTAACCAGGTTCAGCCTTTATAAAAGATAAGTCGAAGATGAGAGCATGGGCTCTCGTGGGAGGGAAGATCCCGCTAATTACCACATTATAGGAGGTGCCGTAAAATGGCAAAGAAAGTACAAGGTTATATTAAATTACAGATTGCTGCAGGCAAGGCTACACCTGCACCCCCTGTTGGTCCTGCTTTAGGTCAGCACGGTGTAAATATCATGGGCTTCTGTAAGGAATTCAACGAAAGAACAAGCAAGGACGCAGGTCTTATTATCCCTGTTGTTATCACTGTTTACCAGGATAAGAGCTTTACATTTATTACAAAGACTCCTCCCGCAGCTGTTCTTTTAAAGAAAGCATGCAAGATAGAGCACGGCTCGGGCGTACCTAACAAGACAAAGGTAGCTACTATTTCAAAAGCAGAGGTTGCTAAGATCGCAGAGCAGAAGATGCCCGACCTTTCAGCTGCAAGCCTTGACGCTGCTATCAGCATGATCAGCGGTACAGCAAGAAGCATGGGTATCGTTGTAGAAGACTAATTTTTATAGAACATTAAGTAAGGGCTTAAAAATTCACGTTTTTAAGCAAAAGTGGGAGGGAAGTTCTCCCGATATTACCACATAAGGAGGAACAATTCGTGAAAAGAGGAAAGAAATATCTCGAAAAATCAAAGCTTGTAGATAGAACAGCTTTATATGATGTAGCAGAAGCTTGTGCACTTATACCCCAGACAAGCACAGCTAAGTTTGATGAAACCGTAGAGGCACACATCCGCCTTGGTGTTGACAGCCGTCATGCTGATCAGCAGGTCAGAGGTGCTGTTGTACTTCCTCACGGTACAGGCAAGACTGTACGCGTGCTTGTATTTGCTAAGGGTGCAAAGGCTGAGGAAGCTGAGCAGGCAGGTGCAGATTTCGTAGGTGCAGAGGATCTTGTTGCTAAGATCCAGGGCGAAAACTGGTTTGACTTTGACGTTGTAGTTGCTACACCCGACATGATGGGCGTTGTCGGCCGTATCGGTCGTGTACTCGGTCCTAAGGGTTTAATGCCTAACCCCAAGGCAGGTACTGTAACTATGGACGTTGCTAAGGCTATCGAAGAGATCAAGGCAGGTAAGATCGAATACCGTCTTGACAAGACAAACATTATCCACGTTCCCGTTGGTAAGGTTTCCTTCGGTGCAGAAAAGCTTCAGGACAACTTCCAGACACTTATGAGTGCAATTATCAAGGCTAAGCCTTCTGCTGCAAAGGGTACTTATCTTAAAAGTGTTGCTCTTTCAACAACAATGGGTCCCAGCGTTAAAGTAAACGCTGCCAAGATCTCCGAGTAATTACACAATTTACTAAAGACTGCGAGCAATCGCAGTCTTTTTTATGCAGAAAAAAATCAAACGAGCCCTGTCCCTCACCCAATACCCCGTCAAATTTGTATATTATTGCAAATAAAAAAGAGAACGCATAAACGTTCTCTTAATTATCATAAAATTATTTTCTGCCGTACTTTTTGTTGAACTTATCAACACGACCGCCTGCATCAAGAAGAAGCTTCTGGCTGCCTGTATAGAACGGATGGCACTTGGAGCAAACTTCGACTCTGATCTCTTCCTGAGTTGAGCCTGTAACGAACTCGTTACCGCAGTTGCATTTTACTTTTGCCTGAAAATACTGTGGATGTATTCCTTCCTTCATTTTTCGCACCTCTTTCGTTAAAATAGGATACATTTTGGCATCCTTGGGTTTCACAACACATCTATTATACCATAGCTTGACTGTGATTGCAAGCATTATTTTAATTTTTTTTACTTTCGGGTAAAGTCAGCTCAAAGGTTATGCGTTTGTCGGCATACTTGACCTGTATTTTGCCTTTAAACATCTCCGTTATCTCACGCGCAATGGAAAGGCCTATTCCAAAGCCCGATTTGCGGCTGTTGTGAGATTGTTCCTCCTGATAAAACCGTTCAAAGAAACGGTTGTGATCGACATTTTCGCCGTCTGCATAATCATTTGTGACACTTAAAACAGCTCTGTTTTTATTAGAGGAAAGAGAAACATCGGTCTTTCCGTTTTCATCACAGTATTTTGAAGCGTTTTCGACAAGGATATTCACAAGCATGGTAAGCATTTTTTCGTCTGCCATTACATGAATATTGTCGGTTATCTGTCTTTCAAAGTCTTTGTTTTGCTTTTGCATAACGGGTAATATGGAATCGGTTGACTTTGTTACCACACCGGAAAAGTCCACATCCGAAAGGGGCGGCCTGTCAAATTCGCTTACCTTGCTTAAAGCGATAAGCTCGTTTATAAGTTCGGTCATTCTGCCGACTTGTGAGGTTATGTTCTTTGTCCAGTCGCTTTGTCCGTTCATTGCTTCAAGCAGTTCCGCATTGGCGGAAATTATGGTGAGCGGTGTTTTTAGCTCGTGGCTTGCGTTTGTGATAAAACGTTTCTGACTTTCCATATTTTTGACTATCGGATCAATGGCGCGCCTTGAAAACAGCGCAAACAAAAGCACAAACCCAATACCCGATACCAGAACTATCGCAAACGAAGTCTGGTGCAGGGTGTATATGGTGTTGACGGCGGGCGTGCAGTCCAGAAAGGCAATACGTCTGCCCGATATTTTATAGGCAAAAACACGCTGGTCGGCAATAAGTCGGCCGTCCTCGCTGCCCGAAGCCAGGGCATCAGCAATAAGTCTATACGCATCATCCTTGTCAATGGGCGAATCGCTGTCAAGGTCAAGAGCCGTAACATTTCTGTTTTCGTCAAGAATAGCGCGGAAGTACTGTGATCTTATGGCAATATCCGTCATTGCCCTTGCACGGCCGTGTTTTTCGGTGTTTTCTATGGCGAGTATCATGTTCAGGTTGTACTCCGTCTGCCCGCTCAATATATAGCGCATAGTAAAATTTATTGTGCCGACAACTATCAGCAGCACCACAAGAACAGCCAGTCCCGCGGCGGCAATAAACCTGCGCTGCAATTTTTTTATCATAAGTTTTCCCCGCTTTCGCAAAGCATATATTGGCCGTCTGTTTTTATGACAGCACCCGCGGAAACGGCTTTCATCTTGTCGTTAAGGTATGAAACATAAAGGTCAACAACATTTTTATCGGGAGCAGCGTGTTCGTCCCATACGCGTGCATAAATTTCTTCGGCGGTCAGTTTCCGTTCGGCGTTTCTGATAAGAAATTCCATAAGCTTTGTTTCTTTGCCTGCAAGACGGATGGAATTGCTGCATTTTAATTCCTGCTCGCCTATGTTAAGGGCAAGATTTTTGTATGTGATCGTGTCGGATAAAAATCTTTCCGATCTGCGTACCTGGGCATAAATGCGTGCTTCAAGCTCACGCAGGGCGAAGGGCTTGGACAGATAGTCATCGGCACCTGCGGACAGTCCGTCTATTCTGTCGTCTATATCTGCCTTTGCGGTCAGCATGATAACAGGGGTGGTGTTGCCCTTTGAACGCAACTCTTTAAGCACCTCTATACCATCCTTTTTGGGAAGCATTATGTCAAGCACTATGGCATCATATACGCCTGAATTCACTTTCTGCGCGGCTTCATCGCCGTCATAGGCGTTATCGACTTCAATGCCTTTTAACTGCAAAAATGCGGTTTCGGCATCGGCCATTTGTTTTTCGTCCTCTACAAGTAAAATTTTCATAGTATACCTCCGTTTGTGCTGCGGATAAGATTTCTTATGGTCTGCATACTCAGGTCACAGGCAGCAAGTTCGTCGGCGACTCTTTTAAGTTCGGATGTGATAAGCGAAAGATTGTCTTCGCTGAGATTTTTCTTGTATTTTACCCTGTGTTCCAGTGCTGCCCAGGAGTCCATAGCGATGGTTCGCAGCTGAATTTCAACAAAATACTGCCCCGGTGTATTGCCGTGTACGTCCTCAAAAGGTGTTTCAAGCTGTAAAATTATATGATAGCTTCGATAGCCATTGGGCTTGACGTTTTTTATATAGTCCTTCTCTTCGGCGACTGTGACATGAGGCAGGGATTTGATGTAGTTTACCGTGTCGTAAATGTCGTTTACAAAGTTGCAGATTATGCGCAGACCTATGGCATCATGTATCTTGTCAAGCGCAGACTCCGCCGTAAGCGGAAGCCCTTGACTTTCGCATTTTTCGCGCATATGGCTTTCGTCTTTTATTCTGTAAATAAAATGCTCATAGGCATTTTCATCGTATTTCAGCTTATATTCATTGTTGAATTTTTCTATGTCGGAGACTATCATTTCCATTACTTTTGGCAGATAGACCTCGTATTTTCCGTATATGCTCATGATTATCGTTCCTTTTTGTTTCTTTATAGACATTATACAATAAAAAAATAAATTTTTCAATTAAAATCAGCTTAATAATAAATCTTTTGCCTTTTTTGTTTTACGAAAAAAATTATTTGACAAACAAGGGATAAAAAGTGTATACTTATTTTATAATAAAAAGTATTCGGAGGAATTTTTATGCGTGAGAAAATAAACTGGTCCGAGATGCGGTCGCTCAAACTTTCAAAAGTGCTGACATACAGCCTTATTGCTATGCTTGTGGTGGCTTTTGTGTGTATACCTTTTATTTCAAAATGGTATATAAGCATTTCGACAGAGGACAGTCTTATAAAAGGAGATGCGTTTATACCGGTGTGTATCATGCTTGTTGTCTGCGATTTGTTTGGATTGGCGGCGGCTAATGCCCTGCGCGGCCTTATTGGGAATATTGGCAAAAGTGAGGTATTTATCGAGGCCAATTCAAATTATATGCGCCTTATTTCGTGGTGCTGTATCTTTGTGGGCTGCACGTTTACATTATTCGGTGCATGGCGGATATCATTTTTTGTCGGCGCATTCTTCGCCTTTTTTATGGGAATTGTTATGCGTGTGCTGAAAAATGTGTTTGAAAAGGCCGTTTCTATCAAAAACGAAAATGACCTGACGGTCTGAAAGGGGGAGATATTGTGTCTATTATTGTAAATCTGGATGTAATGATGGCTAAAAGAAAAATATCTTCCAATGATCTTGCCGAAAAAATTGGTATTACACCGACAAATTTGTCCATACTTAAAACAGGTAAGGCCAAGGCGATAAGATTTTCCACACTGAATAAGATATGTGATGTTCTGAGGTGCCAGCCGGGAGATATACTGGAGTACTCGGATGCCAAAGAAGAATAAAAAAACGGCCTGAAGCCGTTTTTTTATTGATTTTTTGATTTAGTTCTTATCTTTTATTTCGCCGTGCCATTCCTGCAGGGACTTCAATTCGCTGTCGCTGCCCGAATTCTTGACTACCTTGATACCCTCTGCGGTAGCTTTTGCGGCTGCCATTGTGGTCATATAAGGTATTTTGTTTTTGATAGCGGCTTTTCTTAAATAGCTGTCGTCGTGGATGCTGTCCTTGCCGACGGGGCTGTTTATGATAAGCTGTATTTTGCCGTTTGAAATAAGGTCAAGTATATTGGGTCTGCCCTCGTAAATTTTATTTACCTTTTCTACGGGGATGCCTGCTTCCGCGATAAGGTCGCAGGTACGGCCAGTTGCAAGTATCTTAAATCCGTCTTCATGGAAGCTCTTTGCAAGGCCTGCTGCCTGGGGCTTATCCTGTGTGTTTACGGAGATAAGCACAGTTCCTTCCGTGGGAAGTGTGGACTGTGATGCTTCTTCTGCTTTGAAGAATGCTTCGCCGCTTGTGCGTGCAAGACCGAGAACTTCGCCCGTAGAACGCATTTCGGGTCCGAGTATGGGATCGACTTCCTGGAACATATTGAACGGGAATACACTTTCCTTAACGCCGTAGTAGGGGATATCCTTGTCTTTAAGACCTGCAACGGGAGAAGGTCTGCCTGTAAGCTCCGACGTGATTATGTCGGTCGCAAGGGGTACCATTCTTATGCCGCAGACTTTGGAAACAAGGGGTACTGTACGGGAAGCTCTCGGATTGGCTTCAAGTACGAATACCTTGCCGTCCTCGATAGCATACTGCATATTCATAAGGCCTACAACGTGCATTTCTTCTGCTATCTTGCGTGTATAGTCCTTGATGGTCTTAAGGTTTTCTTCCGATATATGCTGTGACGGGATTATGCAAGCCGAGTCGCCCGAGTGAACGCCCGCAAGCTCGATATGCTCCATAACAGCGGGAACAAAAGCGTGTGTTCCGTCACTTATCGCATCGGCTTCACATTCCATTGCCTGGTGTAAAAATCTGTCGATAAGGATAGGTCTGTCGGGAGTTACACCGACAGCGGCTTTCATGTAGTCAGCCATGCTTTCGTCATCATAAACGACTTCCATGCCGCGGCCGCCCAGTACATAAGAGGGGCGAACCATAACGGGATAGCCGATCTTGTTTGCGATAGTCTGTGCTTCTTCGACTGTGGTAGCCATTCCCGATTCGGGCATGGGGATGCCGAGCTTATCCATTATGATCCTGAACTGGTCACGATCTTCCGCAAGGTCGATAACTGCGGGAGAAGTGCCGAGTATCTTAACGCCGTTCTTTTCAAGGTCGGCAGCAAGGTTAAGCGGTGTCTGACCGCCAAACTGTGCGATAACACCGACAGGCTTTTCTTTCTTGTAGATGCTTAAAACATCTTCAAGTGTAAGAGGCTCGAAATAGAGTTTGTCGGATGTATCGTAGTCTGTGGAAACCGTTTCGGGGTTGCAGTTTACGATAATTGTCTCAAAACCGAGCTTTTTAAGTGACTGTGCAGCGTGAACGCAGCAGTAGTCAAATTCTATACCCTGACCTATCCTGTTGGGGCCTCCGCCAAGTATCATTACCTTGGGTTTGCCGTCGGAAACGGGGTTGTTGTCGGGTGCATTATATGTTGAATAGAAGTAGCTGCTGTCCTCCGTGCCGCTTACGTGTACGGCATCCCAGGTCTCAACTATGCCGAGTGCCTCGCGCTTTTCGCGTATGGTCTGCTCGGGGATATCGAGTATCTCGCTTAAATACTTGTCGGAGAAACCGTCTTTCTTTGCCTGTATAAGGGCTTCGTCCGTAATTGTGCCCTTTGTCTTTACAAGTGATTCTTCCTCGTCAACAAGTTCTTTCATCTGTTCGATAAAATATGCTTTTACCTTTGTGATGTTGAATATCTCGTCAACCGTTGCACCTTTTCTGAGTGCTTCGTACATTATGAAATGACGTTCGCTGGACGGAGTAATAAGCATTTTAAGAAGTTCTTCCTTGGATAAGTCATAGAAATTCTTTACATGACCCAAACCGTAGCGGCCTTTTTCAAGCGAACGAACGGCTTTCTGGAAAGCTTCCTTATAATTTTTGCCGATGCTCATTACTTCGCCTACGGCACGCATCTGTGTGCCGAGTTTGTCCTCAACGCCCTTGAACTTCTCGAATGCCCAGCGTGCAAATTTTACAACCACATAATCGCCGTCGGGAACGTATTTGTCAAGTGTACCGTACTTTCCGCAGGGAATGTCGGCAAGTGTAAGACCCGCTGCAAGCTTTGCCGAAACAAGGGCGATAGGGAAGCCTGTTGCTTTGGAAGCAAGCGCCGATGAACGGGATGTACGGGGATTTATCTCTATAACGATAATTCTGTCGGAAACGGGGTCATGTGCGAACTGTACGTTTGTGCCGCCGATAACTTCGATAGAATCCACTATTTTATATGCCTGTTCCTGCAAACGCTTCTGGAGTTCTTCGGAAATGGTGAGCATAGGTGCGGTACAGAAAGAATCGCCCGTATGAACGCCAAGAGGATCGACATTTTCTATAAAGCAGACGGTTATCATATTGCCGTCTTTATCGCGTACAACTTCAAGTTCAAGCTCTTCCCAGCCGAGGATCGACTCCTCAACAAGCACCTGACCTACAAGGCTTGCCTGAAGACCTCTTGCACAGACGGTTTTAAGCTCGTCCTTGTTGTATACAAGTCCGCCGCCTGCGCCGCCCATGGTGTATGCGGGACGAAGAACAACGGGATAACCAAGCTCGTCGGCGATGGCAAGCGCCTCGTCAACGGTGTAGGCAACGTCGCTGCGCGCCATTTCTATGCCGAGCTTGTCCATAGCCTTTTTAAATTCTATACGGTCCTCGCCGCGCTCGATAGCATCTACCTGAACGCCGATGACCTGTACATTGTATTTATCAAGTATGCCCTCTTTGTAAAGCTCGGAGCAGAGGTTAAGACCCGACTGTCCGCCAAGGTTTGGCAGAAGTGCATCGGGGCGCTCCTTTGCGATTATCTGCTCGAGTCGCTTTACATTAAGCGGCTCTATATATGTTACATCCGCCATTTCTGGGTCTGTCATTATAGTTGCGGGGTTAGAGTTTACCAGCACGATCTCATAGCCAAGGCTTTTGAGCGCCTTGCAGGCTTGTGTGCCGGAGTAGTCAAATTCACACGCTTGTCCGATGATGATAGGACCCGAGCCTATTATCAGGACCTTGTGTATGTCTGTTCTTTTTGGCATTTTTATACTCCTCCTGAATTATTCCATATTTTCTTAATTTACATTATATCACTTTATTTGACAAATTACTACACAAAATTTAAAAAAATTCTTTTTAAATTTATATGAATTTTATTGAAAATAAAATAGTTATGATATATAATATAATTAAGGAAAATGTTTTGAGAAAATAAGATATCAAAGGAGGATAAAAATGAGAAAAACAACAAAAACAACAAAAATTTGGGGGGGGGTATAAAGGCAGCAGTGCTGCTTTTTGCTGTTATAATGCTGCTTGGCATCAATGCGGTCAGGGTATTTGCGGATTTTACCCCGTGGAATGTAAGTATCTCCGATGACGGTATACTTAGTTGGGACAAATATACAGGCAGCTATCGTGCTACTCTCATCTATATCGTACCCGACGGAGAATCTTTTAATTACAGAAATGTTGCGGCAGATATTACGGATAGTACTCAAACGACTTTTGATATAAAAAATTATCTCCATTCTAAAGCGAAACCGAGCGGCACTTACATAATATGCTTTGAGATAACAGACGGCGGCGGTACACCCGTTATTCATGAGGAAGGTCTGACATATAATTATGTTTCGACCATACCCGACCTTCCCAAACCGACAAATGTCAACATATCAAATGACGGCATACTGTCTTTTGACAATGTTCTTGACAAGGATGAATATTACAAATACAACGAAGATAATTCCGATAATATATGCTATCATATGACCGTTCACAGCGTAAACAAGGACGGAAAAGACGAAATTGTATCTTATAGCGATATTTACGCCAAAAAATTCAAGGGCGAGAGCACCGTTTCCATTGATTATAGCAAGTGGGCTTTATTTGACAGCGATCAAAGCTATTATTTTACGGTAAAAAGCGATTTCCATTCCATAGATGGTTATACTTACGCTCCTTCCGCCGTTTGTAAGACAAACGAAGTGCAGGGCTGGGTGGAATACTACGGCGATATAGGCGAAATAATACAGAACAATAAATTAGGCTGTATGTTCATCCCCAATTATCCGGGTGCATCAGCATACAGTATTAATGTATACTCCGACGGCAGTATCGCTTATTCCGGTTGGCTTGATGTCACAAGTACCGATACAAGCAATTATACAACTTTTGAAATAAAATCTGTGCTTGAAAAGAAAAAATTGCCGCTTACCGGAGAATATGAAGTGTGGATCACTGCCTACGGAAAATCATACGGAACCTCGGGGGAACAAAGGGCACTTTCCAACGCGGCGAAGTGTATCTATACCTTCAGCGATGTTCTGATGTTCACACAGCAGCCGCAAAGCAAGGTAATAACCGAAAATGACCTTAATAAAGATATAAATATCACTGCTTCGGCACAGGCTGCTGTATCATATTCGTGGGAAGTTTTCATAAAAGGTGAAAAGAAGACCTGGGCACAGGCTGCAACACTTGGGCTGCAGGCTGTAAGCTCTACTGATTCAAATACAATTAAAGTAATGGTAACAGGCACCGATGTAGACTATTTTGATTTGCGCTGCACGGCAAAAGACAGCGCAGGCAATACGGTCACAAGCGATACTGCAAGAGTGTCATTGTTACGCATAGATTCTCAAACCGAGGGTACGGTGACAGCGAACAGCGGCGAAAAAATATCATTCTATGCCGGTGCAAACATTGGTGCTAAATACGAATGGTGTATAGCAAAGCAAAGTGACGGACAGCAGCTGGACTGGGGTTCAAGTTTCGGTGTGGATGACAGTGATGTACATAGCCCCGTTCTTGAGCTTACCGTAGACTCTGCATACTACAAAACCTGCGTGTGGTGTAAGGTGACAAGCGGCGGTGTTACCATCACCTCAAAACCTGTGAATATAGAGCTTACAAGTTCCGATATGGTGGAGATAGAAAAAGGCCTTGAAGATGTAAGCGTTTTAAAGGGCGGTACGGCAACATTTACCGTAGATGCAAAGTTTGCCGAAAGATATGAGTGGACCGTAAACAGACGGGATATTGGATATTTGGAGATGCAGGGATTGTTCCATGCTTATTATCCAAACGAATACACGCTTGTTCTTACCGATATAGATGTGGCGATGGACGGTGCTGTTATTGAGGTGTTCTGCTATCATGATATGGATAATGATGAGATATACAGTCCTTCGGATGCGACACTTAATGTATCGGGTTCTATTGACCTTGGAAACGGCGATAATGTGATAAGAAGAACTGTTTACTATGGTGATGATGTCACTATCGGATTTGATGATCTCGATCCGCAGGAGGTTGTAACTTATACAGTAATATATACCACGCCAAGCGGCACGAAAACAACATGGACTAACGGCGATTACGAAAACTGGCTTATATTGGATCCTAAGTACGAACCGTATAAAACAATGCTTCAGGCGGGGAATACTCTCGAAATTTATGCGGTGGGAATAGATTATAACAAAGGCGGTCAGGCTTTTACCGACACCGCTATACTGACAGTTGTCTATAAACCGGGCGATATGGATCTGAACGGCACTGTTGACCAAAAGGATGCCGCACTTTATTTGAAATTTTTGAGCGGCACGGAAATGTTTAGCACCGAGCAGGCTGAAACAGCTGATGTAAACTATGACGGCAGCAAAGATATGCGTGATGTTATAGCAATAATGCAAATAGCCGATAAGGCATAATAAATTAAGGGGCAAGGCAAAATAAATGCCGTGCCCCTTTTCAATGGGTAAATTTTAAAAATATTTTGGAATCTATATCAATTTTTTGCATATATATTGACTTTAAAGTTTTTAATTGGTATAATGATTTGAGTATGTAGCAGAAATTTATTTCTGCGGAATACGAATATCATTGACAATTCAGGAGGAAATTTAATGTTTTTAATGTTTTTGCTGCTTTACTGTGGCGTGGGGATATTAGTGCTGTTGGCATCCATATTTGAATGGGATTGGTATTTTGACCGCTGGTGGGCGCTTTGGGCTGTGGAAATATTCGGCTATGACAAAGCAAGGATCGCAAACGGAATTGTAGGCGTTATTCTTATAGCAAGGGGATTTATGAGATTTGTTTCCTTATTTTCGATGTTAAGTTAAGCACAGTAAAGGCTCTGCGGTATTCTGCGGAGTTTTTTGTTTGGCAAAATTTTAAAACCAATAAAGGATTTTTCGGCTTTTTGTTGAATATAATATATATCGTGTGCTTTTGTAAAAATATCAATAAAAATGTCTTATTTATATTTTATATAAAATTTTTAAAATTTGTTAAATTTTTGTTGTAATTTACTAACGAAGTGTGGTATTATATTAGTATAGCATATAAGACCCGATACGGTCTTAAGATTTATAAAGAATGGAGGAGTAATTATGCGAAAGAAAGAAATGATGGCAATGCTTTTGGCAGGCGGTCAGGGCAGCAGACTTGGCGTTCTGACAGCAAGCAAGGCAAAGCCCGCTGTAGCGTTTGGCGGCAAGTATCGTATTATTGATTTCCCTATGAGCAACTGTGTCAATTCGGGAATAGATACGGTAGGCGTACTTACACAGTATCGTCCTCTTGCACTTAACAAACATATCGGCATCGGCACACCATGGGACCTTGACAGAAAGGCCGGCGGTGCATCCATACTTGCGCCTTATGTAAAAGACGGCGAGAAAGGTCAGTGGTATTCGGGCACGGCGGATGCTATTTTCCAGAATATCGCTTATATCGACGAATGCAACCCGAAGTATGTGCTTATACTTTCGGGCGACCATATTTATAAAATGGACTATGCAGCTATGCTTGACTACCATAAAAAGAACAACTGCGATGTTACTATCGCCGTTCTGGAAGTTACAATGGAAGAGGCAAGCCGCTTCGGTATCATGAATGCCGACGAGAACGACAAAATTTACGAGTTTGAGGAAAAGCCGCCCGAACCAAAGAGTAATCTTGCAAGTATGGGTATCTATATCTTCACTTGGGATGTGCTCAGAAAGGCTCTTATCGAGGACAGCAAAATACATCCCGACAGCGACTTCGGAAAGCACATTATCCCCAAAATGCTCAACGAGGGCAAAACTCTGTATGCTTACAGATTTAAGGACTACTGGAAAGATGTTGGAACAATAGAGAGTTATTGGCAGGCTAATATGGAGCTTATCAAAACTCTTCCCGAGTTCAACCTTTACGAAGATTTCTGGAAGATCTACACAAACAACGACTATCAGCCGCCTCAGTACACGGGCGAAAATGCTTCCGTAAAGACAAGCCTTATTTCCGAGGGCAGTCTTATCTACGGTACTGTTGAAAATTCCGTTATCAGCAAGAATGTTGTTATCGAAGAGGGCGCTGTTGTTAAGGATTCTATCATCATGGAAAATTGTACTATCGGTGCAAATACGGTTATCGAGCGCTGCATTATCGACCAGGATACAAAGGTTGGCGCAAATATCAGAATGGGTGTCGGCGAGAATATCATCAATGAGCTTAAACCGAAGATCTACAACACGGGTATTACAGTTATCGGCAGCAATACAATAGTTCCCGATAACCTTACTATAGGTAAAAACTGCGTTATCCTTGGCGAGACAACACCCGATATGTATGCCGGCAACAAGCTTGAAAGCGGCAAGAGCGTTATAATTGAGGAGGCGATAGTATGAGAGCGATTGGTATAATTTTGGCGGGCGGCAACAGTCAGCGCCTTAAAGACTTGACTAAGCTGAGAGCTATCGCGGCTATGCCTATGGCAGGTGCTTTCAGGGCTATAGATTTTACACTCAGCAATATGTCAAATTCCAACATTAATAAAGTTGCTGTTATTGCGCAGTACAACTCCCGCAGCCTGCAGGATCATCTTTCCGCGGCTAAGTGGTGGGATCTTGATAGAAAACAGGGCGGTCTGTTTATATTCACGCCTTTCCTTTCAAGAGAAAACAATTATTGGTTCAGAGGTATTGCGGATTCTATTTATCAGAATATAAGCTTCCTTAAAAGAAGTCATGAGCCTTATGTTGTTATTGCCAGCGGCGATGCCATTTATAAAATGGATTACAATGATATAATCAACTATCATATCGAAAAGGGTGCGGATGTAACTATCTGCTACAAGGACCTTGCAAATACGGACAAAAATCCTCAGGACTTTGGTGTTATCCAGCTTGACTATGAGGAACGTATGAGCTCTTTCGAGGAAAAACCGCTCGAGCCCAAGGCTTCAACTGTTTCTCTCGGAATCTATGTTATCCAGAGAAGTCTGCTTATCAAGCTTCTTGAGGCGGCAAATGCAGACGGCAACTATGATTTTGTTAAGGATATAATTCTTCGCAATAAAAACGAGCTTAATATCTTTGGCTACAAATATGACGGCTATTGGAGCACACTTAACAGCATAAATGCTTATATGAGCACCAACATGGACTTCCTTAAAAAGGATGTGCGCGAGATGCTTACAACTGCGCCTTATATCGTTACAAAGCCAAAGGATGAGCCGCCGGCAAAGTATAACTACGGCGCAGATGTCAAGAATTCCATTATCGCAAGCGGAAGCATTATAAACGGTACTGTACGTGATTCCGTATTGTTCCGCAATGTTTTCCTGGGCGAGTATTCGTCTGTGAAGAATTCTATTATCATGGGCAGCAGCTATATCGGCAAGGGATGTGTTATCGAAAACGCTATCCTTGACAAGGAAGTTGTTGTTGCCGACGGCAAGCAGATAATCGGCGAGCCGGGTAATCCCATTGTTATTTCAAAGGGACAGATCGTTTAAACATATTTTTTAAACGTATATAATAAGAAGGTATTTTGTTTATCATTTATGAGGGATATTTGAAGAGCCGTGTTCGCTGCGGCTCTTCTTTTATTTATCGGGTAAAATTGTCGTAATGTTTTGCAAAATTATATCCCCGCTTTGTGAATTTTTTTTGTAAAAAACCTGTTGACAAAAAAAGGCTGATATGGTAACATATTATCTGTTGCCGGCGAAATAAAAGAGCCGAAAACAAAAAAATAAAAAAAATAAAAAAAGGTATTGACAAACCCGAAAGAGTGTGTTAATATAAATAAGCTGTCGCTTGAACAAGTGACAAAAACCTTGAAAAAGGTGCTTGTATTTTGAAAACTGAATAATCAAAGAATTAATACTCAATCCCTTAAATTCAAGTTGAGAAAACAACTATAAAAAACACCAAGTCAGCAAATGAGCTGTAAAACTTTTTATGAGAGTTTGATCCTGGCTCAGGATGAACGCTGGCGGCGTGCCTAACACATGCAAGTCGAGCGAAGAATTGAGAGCTTGCTCTTGATTACTTAGCGGCGGACGGGTGAGTAACGCGTGGGTAACCTGCCCTGTACAGGGGAATAACAGTTAGAAATGACTGCTAATGCCCCATAAGCCAACGTGATGGCATCTTCATGTTGGAAAAGATTTATCGGTACAGGAGGGACCCGCGTCTGATTAGCTGGTTGGTGAGGTAACGGCCCACCAAGGCGACGATCAGTAGCCGACCTGAGAGGGTGATCGGCCACATT
>JAFUAF010000030.1 GCA_017460805.1 Bacillota bacterium | reverse complement strand
TTATAAGCTCAAATACATTATACAACAAAGATGTTGCGTTGTCCAATATAAATTATTAAATTTTTGAATTTTGGGCATAGTGTTTTTAGTGTGCGCAAAAATAGGGTTGCTGACAGGGGATATTCACACTAACCGTCCCCCCCTGTCTCGTAATACAGACGAGGTTTTTGCTTTGATTGCAGAAAGTTGCAAAAATTGACATTTCCCTTTTTCTTTGTTATAATTAGTATATCATTTTTGGTATAACGAAAGAGGGGAAAAAACGTGGTTGAAAAACTATTCAAATTAAAAGAAAACAAAACCGATATCAGGACCGAAGTTCTGGGCGGTATAACGACTTTTCTGACAATGGCATACATCCTTGCCGTCAATCCGAATATCCTGTCGGCAAGCGGTATGGATGCGAATGCGGTGCTTATGGCAACAGCGCTTGCGGCAGCGGTAGGCTGTTATTTAATGGCATTTCTCGCCAATTATCCCTTTGCGCTTGCGCCGGGGCTTGGCATAAACGCGTATTTTGCATACACCGTTTGTCTTAAACTTGGCTACAGTTGGCAGTTTGCGCTGTTTGCGGTATTTGTGGAGGGTATTATCTTTATCGTGCTTTCGCTTGTAAACGTGCGCGAAGCGATATTCAACGCCATCCCCGAACAGCTGAAACTGGGTATATCGGGCGGCATTGGCTTTTTTATCGTATTTATCGGCCTGCAAAACTCGGGCATTATTGTTGCCGACGGCGCTACAATGGTCGCACTCAGAAACTTCCGCACCAATTTTTCGTCAGCGGGCATAGGCGCTCTGCTTGCGCTTATCGGTGTTGTTATCATCGCCGTTTTACACCACAGAAACGTAAAAGGCTCTATGCTTATCGGTATTTTTGCGGTCTGGCTTATGGGTATTTTGTGTCAGCTTACGGGGCTGTATAAGGTCGATCCCGATGCGGGCGTTTATTCGCTGCTGCCGTCGTTTTCGTCATTCCACCCCGCCGACCTGGGAAAAACTTTCGGTCAATGCTTCGCTTTTGACTTCTCTTCGGTAAAAATATCGGACTTTATCGTTATCATATTTGTATTTTTATTCTCCGATCTTTTTGATACTATCGGCACTCTTATCGGTGTTTCAAGCCGTGCAAATATGTTTGACAAAGACGGCAAACTGCCGAATTTCAAGCCCGCCCTGCTCGCAGATGCCATCGCTACCTGTGTGGGCGCTGTCTTCGGCACATCCACCACGACAACCTTTGTGGAAAGCTCCTCGGGTATAGCAGAGGGCGCAAGAACAGGCCTTGCATCCGTTGTGACGGGTACACTTTTCCTGCTTTCGCTCGTCCTTGCACCGATATTTACGGCGATACCCGGCTTTGCTACCGCACCCGCGCTTATAATCGTCGGCTACATGATAATGCAGTCATTCGCAAAAATAGATTTCAGCGACATGACGGAAGCTCTTCCCGCCGCGCTGTGTACTATCACCATCACTTTGACCTACAGTATCGCAGACGGTATGGCAGCAGGCATTATTTCCTACGTTGTTATAAATCTTCTTTGCGGCAAAGCAAAAAGGATCTCTGTACTTATGTATATCCTTGCGGTACTTTTCCTGCTGAAATATATGTTTCTTTGATAAATTATAAAAAACGGCTTTCCCCGTGTGGGGCAAGCCGTTTTTTTACTGATCGGTTAATTATATCTAACACATAAAATCTGCAAAAATCTGATATTGAACGGGACTGAACAGGTTTGTAAAACAGGCATTGCTGAGAGAACCGCAAGTTATGAGACATCTTGTGAACAGGGGATTTTTTATACCCGCAGGGGAATTGCAGGACGTGGCAGGGTAGGTAAAGCGGGGTGAATTTGGAATTTAACGGGGAGTTAATGACAAGGACAGCGGACTTCTACACGAAGTCCGCAAACCCTTCCACCGCAAGCGGTCCCCCTACCCTAAAAGGGCAGGCAAGGACGACACCCCGTTTCTTCAATAGCCACGGCGGGAGTTTCGTGGTTCCCGATAGTCCGGTAACTGCGGTGCGCGTTTCTTGGCTCCCCTCGTTAGGGGAGCTGTCAGCCGCTATTTTATTGGCTTTTAACACAAAACTACAACGGCTGACTGAGGGGTTTACGCTTGCCATTAACTCCCCGTCAAATTCCAATTTTACTTTTCGATGCAAAAAATGAGGAAACTCAAAAAAATGATTTATTATTGCTTTATTTTTTTTGCTATGATATACTAAAAAATATAAAGCAATTACGGAGGGATGAATAAATGGACAATAAACCGAGAGGGCGAAAACAAAATATCACGGGTCAGGGCAAGGGACTGTACAAAACGGGCAGCGGTCTCGGCACGGGTCCCGTCGGAAGCGGTCACGGTTCAAACGGCGGCGGCGGAGGCGGCAAACGCGCGGCAGCGGGCGGCGGCGGACTTATAACGATAATCATAATCATTTTTATGCTGTTAAACGGCGGCGGTCAGGGGCTTCCGCTTGATACGGGCTCGGGTTCGGGCGAGACCTCGGGCGGTTCGATATTTTCACAGCTTGCACAGCCTTCTTCGGCTTCTGCATGGAAAGACGGCCTTAAAAATACGGACGTGCTTGACGATACCGTTGCAGACGGCTCGCGCAGCAAGTTTACCGCAATAAAAGGCGGCGGGGCTGATACCGTAACTTTTATGGTCTATATGTGCGGTACCGACCTTGAGTCCAAGTACGGCATGGCATCAAACGACCTGCGCGAAATGGCAAATGCGTCATTGAGCGGCAATGTAAATATAATCGTCTATACGGGCGGATGTACGGGCTGGAAAACAAGCGGCATCAGCAGCGCGACCAACCAGATATACCAAGTGAAAAACGGCGGTCTTACCACACTTTCCTCAAACGAGGGCAACAAGTCCATGACAGACCCGTCAACACTTGCGGGCTTTATCAGATGGACGGCAAATAATTTCCCCGCCGACAGATACGAACTTATACTCTGGGATCACGGCGGCGGAAGTGTAACGGGCTACGGCTACGACCAGAAACACACGGGTTCCATGACCCTCGAGGGCATTGACAGCGCACTTAATGCGGGCGGCGTAAAATTCGATTTTATCGGCTTTGATGCCTGCCTTATGGCAACGGCGGAAAACGCGCTTATGCTTTCCAAATACGGCGATTACCTCATCGCATCCGAGGAAACCGAGCCGGGTGTGGGCTGGTACTACACAAACTGGCTTACCGACCTTTCGGGTAACACCTCAATGCCCACAATAGAACTGGGCAAAAAGATATGCGACGACTTTGTTTCCGTATGCGCACAGCAGTGCAGGGGACAAAAGACCACCCTTTCCGTTGTCGATCTTGCGGAGGTGCAGAATACACTTCCCGCGGCGCTTTCAAGCTTTTCAAACTCAACGGCGGGGCTTATCACAAACAACAGCTATCAGACAGTTTCAAAGGCAAGAAGTGACTCGCGCGAGTTTGCGGTTTCTTCAAGGATAGACCAGGTAGACCTTGCAAACCTTGCCGCAAATATGCAGACACAGGAAGGCAGCGAGCTTGTAAACGCTGTGCTCGGTGCGGTAAAATACAATAAGACTTCAAGCAATATGACTAACGCCTGCGGGCTTTCCATCTACTTCCCGTACCGCTCGTCAAAGAAGGTATCGGCTATCGCCAATATCTACAAGAAGATAGGCATAAATGACGAGTATACAAGATGTATACAGAATTTTGCAAAAATGGAAACGGGCGGCCAGGTCGCAGCGGGCGGCACGGCAGACCCGCTTGGTGCGCTTCTCGGTCAGCAGCCGAGCGAGGGCGCAAGCCAGGATATGATATCACAGCTTCTTTCAAGCCTTGCGGCAAACGCAATGAGTTCCGTTTCGGGCATGGACAGCTCCAATACGGGCTTCCTTTCCGACCGTTCACTCGTGAGCGAAGAGGAAATGAGCGAATACATTTTTGAAAACAGTATCAGCGATTCCGACCTGATATGGAGCGAGGACAACAAGCTTCATCTTACCGAAAAACAGTGGGAACTTGTGCAGAGCGCCGATAAAAACCTGTTCTATGATGACGGCACGGGCTTTATCGACCTTGGCCTTGACAATTTGTACGAGTTTGAGGACGACAGCCTTGTTGCAAATACAACACAGGCATGGGTCGGCGTGAATGATCAGGTAGTGGCGTACTACCACACAGACACGACGGATGATGCGATAATCGGTTATATCCCCGTTCTTCTCAACGGCGAAAGGGCAAAACTTATAGTCGTATTTGAGGGCGAGGACGACAAGGGACGTATCGCGGGCGCAGAACTTGACTACAGCAAGACCGATACCGAGGTCATAGGCAAAAATCTGACAGAGATACAAAACGGCGATACGCTCCAATTTATCTGTGATTTCTATAACTACGACGGTACTTACGACGATACATACTACCTCGGACCGCAAATGACGGTAAACGGAGAACTTGATGTATCGGATGTATCTCTCGGCGATGTAAAAACACAGATAACCTACGTCCTGACCGATATTTACAACAATAAGCATTGGACACCCGTTATTCAATAAAAATTGATCGGCGGACTTCAACACGAAGTCCGCTTCCTTTTTGCCGATAACACCTTATGCAAACCCTCAATTTCTCTTTGTGACCCCAAAAAATAAATGCGTAAACACTCAAACTATATTTATCTTGAAATCACGCTCGCATTATGATAAAATGGTAATAGAGAAATTTTGCGGAGGGGGTGAAAGGTATGCCGAAAAAGAATTATGATTTTTTAACGCGGCCGTTTAAGAAAAAGAACGACGCATATCAGCATTTAGGTACTTTAGCGGTATTGTTTATACTGGTGTTCGGCATAGCTTTTGTATGTTACACTTATTATACGCAAAATACCGTGACAAAGCAGTATCTGCATGAATTATCCATACAATCGGCGCAGTATATACGCGGTAAGGTGCTGACCGATCTTTCGCATATGAGTACGGCTGTGACTTCTATGGAAATGATAGACAACAGTGATGATGAGCGGCTTGAACCGCTGCTTGAGACGGAGCTGGGTTATTTCAGTGACGACGGTGTTATCAGGCTTTCGTACATAGAGCCCGACTGCACGGGCACAGCGATAAATGCCAAGGGCGAGATCAAAAAAATCGCTTTGCCGCCCGACACGGACTATATAACGGATGTTGTAAAAACGGGAAAGAAAAAGACAAGGACCATACGCGATTCCGTAACGGGCAATATGGTTTTTATATACGCTCTGCCCATAAAGCATGACGGCGCGGTAGCGGGCGTTCACTGCGGCGTATTTTCGCTTGACCAGTTCACGGGCGACGTAAGTTCAAGTTATTTTAACAATGACGGCCGGCAGTTTGTTGTCGATCACTACGGCAACCCGATATTTTTAAGCGAGGATGAACCCAAAGAAGCGTTTTTTAATGATATAACGGATGCTTTTGTAAAGCGCGCTCTGGTTTCGCGCAGTGACAGTGTGGTGGTTCGCAGCGGCAGAATAAATTACTGGATGACCTATGCTCCCGTGGAGTATTCGGACTGGTACCTGCTTTTGACGGTTCCCAACAGCTCCATAAACGGCAGGTCGGAGCGTGTGGTCATATTCAGTGTGATCGTTTTGCTTTCAATGCTGCTTACATCCGTGCTTTTCCTGCGGCATATGGACTCCATGCAGTCGGAAAATCAGGACGAGCTGTATTCCCGCGCCTGCATAGACGAGGTAACGGGCATATTCAACAAAACGGGCTTTGCGGGCTTTGTTGATGAAGTTTTGTTGATGCGTGATTTCAAGTATGCGCTGGCATACTTTGACTTTGACAACTTTAAGGCATTCAACGACCTTTTCGGCTATACCGAGGGCGACAGGCTGCTTAAATACACGGCGGATGTGCTTGCAAAAGATATGGGCGAAAACGAGGGCTGCGCAAGACTAAACGGCGACAATTTCTATGCGTTGCTTACATACGGCTCGCAGTCAGAGCTTGAAAAACGCATAAACAGGCTGATGTCCCTTTTTTCGGAGTTTAAGTTTTCGCAGGATACGCAGGAAAATGCAACCGCCTACGAAATAATTTGTCATTGCGGTATTTTTCAGATAAACGACCTGTACCGCGGCAAAAACATTGATTTTTATGTCGACCGTGCAAAAATTGCGCTTGCACAGTCGGATAAGACCCACAGCAACAGCTTTATCTACTATGACGACTCAATGCGCAAAAACCTTGTGTTTGAAGCCGAACTTGAAAACGACCTTAAACGCGGCCTTGAAAACCATGATTTCAAGGTGTACGTTCAGCCCAAGCACAGCGTAAAAACACAGAAGATAGCGGGCGGCGAGGCGCTTATCCGCTGGCAGCACCCCACAAAGGGCTTCCTTACGCCGAACAAGTTTGTGGACATCTTCGAACGCAACGGCCAGATAACCGAAATAGACTTTTATGTGCTTGAAGAGGTATGCAAAATGCAGCGAGGATGGATGGATCTCGGTATAAAGCCGATAGTCATATCCGTCAACCAGTCGCGTATGCACTTCTATAAACAGGATTATTATTCAAGGCTGAGATCGCTTGTGAAGAAATACAATGTCGAGCCGAAATATATCGAGCTTGAAATAACCGAGACCGTCGCTATGAGCAATACGGAAATGCTTGCGCAGGCAACGCAGAAGCTGCATAAAATGGGCTTTCGTGTCAGCATAGACGACTTCGGTGCGGGACAGAGTTCCCTTAATGTGCTTAAAGACATAGATGCCGATGTTATAAAGCTTGACCGCGGGTTCTTTATTGCGCTGAGCACCTCGCCGAAGGGCAAGGAGATAATCACTACGGTAGTCGGCATGGCATCAAGGCTTAATATAGAGACCGTTTCCGAGGGTATCGAGACCAAGGAACAGTTTGATTTTATCTATAAAGCGGGCTGTGATCTGGTGCAGGGCTTCCTGTTCGGAAAACCGATGCCGATAGACGATTTTTCGGAATTATTTAAAGAAAGCCTATAAAAAAGCTTATAAAAAAAGCAAAGCGGCTGCTCCGTCAAAAAGGCGGAACAGCCGCTTTTTATGGCTTTTTTATATCATACAAAAGATTTATCGTCATATATCCTTGGAAAAACGGGCGGTCGGTGCTCCATATCCCCGCACCCGCAAGGCCGAAACTGTCCGCAAGAGCCATTTTTGCCTCTACACTTTTCGGGCTTTCAAACCATACAATGTGGTTTGGATACCGCATAAAAGGCGAGGCAGAGGCGGTGTCAAATTCTATTGTGCCGCCGTTTTGCCTTGCAAGCATGAGCGCATAATCGGGGGAGAGTGAGCGCGCAGCCGTGCCTTTTTGATACGGCAGAGTCCAGTCATAGCCGTAAAACGGCAGTCCAAGCAGAATTTTATCCGACGGAACTTCGGTCACGGCATATTCTATTACCCTGCGCACGCTGTCTATCGGCGCAACAGCCATGGGTTCACTGTAGGCATAGCCCCATTCATAGGTCATGGGCATAACAAAGTCGCTGTTTTGGCCTAAAAGAGCATAGTCGTGGCCTTCGTATAAAAGCCCCTGCTGAGTGGGTGATGTTTTGGGCGCAAGGGCAGTTATAAGTATCAGGCCAAGCCCGTTAAGTTCTGTCCGCAGCCGTCCGATAAGATCCGCATAGGCTTCGCGGTATTCGGCGGGCAGGTACTCAAAATCCACATCAACACCCTTGTAGCCCTTTTGAACGATATTCTGCACTATATTGCCGATAAGTCTGTCCCATAGATACTCATTTTCCAGAAGATAAGCCGCAAGCTCGCTTGAAAACCGTCCCTCGGCCGTAAGGGTGGAAAGGTGCATAAGCGGTGCGGTGCCGTATTCAAGGGCGGTACGGATAAAGTCCTCGTCGGAGGGGGAGGGCGGCAGAAGATCGGCATTTCTGTCAAAACCGTAGGTAAATACCGTAATATAGCTGAGATAGGGCAGTACAAGATTTAAAAGTCCGCGGCCTATAAATGTGTAGCAGTAGCCGTTAAGCAGTACTTCACGCTTTTTTTCGCCCTCATAGCGTATTATTATTTCATCGCCTGCGTTAAGACCGCGGTACAGGTACGGGTTGTTTTTTAAAAGGGCGGAGATATCGGTATCAAACCGCTGCGCAACGGAAGTGAGGGTATCGCCGTAAACCGCCGTATATGAGAGGGCGGGGTAGGCAATAATTATCTCCTGACCCGTTACGGGCGGGCTGAATGTATTGTTAAGGCGCTGCAAATAAGCGGTCGGAAGCGAATACTGCCGCGAAATATCTTCCCATGTTTCGCCGTAAACGGCAGTGTGTATAAGCATAAGCTCATCTCCTTTTTAAAAATTTTGGGGCCGGTAAATTGGAATTTAGCGACGATTTGCTAAAAGCAAATCGTCGCTGGAGCACGGGACTGGGAGTTGAGCGCGAAGCGCGATACGATTCCCGTGCGACTTCCCGCAACGCGCTTGCGCGCCACTGTTTATAAGTAACTTTTATGGTAATTGGCGGAGGCAGCGGACTTCTACACGAAGTCCGCAAACCCTTCCACCGCAAGCGGTCCCCCTACCCTAAAAGGGCAGGCAAGGACTGCCGGCGAGAGCCTTATAGCTGCGACGAGAGTTTCTTGGCTCCCCTTGCTCAGGGGAGCTGTCAGCCGCCATTTTATTGGCTTTTGATGCAAAACGACAACGGCTGACTGAGGGGTTCGGTCATTACCCCGCGTAAGGGTTTACGACTGCCATCAACTCCCCGACAAATTCCAATTTAATTTTAAAACCAAAGTAAAAAAATAAGAGCCCATATAGGACTCTTATTCTCGTTAGTTGGATTTTATGCCTTTTTTCTGTGTATCACGGCGTAAATTGCGTTGAAGCACGCAACACCCGTCATATAACCGCTGAAGTCCAGCCACACATCAAACAGTGAGCCGCCGCGGTCGGGCGTAAACAGCTGGATCGTTTCGTCCACCTGCGGCGCTATGGAGCCCGGCAGCAGCGACATTGCGCAGACGGGCTTTTTTGCAAACAGAACGGAGTCTATCGAGAAAAGGATGCCCAGTATCATATATTCAAAGAAGTGGGCGCATTTTCTGATATAATGATCCGTATTCGGTGATGAAATATGCAGCATTTTTGTGACAAGTTCTGTCAGGATGCCGCTTTCATTGGCCGACAGATTGCCCGGCATAAGTGAATGACCCCATATAAATGCTATCATAAGCACTGTAAGTATGGGAAAAACGTACTTTGCCCTCATCTGTTACAGAAGTCCGGGGAAGTAAGTTTCCTGCAGCTTGAGCAGGTCATTTACATTTGCATAGGTCACAATAAGGTTGCGCAGTTCCTTCTTTTCGCTGTCGGAAAGTGCGCGGTATGATGCAACAGCTTCGTCGGCAGCGTCAGAAATATTGTAGGAATGGTTGCCGAGGTATCTGCCGATAGCGTTGCTTATCTGCTTGGAAACAGCTTTTTCGGCTGCTGTGGAGCAGTTGGGCGCAACGTTGTTGATAAGTGTGTTGTATACACTTTCAAGTGCGGCGATAATGTCTGCGCTCGGCTCTGAAACGGTGTTGGCTGACGGTGTTTCCGACGGCTTTTGTGTATTTGCCGTTGTTGTTTCGGTAGGCTTTTCCGTTACCTTTTGAGTAACTTTTTCGGTAGCTTTTTCGGTAGCTTTTTGAGTAGCTTTTTCGGTTACTTTTGTACCGCTGTTGCTATTGCTTGAAGCTGCTGTTGTTGTTTCGGTGGAAGTTTCTTTTGTTGTATTTGTGTTTGTATTTGTGTTAGTATTTGTGTTCGTGTTCGTGTTTGTGTTGGTCTTGGTGCTGCTTGAAGTGCTTCCGCCGCCACCGCCGCCGATGGTGTACTTAACAACGGTGCCGTTGGCTGTCTTTATTGTTACTTCTTCTGTTGTAGCCTCTGTGGATGCCTCTTCGTCAACAGTTTCGTTTTCTGCCTTGGGCTCTTCCTCAACTACAAATACAGAAAGCAGGTTGCAGACTTCTGCGCGTGTGATATTCTGTGTTGCGCGGAAAGTGTTGCCCTCTTCAAGTTCAAAAAGGCCTGCTGTTACTGCCCAGTTTACATATTTGTCAGCCCACTCGGATACCTCGTCTGTGATAACAAGGCTGTCGTCGTATGTGTTTACGCCTGTTATAAGGTCGATGATAACACAAGCCTGCTGACGTGTAAAGTTTTCCTTAGCGCGGAAAGTGTTGTCCTCAAAGCCGTTGATATAGCCCGCTACCTGTGCAGTACGCACATCATTGTAGTACCATGCTTCGCTGTCTGTGTTGTCAGCAAAATCAACTACGTTTGCAAGCTGCTCTTCGCTTGGGCTGTACTTGAATACGCCGTTGAAGATACGTGAAAGCTCGGCGCGTGTGATATTGCCCTCGGGCTTGAATACCAGCTTGCCGTCCTCGTTGTAGCCTGCAAGAATACCTACATCGTACATCTTGATAATGTTTTTGCCTGTTTCGGTGTTTACATCCACATCTTCGAAAGGTGAAACAAGTGTTGCTTCCGAGACCGCATCGACAGGCTCTGCCGTGGTCTCTTCAATAACAGCTTCTGTTGTTGTTTCGGTTGCGTCTTCCGTTACGGCTTCTGTCGTTGTCTCTTCATCCGTAACGGTTGTCTCTTCTGCCGCAGCTGTTGTTGTCTTGGCAGACTTTGTGCTGCTGCTTTTAGGTGCGGCAAAAGCTGTTGTGTTGATCAAAAAGCAGGCTGCCATTGCAAGCGCTGCCAATCTTGTTAATTTTTTCATATTTTGTCTCCTTAATAGTATAAAAGACTGCCCTTGACGAACAGTCTTTTATATTGTTTATTTAAGATAATTTCGTATACTTAAATTATTTTCTCTTAACAAGTCTTACTGTACCTGTCTTTGTCTTTTCGGTACCTGTGATCTCAACCTTAGCTGTACCGTAAACTTCGATAGTCTCGCCGTTTTCTTCAACTGTTGTGAAATCGGAACCTGTACCTAACTTGTCATTGATCTGAGAGACAGTAACTGTATCGTAATCGTAAAGACCGGATGCATCTTCAAGGATAGCTGCGAGTGTAGACTCGGCGCCTGCCTTTGTGAAAGCTCTCTTGCTGTATGTGTAAACAGCTTCCTTAGCTGTACCTTCGTTAAGAGTAAGCTTGCCGCTGTACTTGTCTGCGGGTCTGCCGCTGCCTACTGCGATAGCGCCTTCGTATGTCTTAACGATAGCTGTCTTGATAGCATCTTCGCTCTGGTGGTTGATGAATACATCATTGTTGTAAGCTGTTGTATAAGCATCCTGAACCTCGGAGAATGAGACAGAACCGTCAGCAGCAACAACAGGAAGGTTAAGTGCGGAATACTTAGCAACATCGTCACTTGCCTTGTAATCGGGAGCGCCAAGGTACTTAGGACCGATAAGTGTAACGTCCTCACCTGTGATCATAGGCTTGATAGCGTCTACAAAGATAGACCAGCCGAGATCCTTTGTAAGGTAAACTTCGCCGATCTTTTCACTGCCCGAGTAGAAGTGAATTTTGCTGATAGCGTTTGCTAATTTATCTTTGATCTTACTATCGAAAGCTTTTTCCTTAACAAGTGTTTCAGCTTTGCTCGGAGTTGAACCGTCGGGATTTTTGATAGCAAGTGTATCTTCTACCATATCCTTGACCTTAGCATCTGCGGAGTCGATAGAACCGCTGTAAGGTGTAAGAACGAAGTTCTTTGAGAACTTAGCTGTTTTGAATTCAAGGTAGTACTGTGTCTTAACAATAGAACGCTTGAAAGCAAGAGCAGCATCGTTAGCTGTAACGTCTACTGTAAGGCCGGGCTCGTTACCGTCGATATCGTAAAGAGCGTAGTCGGCATCACCGGGCTTTAATGTGTGCTGTAATGCTTCTGCAAGGATCTGTGTAGAGTCATCTACTGTGTTGCCTTCTGCTGTAGGAGCTGCATAAGCGGAAACAGCAAGAGCCATGGATGCAAGGACGGTGCCTGCAAATAATAAGATTTTCTTTTTCATGTTTGTTCCTCCATTTTATATAAAATTTTTTAAATTACCCTTTAAATAAGCGTGCTGCTTATTTATATATAACAAGCGTTTTACCGCTTATTAACATTTTACCTGCATACCCGAAACGACAGCACTTAATACATGCTTAAATAATAAGACTTTTTAAGTGATTTTTCGTTTAAGTAGGCATTGTATATCTTGTCGGCTACAGATGTGTCGGCACCTATTGCCGAAAGCTCGGAACGCATGCTGTTAAGCAGTGAGGAGATTTTGGAATCACATTCACTTTCAAGCGAACCGACTTCGGGAAGATAACTTTGGATAATACCGGGGATAGCGGATTTATCCTTGCCCGAATTTACATAGACTGAACGCATTTCGCTTTCAACGCGTCCAAGTTCGCCAAGGTAGTATGCTTTCAGTCCGTAGACCTGCTGCAGATAGTTGGCGACGATACTGTTTGCGGGGTTTTCGGGTTTGGCTTGTGAGGGAGCCGAACTCTGAACGCTGCCGCCCGTACTTTCAGACTTTTCAGACTTTCCCGTTTCGGAAGCTGCCTCTGTTTCGGAAGCCGTTCCCGTTTCGGGTGTCATAATAAGCTGCATGGCTTCTTCGGGGGTCAACTCGCCCTTGCGTATTTTATCCTCTTCTTCAAGAGTAAAATCCCGCATGATAGGTGTGTCGTATTCCGCAATGACCTGTTCCGCCTCATGTTTTGACTCGGCAATTTTGTCGGTCAGTTCATCGGTGGTGTAGGTGCGCGAATCAATAACAGCTTTCAGGTTTTCCTTTTGCCAATAGCAAAGACCCGCCGCCGCAATGACCGCAATAACCAGCAGTATCAAAAGTACCCTCAGTACCGGATGTTTTTTTCGCGTTTTAACTTGTTCGGAAATATGCATTACTCCTTTCTTTCAGGAATAATCACAGACCGAGAAGCTTTTTGCTTCGGTCCATTATATTGTCAACGGCCTGTTCCCCGCATTTTTTTGTTATTAAGGAGAAACAGCGGTCAAGATTTGGCCTGCGGCTGTCTGTGTTGTGACAGTCCGAACCAAGAGCGCTGACCACGCCGTCTTTTACCATATTAAGATATCTGCCTCTGCCGAAAAACGGCTCAAAGGCATCTGCATTAAGCTGTACATACACATCCATCGCCAAAAGACGTTCAATGTTGTCTGTACCCTTTTGAAAATCAATATATCTGTCAAGATGTGCCATAACGGGAGTTATACCAAACTCTTCCTTTATTTCGGCTATCTCATTAAGCATTTTGTCATTCCAGCGTTCAAACGGCATTTCAAGCAAAATGTGGTCTGTGCCGCCGATTTTAAGCATGTCCAGCTTTGGATATTTGGATATGCCCCTGAAATAATATACCTCCGCACCGAGAATTATGTCGGGCAGCGGGGTGTCGGCTTCGGCTATGCGTTTTGACAATGCCTCATACGAACCCGCACGGCGTTTGCAAAATTGCTCTGCCTCGTTTTGGCTTATGTAGAAATGCGGGGTGGCGACCATTGTCCTTATGCCGTAGTCATAGCTTGTTTTCAGCATTTCAAGCGACATATCACAGCTTTTGCTGCCGTCGTCTATCTTGGGCAGTATATGCGAATGAAAGTCTATCATGCTTTGACCTCGTTATCGCCGCTGCCGCTGTAGCCGTATCGGCCGTAATTGCTGTATTTGCCGTAGCCTTTTTTAGCAACCGCCACATCGTTAAGCACTATGCCAAGTATCTTTGCATTGGCAAACTGCAGCTTTTCGACTGTAGCGCCAAGCATTTTCTTATCGGTAACATACTGCCTGCAAACAACGACAACACCTGTCGCAAGCCTTGATATGATAACGGCATCCGTTACCACATTTACGGGCGGTGCATCCAGTAATATATAATCATACTTGCCCGAAAGCTCGTCCATCAAAGCCTGCATTGCATCCGAAGCCAGAAGCTCGGTAGGGTTTGGCGGGATGGAGCCGGAAAGTATAACGTCAAGATTTTTGTACTGCGTGGGGTGGAGCGCCTCTTCGATCGTACAATCATTTACAAGAATGTTTGAAAGGCCTTTTTTGCTGTCGTCATTAAGCAGTTTGTCGATATTGGGGACCCGCAGATCGCAGTCTATAAGAAGTGTTTTTGTACCTGCCTCGGCAAAGGTTATTGCCATATTAAGACAGGTGGTGCTTTTGCCCTCGGAGGCTATGGAACTTGTAATAAGTACCTTTTTTGTGCCTTTTGAGGACATCGAAAAAACAATATTTGTACGGAGCTCGTTAAAAGACTCCCTTACGTCGAATGTGGTTTTGTCGTTGAGTATTCTCAGCGAGTTTATCTTTCTTTGAGCCGCATCTGTGATAGCAGCTGTTTTCTTTTTGCCAAACATTGCAGTTACCTCGGTTTATTCCTCGGAAACGATAATTTCCGGTATAGTTGCCAATACAGGCAGATCCTCAAACATATTTCTGATCTGTTCCTCGTCTCTGATGCGGGAATCGAGAAGTTCCATAAGAATTACAATGCCTGCGCTTAAAATAAAGCCGAGCACCAGACCCAAAAGTGTGTTATTTAATATATTGGGAGAGGACGGATAAGCGGGTTCCAACGGACGGTCTATTATTTTAACGGAACCGCCGTCTACAATATTTGTCATCTTGCCCGGTGCGACATCAAGCAGTGCGTTTGAGATAAGCACAGCTTCTTTCGGATTGGGCGAAACAACGGTTATCCTCATAAGAGGTGTGTCGTCTACCGCTGTAGCGGATATCATGCTTCTTAAAGTGTCCAATTCGTATGAAACGCCGGAAACTTCTTTGACCTCGTCTATAATGGCATTGCTTTTGAGCATTTCCACAAAAACGGAAGCCATCATGCTTGATGCGGATATCTCGTTAGTCTCTATATTGTTGGAGATGACATTCTGACTGCTGTTTACGTATATGGTGGATTTGGCTTCATATAAAGGGGTTATCGCAAACTTGCTGTAGAAGAAAGCAAATGCACCCAACATCAATGTAACGGCCGCTATCATCCATGCGCGTGAAAGCAGAGCATCAAATAATTGTTTAAAGTCTATTTCAATTTCCTGTTCGTTCATAGTATTCTCCATTAAATATTTACTACGTCTAATTATACAACATATCATGTCAAAATGCAAGTGGAATTTTAATAATTTTGTTACAAAATTTCTTCTTATTAAAAATATGCGGAGGGAAAAGTGCTTTATTGAGAAAACGGCACGCCTATACCGAGCGCCTGCGGCACATTTCCCGCGTATACCGCATTGGCAAGCATTATTTTGCGCGATACATTTATGCGGTTTGAAACAAAGGGGCTGTATGTGTCTATCTGCGCATTTATATTGATGAAAAGCGTAAAAGAGACCTGATTTATGCCCACGCTTTTTACCTCGGTGTCATAGTCGGCCGCAGCACCGCCCGTACATTTTATCTTTATCGGTATTTCGGGCCCGAGATTTGAAAAAAGAGGTATGCCCGTCAGCTCCCCGAGCTTGATATAAACGGCGTTTTCACTGCTGTTGAGCGCGCTTGAAAGATTGGCGGCAGTCAGCGCACAAAAGCGGTTTACCGCCATGCCGTCCGCCGTTATGTCCTTTATTGCGCCGTCACTGCCGCGGCTTACACTGCAAATTGAACTTATTTCCCGCCCCAACTCGTCTTCGGCGGATATAACGGCATCGTTTATACAGCCGTTTACATAGGTCAGACTGAGATTTCTGCTGACCTCCAGCGCAGGCGGCAGGATATATCTGTCGTACATGAAAAATATAAATGCCATAAGCGCGGCGGCCAAAACAATAAATCGTATTCTGTGTATCATTATACCACACTCCCGATAAATTGAAAAGTGAAAACTTTGAACCTCCTTTTTTTCGGAAAGTAAAATTATCATTTGACGGGGAGAATGATGTAGCGTGTGCGCAGTATAAAAAGCTGTCCCTTTAGGCTTGTGCCGCTTCAGCGGAAAGTGGCGCCGCTCGCGGCGTCGAAAGGGTGCTTCCTGCGGGGCTTATTCACCCTTCAGTCGCGCTTCGCGCGCCAGCTTCCCTAAAGGGACGCCAAGGACGACACCCCGTTTCTTCAATAGCTACGGCGGGAGTTTCTTGGCTCCCCTTGTTCAGGGGAGCTGTCAGCCGTCATTTTATTGGCTCTTGACATAAAATTGCAACGGCTGACTGAGGGGTTTACGGCAGCCAATTACACCCCGACAAATTCCAATAAATAGTTACTTATAAACAGTGGCGCGCAAGCGCGTTGTAGTGGTCGTTCGGTCATTACGGCGCGTAGCCGCACGGGAATCGTATCGCGCTTCGCGCTCAACTCCCAGTCCCGTGCTCCAACACACTTTTGCAAAAGCAAAAGTGTGTTATAAAGCTTATAAAAATTTTTTTCAATTTATGCTTTATTTTTTGAAAATATTTGGTATAATGGTAATATGTACAAAAATGTATTTTTGAAATTCAGCTTAAAAGGAGTTTGAAGATATGGACAAAAAAAGCAATCCGAAGCCCGAGGTCAAGCAAAAGCAGCCGCGGAAGAAAACGGAACAGCCCAAAAAGAAAAAAACGTCACAGCCGCGAAGCAAAAACCGCCTTAAACCCGAGGCGCGTCCGTTCACACAGATGATGCGGGGCGTGTTTGCGCTTTGCTTTATACTTGCGGCGGCGGTCATAGCGGCGGGGGCGGGTGTATATATCGCCATAATCAAAAATGCACCCGCAATGGAGCTTGTCGCGATAGAGCCTGCTACCTACACCTCAATAATCTACGACAGCAACGGCAACGAGCTTGACCGTCTGCACGGCGACGAAAACCGTGAATACGCTACGCTCGACAAGATACCCAAGGATCTGCAGCACGCCTTTGTTGCGATAGAGGACGCCCGTTTTTACGAGCATGACGGCGTGGATATGCGAGGTTTTGCCCGTGCGGCGTTTATGACGCTCAGCGGCGCCGACTTGCAGGGCGGTTCAACACTCACACAGCAGCTTATAAAAAACAATGTGACCAAAATGGCGCATAACACAGCCATTACAAAGATACAGGAGCAGTACCTTGCGGAAAATTACGAGCGCGAGCTTACCGAAAAACTCGGCAGCAAGGAAGCCGCAAAGAATTATATCCTCGAACTTTACCTCAATACCATAGGACTCGGCCATGGTTACAACGGTGTTCAGGCGGCTTCGCTCGGATATTTCGGCAAAGATGTCGAGGAGCTTTCCCTTTCGGAATGTGCGGTAATTGCGGCTATCACCAATAACCCAAGCCTTTATTCCCCGCGTTCAAACCCCGAGGGCAGCAAAAAACGTCAGACCATTATCCTGAATTATATGTGCGATCAGGGCTATATCACAGCCCAGCAGCGTGACGAGGCGCTTGCGGATGACGTATTTTCAAGGGTAAAGGCTACGGATGCGGGCATTCAGCTTGAGGACGATACATCGAATGTACACAGCTATTTTATAGATGCACTTTTCGACCAGGTATCTCAGGATCTTCAGAATAAGTACAATATGACGGCTACACAGGCCAATTACATCCTCTATAACGGCGGACTTGAAATAACTGCCACCATAGACAACCGCATACAGTCCATACTTGACAAGGAATTTGCGGACAACAGCAATTTCCCGGCGCCTTACTACGGTATTGATGCAAACTATGTTATCTCTATCGTGAACAATGCCACGGGCGAGCAGATAAACCCGTCAAACAGCAAGTTCTTCACAAATTACGAGGACGCTCAGGCATGGGCGGCACAGCTGAGAACGCAGTACGAAACAAATCTTACGGCAGATCAGGAGATACTTGCGGACAAGGCAACATTTACGGTTCAGCCGCAGTCTGCAATGGTCGTTCTTGACTACCATAACGGCGAAGTAAAGGCCATAGCGGGCGGCCGCGGCGAAAAGACCGTGAACCGTGCGTTCAACCGTGCTACCGATGCCGTAAGACAGCCGGGCTCGGTATTCAAGGTGCTTGCGGCTTATGCGGCGAATATTGATACGGGCACACTTACCGCTTCAAGCATTATCCGCGACGAGCCGTTCAGTATCGGCAAATACACGCCCAAAAACTGGTGGGGCGACAGCTACCGCGGCGACTGTACGGTGCGCGTGGGTATCAGGGATTCTATGAATATCCTTGCCGTCAAGGCGATCGTCAGCCCGAATGATGTAAAGGGCGGTGTCGGTGTCGGCATTGATGTTGCTTACGACTACTTACTTAATTTCGGTTTTACAACGCTTGAGGACGACAACCATGCGGCTACGGCGCTCGGCGGTCTTACAAACGGCGTTAAACAGACGGAAGTCTGCGCTGCCTACGGCACTATCGCAAACGGCGGCGAATACAGAAGACCCATGTTCTACAGCATGGTCAAGGATCACAGCGGAAATGTGCTGCTTGAAAACAATTCTGAGCCAAGACAGGTTTTGAGCACGGGCGCGGCTTATGTCCTTACGGATATCATGCGCGATGTTGTCAAAAGCGGTACGGGTACGGAAGCTAAGTTCAGAAACAGCGAAATGCCGGTTGTAGGCAAAACGGGTACTACCACAAATTCAAAGGACCTTACCTTTGTCGGCTATACACCGTATTATGCGGCAAGTGTATGGCTGGGCTACGACCGATATGACGACACGGTCAAAAACATGAACAGTATCAACCAGCACGCGCATCTTACGCTTTGGCGCAAGTGTATGGAGGAGATACACCAGGGACTTGAGGTCAAGGACTTTGAGATGCCCGAGGATGTTGTAAAGATGTCGGTCTGCAAGCGCTCGGGTATGAGGGCGAACAGCGGCTGTGCTTCTTATGAGGAAGTGTTTGTAAAGGGCACGGAGCCCGATTACTGTACGAATCATTGGCAGTATTCAAATTCCGAGACGGACGGCGAGGACAGCGGCGAAGACGACGGCAGTGAAGACGGCGGCGAAAGTGAAGAAAGCGCCGACGAAAATGACGGCAGCGAAGACAGCGGCGAGGAAAGCGGCGGCGAGGAAGAAGAATACTACGCCGAGGAAGAGGACTATGACGACGGCGGCGACGACGGCGAAGTGGGCTATGACAGCAGTATAGACTACGAAGACAGTTATGACGAGGATGTTATAGTCGAGCCTGTGGTTGAATAAAAAAATGAGGGTGCGGCACTTTTGAAGGTGCAGCACCCTTTTTTAGGCGGTTGGTAAATTTAACACACTTTTGCTTTTGCAAAAGTGTGTTGGAGCGCAGGACTGGGAGCTGAGCCGCGAAGCGGCGATGCGATTCCTGCGCGACCACTACAACGCGCTTGCGCGCCATTGTTTATAAGTAACTTTAATAGTTGCTGGCAAAAGGATATAAGTCCGCCCCATGCCAATAACTATAAAAAGTTACCTAATCACAAGTGGCGCGCAAGCGCGTTGCGGGAAGTCGCACGGGAATCGCATTGCGCCTACGGCGCGCAGCTCCCAGTCCCGTGCTCCAGCGACGGTTTGCCAAAGGCAAACCGTCGCTAAAAACGCAAAAAAAGAACGGCCGTACAAACGACCGTTTTTTTTATAAAATTTAGCTATTAAGCTTCAGCGGGCGCACCAACGGGGCATACACCTGCACATGAACCGCAGGAAACACACTCGTCGCCGTTGATAACGTACTTACCATCGCCTTCGGAAATGCAGCCAACAGGACATTCACCTGCACAAGCGCCGCAAGAAATACAATCATCACTAATTACATATGCCATAATAAGCACCTCCTGTGAAAAATTAAGGTGCAAAGAAACTTGGGTAATGTTCTTTGCTGAATTATTTACACTCTTATTGTACAACATAAATAAAAAAAAAGCAAGAGAAATTTTAAAAAAAATCAAAAAAAATTCAGTAAACAAGCGGGTTTGAGATAGGTTACACTAACTAACCCGTTCGGCGGGTGCTTGTTTTTCATAAAAATAAAACCAACAAAAACTGTCGGAATTCATGTTGACGATTTGTGGATTTTTTGTTATCATATACTACAGTCAAGACTGAATAAATATAGTGAACGACAAAAATGACCGGATGTTCATGGTATGAGGCGGCACCCGATCGTTTGATTCGCTTATCATAAAAGGAGGAAGAACATGTTTGATACAGAACTTGCAAACGACATTCTGACCCTGGCCTGTGACAAGGGTGCGGATTTTGCGGAGATATTTGCCGAGAACAACCAAAAAAGCAGCATAAGCCTTATAAACGGCAGGGTGGAAAAGGTGTCGGGCGGCATAGACAGCGGCCTTGGCCTGCGTTTATTCAAGGATGGGCGCGTTATATATATCTACACCAACGATATGAGCCGTGATAACCTGCTTAAAATGACGGCGGAGGCGGCTTCTGGCTGCGGAGAGAAAAGCGGCGAAGCCGTCAGGGTAATAAATGCGGACAAGTGCGACACGCCGCATACGGTCAAAAACAGCCCGCTTACTGCGGACAAAAAATATATGATACAGAGATTAAGGCTTGCGGACGAGGCGGCAAGGCGCTATTCGCCGCTTGTTACACAGACTTCGGTCGGCTGTCTGGACAGCGTGCAGAATGTTTTTATCGCCAATTCCGAGGGACTTTGCAGGACGGACGAGAGAATAAGGACAAGAATATCCGTAAATGCGGTGGCAAGCAGCGAGACCGAAAAACAGACGGGATATTTCGGCCCGGGCGGGCTGAAAGGTGCGGAATTGTTTGACGAGATCGACCTTGAAGCTGTGGGTACGGAGGCGGCGCGTTCGGCTGTCACTATGTTAAAGGCGGACAACTGCCCGAGCGGTGTTATGCCTGTTATTCTGGACAACGGCTTTGGCGGCGTTATCTTCCACGAGGCGTGCGGACACGGGCTTGAAGCCTCCGCCGTAAGCAAAAATGCTTCGGTTTTTGCGGGAAAGCTCGGTCAGAGGATAGCATCCCCGCTTATCACGGCCATTGACGACGGCACGATAAAAAATCAATGGGGCAGTATTTATATCGACGACGAGGGCGAGTACGGCAGAAAAAATGTTCTTATAGAAAACGGCATTTTAAAGGGCTATATGGTGGACAGATACAACGGCGCGCGCATGGGCATGGCGGAAACGGGCTCGTCCAGACGGCAGTCCTATCGTTTTGTACCCACTTCGCGCATGACAAACACCTATATTGACGCGGGCAAAAGCTCTCCCGAGGAGATAATAGCGGCCACGGAATACGGCCTTTACGCAAAATACATGGGCGGCGGTTCGGTAAATCCCGCAACGGGCGAGTTCAACTTTGCCGTAAACGAGGCTTATATAGTGCGAAACGGCAAAATATGCGAGCCCGTGCGCGGTGCGACCCTTATAGGAAAGGGCGCGGAGGTGCTGATGGATATTGATATGGTAGGTACGAATTTAAGGCTTGCCGAGGGTATGTGCGGCGCATCCAGCGGCAGTATACCCGTGTGTGTCGGACAGCCGATGTTAAGGGTAAGCAAAATAACGGTGGGAGGCAGATGAAATGGCTGATATAGAAAAATTCAAGGCGAAACTGCTTTCAAAGGCGGCGGAAAAGGGCTTTGAAAATGCGGAATTTTATTATCAGAGCAGCAGAACGCGCAGAGTAAATGTTTTTGGCGGCAAGGTCGAAAAATACCAGGACAGCAGTGTGGGCGGATTTTCGTTTAGGGGCTTGTATGACGGCAAAATGGGCTATTACTACAGCGAGAGCCTTGACGAAAGTGTGATAGAGACCGTGCTTGAAAATGCAAAAATAAATGCTTTGCTTATAGAAAGCGAGGATAAGGAGTTTATTTTTGACGGTAAAAATGCCGAATATTCCGAGGTGCAGACCTACGACCCGTCAATAGATACGGTCACGGCGGAAGAGATGACGGAATATGCGATCAAACTTGAAAAAGCGGCTTATGCGGCGGACGAACGTGTGAAAAACGTGCTTGCAAGCACAATGACCGTGGGCGAGAGTTATATTTCAATAGGAAATTCCTACGGGCTGGACATAAGCGAAAAGGCGAATTATGCCTTTGGCTTTGCGGACTGTGTTGCCGAGGAAAACGGCACGGCAAAGGAAAACGGCGAATTTGCTTTCTATACAAAAAAATCGGAGTTCGATCCCGAAAGTGTGGCAAAGGCGGCTGTTGAAAAAACGGTGGCAATGCTCGGTGCGCAGAGCGTGGAAACGGGAAATTATAAGGCGATAATAAGAAATGAGGCGCTTGCCGATCTGACAGACTGCTTTATAGGCTGTTTTTACGGCGAAAACGTGCAGAAAGGCTTTTCTCTTTTAAAGGGAAAAACGGGCGAGAAGATAGCCGCGGAAAATATTACCCTTATTGACGACCCGCTTATGAAAAACGGGCTTGCAACGGCGGGTTTTGACAGCGAGGGTGTGCCGACAAGAAAAAAAGTGCTTATTAAAAACGGCGTGCTTGAAATGTTTCTGCATAACCTTAAATCGGCGGCTGCTGCGGGCGAAGAACCTACGGGCAACGGTTTCAAGCAGTCCTACAAGGGCACTGTGGGCATTTCCGCGACCAACCTTTATATTCAGGCGGGCGACAAGACAATGACGGAGCTTTGCGCTATGATGAACGACGGCCTTATAATTACCGAATTGAGCGGTCTTCACGCAGGTGCAAACAGTATTTCGGGCGATTTTTCTCTCCTTGCTTCGGGCTTTCTGGTAAAGGGCGGCAAGGTACTTTCTCCCGTGGAGCAGATAACCGCGGCGGGCAACTTTTTTGAACTGCTCTGCAAGGCGAAAGCCGTTGGCAACGACCTTAAATTCAATTCGGGCGGAGTAGGTGCGCCCTCGGTTTTGTTTGACGGGATAAGCATAGCGGGTAAGTAAAAGTTAATAAAGTTTTGGGCTTTAACAGCTTAAAAATTGTACAAAATGATGAGAATAACTATATCTTGTGTTTCTTTGTAACAGAAATAACAAGATATAGTTATTTTTTTGTCTTCAAAAAATAATGTTTCTGTAATGTAAATTTAAAAAAAACTTGTAATTTTTAAGCTTTTGTATTAAAATAACCATAAAGTGGTTTGAAAAGCATTGGAAATGGATGATTGTGGTTTAAAGTGGTTCATTTGGTGCTTTATGGTTTAAAATTGGTTTAAAATGGCGTGCGCAGCCGTTTAAAGCAGGTGATTTTGATGTTCAAGGGCGAATTTTCCCATACAATCGATGCCAAAGGGCGTATTATTATACCGGCTAAGTACCGCGAGGCACTTGGTCTTAAATGCGTTATCTCAAAAGGCAGAGACGGCGCGCTTAACATCTACACCAACGAGACATGGGAGAAATTTGACGAGAAATTCAGTCAGATGCCCCAGTCCGACCCCAAAATAAGACGCTATATCCGTGATTTTTACGGCAACGCCTCCGACCTCGAACCCGATAACAACGGCCGTGTTATGATACCGCAGAAGCTTAAAGACTATGCGGGTCTTAAAAAGGACGTTATCACTGTCGGCGCATTCGACCATCTGGAAATTTGGGATGCCGAGACCTACAACAGCTATATCGAAAACGACAGCTTCAGCGATGAGGAAACAGCCGAGGCACTTGCGGCTTACGGTCTTTGATATGTGATAAAGGGTGATGATATGGAATTCAAACATATATCGGTATTGCTGAATGAATGCATAGACGGTCTTGACATTAAAAAAGACGGAATTTACGCTGACGGAACGCTCGGCGGCGGCGGTCACAGCTTTCATATAGCCTCCGCACTTGACGGCACGGGCAGACTGATAGGCATAGATCAGGATAAAAATGCCATAGAAGCCGCAAAAAAAAGACTTGCGGGCTTTGACAACGTAACCTACGTACACAACAATTTTTGTAATATAGATAAGATCGCCAATGAACTTGGCATAGAAAAATTCAGTGGAATATTGCTGGATCTCGGAGTATCCTCACATCAGCTGGATGAAGCGGACAGAGGCTTTTCTTATCAGCATGACGCACCGCTTGATATGCGCATGGATGTAAGAAAAAGCCTGTCTGCTTATTCGGTTGTAAATACGTATTCTCAGGATGAACTTTACCGTGTTATCCGCGACTACGGCGAGGAAAGATGGGCAAAGCGCATAGCGGAGTTTATTGTTTCCGAGAGAAAAGTTAAACCTATAGAAACAACATTTGAACTGGTCAGCGTAATTAAAAAGGCTGTGCCAAAGGGTGCAAGGTCGGACGGCCCGCACCCCGCAAAACGCACATTTCAGGCAATACGCATAGAGGTAAACGGCGAGCTTGAAATACTTGAAAGTACGATAAAGAAAATGGTCGGCCTGCTTGAAAGCGGCGGCAGACTTTGTATAATAACATTCCATTCACTTGAAGACAGAATAGTGAAAAATACGTTCAGGGAGCTTGAAGACCCGTGTACCTGTCCGCGTGATTTTCCCGTATGTGTATGCGGAAAAAAACCGCAGATAAAAATCATTACCCGCAAGCCCGTACTCCCAAGCGGGGAAGAACTTGCGGCAAACAAGCGCTCACACAGCGCCAAGCTTCGTATAGCGGAGAAATTATAAAATATATTAAACACATTAAACACATTAAATACATTAAATACATTAAATACAAAGGAGGGGAATTGGATGCGCTCTACATCACCGCGCAGGATAAATCCCGCACAAAGCAGAAGTTCATATACATATTTGCGCGGAAGTGCAGCACCCGCCTATCCCCAGGAGGACTACGGCTATCGTTCCGACGGCAGACCCGCGAAAAAAAAGGCGAAGATCGTTCAGCCGCAGATATACAGTTATACGCGTTACCGTGAAAAGGTCAACCGTTCGGTTTTGTATGCGCTGATAGGCATTGCGATAGTTGTGGGCTGCTCTATTGCCGTTTTGTGCGTAAGTGCGAACACCAGTGCGCTTAATGCAAGGATAAAGGAAAATCAGGCGCTTACCCAAAAAACAAATGCCGCAAATGAAAGGCTTGAAAATATGCTTTCATCGGCTGTTGATATGGACGAAGTCAAAAAGACAGCGACCACACGTCTTGGTATGCAGATGGCGGCGCCGTATCAGATAGTAACAATAAATGTGGAAAAGGACAGCTATTCCGTGCAGTACGACGATAATGTTGCCGATTCCAAAAAAAAGACTTTTCTTGAAAAGATCGGACTGAAGTAAATGGTTAAGCGAATAAAAGACAGCGGCAGTCAGGGTTCGGCCGCAAGTCATGGTAAAATTTATTTTTTGATGATAGTGTTTATCGCCGTTATATTTTCTATCGGCATAGGCAGGGTAAGTTATATCAAGCTTGTGCACGGCAGTGAGTATGAAGCACAGCTTATCAGCAAGCTTGTAAACGGCGGCAGCGACAAGTCTATCATGCCCTCGCGCGGTGCGGTGCTTGACTGCAACCAACAGCCGCTTGCACTCTCTTCCACTGTATATACCGTTGTGCTGGATGTAAGGCTTATGGTTAGCGAATACAAGGACAAGACCACAGAAAAGGCTTCCGAGAACGAGCGGAAAAATGCCGAACTGAAATGGAATACGACACTTGAGACCATAAACAAGCTTCTGGGAATACCAATGGAGACCCTTACGGGCTATGTTGCGACAGATGCGTCGGGTAAGCCCGCAAAGGACACAAATTATTTTATTCTTGCGAAAAAAGTACCCTATGAAACGGGTCAGCAGATAAAATCGCTCGGCTATCCGTGGCTTTACTGCGAGGACGACAACAGACGTCTTTATCCGCAGGGGATGATGGCATCACAGGTCATAGGCTTTATACGCGGCGACAACGGCAGTGATTCATGGGGTCTTGAAAGCCAGTACAATACCGAAATGACGGGTGTTGAGGGCCGTGAATTCCGTGCCATGAGCGACGACTCCAATGTTGTTACAAAAAATGCCTCCGCTGTCGGCGGAAGTACCATTGTTACAACTATCGACTCGACCCTTGAACAATATGCATCCGAGGCTTGCAGAAACGCTTATTTGGCATATGAGCCCGAAAATACGGCGTGCATAATAATGAATCCCAAAACGGGTGCATTGCTTGCCTATGCGCAGTATCCTACTTTTGACCCAAACGACCCCTCCGCTTTGCCGGAGGAAGTCGAGGCGGGTCTCAAAAAGACGTGGGACAGATTTGACGATGCAAAAAAAGCACAGATAGGCATGGAATTTGATGCCTGGAAAAATTATAAAGCATGGCGTAATTTCGCCATAACCGAAACTTACGAGCCGGGTTCGATATACAAGCCCATCGTTGCGGCTATGGCGCTCGAAGAGGGAGTTATAAGCCCCAACGAGACTTTTAACTGTCCGGGCGTAAAGGTGGTAGCCGATTATGAGGTGCATTGCCACAACACAGACGGCCACGGCACAATAACGCTTGAAGAGGCGCTTGCAGACTCCTGTAACGTAGCCATGATGGAGATAATAACAAAACTCGGTGCGGAAAAGTATTATAAAATGCACAGGGATTTCGGTTTCTGTGAAAAAACGGGCATTGACCTGCCAGGCGAAATGGCTGCGGATTCTCCCGCACTCAGTTACAGCCTCGACCAGCTGCACAGCGCCGAACTTGCGACATCTTCTTTCGGTCAGGGCTTCAATGCCACGGCTTTGCAGTCGCTCAATGCGCTTTGTGCGACCATAAACGGCGGCAATCTGATGCAGCCTTATGTAGTATCGCAGATAATAGACCAAAACGGCGGTCTTGTCAAGGAAACAAAGCCCACCATTGTAAGAAAAGTTATTTCAAAGGAAACTTCGGATATTATAAGAAAGTACCTTGAAAGCGTGGTACAGCCCACAGGTACGGGCCGCAAGGCGGTTATAAACGGCTATGCCATCGGCGGCAAAACGGGTACGGCAGAGCAGGGTGTCAGAGGCAGCAACGAATATACTTTAAGTTTTATCGCTTATCTGCCTGTGGAAAATCCCGATATTATCGCCATGACGGTAATACACAGACCGCCCGGATATTATGACGGCTCGGATGTATCGCCCGTGCCTATGCTTCGTGATGTGCTTGTAAAAATAATAGACTACAAGGGCTATCAGCCAAGCTATGAGGTGGAAGCAAGTACAAGCGAGGATGTGCCAAGCGACACTATAGTAATTGACGATTACACAAACACAAGCCTTGCCGAAACGGTCAAGCTTCTTAACAGCAAGAAGATAAACTATGAACTTATAGGCAACGGCGATACCGTATTCAAGCAGAATCCCGCAGCAGGTACTGCTATAAACAAGGATACGAGCATTATACTCAATATAAATTCAAGCGGCGGCAGCGAGCTTTTGTCCGTGCCCGATGTAGTGGGTCTTGACAGGGAAGATGCCGTAAAGACCATTGAAGCGGCGGGTTTTGGCTGCTATGTGGAAAACAGCGCGGATGATACAAGTACCGAAGAAACATCTTACGAAGACGAAGAAGAGGAAGATGAGGAAGAGGACGAGTATTATTATGATGAAGAGCTTGAAGAATATGTGAAGATAGAACGCGAAGAAACACCCAAGGAAAACGGGGGCGGCGGCAGCGGCAAAGTATATGCCCAGATACCCGAAGCAAATATCAGGATATCGGCCAATACACCCGTAAAAATAAAGATAGACTAAAAAAATAATATCTGCAAGTGTTTTCCTCCAAATATATAAATCAAAGCCCCCGACAGCTTAAGTTCTGTCGGGGGCTTTGCATTTTATTCTTCTATTATCTTAAATGTATAGACTGTGTTGCGGGTAGTGAGGGCGACCGTATCGCCGTCCGTCTTTATCGTGCCGCAGCTTGTTTTTAAATCGTCATCCTCGCCGCATATATAGGCATATATCTCACCGGGGTACTTGTCCTCGCTGTAAAACAGCGTCAGCTCGCCCGTAAACCCCGTGTAGTCCTCTCTGTGAAAATTGTAGTTCGTTTCGTCTTTGTTGATTATCTCTACATTTGTTATAGTTGCTTTTTTGAACGATGCAAGTGTATTAGCCATAAAAATCCCCCTGAACTTTGATCATACTATCCTATTTTTTTTTATTATATCATATATTTTTGGTTTTTTGTATGCTTTTATAAAAAAATTCAAAAAAATTTAACAATGAGGACTGCGGGGGAGGGGAAATTGATATTTTCCTCCTTTGAGATTCCCCATTTTTTGAGAACGAATATCTATAAAAGCGCTAAATAAGCGGCTTGTGCATATATTACCGACTGTGATACAATATGCTGAAAAATTGGAATTTGACGGGGAGATAATGCAAGCGTGTGCGCAGTATAAAAAGCTGTCCCTTTAGGCTTGTGCCGCTTCAGCGGAAAGTGGCGCCGCTCGCGGCGTCGAAAGGGTGCTTTCTGCGGGGCTTTTCCACCCTTCAGTCGCGCTTCGCGCGCCAGCTTCCCTAAAGGGACGCCTTTATAATGCAGCCATAATATCAGGTTAAATACACAATTTAACTCCGTCGCAAATGATAATTTGCGGCAAAAAATTATAGCCGCGGTGTTTAAGCTTGAATTGCGTAAAACTTTATTTGCGCAATATGTTTTGACCCACTTTTTAAAAAGCACGGTCATTGCGGCGCGTAGCCGTGGGCGGGGTGCAGGGGCGGAGCCCCGCAAGAAAAACGCCCCGACAAATTCCAATTTTACCTTCCTGTGTAAATGAAAAATGGGGGAACTCAAATTTCCTCCCTCTTGTCAAAAAACCACACATATGCTATAATTAGTTATATAAAACTTACCGGGGTGAGGGTATGAAAATTATTTTCGGCAGGATATGTGCGGTTTTAGCGGCTTTGGCGGTGCTTATGCTATCGGCGGCGTTATCAAACGGCACTATCAGTTTTAAACGCGGTCCCGATGCACTTACAAGCGCGACTGTCAAAAACAAAGGCACATCGGCAACTATTGCGGGTGTTTCGGGCAATTTTGTGATAATAATAAATAAAGAAAAAAATCCGAAGGGCACGCTTGAATACTTCACGGGCGAGGGCGAAAAGATAAAAGGTCTCAGCTGCCATATCCCCAAAGGCGACAAAAAAGCCCGCATTTTAGCGGACAAAATGACGGATAACGTCACGGAGGGGGATGCCATGCTGCTTATATCCAAGGCGGAATACGGGGACTTCGATATACTGATATTCTCAAAAAAGACGGCTGACATCTACACCGCAAAAAGCCTGTATGACAAGGATTTTGTTGATGTTGCGGAGTTAAAGGGAGAGTAAGATGAGAAAAGCAAATGCGATAATAAGCGCCGCTATACTGGTGCTGTTTCTGATACACGGCACAATGGGTGCTATGACCCTGTTAGGCGCGGGGCATATAAATTTCAAAACACTTGCGTGGCTCATGCTGGGGCTTATATTGATACACGGCATTATAGGCACGATACTGACGGTGCAGACCCTTATTACCTGCAAAAAGACGGGCGCACCGTATTTCAAAGACAATGCGCTGTTCTGGGCAAGGCGAATAAGCGGGTTTGCAATAATGCTGTTTATCTTTTTCCATATAACGGCGTTCAGCTACACCACATACGGCGTTTACCGACTTAAAATTTTCGGCGGCTTCAAGCTGTTTACACAGATAATGCTTATTTTAAGCGTTGCCGTTCATGTGCTGACAAATATCCGACCCATGTTTGTTGCCCTCGGCGCAAAGGGGTTTAAAAATCAGGCGGCAAATGTCCTGCTTTTTCTTGCGATACTGATGTTTGTTATGGCGCTTTCTTTTATAGTCTATTTTATAAGGTGGAAATTTTTATGATAAATATTGTAGGAGCGGGGCTTGCGGGGCTGTCTGCGGCGATAACGCTCGCCAAGGACGGCAAAAAATGCAGTCTTATTTCAAAACAGCCCTCGGAGCGGGCGCAGTCGGTGCTTGCGGAGGGCGGCATAAATGCGGCGCTTGACACAATGGGCGAACATGACACACCCCAAGAGCATTTTGAGGATACCATGCGCGGCGGCTGTTATCTTGCCGATGAGGAAGCGGTCAGGGGTCTTACGGAAAATGCACCCGAAATTTTAAATTGGCTGCTCGAACTCGGTGCAGGTCTGAATATGCAGGGCGACAAGCCCCTTTTGCGAAATTTCGGCGGGCAGAAGAAAAAACGCACGGCCTTTGCCAAAAGCAGCACGGGCAAAATAATTATGACCGCCCTTATTGACGAGGCGCGAAAATATGAGGTATCGGGGCTTATAACCCGCTATCCCCACCACGAACTTATCGGGCTTCAAGTCCGCGGCGAAACATGTTACGGCTGTGTTATCCATGACGAGTATACGGATAAAAACATCTGTCTTGAAGGTGCCGTGATACTGGCAAGCGGCGGGCTTAACGGCTTTTTTGACGGGCTGACAACGGGCACGGTGCAAAATGACGGCTCGGCTTCCGTGCTTGCTTTTGAAAAGGGTGCGGAAGCGGCAAACCTTGAGTTTATCCAGTTCCACCCCACCACTATCGCCATATCGGGCAAGCGTATGCTTATCACGGAAGCCGCAAGGGGCGAGGGCGGCAGGCTTTATGCCCTTTTAAACGGTAAAAAATCGTATTTTATGGAAGAAAAATATCCCGAACTGGGAAATCTGATGCCGCGTGATGTCGTGAGCCGCGAAAGCTATCTTATTTCGCAGAGAGCCGAGTGTTCGGGCGTATTTTTAGATATGAGCGAACTGAAAAAGGAGGTCTGGCAGCACAAGCTTTCCGACCTAAGAAACGAGTGTATACACTATCTTGCGCTTGACCCGCAGAAAGAGCCCATCCCGGTTGAACCCGGCATACACTATTTTATGGGCGGGCTGAAAGTTGATAAAAACCACCAAACAAGCATAAAAAATCTGTTTGCGGCGGGAGAATGTGCGGCGCAGTACCACGGGGCGAACCGACTTGGCGGAAATTCCATGCTGGGTGCGATATACGGAGGGCATTTGGCGGCCAAAAACGCGCCTACCGACATCAAAGCCGTGATAGACGAAACAGCCGCGGACGGAGACGATATCTATTTGGAGCCGAACCGGGAGACGCAAATGCGCGAAGCCCTTGTTTACGGGCTTGGGATCGTAAGGGGCGCACCAAGGATAGAAAAAGCGCTTGAAATGCTGCGCGGTATCGAGGGTTACGGCAAAAACGCGCGTTTATGGTTTGCCGAGGCGATGCTGCTTTCCGCCCTTTACCGCAGGGAGAGCCGCGGGGCACATTGCCGCAGCGACTATCCCAACCGCAGCGAGGAATTTCAAAGACCCACCACGGCAAGGCTGACAGGCGGCAATTCGCGCTATAACGAGAGGACAGTTGAGATAAATTGAAAGTGATTTTTGAGATACTGCGGCGAAAAAACGCAGAGGAAAAGCCGTATATACAAAATTTTGAATACGAATACACAGACCCGCTTGAAACAGTGGCTACAGCGTTAAAAAACATTAACGAAAGCCTGCCGTTTCCCGATCGGATACGCTGGGAATGCAGCTGTATGCAGAAAAAATGCGGAGCGTGCGCCATGCTGATAGACGGCAGGCCGCGGCTTGCCTGTGACGAAAAGCTTGCCGATCACGGCGAAAGGATAAGGCTTGAGCCTTTGAAAAAATTTCCGCCCGTCGCAGACCTTATCGTTGACCGACAGGCTGTTTTTGACAGCCTTAAAGAGCTTGCGGTCTGGTTTGAGAACACCGCAGAACCAAGCGAAAAGCGCGCCGACACGGTACATGAGGCCTCGCGCTGTCTGCAATGCGGCTGCTGTCTTGAAGTCTGTCCGAATTTCAGCACCGACAGCAAATTCAAGGGCATGGCTGCCGCCGTCCCGCTTTCAAGGCTTATAGCAGAAGCCGACGAGGACGAGAAAAAGCGCATCTTCAAAACCTATTCCAAAAATTTTTACGCGGGCTGCGGGAAATCCCTTGCCTGCAGGGATATCTGCCCTGCGGGGATAGATACCGAGGAGCTTATGGTGCGCTCCAATGCCGCCGCAATATGGGGCAAAAAGCGAAAAAAATAAATAACACAAACTTTCTTTCCTTAATAAAATGATAAAAAGCGAAAGGAGAGAGAGCCATGCTTGGGGAAACTGCGGCAAAATACCACAAAAACGGCGAAAGCTGCACAGCCTGCATTTTTAAGGCGTGCGAAGAAGTTTACGGCGTAAAATTTCCCGACGGCGTTTATGATATGAACTTTGCGCTCAACAACGGGCTTGGCATAAACGGGATGTGCAGCGCGGTAATAACGGGCGTTTTGTTCCTTGGCTATTACTTCAGGGATGACGAAGCCGCACTTGGCAGGGCGCGCCTGTATTTTCTGGACAATGTGCACCGCCGCCTTGGCACATCCTGCTGCGGCAAGCTGAAAAAATGCTGCAAAAGGGCAATAACCGTCTGCGGCGACACGCTTGAAGAAACGATAGAAAAGTTTGGATAAGACCTGTTAGCACTCATTTTAAGTGAGTGCTAATTTTTTCTTGACATTTTGTTTTTTTGTAGTATAATGTTAATTAAGTTAAATAATACACACAAATATTCAAGGAGTTGAAAGTAATGGAAAAAGGCAATTTATCTATTAACAGCGAAAATATTTTACCCGTTATAAAAAAGTGGCTCTACTCGGACAGCGATATTTTCCTGCGCGAGCTGGTATCAAACGGCTGTGATGCGGTAAACAAGCTGAAAAAGCTTGTGGATATGGGCGAAGCAAAAGTTGAAGATGATGTAAAATACAAGATAACCGTGCGTCTTGACAAGGAAAACAAGACTATCGAGGTCATTGATAACGGTATCGGTATGACGGCGGACGAGATAAAGGAATATATCACGCAGATAGCTTTCTCGGGTGCTAATGATTTTATCACCAAGTATCAGGAGCAGATGGGCGAAGGCGGCGCGGACATTATCGGTCACTTCGGTCTCGGTTTCTACTCGGCATTTATGGTTGCCGACACGGTCGAGATAGATTCTTTAAGCTATAAAGAGGGCGAAAAGGCGGCGCATTGGAAGTGCGACGGCGGCATTGAGTACGAAATGGACGAAAGTGACCGCACGGAACGCGGCACAACTATCATCCTGCACATAAACGAGGACAGCAAGGACTTTCTTGACAAGTGGAAATTAAAGGAAATTATCGAAAAATACTGCTACTTCATGCCGATAGAAATTTACTTTGAGGATGTCGAGGAGATAAAAGAGGCAGAGAAAAAGGCTGCCGAAGAGCCTATCGAAGAGGGCGAGGACAAGAAAGAGCCCGAAGAGCCCAAGCCGATAAACGACACGAACCCCTTATGGCTCAAAAAGCCGAGCGAGTGTACGGACGAGGAATACAAGGAATTTTATCACAAGGTATTTCTTGATTTTAACGAGCCTTTATTCTGGATACACCTTAACATGGACTACCCGTTCCGCTTAAAGGGCATACTCTACTTCCCCAAGTTAAAGCACGAGCTTGAAAGCATCGAAGGTCAGGTAAAATTATACAACAATCAGGTATTTATTGCGGATAACTTAAAAGAGGTCATCCCCGAATTCCTGCTTTTGTTAAAGGGTACGATAGATTGTCCCGACCTGCCGCTCAACGTAAGCCGAAGCTTTTTACAGAACGACGGCTATGTTACAAAGATGAGCAAGTACATCACAAAGAAAGTGGCGGACAAGCTGAACAGTCTGTTCAAGAAGAGCCGTGACGAGTATGCGAAGTTCTGGGACGATATAAGCCCGTTTATCAAGTACGGCTGCATGAGAGAGCATGATTTCTTTGACAAGGTAAAGGAAAGCCTGCTTTTCAAGACCACAGAGGGCGAGTATGTGACCTTGCAGGAATACAAGGACAAGGCAAAGGACAAGCACGAAAACAAGGTATTCTATGTAAGCGACCCGCAGCAGCAGGCACAGTATATCAAGATGTTCAAGGACGAGGGCATGGAAGCCGTTATCCTCGATACCAAGCTTGATACACCTTTTGTTTCCTTTATGGAGGCTTACGGCGAGGGTGTAAGGTTTGAGCGTATAGACTCTGCCGTTACAGAGATGTTAAAGGGCGAGGGCGAAGCCGACGAAACGCAGAAGACCGACCTTGAAGCATTATTCAAGGAAAATCTCGGAAAGGAAAATCTTTCTATTAAAGTTGAAAACCTCAAGTCCGAGGATGTATCGGCTATGATAGAACTGAGCGAGCAGTCCAGACGTATGCAGGAAATGAGCGCTATGTACGGCATGGGCGGCATGAATATGCCCGCCGATGAAACGCTTGTTTTAAACGCAAACAACAATGTTGTGAAGCTTTTGCTTGAACTTAAGGACAAGGACGACAGGAAAGACGATGTACAGACCGTCTGCAAACAGATATACGACCTTGCCGTAATGAGCCACAGAGCCCTCACAAACGAAGAAATGACCGAGTTTATTGCAAGAAGCAACAAGATATTGGGTATTATGGCAAAATAAAAGGCTGACACTTGGCACGGGGCGCAAAAACTCCCCGACAAATTGATATATCACGGAAAAGAAAATAGTATATCTTTCTTAAATGGGCAATATCAAAGTTGCCCATTTATTTTTTTGCAGGCTCTCCCTGCCGAAACACCCCTCTGAACAATAATTTTAACGTGTGTTTTTTGAGTTTTATTTAAAAAATATCGAAAAACGAAAAATAATTATTGACAAATCATCATTTATGTATTATGATAATTGATGAAAGGTAAACGAAAAACAAAAATGAAATATCGTTTATCAATAACAAAAGGAGGAAACTGAATGTATATACCCATTATTCTGCTTGGTGCGCCCGCATTGGTGGGGCTGAATGTTATATGGCATTTTATGCGGGCGAGGATGCTTATTTACGAAATTATCTGCAATATCATCGGCATAGGGCTTATGTTTTGTATGCTCGACCTTGATTCGGCGCTGGGGTTTCCGAGAGATATTTACAGTGCGGTCGGTCTGTGCATACCGCTATTGCTGCCGTTTGGGGTTGCTTGCTACCTGTATGGCAAGTATACTTTTGACAGCCCTTATAAAAAAATAGCAATTATCCTCTCCGTGCTGTGTGCGGCGGCGGAAGTTCTGTGGATAACCGCATATGTCTTTTTGGGCAACGGAGAATATGGGCTTTCAAGTATGGGAATATTTTTATTCTATTACTATCTTGTGCCTTTGAATTTTATTGTAACATCAATAAGCGAAGCTGTATTGCAGGCTTTTGGCAGTGATGTTTTTGACGGACGCGAAGAATAAGGGGGGATCATAATGCTTGTTTTGTCGCTTTTATTTGGCGCACCCATACTTATAATGCTTAACCTATGGTGGCATTTTATGCGGGTAAAGCGTTTGGATTTTGAGATGATATGCAATTTTGTCGGAATAGCCGCTATGGTATATCTGCTTGTTTTTTTTTCGGCATTAAAAATACCGCGGGACACTTACGGCGCAGCACAGCTTGGTATAACGCTGCTGCTTCCGTTTGGTACAGCTTCTTATCTGTACGGAAAATACTCGGTATCGGGTGCTTACAGAAAAACTGCAATGGCGTTTTCCGTGCTGTGTGCGGCGGCGGAGGTGTTTTTGCTGACAATACTTTTCGGCAGAGACCCGGGTTACGGGATTTTGGGTTCGGCGATATTTTTAGTCTATTATTCGCTTGTGCCGCTCAATTTTATCGTGACGACATTCAGCGAGGTAATAATGCGGTGCATGGGTGCCGATATTTATATAGGAGACAGAATGTAAAAAATAAAGGAGAATTATTATGGAAGAAATGATTTTAACGGAAAATACGGCGATGCCCGTAAAAAGTGAGGACAGTTTTAAAAACAGAGTGATATTCGGGGCGGCAATAATTACGGCGGTGCTGTTTTGCCTTTGCTTCAGGGGGACTGATGTGCGCGCGGGTCTGTCAAGCCTTGTGTTTTTCAATGCGGCGGGCATCGGCGGACTTTTGGCTTTAAAAATGCTCGGAGCACTCAAAAACAAGCGTGGGATGCTTATTATGCCTGTGATATTCGCGCTTTCCTGTTTTAATGCTTATTTTGAGTATTCCTACTACAATATTTTTAACTGTATCGCGTTTTTTGTGCTTTTTACCTGCATGATGCTGAAATGTGCGGGGCTTAAAACGGGGCTTGACGGCCTGCTTAACTGCTGGATAACGGATATGGCTTCGGCGGCGAAGGACTCTGTTCTTGACAGTGTGGATTTTGACGGTACACAGCTTTTGAAAGTCGCTTTGGGTGCGGCTATATCGCTTCCGTTTCTGGGTATCATAACATTTTTGCTTGCAAGTGCGGATGACGCGTTTTTTGACTCTGTTTCGGGTATCCTGGATATGGATATGTACGGTTTTATATGGACTGTGCTTTTGTTTGCGGCGGTCTTTGTGTTCGGCTGCGGTTTTCTTCACAGATTTACCGAGGATGAACAGCGCATCGTTATCGGCACAACAAATATCGACAGGATAATGGGCGTTGCCTTTCTTACACCCGTAAACCTGCTGTTTCTCTTCTTTTGCTGTTCTCAGCTCAAATACCTTACGGGCAGTCTGCCGATGAATGATACATATTCGCGCTTTGCAAGAGAGGGCTTTTTTCAGCTGCTGATAGTGACTTTTATCAATTTTTCGATAATACTGGTGTTTACGGATATTTTTAAAACAAAGGCAAAAGGTGCGCTTAAAGCTTCGCTTGCCATGCTGTGCGTGTTTACTTTTGCGCTTATCGTTTCGTCATTCTACAGAATGTATCTTTATATCGGGGCTTACGGCTATACACCGTTAAGAATTGAGGTAGTGACTTTTCTTGCCGTTGAAAGCGTGCTTGTATTTACCACGCTTTATGCGGTGCTTAAAAACAGGACAGATATTTTAAACAGTTTTATTGTGGGCGCGGCGGTCGCTCTTATCAGCCTTAATATCACCGCAAGACCCGAATTTTCGGCAAGGCTGAATATTGAAGCCGACAAAAGCCAATATTCCGATTATACACACAGCGCTTTGCCCCTGCTTATAGACGATTATTACAGCACTTCGGATCCCGAAACAAGGGAAATTATTTTGTGGCATATAAACGACCTGTATAACGAAAACGCCGAAAACTGGCAGTCGGTCAGCATACAGCAGCAGCGCATAAATGCGGAAACAGAGGAGTTTCTAAAGAGCGTAAAATGAAAAAAGCTATAAGAGACAGGGGGGACGGTTCTACTGTCCCCTGCGGGACAGATATAACCGTCCCCCTGTCTCAAGAGGAGTTTTTGAGGAGCATAAAATGAAAAAAGCCATAAGAGACAGGGGGGGGACGATTCTACTGTCCCCTGCGGGACAGATATAACCGTCCCCCTGTCTCACGGCACTTCAGACCCCGAAACAAGGGAAATTATTTTGTGGCATATAAACGACCTGTATAACGAAAATGCCGAAAACTGGCAGTCGGTCAGCATACAGCAGCAGCGTATAAATGCGGAAACAGAGGAGTTTTTAAGGAGCGTAAAAGCTATAAGAGACAGGGGGGGGACGGTTCTACTGTCCCCTGCGGGACAGATATAACCGTCCCCCTGTCTCAAGAGGAGTTTTTAAGGAGCGTAAAATGAAAAAAGCTATAAGAGACAGGGGGGACAGATATAACCGTCCCCCTGTCTCAAGAGGAGTTTTTAAGGAGCGTAAAATGAAAAAAGTTATAAAAAAGATATTGATTTTTGCCGTGACAGCTTTGGTGCTGTATATTGTTGCCGCGCCGTTTATCGGTGCACTGGCGCTTTGCAGCCTTGAAAGTTCAAACGAGCTTATGCACACCATAACCACGGAATACGGGGATACATTTAATGTAGTGAATAATTCGTTCCTTGGCGCGGAGGATTATACCCTGCGGGATGCGTCCGACCCCGATGAGATAATAATGTCATTCAATAAGCCCCCGACAGAGGTCGAATGTGTGTATATGGATGATGATATACGCTGTTATTCGGTGGAGGGGTATGAGTTCTATAAGACAAAAGACAGCGGTAAATGGCAGATTGGAAGCGGGGCAGAGGCAACGGCGGGGAGAGAGTGAAAAATTTTTCTTGACAAAATAAAATATAGTGCTATAATCAAATTATAAATAAATATCTTCGGGGATTGGTGAAATTCCATACCGGCGGTAAAGTCCGCGAGCCTAAGGGCATGATTCGGTGTAATTCCGAAACCGACAGTAAAGTCTGGATGAGAGAAGAAAAAATATGCGTGTTTCAGGCGTATTGACGATGTTTTTAACGTCCCCGAATATATTTCGGGGACTTTTTTTGCTTGGAGGCGATAATGTGAGCAAATATATGAAACGCGCTCTTGAACTGGCTTTAAAGGGTGCGGGCAGCGTTGACCCCAATCCGTTGGTGGGGGCTGTGATAGTGCGTGACGGTCGGATAATAGGCGAGGGTCGGCACGAAAAATTCGGCGGCCCTCATGCCGAGATAAACGCCTTTTCATCCCTGACGGAGAGTGCGGAGGGTGCGGAGATGTACGTCACTCTCGAACCCTGCGCACACTACGGCAAGACCCCGCCCTGCGCCTTGGCTATTGTCGAACATGGTATAAAAAAAGTACATATCGGTACGACAGACCCAAACGAAAAGGTCGCGGGCAAGGGCATAGAAATTCTGAAAAATGCGGGCATCGAGGTGGAAGTCGGGGATATGGAAGAAGAGTGCAGGCGAATAAACGCCGTGTTTTTCAAGCATATCACAACGGGTCTGCCCTACGTGTGGCTTAAATGGGCGATGTCGCTTGACGGGAAGATCGCCTGCCCCACAGGCGAAAGCAAGTGGATAAGCTGTGAGGAGAGCAGGGCGGAAGTACAGACTCTTCGCAGCCGCTTAACGGGCATAATGGTCGGTATAAACACGGTCATAAAAGATGACCCGTTACTGACCTGCCGCATGGACGGCGGCCGCGACCCCTACCGTATAATTTGCGACAGCTCGCTTAAAATGCCGCTTGACGCAAGGGTAATAAACACCGACGGAAAGTGTATCATAGCGACTGTTTCGACCGATACGGAAAAAATAAAACGCCTTGAAGAAAAAGGCGCGAGAGTGATACAAACACAGCCCCAAAACGGCAAAACCGATCTGAATTTTCTGATGAAAGAACTCGGTAAAACGGGTATCAACGGCATTTTGCTCGAGGGCGGCGGAACACTCAATTTTGCGGCGCTTGAAAGCGGTATCGCAGACCATCTGACGGTCTATGCCGCACCGCTGCTTATAGGCGGTACAAAAAGCCCCGTCGGCGGGCTTGGGTTTGGAAGCATACCCGATTGTGTAAGGCTTGAAAATATGCGGTTCAGACAATGCGGCACGGATATAGTTATTGATGCGGATATAGAGAAAGGGCGGTAATATGTTTACGGGAATAATCGAGGAAGCCGGGGCGGTGGAGAGTGCGGGCACACGTTTTAAAATACGCGCGAAAAAGGTGCTTGAAGATGTGCATATCGGCGACAGCATATGTGTAAACGGCGTGTGTCTTACGGTCACGGAGTTTACGTCGGATACATTTACGGTCGATGTTATGCCCGAAACTTTGAGATGTACGAACTTCGGAAGCATGAAAAAAGGCGAAAAGGTCAATCTTGAACGCGCCATGCCTGCAAACGGGCGTTTCGGCGGGCATATAGTCAGCGGGCATATCGACGGCACGGGCAGGATAGAGGATATAAAAAATGACGGGATAGCCGTTGTTTACACCATAGCGGCGGACAAAAAGATACTGCGGTACGTGATAAACAAAGGCTCGATAACGATAGACGGCATAAGTCTTACAGTCTGTGCCATAGACGAAAAGTCGTTTTGCGTTTCTATCATCCCGCATACGCAAAAAGAAACGAATTTGGCCGACAAAAAGTGCGGCGATACCGTTAATTTAGAAACCGATATAATAGCGGGATATGTGGAAAAACTGCTTAAAACCGAGGACGGGAGCAGAGTGGATATGGATTTTTTAAGGAGGTGCGGTTTTTAATGTTCAATACTGTGGATGAGGCTTTACAGGCCTTGAAAAACGGAGAGATGATAATTGTGACGGATGACGAGTCGCGTGAAAACGAGGGCGATCTGATAATGCCCGCGGAGACTGTGACGGGCGAGGCGATAAATTTTATTGCGACTTACGCAAAGGGACTTATCTGCACGCCTGCATCGGCGGAGATACTTGACAGGCTGAGAATGGGTCAGATGGTGGCGGAGAATACCGACAACCATTCGACGGCATTTACCGTGTCTGTCGATCATGTGGACACAACGACGGGTATTTCTGCTTTTGAGCGTGCGCTCACTATAAGGAAAATGGCGGAGGACGGCGCAAGACCCGAGGATTTCAGACGGCCGGGTCATGTCTTCCCGCTGCTTGCAAAGGCGGGCGGGGTGCTTGAACGCAGAGGACATACAGAAGCAACGGTGGACTTGGCTAAACTGGCGGGTTTTAAGTCTATCGGTGTGTGCTGTGAGATAATGGCGGAAGACGGGCACATGGCAAGACTGCCGCAGCTGGAAATATTTGCGAAAAAGCACGGGCTTAAAATGATAAGTGTTGAGGCGCTTGTGCGGTATATAGAGGATATGGCGGTCAGTCTTGAAAGTGAGGCGGAACTGCCGACAGAGTACGGAAAATTCAAAATTTCGGGCTTTGTGGACAAAAAAACGGGCAAGGAGCATATAGCGCTGACTATGGGCGATTTTGATGATGTTTCGCCAGTGCTTGTGAGGGTACACTCGGAGTGCATGACGGGCGATGTTTTCGGCTCGGCAAAGTGTGACTGCGGAAATCAGCTCAAAACCGCACTTAAAGCAATAGCCGACGAGGGGCGCGGGGCGCTGCTGTATATGCGCCAGGAGGGCAGAGGTATCGGCATAATAAACAAAATAAAGGCGTATAATTTGCAGCAGAAAGGCATGGATACCGTGCAGGCCAATCTTGCGCTCGGCTTCCCCGAGGATATGCGCAGATATGATGCCGCGGCGGCTATGTTAAGGAAGCTTGGCATTAAAAAACTGCGCCTGATGACCAATAACCCCGATAAGATAAATTCACTTGAAAACAGCGGGATAGAAGTCTGCGAAAGAGTGCCGATCGAGGTGGCACACGGTCACGAGGCCGACCTGTACATGAGGACAAAAAAAGAAAAAATGCACCATATTTTAATGAATGCGTGAATAGCGACGGTTTGCCTTTGGCAAATCGTCGCTACTCAAACCAAGATCAAGGAGGAAAAAATTATGAAAACGATTGAAGGCAAGCTTATAGGAAAAGGTATGAAATTCGGCGTTGTAGCCGCAAGGTTCAACGATTTTATCACATCAAAGCTGTTGGAGGGTGCTATGGATGCGCTTATCAGGCATGGTGCGGAGAGTGATGATGTAAGTGTGGCATGGGTACCCGGCTCGTTTGAGATACCGCTTGCGGCACAAAAAATGGCGGCGAGCGGCAAGTATGATGCCGTTATCTGTCTTGGTGCGGTTATAAAGGGCTCTACCGACCATTATGACTATGTATGCGCCGAGGTCTCAAAGGGTGTGGCACAGGTCGGTCTGAACAGCGGCATCCCCGTACTTTTCGGCGTTCTGACAACGGATAATATCGAGCAGGCGATAGAGCGCGCAGGCACAAAAGCGGGCAATAAAGGCTATGACGTGGCTGTGAGCGCAATAGAAATGGTCAATCTGCTGAGGAATTTTTAATTATTTGTCAAAAAACTTCATAGAATAATGTTTGACAGCACGGATAAAATTTGGTATAATATATTTGTCCTGTGCTAGCCGGGGAGTTAGCGGTGCCCTGTACCCGCGATCCGCTTAGCGGGGGTGAATGTCGGTCTGAGGCTTTTGCTTGTGCGGTCTGCCGACGGTAAGTGGCGTTGATAGCCGAGTCTTGCGCAATAGAACTTTGTGAACCGTGTCAGGTCCGAAAGGAAGCAGCACTAAGCAGACACTTCTATGTGCCGTAAGGTCGCTTGGAAGGAGCAAACTGCCGTTGTAACGCGTGTAAGTAACTGTCGAAGCCGAATGCACAGGATTTGAAATAAAAGTCTGAAAATGACAGGATTTTACACCTAAAAGCTTGCTTTTAAGGTGAAAAATCATGGCTTTTTCATACCCCGACACATGAGCAAGCCCGAAGGGCGGCGAATGTATGACGGCTTGAAAAGCCAACATTTTACAAACAAATATCGAATTTACAAGGCTCTGTACTGCGGAGCCTTTTTTACAAGTTATGAGGATGATAACATGGCATACCGTGCCTTATACAGACGTTTGCGTCCGCAGACCTTTGACGAGGTAATAGGACAGCAGCACATTATAAAAACACTTAAAAACCAAATAGAAACGGGACGAATAAGCCATGCCTACCTGTTTTGCGGCACACGCGGTACGGGCAAGACATCCACGGCAAAAATTTTTGCGCGTGCGATAAACTGTACATCAAACGGGGATAAGCCCTGCAACGAGTGTGAGAGCTGCAAGGCCATTTTGCAGGAACGCAATGTGAATGTGGTGGAGATAGACGCGGCGAGCAACAACAGCGTTGACAATGTGCGCGACATAACCGAGGAAGTGAAGTACCCGCCGTCGGAGGGGCGCTACCGCGTTTATATCATAGACGAGGTGCATATGCTCTCAAATGCGGCGTTTAACGCGCTTTTAAAAACACTTGAAGAGCCGCCCGAGTATGTGGTGTTCATACTTGCGACCACAGACCCGCAGAAATTGCTCTCTACGGTGCTTTCGCGCTGTCAGCGGTTCGATTTTCACCGCATAACCGTCAAGGAAATGACGGAAGTGCTTGGGGCGCACATGAAAGAAGAAAACGTCGATATAGACGACGAAGCGCTTGCCTATATAGCCGAAACTTCGGACGGCGCTATGCGTGATGCACTCAGTCTTTTGGATATGTGCATGAGTTTTTACTACGGCGAGAGGATAACTGCCGACAAAGTGCGTGAGATAACGGGCGCTGTGGACAGAAACGTGTTTTTTGCGCTGACGGATGCCATAGCAAGGGCAGACAGTGCAGCGGCACTTGATATAGTAGAGGATATGTCGGTAAAAGGCAGGGATATTCATCAGTTTATTTCGGACTGCGTTTTGCATATAAGAAACCTGCTTGTGGCAAGGACGGTCGATAAAAGCTGTGCCGCGCTCAATTATTCCGACAGTTATATAGAAAAACTGCGTTTGCAGGCTCAGACACTTTCGTTTGACTATTTAAGCGAACTGATAACCCTGTTTTCGCAGCTTCAGACCAATGTAAAGCAAAGCTTCAACCCGCGTATTTTATTGGAAGTCACCTGTATAAAGGCGTGTACGCCCTATACGGTCAATACTCCCGCGGCGCTTGAAAAAAGGCTGATAACGGTCGAGCAGAAAATAGAAAAGGGCATAACGGTCACGGCATCTGCTCCCGTTCAGACCAAACTTGTGAAGGAAGACAAGGTCAAAGAAAAGGCTGTGCCCGACGATATAAACACAATGATAAAAAACTGGCGGGATTTTGCCAAAACGGTAGACGACCCGCCGCTTAAAATACTCTTTATGCACGAGATACAGCCTGCATATTTAGAGGATAATATACTTACGCTTGTGTGCGAATATCAAAATCATTTTGATATTATCAACAAACGCAAGGATGAAGTTAAAAAATATCTTTTCGGGTTCGCGGAAAAGGAATTTGATGTGAGGGCAATGCTGCGCACGCAGTATGACAAGCGCCACAGAGAACTTTACGGACACGAGGACGATACATTGGAGCCAAAAAGCATCGAAGACAGCTTTGGACGCATAAACTTTGATGTGGATATACAATAATTTTCAAGGAGGACAAAACAATGGGTAAAGGACGCGGCATGGGCGGCTTCGGCGGCATGGGCGGTATGAACATGAACAATCTGATGAAGCAGGCACAGAGAATGCAGAAACAGATGGAAGAGGCTCAGCAGGAGCTTGAATTAAAGGAATTTGAGGTAACAAGCGGCGGCGGTGCCGTCAAGGTGGTAATTACGGGCAAAAAGTTTATAAAGTCTATAGACATCAAGCCGGAGGTAGTCGATCCCGACGATGTGGAGATGCTTCAGGACCTTGTGCTTACGGCTGTAAACGAGGCCATAAGACAGGCCGATGATGCGGTAACAAGCACAATGGGCAATATCACAGGCACAGGCATCCCCGGCGGACTTTTCTGATTGGACGGGTAAAAAATGAACTATTACGGAGAATATGTTACAAGGCTGATAGAGCAGTTTGGCAAGCTGCCCGGTATCGGCGGACGTTCCGCGCAAAGACTTGCGTTTTATGTGCTTAATATGCCCAAAGAAAACGCAGAGGCGCTTGCACGGAGCATTGTCGAGGCAAGGGAACACGTCAGATATTGTTCTTCCTGCTGCAATCTTACCGATACGGACCCATGTCCGGTGTGCAGCAGCTCAAAGCGCAATAAAAATCAGATAATGGTGGTGGAGAGTCCGCGTGATATGGCGGCTTATGAAAAGACAAAGGATTTCAAGGGCGTTTATCATGTTCTTCACGGCCTTATCAGCCCGATGGACGGCGTTACTCCAAGCGATATACGCATAAAGGAGCTGCTTGCGAGGTTAAACGACAATACGGAAGAGGTCATTCTTGCCACGGCTTCCACGATAGAGGGCGATACGACGGCTATGTATATTGCCCGCCTTATTGCGCTTAATCACGGCAAGATAAAGTTAAGCCGCATCGCAAAGGGTGTACCCGTGGGCGGCGAGCTTGAATATGTCGATCAGATGACCCTTGCAACAGCGCTCAAAGGACGTTTTGAGATGAACACGGGAAAGGATTGGGAAGACGACGATGAAGATAATTAAACCTTATTATGTTATCGAGGACGAGATAGATGCAAAGCGCATAATGCTAGGTATAGAGCGCGCGGGACGTACCTGCTACAAAAGTGAGGGACGTATCGGCGACGGTACGGCGGAAAAGTTTATTGCGGGCATAATAAAACGCGGACACGAGAGTGTTCTGGAGCATGAGAAAGTGACGGTGCGTTTTATCTGCGACAGAGGCGTTACACACGAGATGGTACGCCACAGAATAGCAAGCTTTTCGCAGGAGAGTACACGCTACTGCAACTACTCACAGGATAAGTTCGGCAATGAGCTGACCTTTATAAAGCCATGCTTCTGGGAGGATGGCAGCGAAAATATGCGCCTTTGGGAAGAGGCTATGCAGAATATAGAAGATACATACAACAAAATGATCGCCGCAGGCGCTAAGCCCGAGGAGGCAAGGAGTATTCTGCCCAACAGCCTTAAAACGGAGATAGTGGTAACAATGAATATGCGCGAGTGGAGACATTATTTCAAACTGCGTACTTCACCCGCCGCGCACCCGCAGATAAGAGAGGTAAGTATTGCACTTTTGAAAGAGTTCAAGGAAAAACTGCCCGTGCTTTTTGCGGATATTGAGGTATGATTGGTAATAAAAACAGTAATGGGATTGCCGTGTTTGGCAATCCCTTGTTTATTATAGCAGATAAATTGGAATTTAGCGGCAAACGTATGCGGGGGCTCTGCCCCCTGCACCCCCGCCCACTTTTTAGAAAAGTGGGTCCAAACATATTGCGCGAATAGAGATTAACTAAATTTGCAGTCATACTCCGCGGCTGAATTTAAGTGCTGCAAATGTACATTTGCAGCGGGTTTTAATTGCGCCGCGGTGTTAATGATTGACTTGAATAAAAATCTATACGCGAATATGTTTTCCCTCGCTTTTCTAAAAAGCGAGACAGGGGCGTGGGGGCGGTAGCCACCACAAAAACCGTCGCTAAACAACAATTTAAATACAATACCATCTTTTGGGCAAAAAAAGTCAAAAATTTCAAATTATTTTATTGACGATTTACAAAAATAATTATATAATATAAGTTGGTGTGTAATAAATAGGAAAGAAAATTTATTACTATAAAAATTTAAAGGGAGGGCTTTTTTAAATGAAAGCAAAAAATGTTCTTATCCTGCTTTTGATCTTAGCGGTTGCGGCAGGCCTGGGTGCGGTTGCTTACTTTGGTGTGGGCAATAACAACGCAGGTGCGGCAAAGAATATCAAGCAGGGTCTTGACCTTAAGGGCGGTGTATACATCGTATACGAGGCAGACAAGCAAAACCCCACAGAGGAAGAAATGTCGGCAGCCGTTTCCATGATCCAGACCAGACTTGAATACTTCAACTGGACAGAAGCAGAAGCAAGCATCGAGGGCGATATGCAGAACAGAATCCGTGTTCAGATCCCCGGTGTTGACGATGCACAGACAGCAGTAGACGATATCGGTTCTACCGCACACCTTACCTTCTGCGACAGCGAGGGTAATGTACTTGTAGACGGCAGCAACGTAAAAGACGCTCAGCCTGCATCAAGCGGTGTAGACCAGTATCTTGTATCACTCGAGTTTGACTCCGAGGGCGCAAAGGCGTTTGCGGACGCTACGGAAAAGTGCCTTGGTCAGCCGCTTTACATCATGATGGATGATATGGTGGTAAGCGCACCTACGGTACAGAGCGTTATCACAGGCGGTCAGGCACAGATAACAGGTAACTTTACTATCGACGAGGTCACTTCACTTGCCAACCGTATCCGTTCGGGCAGCCTGCCTTTCAACCTTAATGTTATCGACTACAGCGAAGTAGGCGCAAGACTTGGTGCAGACTCACTCAGAACAAGCTTATTTGCAGGTATGATAGGTATTTTCCTTGTACTTGTATTCATGCTTTTATTCTACCGCATACTCGGTGTTGCGGCAGATATAGCACTTACTATCTACACAGGTATAGTAGTTATTTTCTTAAGCATATTCGGCATTACACTTACGCTTCCCGGTATGGCAGGTATCGTGCTTTCCATCGGTATGGCGGTAGATGCCAATGTTATTATCTTTGAGCGTATCAAAGAAGAAGTCAACTCGGGCAAGACCGTAAAGACAAGTATCAAAAACGGTTTCTCCCGTGCTCTTCCCGCTATCCTTGACGGTAACATCACAACACTTATTGCCTGTGTTGTTTTGTGGTGGCTTGGTACGGGTCCTGTTAAGGGCTTCGCTCAGACACTTTCACTCGGTATCATTGTTTCAATGTTTACCGCGATCTTCGTAACAAGACTTATTCTTAACACCCTGCTTAATATCGGCCTTAAAAACCCGAGCTTCTATACGGGCGGCAAGAAGAAGGAAACAAAGGTACTGCCTATCGTAAAGAATCGTTTCGCTTTCTTTGGCATAGCAGCACTTGTTATAATCGCAAGTTTTGTATTTATGGGCATCAACTCTTCAAAGGGTATCGGTGCATTCAACTATGACGTTCAGTTTACGGGCGGTACAGCCGTTGATGTTGAGATAGGCGATACATTCAACAACGACGATATTGCCGCTATAGTTACGGAAGTAACGGGCGACCCCAGCCCCACAGTACAGAAAGTCGGTACAGAGGGCAAGGCTGTTACTATCAAGACAAAATCTCTTGATACCGAAACAAGAAACAGCTTAAGAGATGCTATCATGAAGAAGTACTCCATTACAGCCGACAGCTTCAGCATCCAGGACGTAAGCGGTACTGTTTCAAGCGAGATGCAGCGCGCTTCTATCCTTTCGGTGGTTATAAGCTGTATTGCAATGCTTATCTACGTTACTTTGCGTTTCCGCGATTTCAAGACAGGCTCCAGCGCCGTTATCGCTCTTGTGCATGATGCACTTATCGTTATCGGCTGCTACGCTATAGTAAGAATACCTATGAACACAACTTTCATCGCTGTTATCCTTACTATCCTCGGTTACTCTATCAACGCTTCCATCGTTGTGTTTGACCGTGTAAGAGAAAACGCAAGACGCTACAAGACAAAGGAAGAACTTGTCAACAACAGCGTAAGCCAGACATTGAAGAGAAGTTTGTTTACATCGTTCACGACTTTCCTTACGGTTCTTTCGCTTTATATCTTCGGTGTAGAGGATATCAAGGAATTTGCTCTGCCGATCATGGTAGGTATTATTTGCGGTACTTATTCTTCGGTACTTATTGCCTGCAATGTTTGGTATACATTCTCTAATTTCAAGAAAAAATAAATATAGTATGTGCAATTTTAACATAAAATATTTATAGCAGTTTCGCTTTCTGCGGTTATTTTGTGAATTTTTAACAAGATATAAAATTTTTAAAATTTGATATTTTTTTCTGCGGGGTTTTGTGATATAATACTCGTAGGAAGATTTACAGGTTTAAATGTAAATCAAGTTATTATAACGAATAGGAAGTGAATTTGGTTATGGCTAAGTATATACTTATCCGTCTTATCAGCGGTACAGAGTACTACGTTAATCAGAAACAGCAGGTAATTGCTGTAGTAGACGGCCTCACGGGCAAAAAGACCACGTATGAGCCCAGTAATGATTGGATAATCAAGGGTATGTGGTTCAAGAAAATGTTCGGCGGTAAGGATATAATAGATTTGTTACAGTTTATCACCGATGTTGAACTTGGTAACGTAAAGTACCAGGATAAGAAAGGCAACTGGCGCTACGGCGTGGCTGAGGAACACCGCGGTACTGAAATACTGCACGAGCCTTTGGCGGATGTCGGCGTTATGTTCGTCCAATTAAGAGAAGATTAGTAATTAAAAGGGCTTTCCCAAAACGGGGAAGTCCTTTTTTTGCGCCGATTGCGTGATGCAAAGCGGCTTTATTCCTTGTACGCAGTCGTGTGCATTATAGTAAAGGACTTTTTATATTTCTGTTACTATAATTGCATTTTTTCTGCCGTAAATAGCAAAAATATTCCGCATCGACCAAAAAAAATCATATTTACTTTTTTTAGGTGCTATGTTATATTCTATTTACCTACCAATCAAATATGAAAAAGGTGTAATCATGACAAAAATAACCGATGAAAATTTTGAAAACGAAATACTTTCCTGCGATGCAGCACTGCTTGAATTTTATTCCGACAGCTGCATACCCTGCAAGCGAATGTCGCCGATATTGGCGGAGGTGGATGAAAGCTATCCCGATTTGAAAGTCGGCAAGTACAACGTAAACACCGACAGCAAAATTGCAGAGCAGTACAATGTGCTTGCATCGCCCACAATAGTTTTCTTCAAAAACGGCAAAGAAGCAGACCGCAGACGAGGTGTTGTAAAAAAGACCGAGCTTGAAGAAATAATAAAGGAGGTTTTGCAGTGAGGATAAAACTTCCCAAAGATCTATACAATGAAATACTTGAAGCGGCGAAAGATGTCTTTCCCGAAGAAGCCTGCGGGCTTATCGGCGGGACGGAAGAAAACGGTACGAGGGTTATAAAAAAAGTCTATGTGCTTGAAAATATCGACCATTCAAACGAGCATTTTACAATGGCACCCAAAGACCAGCTTGCGGCGGTAAAGGATATGCGCGCAAATGGTTTAAAGCCTTTGGGAAATTTCCATTCTCACCCCGAAAGCCCGTCAAGACCGTCGGAAGAGGATAAGCGCCTTGCTTATGATAAAAATGCAAGCTATATGATACTTTCCCTTATGGATAGTGAAAACCCCGTACTTAATTCCTTTCATATAGAGGGGAATGAAGTTCAAAAAGAAAATTTGGAAATAGAGGAGATATAAAATGGCAGAAATAAAAGCAAATGAATTTGTGGATATAACAGATGTTAATTGTCCTGTGACTTTTGTTAAAACAAAGGTCGCTCTGGAAGAAATAGAAGTCGGAGAGATATTGCAGGTACACCTCAATGACGGCGAACCCGTGCAGAATGTTCCACGTTCACTCAAAGACGAGGGTCATAAGGTGCTTAAACTTGAGGATAACGGCAACGGCACTTTTGAATTGTATGTAGAAAAAGGAGAGGAATAAGATTTTGCTTCTTGTTCCGGAAAGAGAGGAATAAAATGAATTTAATTATCCAAGGTCAGGCAAAAGAATATGATGATGCCGCAACAATAAACACCGTTTTGGAAACGGAAAAGGTGGAGACTCCCGAATATGTGACCGTTTCGGTAAATGACGAGTTATATGATGTCAGAGAATTTGACAAAATAAAATTAAAAGACGGCGACAGCATAGAATTTCTTTACTTTATGGGAGGCGGCTGCTGATGGCATTTACCAACGAACAGCTTGAAAGATATTCAAGACATATAATCTTAAAAGAGATAGGCGTTAAAGGTCAGAAAAAACTGCTTAATGCAAAGGTGCTTATTATCGGTGCAGGCGGTCTGGGTGCGCCTGCGGCAATGTATCTTGCGGCGGCTGGTGTAGGAACTATCGGCATTGCGGATGCGGACGAGGTAGACCTTTCAAACCTGCAAAGGCAGATAATCCATTCAACGGCTGATGTAGGCAAGGCAAAAGTTCAGTCCGCAAAAGAAACTATGGAAGCCATGAACCCCGATGTCAAAGTGAATACCTACCGCATTTTTGTGGACTCCGAGACTATACAAGATCTTATAAAGGACTATGATTTTATTATAGACGGCACGGACAATTTCCCTGCGAAGTTTTTGATAAATGATGCTTGTGTTATGGCAAAAAAGCCGTTTTCACACGCGGGCATAATACGCTTTAAAGGTCAGCTTATGACTTATGTGCCCGACCAAGGACCTTGTTACAGGTGTGTGTTCAAAAATCCCCCTCCCAAGGATGCTGTTCCCACCTGCAAACAGGCAGGTGTTATAGGCGCAATGGGCGGTGTTATAGGCAGTTTACAGGCAATGGAAGCTGTAAAATACATCACGGGTGTGGGAGAATTGCTTACGGGCAAACTTTTGACGTTCGATGCGCTGAAAATGGAATTCCGAACGATAAAACTGCCGAATAAAGTACATAACTGTGCGGTCTGCGGCGATGAACCCACCATTACCGAGCTTATAGATTATGAGCAGCAGGAATGTGCCGAGGCTCAACACGGACAAAACCTGTAAGGGGGTGCGCAGATGAATTTTGAGACAGCATTGCTTCACGGCGATTTTGACGGCGACAAAAACACAGGTGCAACACTTACCCCTATCTATCAATCCAGCGCTTTCGGTCAGGAGAGCGCGGAAAAAATAGAAAAGATTTTTCATAACCAAGCGGCGGGATTTGCCTATTCACGCATAAGCAACCCGACCGTTGCGGCATTTGAAAAACGAATAACTTTTCTCGAAAACGGTCTTGCATCTGTTGCGGTGTCGTCCGGTATGGCGGCGATAACGGCAGCGTTTTTGAATATACTTAAAACGGGGGATGAAATAATTTCCAAATCCTCGGTTTTCGGCGGTACGATAGACCTTTTCCGTGACCTTGAAAATTTTGGCATAAAAACCCATTATGTCACCGACATTACGGAAGAAGAGCTAAAACCGCTGATAAACGAAAACACAAAAGCCGTTTTCGCGGAGACCATAGGCAACCCCAAACTTGATGTAACGGATGTAGAAACGGCGGCAAAGCTTGTACACTCTTACGGACTTCCGCTGATACTCGACAATACGACCGCTACGGCATTTATGATAAAAGGCATTGACCTTGGGGCTGATATAATAATCAACTCCTCGTCAAAGTACATAAACGGCAGCAGCAATTCGGTCAGCGGTATTATAACGGACAGCGGCAATTTTAAATGGAGCGCCGAAAAATACCCTGTTATGAAAGAGTATTTAAAATTCGGCAAATTTGCTTATACCGCAAAGCTGCGAAATGATACCTACCGCAATATAGGCTGCTGTTTAAGCCCCATAAACGCATTTTTTAACACATTGGGGCTTGAAACTTTGGGGCTTCGTATGGAAAGACATTGCAGCAACGCTTTAAGGCTTGCCGAGATATTGGAACCGAAAAAAGGTATAAAAGAGGTAAATTATCCTCTTTTGATAACAAGCCCCTATTACGACACCGCAAAAAAACAGTTCGGCAAAAACGGCGGCGGCATACTTACCATACGTCTTTACACCAAAGAGAGGGCTTTTGCATTTATAAACAAGCTGAAATATGCCATAAACATAACCAATATAGGTGATACAAAAACCCTTGTGATACACCCTTTTTCCACCATATATGCCCACAGTACCGCCGAAGAAGCCGAAAAAGCGGGCGTTTATGACGATATGATAAGGGTGAGTGTCGGCATTGAGGATATACGTGATATAATTGATGATTTTTTGCAGGCACTTGAATATATAAATAAGGAATTACCCATAGATATATGAAAAACATATATATATGAAAAAATTTTAAAAAAATTCATATTGACCTATAGCAGAATAAAGAATATAATGGAGTAAACAATAAACCTATTAAACAGATATGAAATAAAGGAGAATGTAAAATGAGCATAATCAAAAAAAGTGCATTGGAACTGATAGGAAACACACCTATTCTTGAAATAAGCAGGTATGCCGAAAAGGCGGACATCAAAAATGTGACCCTTCTGGCAAAGCTGGAATACCTCAACCCCGCAGGTTCGGTAAAGGACAGGATCGCCCTTGCAATGATAGAAGATGCGGAGAAAAAAGGCATTTTAAAGCCCGGAGCAACAATTATTGAACCCACATCGGGCAACACAGGCATAGGTCTTGCCGCAGTCGCAGCCGCAAAGGGCTACAAGGCTGTACTTACTCTTCCCGAAACAATGAGCGTTGAAAGAAGAAATCTTTTAAAAGCTTACGGCGCGGAACTTGTGCTTACAGAGGGAAAACTCGGTATGAAAGGTGCTATCGCAAAAGCAAACGAACTTAACGAGCAGATAGAGGGTTCCGTTATTTTGGGACAGTTCTCCAATCCTGCCAATCCCGCTGTACACAAGGCAACAACAGGCCCCGAGATATGGGAACAGACAGAAGGCAAGGTGGATATTTTTGTTGCGGGCGTAGGTACGGGCGGTACGGTAACGGGTGTCGGCGAATACCTCAAAGAGAAAAAGCCCGATGTAAAAATAGTTGCGGTAGAACCGTCCGCAAGCCCCGTACTTACAAAGGGCACACCCGGTGCGCATAAGATACAGGGTATCGGTGCAGGCTTCGTACCCGATGTACTGAACACAAAGATCTATGACGAAGTAATTGCCATAGACAACGACGATGCCTTTGAAGAGGGCAAAAAATTCGCTGTCAGCGAGGGTGTACTTGTGGGCATTTCCGCAGGTGCGGCATTAAAAGCGGCGGAGATACTTGCCGCAAGAGAAGAAAACAAAGGAAAAACTATTGTTGTTCTGCTTCCCGATTCGGGCGACAGATACCTTTCCACACCGCTGTTTGGTGACAAAGACTGATTTGTAAAGGTTGATTTGGATGAAACTTTCACGAAAAACGATATATGCGATAATGCTGCTTGTCGCCGTTGCAAAAAAAGGCGACAGCGGCAATATAACCATAAAAGAAGTTGCCGAAAAAGAGGGTATTTCCGTAAAATATCTTGAACAGATAGGCAGCGCACTTTGCAAAGCGGGTTTTATAAAAAGCCGCAGAGGCCCCGAGGGCGGTTATCATCTTGCAAGGTCTGCAAAAAATTATTCTCTGGGTGAGGTAATACGCTTGACAGAGGGCGAAATATCATCCGATTATATAGAAAATATCAATTCGCTTTCGGTATTCTGGGACGGATTGTGCAGAACACTTAACGGCTATCTTGACAATACGACCATATACGATCTGATAGAGCACGAAAAAGCACTGGAGGGTGTATACGATTATTGCATCTAAGGGAGGAGATCTTTATGTATAAAACCTTACTTGCAGCCAAAAACACTAAATTGCTTTTTGAGCTTCAGACACTTGATATTTGGGGAGAACAAACGGGTTTTGAACTTGCTGCCGCGGCGCACGATATAAAATCGGCCTTACAGACCGCGGAAAAGGGGAGCTTCGATCTGATCGTAACGGAACTTTTTGATACGGGGTTTGACAGTTTTATAAAAGAGCTGAAAGACCGAGGCTGTCACAATATTATCGCGGTCAGCGAAGAACTTACGCTTGAAAATGCGCGAAAGTGCATAATCAACCATACAAACGACTATTTTGTACTGCCCTTTGAAAAGCAAAGTTTTATCGAAACGCTGGAAAGACTGCGCCGTACTGTCACAAACTATCGTGATGATATAAATGTGTATGCAAGCGAACTGTCACAGCTGTTTTGTTCGCAGGATAATAACTTTTTAAAAAGAATAAACGAAACGGCGGAAAAAGTATACAGCACTTCATCCGAAAAAGAAATCTCCGACAGGACGGCAAAGGAACTGCTTGAAAATATAGCCGAAACGATTTTTGAAAAAAACGAATGGCTCGATTTGTATATCAATAAAGAGGATATTTTTATCCATAACGAAAATATTGGTACTAAACAGTTTTTTTTAACTTCTCTTACAGATTTTTTTGATGATTTTTCGGAACTTTATCCCGCGGTGCAGAATGATAAAATACTGAAGGTTATTTTGTACATACTTAATAATCCCGAAAGCGACCTTAAACAAAAAAGCATAGCCGCAAGCCTGTATATGAACAGTTCCTATTTAAGTACAGTATTTACGGCGCATACACAACAGCGTTTTGTGGACTATCTGACAAATGTGAAACTGCGCCGTGCGGCCTGGCTTTTGCGAAATACTAACCTTAAAATCACCGATATTGCAGAAAGGCTTGATTATAAGGATATGGGGTATTTTTCAAGACTCTTTAAGAAGAAATACGGCATAACCCCCTCGGATTACAGAATACCCGATAACTATAACTACTATATTTAAAACTATGAGTATACTTGATTTTGTTGGAAATACACCGCTGATACGGCTGAAATTTTTGAATACACAGCGAAATATAAAAATATACGCAAAGGCAGAGTTTATGAACCCCAGCGGTTCGGTAAAGGACAGAGCGGCCAAAGAAATGCTGCTTGACGGCATTGAACGCGGTCTTTTGACCAAAGACAAGACCATAATAGATGCCACAAGCGGCAACACGGGCATTGCCTTTGCGATGATGGGTGCAGCTCTGGGCTATAAAGTGAAGCTTTGTATCCCTGCAAATGCCTGTATAGAGCGAAAACGGCTTTTGCGTGCTTACGGCGCAAGGATAATAGAGACCGAACCCTTAGAGGGCATTGACGGTGCGATAGTTACTGCCAAAAGCATAGCCGCCGCAGACCCCGAAAAATACTTCTATCCCGACCAGTACAGCAACCGCGCCAACCTTATAGCGCATTACAAGACAACTGCGGAGGAGATATGGTATCAGACCGAGGAGCGTATAACGCATTTTGTGGCGGGAACGGGCACAACGGGTACTTTTACGGGTTCAAGCCTTAAATTAAAGGAACTGAGACCCGATATAAAAACCGTTATCGTTCAGCCCGATTCGCCTTTTCACGGCATTGAGGGTTTTAAAAGCCTTGATGCTACAATGCAGCCCGATATTTTCGACCCGTCATTGGTCGATAAACGCATAGACATAAGCACCGAAGCTGCTTATAAAATGTGCAGGCGGCTTGTGCGCGAGGCAGGGCTTTTTGTGGGCATAAGTGCGGGCGCAAATGTCGAGGCAGCGGCAAGGCTTGCCGAAGAAGTACCCGATAATTCGGTCATTGTGACTATACTTTGTGACAGCGGCACACGTTATTTTTCCGAGCCGCTGTGGGAGGACTTAAATGATCTTCATCAACAGACATCTTCTTGAAAAAATAGAGGAAGAAGCCGCGAATAGCTATCCTTTTGAGTGCTGTGGCATAATTTTCGGAAGTATGGAAAACGGCAAAAAATTTGCACATTCCATAAAAAGTATTGTAAACAACTTTGGCGCAGGCGAGGAATATCACCGCTTTCTTATCACCGCCGAGGATATGATGAAAGGCGAGTTGTACGCAAGGGCAAACGGGCTTGATATAGTCGGGTTTTATCATTCGCACCCCGATCATCCCGCCGTACCGTCCGAGTATGACCAAATACACGCCCTGCCCGTGTATTCTTATCTTATAACTTCCGTCTTAAATGGCAGGGCGGAAAACACCTTCGGTTATGAACTGAAAAACGATATTTTTGAAAAAGAAAATATCAGCTTAATATAAAAATTTAGGGGAAATTTATTATGATAAAAGTTTTGATACCGACTACTCTCCGTTCATTCACCGATCAGAATTCGGAGCTTTTATTGGAGGGCGGCACGGTAAGAGAGGTGATCGCGGCACTTGCCGACGAATACCCGAACACTAAAAAGGCAATATTTGACGAGAACGGCGTACCCCGTCCCTTTGTCAATATTTTTGTCGGAGAGAATAACATAAAAAAATTAAACGGCTATGATACCGAGCTTAAAGACGGTGACACGGTGATGCTGATACCTGCCATTGCGGGCGGCGCACCCGAAAGCCTTATACCCGAAGAACGCGCCGAAAAGCTTACAAATGACGAGATAATGCGTTACAGCAGGCATCTTCTTTTAAAAGAGATAGGCGTTAAAGGTCAAAAGAAGCTGAAAGCCGCAAAGGTTCTTATCGTTGGGCTTGGAGGACTGGGAACACCGCTTGCGCAGTATCTTGCGGCGGTGGGCGTGGGTACTCTCGGTCTTATCGACTTTGACGAAGTGGACAGTTCCAATCTGCAAAGGCAGGTCATTCACGGCACAAGAGATGTGGGCAGACCGAAAGTTATGTCGGCAAAAGACAGCATAAAGCAGATAAATCCGCTTGTTAAGGTGGAGACCTATAATATGATGCTGACAGACGAAAATGCACTTGAGATAATAGAAGAATATGATATTGTTGCAGATGCATCCGATAACTACAAAACACGCTACCTTGTAAACGATGCCTGCGTTCTTTTAGGCAAGCCCGATGTTTTTGGCGCTATGTATCAGTTTGAGGGACAGACGAGTGTCTACTACGCAAAAGAGGGCCCCTGTTACCGCTGTATGTACCCTGCGCCGCCGCCTGCGGGACTTGTTCCGTCCTGCGCCGAGGGCGGTGTTATAGGTGTACTGCCAGGCATTATCGGCACGATACAGGCAAATGAAGTTATAAAGCTGATAGTCGGCGGCGGGGAAAGACTTGTCGGCAGACTTATGGTTCTGGATGCGTGGAAAATGCGTTTTCACGAACTGAAAATAGACAAAGACCCCGACTGCCCGATATGCGGCAAAAACAGGACCATAACAGAGCTTGAAGAATACGATTACGAAGAATTTTGCGGCATAAAAAAGCAGCGGGAAGAAGAAGCACCCGTTGAAAGCATTACCGCAAAGGAACTTCACCGCCGTATAGAAGCGGGAGAGAAAATAACTGTAATAGATGTGCGCGAACCGCACGAAAGGGCGATAGTCAAATTCCCCGATGCAAAAGTTATACCGATAGGTCAGCTTGCAAGGCGGCAGAACGAACTTGACCCCGATATTGATACGGTCTTTATCTGCAAGGAGGGCAAAAGAAGCATACTTGCGGTAAATACCCTTAGAGAAGCGGGCTACAAAGGCCAGATGTACAATTTAAAAGACGGCATAAACAGCTGGGCAAAAGATATTGACCGAGCAATGCCGCAATATTAATAAAGCAGAAAGTGAGGAAATCTCAAATGGCAAAAGAAGAAAACTTTATTACAAACGCATTGGGCAAGCAAGCGGCATATAACCTTGCCAATGTCACAAAGACAAAGCCGCAGTACGGCGCACTTACACCAAAGTGGCTTACAAAGCTTCTTGAATTCAAGGGGCTTGAAACGGGTATCTACCGTGTAAACAAAGTTGTGGAGGGCGAAACGCCGCTTGATATTTTATGCTCGTCAACAAAGAAAGACGATATCATCCCCGAGGGTTTTATCCAATATCAGACAGAACCCCGCGAATATCAGCTTAACTCAATTTCAACTATTGTAAATATCAACACGGCTGTTGAAGATGTTTACAGTTCTCCCTACGATCAGGCGCAGGAACAGATAGCCCTTGCAGTTGAAAGTTTAAGGGAAAGACAGGAAAGCCAGCTTATCAACAACGATGACTACGGTCTGTTGAAGAACGTTGCGGACTCACAGCGCATACAGTCACGCACGGGTGCGCCTACTCCCGACGATCTTGACGAACTTATAACAAAGGTATGGAAAGAGCCCTCGTTCTTCCTTGCTCATCCCCGCGCTATAGCAGCCTTTGAAAGAGAATGTACAAAACGCGGTGTTCCGCCCGTAACGGCAGATATTGCAGGCGGCAGATTTATCCTTTGGAGAGGTATCCCCATTATCCCCACGGACAAACTGCTTGTTGACGGTTTAAAGAACCCCAAGAGCCAAAGCGGCAAAACAAATATCCTGCTTGTTCGTACAGGCGAAGCAAAGAGAGGTGTAGTCGGTCTTTATCAGGCAGGTATGAAGAATGAACACTCACGCGGTCTTTCCATTCGTTTCAGAGGAATAGACAACAAGGGTGTTGCATCATACCTCTTATCCCTGTACTGCTCCGCAGCTATTTTAGCTGACGATGCTATTGCGGTACTTGAAGATGTAGAGGTTGGTGAATACTATGACTATTGATAAATTGGATGCCTACGGGCTTCCCGATATAAGTCAGCTTGAGTGTTTCGCCAATAAGCTTTTCGGTGATTACGGTACCGCGGAAAGCGTGCCCGCTGATAACGCCACTGTTCAGGACGTAACTTCTGCGGCAGCTTTTGACTCCGTGACGGCTTACGATTATCCCGTTTCATCGCCTTATAACGGCGGCGCGGGCGAGAGTCTTCCCTATGCGGAGGAATTTGCACAGCAGGCGTATACCGCTCCTGCACCCTACACACCGTCGTTTACTGCAAGCGAGCCTGTGGCTTATTCTCCCTCCGTTGTTTCGCACAAGGAGGCCGATACGGTACAGACACAGACCGCTGCACAGGGTCAGCCCAAATCAAGCGGCATTATCGTCGGCACAAAATCGCTTGACGCTATCCGCGCGGATTTTCCCATTTTGCAGGAAAAGATAAACGGCTATGATCTGGTGTGGTTTGACAACGGCGCAACAACTCAAAGACCTATTCAGGTCATCGACAGATTAAGCTATTACTACAAGCACGAAAACTCAAACGTACATAGGGGCGCACACACTCTTGCGGCACGTTCTACGGATGCTTACGAAAACGCAAGACAGATAACGGCGGATTTTCTCGGCGCATCCTCAAAAGACGAGATAGTTTTTGTACGCGGCACGACAGAGGGCATAAACCTTGTGGCACACAGCTATGTAAAACCGCTTTTGCAGCCCGGTGACGAGATAATAGTTTCACTTTTGGAACATCATGCAAATATCGTTCCGTGGCAGCTTGTGGCACAGGAAACGGGGGCTGTTATAAAGGTTATTCCCGTTGACGAATCGGGTCAGCTTATTTTATCGGAATATGAAAAACTGTTTACCAAAAACACAAAATTTGTTTCCGTAACACAGGTGTCAAACGCCCTGGGAACAATAACCCCCGTTGCCGAACTTATACAGATCGCACACGCACACGGCGTAAGGATACTTATTGACGGAGCACAGTCGGTGGCACATATCCCCGTGAATGTGACCACATTGGATGCCGATTTCTTTGTATTCTCGGGTCACAAAATTTACGGACCCACGGGCATAGGCGCAGTCTACGGCAAAAAGGAACTGCTTGAAGCCGCAAAGCCCTACCACGGCGGCGGAAATATGATAAAAGACGTTACTTTTGAGCGCACGATATACAATCCCGCACCCAATAAATTTGAGGCGGGCACGGGCAGTATTGCCGATGCCGTAGGTCTCGGCGAAGCGCTGAAATACGTTTCGGATATAGGTATAGCCGATATAGGCCGTGCAGAACACGAACTTTTGTTATATGCCACAAAAGAGATACAAAAACTCGATAAGGTGCATATAATAGGTAATGCCGCAAATAAAGCAGGTGTGCTTTCGCTTGTTGTTGACGGGTATTCAAACGAATATGTGGGCGAATATCTCAATAACTACGGTATAGCCGTAAGGGCGGGACACCATTGCGCACAGCCCATTTTAAGAAGCCTTGGACTTGAAGGCACGGTAAGGGCAACGCTTGGCATTTACAACAATTATGAAGATGTGGATAAACTTGTTAAAGTTTTAAGAAGTCTTTAAAACACGAGGGGAGATGTCATTCTCCCCTTGTTTTATAGGAGGGAAATATGGCAAACGAGAAACCGGACGGCATTATTGCCGATAACATAGAAAATATCGTCACTGATATCCTTGAAAACTACGGTCAGGGCAAGGTGATAGACAAGGAAAATATTTTTCATATAGATGACGATAAAGTGATAAAGATACTTAAAAATATGCAGAAAATAATTCTGCCGTGGTATTACCACAACAAGGTCTACAAAGTTTATACTATAAGAAACCACATTTCAATGCTTGTGGAAGATGTTGCCTACAACCTTAAAAAGCAGATAGCCATTGTACTGCGCTATAATGAGGAGGTTGACGATTCGGCTTCGGAGATAGCGGATAAGCGTGCGGAAGAGATAACCGTGAAATTTCTTGAACAGATACCCAAAATACGCGAATATTTTGAGACCGACCTACAGGCGGCATATGACGGAGATCCGTCGGCGGGCAGTTTTAACGAGATAATTTATGCCTTTCCGGGTGTGTATGCAATTATGGTAAACCGTATCGCACACGAACTTTACAAACTTAATGTGCCGCTTATACCCCGTATTATGACAGAACACGCCCACAGTCTTACGGGTATAGACATTCACCCCGGGGTGGTGATAGGAAAATATTTCTTTATCGACCACGGCACGGGCATTGTTATCGGCGAAACGACCGTAATAGGCAACAACGTAAAGATCTATCAGGGTGTAACGCTCGGCGCACTCTCAACACGCGGCGGACAAAAACTAAAAGGCATAAAGCGCCACCCGACCATAGGCGACAATGTGACTATCTATTCGGGTGCGGCTGTCCTTGGCGGCGAGACTGTGATAGGTGACAATGTCGTCATCGGCAGCAATACATTTATCACAAAATCCATAGAAACGGGCACAAAAGTCAGCATTAAAAATCAGGAACTGCGTTATTCGCAGGGGAAGGATGCAAAACCGCAGGAACTTGTGCAGGATGAATTCTGGTATTATATTATATAAAGCGATCGGACATCGACTAAAAAGAAATACCCGCAGGTATGGTTTCGCCATTGCCTGCGGGTGTTTCTTTTTATATCAGCTATACAGTATTTTTTTTAATATTGCAGTCAATCTTTTTTATTTTATGTCTGATGCGGTTTATATTTCGTTCAAAATCTCCGCTGTTTATCCAGCTTGCAAGAAAATACTGCTCAAGCATCGGAACGGTACAGGAATAAAAGCCTATCTTTTCGCTGTAAACAGGTAAAAGCGAAGGCGGCAAAATCATATAACCCACTCTTATAGACGGAGCGACGGTTTTTGAAAATGTGTTTATATAAATAACATTTCCGTTGGGACAGAGAGAAAATAAAGTTTCGGGGGCTACTCCCGTAAGGATGAATTCCGAATCGTAATCATCCTCAATTATGACCGCATTTCTTTCTTTTGCCCAGTTGATATATTCGACCCGTCTTGCGGCAGATGCCGTAATATCGCTTGGATAGCTGTGAAACGGCGTTACGTGCAAAACAGAAGCTTTGGAATTTTTCAAAGCCTCTGTTTTTATTCCCTCGCCGTCCATGTCAAGCATTTCACATACAGCTCCGTTTGCATTATATACCGCTTTTATTTTTTCGTAAGAGGGGTTTTCAAGTGCAATTATATTTTCCCTTCCGAGCATTTGTATGCAAAGTCCATAAAGGTATTCCGCACCCGAACCTATAATGATCTGTTCGGGTGCAGCTTCTATGTTTCGGCTTCTTGAAAGATAACGGCATATAGCTTCACGCAGTTCGTGTGAACCGTTGTTCGGAGATTTCTGTAATATCTTTTCGCCGCAGTCAAGCAAAACCTTTCTCATACGGTTTGAAAAAACGGAAAAAGGAATATCGTCAAAATGCAGCGTATCGGCAGACACAGTGTCATTTTCACCAAACGTGTGCAAAACATCGCCCGACGGAAAACTGTATTCGGGACTGTAGATAACATAACAGCCGCTGCGCTGCCGTGTTTCGCAGTAATCTTCGTCGCACAGAAGTGCGTATGCATGTTCTATTGTAGCAACGCTTACACCGCAGTCACTCGCAAGTTTTCTCTTTGACGGAAGTTTTGAACCGTGCGGAAATGCTCCGCCGATAATTTTGCTGCGAAGTGCGCTGTATATCTGCACATATACAGGGGTCTTGCTTGTGCTGTCTATTGCTATTTGCATTAGGTCCGCTCCTCTCGTTTAATTTATTTTTTTATCATTTCAATAAATGTATTGTAAACTGTATCGTCTGCGGTAAGTTCGGGATGAAATGCCGCCGCAAGCTGATTTTGCTGTCTTACCGCAACTATCCTGTTATCATGTACGGAAAGCACATCCACGCTTTTTCCCGCTTTTTTGACATAAGGTGCACGTATAAAGGGCATTTCTGTCGGTATGCCGTTAAATTTATCCACGCATCTGAAACTGCCGAGCTGTCTGCCGTAGGCATTGCGTTTCACGGTTATATCCATTGTGCCGAAACACGGGGCTTCGCCGTCCTCAAGACTTTTTGCAAGCAGTATCATTCCCGCACAGGTAGCAAACACGGGCAGGCCGTCCGAAATAAGGTTTTTAAGCGGGTTAAAAAGTCCGAGATCGTGAAGCAGTTTTTTCATAACTGTACTTTCTCCGCCCGGCAGAACAAGGCCGTCAAAACGGTTTGAAATATCCGAAAGTTTTCGTATTTCAAAGGCATCTATGCCAAGCGAGGAAAGTTTTGAAATATGCTCCGCAAAATCACCTTGCAGGGCAAGAACACCGATACGCATATCATTTGCCCCTTTCCGCCATAAGCAGTTCTATCTCCTGCTCGTTTATTCCGACCATTGCTTCGCCGAGCCCCGAAGAAAGGTCTGCTATCAGTTTTGCATCTTTGTAATTTGTGACCGCCTGCACGATAGCGGCCGCTCTCTTTTTCGGGTCGCCCGATTTAAAAATACCCGAACCCACAAAAACGCCCTCCGCGCCAAGCTGCATCATAAGTGCCGCATCTGCGGGTGTGGCAACACCTCCTGCCGCAAAATTGACAACGGGCAGTCTGCCCTCGTCATGTACCTGTTTAACAAGAGCATACGGCACTTGAAGCTGTTTCGCCTCTTCAAAAAGCTCGTCCTCACGCAAAGAAACGACTTTGCGTATCTCCGAGTTCATTTTTCGCATATGTCTTACGGCCTGAACTATATCGCCCGTACCCGGTTCGCCCTTTGTACGTATCATAGCTGCACCCTCGCTTATTCTTCGGAGAGCCTCGCCAAGATCCCTTGCACCGCACACAAACGGCACTTTGAACTGAGTTTTGTCAACATGATATACATCATCCGCGGGAGATAAAACTTCGCTCTCGTCTATGTAGTCTATCTCTATCGCTTCAAGTATCTGCGCTTCCACAAAATGTCCTATGCGGCACTTGGCCATAACGGGGATGCTGACAGCATCCTGAATCGAGCGTATCATTTGCGGGTCGCTCATTCTCGATACACCGCCTGCCGCGCGGATATCTGCGGGTATGCGTTCAAGCGCCATAACGGCGCACGCTCCCGCTTCCTGCGCTATGCGTGCCTGCTCGGGCGTTGTGACATCCATTATTACGCCGCCTTTTAACATCTGTGCAAGTTCCTTGTTTAATTGATATTCTCCACTCATTTTAAAAACTCCTTTTTTATTTGATGCTATGATTATACCAATAAAAAAAGGAGTTTTATATAATCAGTTCGGTTTTGTTTTACCATACCAGTTCGAGATTTAAATAAACCTGTCATCAACTATCGTCAACACTTCATCAAGTATTTTAAATGCCTCTTTCAATTCGTCTTCCGTTATGATAAGCGGCGGAGTTATATTGATATTGTTTTCCCTGCCGAATGCAGCAAAACCGCGTTCTTTAAGCAGCCCGTGTATCTGTGCCATTATTGCCTGCTCGTCATAGCCGTAGGGCACAAGGGGTATCTTCTTTTCCCTGTCTTTCATCAGTTCTACTGCACCAAAAAGGCCGATATAGCGCACATCTCCCACGCATTTGTGGTTAGCCTTTATTTCTTCAAGCAGTTCGCCGAAAACTTTTCCGACCTTGTTTACATGGTCTAAAATATGATTTTCAAGATAATAATTCACGCAGGCGAGACCCGCCGCACAGGCAAGGGAATGTCCGCTGTAGGTAAGGCCGTACAAAAATGTGTTATCCTCAAAATGATCGCTTATCTCCCTGCTTAAAATAACGCCGCCAAGCTGCACATAGCCGCAGGTAACACCCTTTGCAAAAGAGATTATATCGGGTTTTATGCCCCAATGTTCAAAGGCGAACATTTTGCCCGTTCTGCCAAAGCCTGCCATTACCTCGTCACAAACAAGAAGAATACCGTATTTATCGCAAAGTGCGCGCAGTCCCTGCAAATAACCGTCGGGCGGGATAATAACACCGTTTGCGCCCGTTATGCTCTCCACAACTATTGCGGCTATCTGGTCTGCACCCTCGTATTGTATCTGCTGTTCAAGCATATCGAGATAAAACTTCGAGGCTTCGGCATCATCCTTGAAATTCTGGTTTGAGCGGTAAACATAGGGGTCGTAAAATTTAAGGTAGCCGTTTGCGGCGGGGCGTTCAAGTGCAAAGCGGCGAGGATCTCCCGAGAGATTGCCCGAACCCAAAGTTGAGCCGTGATAGCTGCGGTAGCGTGAAAGTACCTTGCTTTTACCTGTGTAAGTTCTTGCGGCGTAAATTGCCGCCTCGTTCGCATCTGAACCGCCGCAGCTGAAAAACACTTTGCTCATATTGTCGGGGGCGAGGTCTATCAGAAGCTTTGCGAGTTCGCTGCGTGGACCCGAAGCATAGGCGGGTGCGATATAAGGCAGAATATCCGCCTGTTTTTTTATTGCGTCAATGATAGCCTTGTTGCCGTAGCCCAGATTTACATTTGCAAGCTGACTTGACATATCAAAATATTTTTTGCCGTTGTAGTCCCAAAAATATATTCCGTCCGCCTTTTCAACAGGTATTGCGTTTGCATTGCCTTTCAGCCATGGGTGCTGATTGTATTTTTTATCATATTCAAGAACTTGCTCTCTTGTCAGTTCCGACATTCTCATCTCTCCTTTAATTTGTTATATAATTTCAATAATATCTCATCCGTTATTTCAACGGGGTTGTTGAGCAAATTTGGGTGTTTGCTTTTTTGTATCAGTTCGTTTATGTTTTCTTTGCTTAAATTCAGGTCTTTAAGTCCCGTGCGCAGACCGATTTTTTGCTTTAAGTCAAATATCTTGTCCGCAAAAGTGTTCACATCCGTAAATTCAAGTGCCATTATAAGTGATCGTGTGCGCGGGTCTTTTTCGTTTATTCTTGTAAAAAAATCAAGTGTAAGTCCGCAGGCTTCGCCGTGTGGTATGCCGTAAATGCTCGTAAGCGGGAAAGAACAGGCGTGAGAAGCCGTTGTTTTCGGCTGAGAAAACGCCAGTCCCGCCATAAGCGAAGCCTCGGCCATCTTCTCCCTCGCTTCTGTATCATTTCCGTTTTTATATGCCCTCGGCAAATAGTCAAAAACAAGTTTTATTGCCTGAAAAGCCATGCTGTCACAAATAGGCTGATGATTTTTGCTCCAATAGCCCTCGACCGCATGACAAAGCACATCTATGCCCGAAACCGCTGTTACACGCGGCGGCAAAGAGTAGGTCAAAGAGGGGTCGATAATTGCATATTCGGGATAAAAGCTGTCCGAAACAAGCGGCATTTTACTGCCTTTTTTTCGGTCGGAAATAACGGCAACATTTGTTACTTCACTTCCCGTGCCTGCTGTTGTCGGTATCGCTATTACGGAAACCTTGCTTTTTTCGGCCGTGTACTTTCTTATATCTTCAATACCCAAAGAAGCGGCTTTTGCAAGGTCGATAACGCTGCCGCCGCCAAGAGCGGCAATACATTCGATTTTGCCGCCGCGCACTTCCTTTGCACATAAATTCACTTCCTCCGCATCGGGATTTGGCGAGACCTTATCAAAAACGCGGCAGTTACCGAGCTTTTTGCTTAACTTATCCGTAAACCCGCTTTTTGTAAAATGCGGACTTGTAACAAGCAGAGTTTTTCTGCCGTTTACTGTTTCGGGCAGCTTATTTATGCTGTTATTGCCGAAAATTATTTTTACGGGCTGTTCGTAAAACCAGTTCATAACATTTCCTCCGCAAGCGCTTTCAGCACTTCAAAATTATGTTTGTCAAGTGTTTTCTCCCCCATTGGGTATTCACGCCCCAAAGCCTGATATTTGCTTTTTCCGTAGCTGTGGTAGGGCAAAAGTTCATATTGCACATTCGGTTTGTCCCGCAAAAATGCCGCTATATCCATAATGTCATTTGCGGTATCGTTAAAGTCGGGGATAACGGGTGTGCGGACTTTTTTTCTTAAATTCGGATAGTCCGCACAAAGGGCTGTGAAATTCTTTATAATAAGTTCGCTGCTCTTTCCCGTATATTCCCTGTGTTTTTCAGTGTTTAAGGACTTTATGTCAAACATTATCATATCAAGATATTTTGCCGCCTCAAAAAGCACGGAATAATCGGCATGGCCGCAGGTCTCCAGCGCAGTTGACAAGCGCCTTTGCTTTGCCTTTTTCAGTATTTCCAATAAAAGGTCGGGATGCGTCAGCGGTTCGCCGCCGCTTATTGTGATACCTCCGCCGAAAATACTGTCACGCTCGGCAATATCGAGTATTTCATCTGCCGTGTATTCCTCGCCGACTGTTTTTACAGCCTTTGACGGACAGATATTGCAGACTTCGTGGGGGCACTCGGCGGTGATCTTCGCTTTGTTCTCTTCAAACTCCACACCGTATTTTTCACAAAACCCACATTCGGTTTTGCCTATACATTTTGAACGGGTATACATTACCTCTTTTTCATAGCTTTGGGATTCGGGGTTGCAGCACCAGCGGCATTTTAAAGGACAGCCTTTTAAAAATACGGTCGTTCTTATGCCGTCGCCGTCATGCAGGGAGTAACGCTGAATATTGAAAACAAGGCTCATACCGCTTCATGCTCCGTTCTGGAGATGAGGTCGTCCTGCAAGTCCTTTGTAAGCTCGGTAAAATATGCCGAATAGCCCGCTATGCGCACAAGCAGATTACGATAGTTTTCGGGGTCTTTCTGTGCGGCGCGCATGGTGTCGGTGTTAAGCACATTAAACTGTATATGCCAAAGTTTCAGATCGCGCCATGCCTCTATAAAACGCACCAGTTTTTCCGTGCCCTCTTCGCCCTTTACGCAGGCAGGGCTTAATTTTACGTTGATAAGTCTTCCCGCGTGTTCACAGCAGTCAAAATTTTTAGTTGCATAATTTGAAAGCAGAACCGCAGTAGGGCCGTTTATATCCGCACCCTGTGATGCACTTGAACCGTCCGAAAGCGGAGTATTTGCAAACCTGCCGTTGGGTGTAGCACTGACAACTTTTCCGAAAGGAACGTGAGATGTAAACGGTACAAGGCGCAAGTCCATATGCACGCCCAGTTCCGCGCCGTATTTTCTTGTAAATTCCTGCGCTTCGCGATCAAGCAGTTTGCCTATGCTGTCGGTGTATTCATCGTCATTTCCGTAACTCGGGGCATTCAATAAAATTTGTCTTACCGCTTCATAGCCCTTGAAATTATGTTCCAATGCCTCTTTTATCTGTGCAAGGGTCAGGGTCTTATCCTCAAAAACGGTCTTTTTTATTGCTGCCAAGGAGTCAATGACCGTAGCAAAGCCCATATATTCAAAATATCCCAGGTCAATTCCGCCCTCTATCTTTGGCTGATGTATGTCAAGATATTGCTCACGGCAAAGTTTGTGCAGGGCAGAACCCAAGGGCGAGGCAAAATGCTGCGCCCTTAACCTTATAATTTCACGCTGCTGGATAAATGCGTGCTTTATAAAATTGCGCTGCTGTTTTAAAAAAGCTTCAAGCAGGGCATCAAAAGTCTTGAATTTTGTAAATTCTCCCGTTTCAAGCCCTAAGACCTCATCGCCGTATTTAAGCATTTTGCCGTTGTATATCACCATTTCAAGGGCGGCGGCAAAGTTTATATAGGCGTTGGGGCTTGTGTAGGTGTCGCGGTTTGGCATACGGCACTCGGCACAGCCCGAAACGCTGTAGTCGTATGCTTCTTCAAACTTTGCGCCCTTTGATAAAAGCAGCGGAACAACATCCTCGTCATTTATAAGCTTGGGGAAGCCTTCGCCCGCTTTTATCGTTTCCGCAACTTCATATAAATATCTTTTGGGGCTTCTTGTGTGAATACGCGCCGCAAGGTCGGGGTAATTGAGCGGAAATTCACGCTTTGATTTTAAAAGTATATATGTAAGTTCGTTTGTCGCATCAAGTCCCTCTTTGGTCTGCCCGCCGATAGTCACGGCCTCCCAATGTGCATAGCCCTCGTTGAATGCGCCGCCCGTATCGGAAAGATAAAGGTCGATGAACTGCGCCATTGCCACCCACATACATTCAAAAAGCTCCTGCACCTCGTCATCTGTAATTATGCCCGCTTTAATATCGTGTTTATAAAACGGGTATAAATATTGGTCCATTCTGCCGTTTGAGATTATAGTGCCCGTTTTTTGCTCTATGCGCGAGAACATCTGCGTAAACCATTGCGCCTGCATAGCTTCGTAAAAAGTGCGCGGCGGGTTTTCGGGTACACGGCGGCAGGTCTCGGCTATCTTTTTAAGTTCTGCGCGCCGCTTGGGGTCGCTTTCCTTTGCGGCAAGTCCGTCGGCAAGGTCTGCGTGACGGTTTGCCCAAAGTACTATCGCATCACAGGTTATTATCATCGCTTCAAGAAAAGGTCTTTTTTCCGTATAGTCAAGCGGACTGTACTCATCAAGCCCCGAAAGTTTTTCAAGCGCTTCTTCCTTTATACCCTTAAAGCCCTTTTCAAGCACTATTTCATAATCGTGCACCCATTGCAAAGAAGAACGGAAAGAAGCCGTTTCATTCACGATATATCTTGATGTAAGTTCCTTGTCGGGGTTGTAAGTGAGTTTTGTTGTTTCGGGGGTAAGCGATTTTGCAAAATTTTCGTGGAAAGTCTTGCCCTGCCAGTAAGGTGCTATCTCCTCTATAACCGTCTTCCTGTCCTTATCCGTAATATCGAAGGGAGAATTTTCGCGTGTGGGCAGTTTTTCCATAGCTTCTTTAAAAATATTGCCGTCAAGTTCGGGATAGAGAATACCGTAACGCCCCTCTTTGCCGCTTCTGCCAACCAAAAGCTGATCATCGTCAATATAGACTTTTGCGTTTTTTGCATAATGATAAAGTGCCTTTGCCCAGCGCAGTTGAAGCGGCTGCCCCTCAGTCTCCTTAAAAGACTGCGTAAAATACAAGCCCCTTTCAATGTCGATAACGGGCTTGACACTCCTTATTTTCTGCAAAATACCGTAAGCACGGTTTTTGCCCTGTACTTTGATGTGATTCTTTGCTTCCGCCTTTATGCGTATTTCCTGCGGTGATAATGTTTGTGACATAAATTTTCTCCTTTCAGATATTGTATGTAAACGGAATTTCCGCTTCTTTGAAAAATTCTTTGTATATATCTTCCCTTGCCTTTGCAAAAAGTGAACCCGTGCGAAGTCTTGGTGTGCCGAGGTCTGTTTTGTAAATTTGCTTTATCCTGCCGGGGCGTGGTGTCATAACAACAACATTTTCGCCCAGATAAACAGCCTCGTCAATATCGTGAGTAACGATTATCATCGTGATCTTTTCCTTTTGCCATATCTTCAGAAGTTCTTCCTGCAAGTTTACTTTTGTTATTGCATCAAGTGCGCCGAAAGGCTCGTCAAGCAGCAGTATTTTCGGCTTGTTTGCAAGTGCCCTCGCTATCGCCACGCGCTGTGCCATACCGCCCGAAAGCTGTTTGGGCAGCGAGTTTTCAAAATCGGATAGTCCCACCAGTTCAAGATATTCCTTTATTAAAGCATCGTTTTTCTTCTGCTCTTTGGGCAGGCTGAAACGTATATTTTCCTTTACCGTAAGCCACGGCAAAAGCCTGTGATCCTGAAAAACAAAACCTTTTTCACGCGAGGGTGCGGTAACTTTACTGCCGTTTACAAGCACTTCACCCGTATACTCGATATCAATCCCGCCTATTATCCTTAACATTGTGCTTTTGCCGCAGCCGCTGCCGCCTATTATGGATGTAAAACTTCCCTCTTTTATTTCAAGACCGATATCTTCAAGTGCCCTGACCTCGTTTTTTCCATCATTGAAAACTTTGGTAAGGTGCTTTATCTCAACTATATTTTCTACAGCCATGTTATCACCTTCTTACGCAAAAGTCTTAAAATATCATCCATTATTTTGCCGAATACACCGACCAAAAGCATACCTAAAATAACAATATCGGGGCGGGAAAGGCTGCGGCCGTTTGAAAGCATATAGCCTACGCCCTTTGTTGCACCTATCATTTCCGCCGCCACAACAGATACCCACGCATTGCCCACACCAAGGCGTATTCCTGTCATTATGCTTGGCAGCGCACCGGGGATAATGATATTTTTTATAAGTTCACTTTTCGGTATCTCATATACTTTTGCCAGTTCAAAATATTTTTTGTCTATCGTTTTCACACCGTCAACGGTGTTCAGAAAAACGGGAAAGACCGCACCTATAAATATAATAAATATTTTCGATTCCTGACCTATGCCAAACCACAGTATCGCAAGGGGTATCCACGCAATAGGCGGTATGGGTTTCAAAATTTGTATAATAAGGTCTGTAAAGGTATCGAATTTCGGAAAAAGACTGACAAGCATACCTATTATCAATGCCGTGACAAGTGCCAGAAAAAATCCCTCCAGCACAAGTGAAACGCTGACACCGATATTTGTTAAAAGCTGTCCGTTTTTTGCATATTCGACCGTGGTATCAAACAGTTTTTCAAGCGAGGGCATCGTGTACGGCTTTAATTTCCCCGCACGGTCAAAACTTTCCCATATTATAAGAATGATAAGCGGCAGCGCAAAGTACAAAAACCAATAAAAAACGTCCTTTTTTTGCGGCTTGTTCATAAGTTCCTCCTTTTAAAAATGGGCTGTCGCGCCATAATAAGCGTTTCAACCCATTTTTACCCGTCAGTTATTTACTTCTTCAAGATATTTCGTGTTGATAAATTCATCAATGTTTACATCCTCGGAAATAATGCCCGCCTCAAGTGAGAAGTCCTTAACGGCCGTTATCTCCTTTATGTCCTCATCGGTAAGTTCGGTGGAGTAAGTGAAGTTTTGGATTATCTTCTTCATAAGTTCGGCATCTACACCAAAGTCTGCCGCAACCGCTTCCGCCGCCTCGTCGGGGTTTGTCTGTAAAAGCTCGTTGCCCCTGTTAAGTGCGCGTATCCACGCTTTTACAACTTCGGGGTTTTGCTCTGCATAGTCGGTAACAAAATATGTTATCATATTGCCGCGTTTTACACCCGTACCGTCTGCAAGAACTTTTGCCGTGCCGTCATTCGTCAGCTGCGAAATATACTGTTCCCAGATAACTATCGCATCAACATCGCCGTTTGCAAGGGCAGCGGGCTGGTCGCCTGCACCAAGGTTTATACTTTCCACATCATCAAGCGAAAGACCCTCTTTGTCCAGAAGTACAGCCAGAAGATGCTGTGCATAAGAACCTGTTGCATAGGCAACTTTTTTACCCTTTAGATCCGACACGCCCGAAAGGTCGGAGTCCGCTTTTACAAGCACCGCAAGTCCCTTTTCGCCGTAAGCCACATTGTCAACTATCTCTATGGGCTGACCCGTGGACTTTGCAATTATTGCGGGGAGATCCGCCATAAAACCAAGGTCGGCTTCGCCTGCCGCAACAGCTTCGTTTACCAAAGGACCCGATTTGAATTCATTCCAGGTAAACTGTGCACCTATTTTGTCAAATTCTTCTTTTAAATAGCCTTTTTCGTAAGCTACATAAATGGGGGTGTAAAGCGGGTATGGCTGCGCAGCTATCCTTAATACCGCGCCGCTTTTTGCTGTTTCTGCGGGCGCAGCCGCCTCGGCTTGTGAAGATACATCCGCATCCGTTTCAGCATTTGAAGAACCGCAGCCGACAAGCCCCAATAAAGACAGACTCGCCGCAAGTATCAAAGGTAAAATTCGTTTCATATTTATTCCTCTTTTCATATTGTTTTAGTATGTATATTTGATAAAAACAATTATAATAAAAATACGAAAAAAGTAAATAGGAATTAAATTATAATTTTTTCGGTATGATTATTTTTGGAAATCGTCCAAAAAGTTATGTTTTTCGCTGCCTTTATGCCAGCCGATTATTGTACTTAAATTTACATTGTGAACACTTTGGAAAATATTTTCTTCTATTAAAGGGCTTTCCTCACGGAATTTTTTAATCAGCTCTTTCATATCATCACGTTTTGAACCCCGTCCGCCGCCGCAGGTCGCACAGTTTTCCGTAAAACGGCAGGCACATTGTATAAAATGCAGCTTGTTATAGTCCCTCCATGCCTTTATATATTCCTCCTTTACCATATAAAGCGGACGGATAAGTTCCATCCCTTCAAAGTTTTGGCTTTTTAGGCGCGGCAGCATCGTTTCTATTTTGCCGCTGTAAAGCATACCCATAAGCACCGTTTCTATCATATCGTCAAAATGATGCCCGAGGGCTATTTTATTGCAGCCCAGTTCCTTTGCTTTGGAATAGAGATAGCCCCTGCGCATACGCGCGCAAAGATAGCAGGGATTTTTGTCTATTGTCGCTACGGTGTCAAAGATCTCGCTTTTAAACACGGTCAGAGGTATACCCAAAATTTTTGCGTTGTCTTGTATTATCTGCCAATTATCACGGTTGTAGCCCGGGTCCATACATAAAAACACAAGCTCAAACGGAAACTTGCCGTGCCGCTGTATCTCCTGCATAAGTTTTGCCAAAAGCATAGAGTCCTTGCCGCCCGAAATACAGACCGCAATTTTGTCACCCTCTTGTATAAGGTCATAGACCTGTACTGCTTTTGTAAATCTGCACCATATATTTTTGCGGAATTTTTTAATTATGCTGCGCTCTATATCTGCGGTCTTTTTTGCCGCCTCGTCACTTTCGATTACCCGTTCCAGATAAAGGCGCAGATATGCCCGCCAGCCGCCGTCTATATTATACGCATCAAAGCCCATATCGCAAAGTTCTTCAACAACGGGGATACTGTTTTCGCCCGTATAGCAAAGCACATAAACGGGTTTTCCCGAAGGGACTCGGCTCAAATCTCCCGCCGCAACATTTACCGCGTTTTTGTAAGTCCCGCGGGCATAGTCCTCGGGCTTTCTGATGTCAATAAGGGTTATTTTTTCGGTATCGAGCTTTTCAAGTTCCTGTATATTTATTGTGTTCATTTTTGTTTCTCCTATCAGATTGATATGAATATGATATAATTTTTTGACGGGATTGTCAATATAAACAGAACTTTGAACTTGAAAGTGAAAATTCATTTATAATGTGAATAAAAAGATGAATAAAATGAATTTTGACAGTAAAAATGACCTGCACACAAAGCACAGGCCATTTCTTTGGGAAATCTATCATGAAATTCATAATAGCAAAGTAAAAAAATAATGCTAATTGTCCGCATCTATCTTTGCGGTTGACTGTTTATAAGTTTCAGCAGTTTTTCTCGGTATTTGTAAAATTCCGGAGTGAATTTTATATCCTCGGCACAGTCCTCAACTATCTGCCGTGAAAAATTCACTCTTATATCTTCTATCACACGCCCGGGGTGCTTGCTCAAAACAATAATGCGTGATGCAAGAAGCAATGCCTCTTCAACGTCGTGAGTAATAAAAAATATCGTCTTGCCCGTATCCCACCATATTTTTCTTGTGAGATCCTGCACGTTTTCTCTTGTAAGTGCATCAAGTGCGCCGAACGGCTCGTCCATAAGCAGTATTTCGGGGTCGTTTATAAGGGCGCGGGCAATGGAAACTCTCTGTTTCATACCGCCGGAAAGTTCGTATATTTTTTTGTCCGAAAATTCGCTCAAACCGACTTTTGCAAGATATTCATCGGTAAGCGGGATATACTTTTCTTTTGGTATGCCGCGCATTTTGGGGCCGAAAGCCACATTGTCGCGCACCGAGAACCACTCATACAGCGGCGGATTCTGAAATACCACGCCCCTGTGCCAATCCGTGCCTTTTATTTCCTCTCCGTCGAGTTTTACACTGCCGCTTGTCGGTTGTATAAAGCCCGCAAGTATCTTTAAAAGCGTACTTTTGCCGCAGCCCGACGGACCGAGAACACAGACAAATTCACCTGGGAAAATATTGAAATTAATATTTTCAAGTGCCTTTATATCACCCGTTTTGCCCGTGTATTCAAGATCGACGTTTTCTATTGCTATCAGTTCCTCGCCCTCGACAATGGGTTCTTCGCCTTTAAAATTAAGGTCGTTTACCGCGATCAGTTCATCCGAGGGCTCGTAAAAATTATCATTGTAATTAAGTTTTGCCATTCGCCCACCGCCTTACTTTGCGGCGGCTTCAAGATAAGATGTGTTTATGCTTGCCTTGAAATCGTCAAGTGATGGCGCGGATGTAATGCTCTGCTGTTCAACAAGAAAATCCGCTGTATTCTTTAAAATCTCCGCAAGTTTGTTGTTAAGGTAGTCAAGTTCCTCATCGGCTGTCAGATATTCAAACTGTGAAAGCTGATTTGCTGCATCCTCCGCACTTATCTCAAGTACGGACGCCACTTCTTCCGCCGCCTTGTCTTTATCGTTTAAAATAATGTCGTTCGCCTTTATCTGTATTTGAAGATATTTAGATACTATGTCGGGGTATTTTTCGCCGAATTCCTTTCTTACTACCGTTGCATCGCCCGTAACAATGCCTTCTTTTGCAAGTTCGCCCGAATGAGTAATGACCGTGCCGCCTTCAAGAAGTTTGTCAAGGATAGGATACCAAACGTAAGCCGCATCAATATCGCCCCTTTGCCATGCCGCGAAAATATCCTGCGGCTGAAGATCCAAAATCGTTACTTCGCTTTCTTCAACACCCGCAAGTTTAAGTGCGTTAAGCAAACTGTAATGCGCGGTCGATGCAAAAGGTGTCGCAACTTTCTTTCCCTTTAAACCTTGAATATCCGTTATGCCCGACTCATTTTTCACAACAAGCGACTCCGCAGAACCGATTATATCGGCAAGCCATATCACCTCATAAGGCACATCGGAAGAAAGTCCCAAAGCCGTAGGCGAAGTGCCCGCCTGTGAAATATCTATACTTCCTGCCGCAATAGCAGTGTTTACATCACGTCCCGAATCAAAAAGCTGCAAGTTGACTTTTACGCCGAGTTCTTCCTCATACAGTTTTTCATACTGTGCGATAAGATCGCCGTTTACAAGGTTCATTGTACCGATATTTACAACATCGGGAAGTTCCGACGAAGCGGTCTGTTCGGTACTGTCGCCGCCTGTCTGGGTCGCCGCAGTATTTTCCGAACCTCCCGAGCAGCCCACGCCAAGTGCAAGCAGTACGGATGCAAGTGTCAGTGATAAAATTTTTGTCATTGTTCTTTTCATTTTAAACTCTCCTTTTAATTTCGGTTTTTTTAGTTTTTACCTTTCCAATGAACGACACAGTCCTCTATAATTCTTATTATTTTATCGAGCAGTATGCCCGTAAGACCCATTATTATGACCCCCATAAAAACGGTGTCACTGCGCAGGTATTTGCTTGCATCCAGAACAAGCCAGCCTATACCCTTTGTTGCGGCAACCATTTCGGCGGCAACAAGCGTTGTATATTCAACACCGAGTGCTGTGCGAAGCCCCGTAAATATATCGGTAAGTGCCGCAGGAAAGATAACATAAAAGAATATCTGCCTTTTGTTTGCACCAAGTGTATATGCGCCGTTTATGTAGTCCGACTTTATGCGCAGAACCCCCGAAACACAGTTTATATATACGGGAGCAAAGCCCGCAAGATATAAAAGCGCAAGTTTTGAACTGTCGTCAATACCCATCCACAAAACAAGTATGGTGTAATAGGCAAGCGGCGGCAGGGGGCGGTAAAACTCGACTATAGGCTCTATGACTGCACGCACCTTTGAGTTGTAGCCGCTTAAAAGCCCGAGCGGTACAGCGGTCACAATTACCAGCGAGTATGCAATTATCAGCCTTTTAAGGCTTGTACCCAGATGCGCCAAAAGCGTGTTGCCCTTGTAGCCCGTGCTTAAAACATCGGAAAGACTTTTCAGAACGTTTTTGGGTGACGGGATTATGGTCTCGGAAAAAGCTCCCGTTGAAGTTACGATGAACCAAAGCAAAAGTATTATTGCCACGGTAGAAATAGTAAGTATCTTTTCCGATGAAATTTTAGTTGTTTTTTTCAATCTGTTTCACCTCTTTTCGTTTTCGGGGTTTTCACAAATTAAACCATTTTCTTAAAAAAAAGTCAATAATTGCGGTATGGATTAAATTTTAATTATTTTCCATAAGAAAAATTTAAAAAATTTTTCACTTAACGGAGTTTAAGCGAAATAAAAAAGACTGCCGAAGCAGCCCTTTATGAATTATACGCATTTAAAATGTATTCTTTGAATTTTTCTTCGCCTGTTCTTTCGATAGTCAGACGGAAGCGTTCGCCCGAATTTGCATTGTCGCGGAAGAACGCAACAGCCGCATCAATTACCTTAAAAAGTTTCTTTTTGTCGTGAATGATGGGTATTATTTCTTCGCCTTTGTGTATGCGGTTGCCAAACAGACCGCCGAAAGACAGGATATAACCCTCATTGTTTTCCCATGCATCTGCGGGACAGGCTTTTGTACAGCGTCCGCAGTAATTGCAGTTATCGCTGTTCAAAACTATCTTGCCGTCGATCTCCGTAAGTGCCTTTGTGCGGCAGGCTTTTTCGCAAACACCGCAGTGTATGCATTTATCCTCCAGCCATTTTACCTCAATGCCGCCTTTAATTCCTACATCGTTTTCCTCGGCTTTAAGGCAGTTGTTTTGGCAGCCCGTAACACCGAATTTGAACTTGTGAGGAAGTTCCATTGCAAAAAATCTTTCGCTTATTTCTTGTGCAAGTGTGTATGTATCTATACAGCCGCTTGGACATATTGCCTTGCCCTGACAGGAAGTAACGGTGCGCACACGCGGGCCGCAGACCCCCGGCTCACAATCTCCCTGTGCAAGTGCCGCCTTGACCTCGGCAATATCATCAAGTTTGATAAAGGGTATCTCAACACCTTGTCTTGAAGTAAGATGCACATGACCATCGCCGTATTTTTCGGCAACCTCGGCTATTACTTTCAACTGTTTTGCATCCAGGTGTCCGCCGACAACTTTTAAGCGCAGCGAAAAGTTATTCTTCTGTTTTTGGCGCATAAAACCGCCTTTTTTTAATGTTGCATAATCTACCGCCATTTTTCGATTCTCCTAAATTATTTACATATTATTTCAATAGGTAAATAAACTTTATCATCTCCAAAAACATTTGTCAATGCAATTAATTTTTGATACTATTGAAAAATTTTTGAATATCATTTATTGTTTTTATTTTTGTTCAAAATCCTTCCGTCAATTTCATATTCTCTTGTCCTTTTAATGATATAGTTTATTATTTTCTCGCTCTCAAAGATAGAGTGCATTTTTATCTCACATTTTATGCCGATACTTTCAAGTTTTTTTATAAACGGAAGTATATCGTTTTCATAATGGAATTTTGTGCCGATAAACAGCATATAAAGCCTGATTTTTGTGAATCCGTGTGTTTTTATATACTCCAATATACGGTTATCGCTTTCGCCGATCTTCCACATTGCCGTATCGGTAATATCAAATGCCCTGCTTTTATGGATAAGTAAAATATCTCTTTCCGATGCTGAGATCAGAGTCTTTATCTCAAAATAATCATCTTCGTTTCGTATAAGCGGCGGCAGTAAATCTGCATTGGGAAAAACCGTTTTTATTTTTCCGACTGCACGCTTATATTCAAAGCCGCCGTATATATAACAAGGCATGATCAGTGTTTTTTCGTAACATACGGTATCGGGCAAAGCATTTATGTTAAAAAACACACCGCCAAGTCTGTCGGCAAGTAATTTTGCCCTATCGAATGCAGATATTATTATCATGACCGCACACCGCCTTGAAATCTGTCCTGCTTTATATCCCCTGTGGTCTTCATGGTAACAAGCTCTGTTTTGTATTCGTGAAAGTGCTTGTTTATCAAATTTATTATAATTTTGCTCTGTGTAACGGCAAGTTTGCTTTCTTGGCTTGCCACTCTGATAAGCTTCATAATATTCTCCTTATTCTTTCGGCAGTCTCTTTTACAAGGGTATGTTTATTGCCGCTTGAGACACGCCCAACACAAATATCCACGCTTTTTATATCGGACAGCACTGCGCGCTCGTGTATTTTAAGCGGTACGGCGGTGCTGTCTATGCCACACATGAAGAACATAGCAGATCCCTTTCAAGAAAAATTAAAGAAATATTTCATATCAATTCGGTAGGCAATAGGAATATAACACAGGAATATCTTGTTGTCAATGTGATTATTTTTTGATAATACCGATTTATTTTGGTAGGGTATGCTGCCTTTGTCAAGTTCCGACAACTCAACTGTGCTTGTGATTTTTCGGTGCATAATATCAATGCTATGGGCTGTTTCTCATATACCGATTTTGCGTAGTTTACAAGCTGCCTTATGTAATAATGATGGTACATATAGCTCTGTTAAAGTTACCGGAATAGATCCGGAATTATTTTAAAACAATGTCTGATTCGATAAGCGACAGATAAGTAAAAGTTTTCAGATCGAGTTATCGAAAATCTTAAAAAAGCAAGGGGCGAAAGATAGGCATAGAAAAAGAGCAAGGCGTTTATTTGCCTTGCCCTGATAATTTAATTGTTAAGTATTTCTATTACATCAAGCATATCAATGCTGCCGTCGTTGTTCAGATCTGCTCTTTCAAGCTGTTCGCTGTCAAGCAAGCCGATGCCGCCGATATGTTTTAACAGCATTTCGGCATCCGCATCGGTGATGTAACCGTCCTTATCAAAATCGCCGTTGCGGTAGATAACACTTAAGTATGCTGTTTCGCTTGTGTCCACATAATTGGAACTTCTCATCACACAGTATATCTGTAGGTTATTTTCGGGTTTCAACAGCTCCTTTGCATTAAAATCAGTCCACACATTGTCAACTTTTTTTCTAACGGTGGTGTTGTCGTCTATTACAAACGGTTCATAACCCGAATTATACGATTTTCGATACTCTTCTCCGTTTGCCACTATATAATAAGTGTAATAAAGACCGCCTTGCCAATATGACGTAAAGGTCAGATCGTCACGGTAATATGCCTTTATGGACATATCACTTGCCGAACCATCAAATGAAAACTGTACCTCTTCATCTATTGCGTTCCACTTTGCATAAAGCGTAATATTCTCGGTTATAGGATGTGAGAAAGAAAACACTTCGGTATATGTTTTATCATAATACCAGCCTGCAAAGTTATATCCGTCGGCAGTGGGATTTTCAAAGGCTCCTATCGTGGTGTTATAGACTGTCGTTTTTGACGGCGGAGGTGTACATTTACCGCCTGTATTGAAATTAACGGTATATGTTTTGTATTTCCATATTGCGGAAATAGCGATGTTTGTCGTTTTCTCGAAAACAACTTCATCCCCCGGATGATTATATCCATCCGAAGAATCCGATATGGGAGACAGCCAACAGTCAAACTCCATATTTTCGGGTGGAGTAAACTTACATTCGGGGAAGATAAATTTATCGCCTTTGCAGACTTTTAAGGACTCCATCGTACCCTCGCCCTTGCCTGCGTCAAAGCTTATATTGTACAGCAATGCTTTTTCCCATACCGCCTTGACCGTCGTATCGGAATAGACTGTCATTTTTTCGCCCGCATTATACTCTATTCCGTCCGCGAGCCATTTTACAAAGGTGTATCTGTAATCTTGGCTTTTGGGGGCTGTAAATCCACATTCGGGCAAGCTGATCTCCGAACCGCTTACCACACTTAACTTTTCCATTGTTCCGCTGCCGCCGTTTGCGTTGAAAGTAACATCATAATGCGGTGAGCTTATAACCAGCGGAGAGGTAAGATTAAGAATACTCTTTGAAGTGTCTGCCTTCTCTTTGCCTATCGTTGCCGAAGCCGTATCGGAAAGGAAGTCCGAAAGCTGCGAGTCTGTGCACATAAAGCGGTTATATATAGTACACTCGTTCAGCTTTATTTTTACATCATCCAGTAACATAGAACTGTACATTATATATAGCTTATATATTTCACCTCCGTTTACCGTTACACGATTATCACCCCAAATTGTAATGCCGTACTTATCGCTCGAATCACTTTTAAATATACCGCCGTTGATCACTGCACTGCCATTTTGCACATACAGTGCATCAGCCGATTTTGAATTGACTGTTCCTGCGTTGATCTCGGCATCTCCGCGGTAAACCGTTATCGCATACGATAAAAAGCCGTTTGCATCTTTTTCCATACCCGTATTGTTGTTGATTATACTTCCGCCGTTTAAGACAAATTTGTTGTCGGTATTATCACTATCGGTATATCCAACAAAAATAAGCCCTGCATTTTGGTTAGAAATAAGTTTTCCGTTACCCTTACTGTCATTTAATGTGAGTTTTCCGTTTCCGTTGATTATCAGCATTGAATATGCTCTTGTATAAGCCGAACGGGTTTCCTGCGTGTTTTCTATTGTATGTCCGTTAAGATCGAGATAAACATCCTTTCCGGTAATGTACAATGGATTGGTGTCGCTGTATGTTATATCACCGTTAAGCTTGATATAACAATCCTTTTGAAAACAGGTCTTCAATTCACTAAATCCCGTTATAAGGTACGGGTCGTCTTTTGTTCCGCTGCCCGTATAAGCAAACACCGCCGTACTCATCAGCATAACCGCCATAATTGCAAAGATAACGGCAAACATCTGTTTTACCCTGTTCATAATGATTTCCCCCTTTTTTTAGAACATTTCATCAAAAATTTCCATAGATTTTTTGTACAATTTTCTTAACATATATTCATTATACAATATATCTTGCTTATATGCAATATGGCGGTTTGTAAATCTTTTGTAACGAAAACTATTGTAAATACACAAAGTCGTTATACTATTCTTCTTTTTTTGTGTTATCAACAAGATTTATCATTTCTGCCTGTTCTCTTTCCGTATATTTCATAGTCATATACGCACCGCCCGAATTATTCTCCACCCAAAACACCACTAAATCGTATGCTATAATATCAGCATAGACATTTTACCAACATAAAAAGGGAATATATTTATTATGAAATTAAGCAGCAAATTTTTTAAAGAACACCCATTAAAAGATTATTCTGCTGCGCAAATAGCACATTTTCAAATGTTTTTTGAACATTCGGAAGAAATACTGGCAAAAATCAGACAATTTATAAAGGAACAAATCAGTCCCGAAAGACAGGCACTACTCGAATTAGAAGCTGAACAAATAGCTTCTGCCGATTCTGCGGAAGAAATAATCAATATTATGAGAAAAATGCAAGAAATGCAAAACAGAAACTTGTTATGTGATAAAGTTTTATCGAATCAGGATAAATATTTACCCGCAATTACCAAAAGATTTTATAGAATAAAAATGGACAAGTTTATAGAAACTGCCGCTGTTATAATATATCATTCGGATATAAAATATCTGCAAGATTTATATCAAAACTACAATGCAATACAGTTTCCCTATGCCCAAGCCAGCTGCCACAAAAAACGCCGCTAAACAACAATCAAAATCATCACACAAAAAAAGGATGCCGCACCAAAGTGTAACATCCTTTATTTTTATTCCTCGCACGCTTTAAGATAAATAGCGCACTCTATACGTTTTCTCTGCATTTCGCAGCCTATCTCATACGGCGATATAAGGTCACCGTGGGTGTTGTACGAGTTAGCCACACAGCCGCCGCTGCAATAGAACCTTGCCCAGCACTCCTTACAGGCGGGTTTGTTGTATACATTGCAGTTTTCAAAATCACAGCGTATATCGGTATTCACAACGCCCGTATCCACCGTACCCATCTTAAATTCGGGTCTGCCCACAAACTGGTGACAGGGGTAGAGGTCGCCGCTCGGAGATACCGCAAGATACTCCGTGCCGCTGCCGCAGCCCACAAGCCTTTTTATTACACAAGGCCCGCCCGTCAGGTCTATCATAAAGTGGAAGAAATTGAACCACTCGCCCTTTTCGCGGCGCTCCTTTATCTTGTTGGTAAGATTTTCGTACTCCTTGAAAATTGCGGGCAGATCGCTCTCTTGAATGGCGTAGTCCTCCGAAAGGTCGGCAACAACCGGCTCAACGGATATCTGCTTGAATCCGAGGTCTGCAAGGTGCATCACATCCTCGGAAAAATCGAGGTTGTGTCGGGTGAAAGTGCCGCGCACATAATAATCCGTCTGGTTTCTGCTCTCCGCCGCCTTTTGGAATTTGGGCACAATATTGTCATAACTGCCCTGACCGCCCGCGCGGGGTCTCATTCTGTCGTTGACCTCTTTTCTGCCGTCTATGCTCAAAACAAGGTTGTGCATATTTTTGTTGATATAATCAAGCTTTTCGTCGTCAAGCAAAATGCCGTTTGTGGTAATGGTAAAGCGGAATTTTTTGCCGTGTTCATTTTCGATCGAACGCGCATACTCCACGATCTCCTTTACTACACCAAAGTTCATCAAAGGCTCGCCGCCGAAAAAGTCTATCTCGAGATTTTTTCTTGCACCCGAGGTCTTGATAAGCATATCTATCGCCTTTTTGCCGACTTCCGCACTCATCAGCTCGCGCTTGCCGTGGTACTCGCCCTCTTCGGCAAAACAGTATTTGCATTTGAGGTTGCAGTCATGCGCAATGTGCAGACAAAGCGCCTTTACAACGGGCTCGCGCTTCTTTACAAAGGGTGCGACAGCTGCATAGGTGTCGGGTGTAAAAAGCTGACGCGCCGCAACAAGCTCGTCAAGCTCCGATATGGCGGTGCGTATGTCGTCCTCGCCGTACTTGTCCGATAATTTTTGAACGATAGTGTCGGTGTCCGCCTCTCTGTAATAATCAAGTATGTCATATACAAGCTCGTCCACAATATGCACCGCGCCGCTGTTTACGTCAAGCACGATAAACATACCGTTTAAAGTGTATTTATGTATCATAGTTATTTCCTTTCAAATTTAAAGGCTGACTTTATAAGCCAGCCCTTTTTTGCTTTTTTATCTGTTTTCGCAAGCCTGGTTTGCAACTGTGCAGCTTGTCTTGCAAGCCGACTGACATGATGTCTGGCACTCGCCGCAGCCGCCCTTTTCAACAGTGTTCTGAAGAAGCTTTGTGTTTAATGTCTTGATATGTGTCATGGTATTTCCTCCTTATAATATTTCATAGATTTACTATATTTTAACATAAATTAAGGTATAATACAAGAGCTTTTTTCACTTTGTAAAATTTTTGTCGGAAATGCTTAAATATGCGTTAAATTTGGTTTTTTTATTGATACGGCCTAAAATTTGTGTTATAATCTTAATATAATTGTTGTACGGATCAAAATTAAATAAATAAAGAAAGAGGGCAGGATAAATGAAAAAATTTTTATCTGTTATATTGTCGGCGGCTATGCTTTTTAATGCGGCTATGCCGATTTTTGCCGAACAGTCCGATATCGTTGATATATCGGATAGTTTGAGTGACGAGGTAATATCGGGAGAGACTGTCGAACACGCTTACGACCCCATTGCAGAAGCGGAGGCAGAGCAGGCTTACAGGGAGTCTGTCAATTTTACCGCGGGCAAGGTGGTCTTTTCGGTGCGCCAGTACAGGCAGGACGGAGTGAAATTCGGGTATCTTAATGACTCCTCGCCAATGCTCAAAGATACGGGACTTAAAAATGTCACTTACTTAATGGATTTTGAAAGCGACACAGCGGACGAAAAAACGGGCTATACCGCCTATAATGTCTACTACGAGGCGGAAACTTCGGATGATGTGTGGCTGACTGTTGACAGACTTAAAGAAGTTGACGGCATAATCTCCGCAGAGCCCGATTTTGTGTGGAATACCTCGGATGCGGGCGACCCCGTGACGGTCTCGGGCGACGAGATAAAGAGTGCGTGGTTTCTTGAAAATGATGTACACGACATCAAAAATGTGTGGGATAAGTATTTTACGCTTAAAGCCCCGGGTGCGGGCGTTGTTGTGGCGGTCATAGATACGGGCGTTGACTACACGCATAAAGACCTTGCGGCAAATATGTGGGTAAATGACGGCGAGATACCCGACAACGGCATTGACGACGACGGCAACGGTTATATTGACGATTATCGCGGCGTCAACTTTATTACAAATGGCACCTATCCCGGGCAAAACGACCCAATGGACGATATGGGTCACGGTACCCATGTTTCAGGTATCATTGCAATGACACCGGGCAACGGCGGCGGTGTGGGCGTTGCCTACGGCGCAAAGATAATGGCGATAAAAGCGGGTCAGGCAACGGGTTCTTTTGCTTCGACCGATATTGCAAAGGCGATAACCTACGCAAAGGCAAACGGTGCCGATGTAATAAATATGTCCTTTGGCGGTACGGGCAAGTCAAGCCTTGTTGAAAGCGCGTTAAAGGATGCTTTCGGACAGTGCGTGCTTGTGGCATCTGCGGGCAATGACGGGTGTCCGACAACGGACTACCCCTTGCTTGTTCCCAAAGAGGATATTTATCCCGCGGGCTATAATTATGTTATAGGTGTTATGGCAGAGGATGCCTCGGGCAATTTGGCAGGCTTTTCAAATTGGGATTATATTATAGGTAAAAACTGTGAGTATGAAATTGCTGCTCCCGGTGTGGGCATATACAGCACCCTGCCAAATAATAAATATGCGCTTTGGAGTGGCACATCTATGGCGGCACCCATAGTGGCTGCCGAGGCTGCCATAATACGCAGTTATCGCCCCGATAAAAACTATTATACAAACAGATATATTATGGGTCAGATCGTTTCGGCAACAGAAGACACAGCGTTATTCTATGATTCTTCGCTTAAAGAAACGCATATTTATCCGAGTATAAATATATATGACAGCATATATAAGCAGCCGAAACCTGAATTGAATTTTACCGAAATATATACCCTTGACAGCAAGGAATTATCGGACACAAATAATGGCAACGGTATTATCCAGTCGGGTGAGACCGTTGACCTTGCTTTCAGCGTTTTTAACCGCTGGGGCATTGCGGGTGATGTAAGTGTAACGGCAAACGCAGATTCCATAGCGGGTATACCAAACCCCTATGTGGAATTTATTACAGATAATGCAGAGCTTGACAATGTGGGTACATTTGCAACCATAAATAACGGCTATACCTACGAAAATGACGAGCTTGTGTCTGTGTCAAAGCCCATACGCTTTAAAATAAAGGACACTGCGCCTAATGATGCGGAAATAGCAATAAATCTTACCCTTACGGCTAAAAACGATATGGATAAAACGGATAATACACTTTATTCGGCTGGAATGACCTATACCTTCCGTGTACAAAAAGGGCATGCATTAAGCGGTGTAATAAGGGAGGATATGACACTTACAGCGGATGAATATTGGATAATAGAAAACGGCGTACTTATTCCCGAAGGTGTAACGATTACGGTCGAACCCGGTACGCAGATACAATTTTGGTCTGCTGACGAGAGTAATCCTTATGGAGATGATGCAATAGCTTATATTCAAGTAGAAGGAAGGTTCATATGCAACGGGACTTATGATAAACCGATAAGTATGTTCCCTGGAAAAGGGTATGAAGAATATGAAGTATTAATAACAGGATCGGAAAGGCTGATAAGGGATTCTGATTTTAATTCTGCTTATGTTTTGTTGGAATACACAAAAATTATTAACCCGGGAACTTCATATTTACAACATAATTTTTTTGCAACCGATGTTGAGCATTGCGTGTTTACTCAAAATTACAATTTTATCCGGACCAAAGAAATGAGTGACGGTCAAGTTAAACCAGTTAAAAGTGCTGGATGTCATATTAGGACGCGTACTTTTAAGAATTCTATATTTAGATTACAAAATACAACTGTTCCTGGTTACGGTGTAGTTCTTGCGAATAATGGAGATAGCTTGCTTTTTGATAATTGTGTTATAACTTTTGGTATCCGCAATGTTGTAAATTCTGTATTGTTAAACGACTGTGCATATAATAATGATGGGGAATACCACTCAACATATCTTAAATATGATTCAGATTATTTACTTAAAAATTGTGCTGTGTTAAATAGGTTTTCTGCTGTGTCAGACAAAACAAGATGGTTTAGAATATTTGCACCAAATGCTACAGGGTATAGCATGGATATTTCTAACAATTATTGGGGCACAGAAAACGAAAATATTATTAAAAGTCAGGTTTATGATGCTGATTGGAACATAGGCTACAGCGACCTCATTCAAGCACCGTGGCTTACGCTTGAATCCGATTCTCTTGCGGATATATACCCCTTTGTTACCCGCGCATTCCTTACCGACAAGGACGGCAACGAGATAACCACGGTATCGGGCAGTCAGGAAGTGACCTTCCACGTTCTTTTTAACCGTGATATGGCAAGCGATATTCAGCCCGATGTTACCTTTGGTGGCTCGGAGCCCTTTAACGATTATACGGTAACGGGCGATTGGGCGACCCCGCGCGAGTGGCAGGGTACAATGATCGTTGACCCGTTTATCAATCAGGGTCGTATGTATATGCGCATTAAGGGTGCGGCTGCTGCGGATGACAAATGGCTTGTAACGGGTGACGACCACGAAAGATTTTTCTTTGATATTACAAAGAGTGAAGCGCAGACAATGGCGCTGCAAGGCACAGGACTTTTGGGCAAAAATCAGCTTAGCTGGTATCAGGACGATTACGAGACCCTTGCGGGTTACAACCTGTACAGAAGTACAAGCTATGACCCGTCAGTTGATATAAGCGAGCAGGGATTTACAAAAATAAATACATCCGTAATACCCTACGGCACCGAATATTATAATGACGAGGCTGTTGAATCGGGCGTTAAATATTACTATTATTTCACGGTAGTTGATACCGATTTTAAGGAATCACAGCCCTCAAATATAATTGACCTTACGCCACTTGACGGCGAGGCACCGGTTATAGCACATACGGCGGTAAAGAGCGTTGAAGAGGGCAAGGCGCTTAATATACAAGCAGATGTAACGGATGATGTTATCGTCACTGGCGCGGCGGTTTATTACCGTTGTGACGAGGTTGCTTCTGGCTCGGGAATTTCAGACTGGAGCAGCCGAGAGCTTAACAATGTTTCGGGCAGCAGCTATCAGGTAAAAATACCCGCAAACGAGATAACGGGAGAGACCTTGTATTATTACCTTATTGCGGGTGACGGCACCAATACCGCAAATTTCGGTACGGCGGAAGAACCCGTTGAAGTTACGGTAGTACCCGAGGGACACAATGTACATACCTATAAAAACGGTGTTTGCGTTGTCTGCGGCGCACACCAAGAACCCGAACAGAATGACGACGGATTCTACGAGATAGGCAGTGCGGGCGAACTTTTCGCCTTTGCCGAACTGGTAAACAGCGGTGCAAACGACATAAGCGCGGTGCTTACATCCGATATCGTTATAAACGACAAAAACACCGTATTCCCGAATGACGATACACAAACATGGACACCGATAGGAAATTCGTCCTATCCGTTTACGGGCGAATTTGACGGTCAAAACCACAGTATTTCGGGGCTTTATGTAAACACGGGCAGCGAATATTCGGGATTGTTCGGCTATGTTTCAAGTGCACCGATAAAAAATATCGGCATAGAAAATTCCTATATCAAGGGCGGTAATTACACGGGCGCATTGATAGGCAGTGCAGGCAGCTGTAACAGCGGTATTACGGGATGTTACGGCAAAGATAACACCGTTATCGGCAATGATTATACGGGCGGACTTATAGGTTCGGCGGATTATTCTCCGATAGAAAACTGCTATAATGCAGACGGCAGTGTAACGGGCGGAAACTACGTCGGCGGACTTGTCGGCTATGCTTATCATTATGATAAAACCGCAAGTTATTGCTACAATACCGCGGCGGTAAGCGGCACAAGCTGCACAGGCGGCACGGCGGGCAGTCAGAGCGGCGGACTTTTAAGATGTTATTATCTCAATACTTCCGCAAAGGCGGGCGCAAGCAGCGGTATAAGCCGTACAGCCGAAAAATTTGCAAACGGTACAGTGGCTTATGCGCTGAACGATTCCGCAGAGGGCGGCGGTGTATGGTATCAGAATATCGAAAAGGGCGAAGCCGACAGCTCGCCCGTACTTGCAGCCTACGGCGGCGAACATTATGCGGTATATGACCTTGCGGCTTCGTACAGTAACTACAGACGCGGCGACCTTAACCGTGACGATGTGGTAAATGATGCCGATGCAAAAATACTTATGTCCTACATAAATGGCATGATAAGTGCAGAGGACTTTACCGATAATTACAACAAAAAGGCAGCGGACATGAATGACGATGCCGATATAGATATTCTGGATGCAATAAGCATTTTAAGTGAATAACCGTGTAAGGTCAAGAAGGCAGGGGAGAGATTCCTCTGCCTTTTTATGTGCATAAGGCGGCGGCGCAAAGGGCTTCGGTCATGGCTTTGCCCATTGTTTCTATATTTTTTGCGGGAACTTGCATAAGGCGGGTGAAGCTGTCTGTGCCGAACTCGGTCACTATGCCCGTGACGGAGATATTGCCGACGGGCAGGAGTTTTTTATTGACACCCGCGCCCGCACACAGTTTCTCGGTGGAAAGTGAGGCATAGCCCACATGGTCGCGGCGGCCGAGACAGGCATCAACCGCAACTATGAACGGGTCGCGGTGCTCGCGGTAGATGCGCACGGCGGCGGCTGTAAGATTGGTGGCATTGACCGTGCTGCCAAGACAGCCGTAAACGCAAAATCCACGCTGCTTCAATAATGTGCCTATATACGGACCGAGACTGTCGCCCGTTATTTTGTCCGTGCCTATGCACAAAAATACTATGTCCCGCCTGAGCGCCATGCTCTCAAAGTGAATCTTGAACCGAAGCGCAAAGTCCGGTGCCTGCGTATCGTAATAAAATGTCATAGTTCCTCCTTGGAAATTGGAATTTAACGGGGAGATAATGGCTGCCGTAAACCCCTCAGTCAGCCGTTGTAGTTTTATGTCAAAAGCCGATAAAATGGCGGCTGACAGCTCCCCTGAGCAAGGGGAGCCAAGAAACTCTCGCCGCAGCTATTGAAGAAACGGGGTGTCGTCCTTGGCGTCCCTTTAGGGAAGCTGGCGCGCGAAGCGCGACTGAAGGGTGGAAAAGCCCCGCAGGAAGCACCCTTTCGACGCCGCGAGCGGCGCCACTTTCCCTAAAGGGACAGCTTTTTATACTGCGCACACGCTACATCATTCTCCCCGTCAAATTCCAATTTACCCCAATTACAAATTTTGTAAATCCCGCTCACCAAAACTCAATAATTTGTTGTTTGGGTTTATTATTGGTTAAAAACAAAATTTTATGTACACAAACGCAAAACGGGGTAAATATTTGTTTACAAAAAACAGTGATCGGGCGACAGATAACAGCATAAAATTTTTTGTTTGTGTGCTATAGTTTGACCTGTACCCAAAACAAAAGAAAAAAATAAGGAGTGAAAGACATGAATGAAAGTGAAAGGACGATCCTTCCGTCAAACATCAAGCAGGTAGGGTCGTTATCGGGCGAAAAGCGGGTCTATGTGGAGGACTATGCGGCGACGTACTTACAGCAGTACGCAAACGCCGACAACCGCCGCGAGAAAGCCGCCTTTCTGATAGGCCAGGAAATAACGGTAGATGGCAGCAAGGCGCTGTTTATAAGCGGCGTGGTGCAGGGTAAGTACAGCGTGCAAAAGGGCGGTGTGGTGCAGCTGACGGAGAAAAGCTGGCAATACGCCAAAAAACAGACCGAGATATACTTTTCGGGTCTTAATATAGTCGGTTGGGCGTATATCCAACCGGGGTATGAGGACAGCATAAAAGACGGCATCCGCACCTACCATGAGGAAAATGCCGACAGGGGTCTTGATGTGATGCTGCTTATCGACCCCGAGGAGAAGATAAACAGCTTTTTTGTCTATTCGGACGGTCAGTTTTCGGCACTTAAAGGCTACATAATCTATTACGAGAAAAACGAGGGTATGCACGAATATATGCTTGAAAACAAGCTGAAACCCGTGAACGAAAACTACCGCCTTATAAGCGATTTTGAAGAGCCGACGGCGGAAGAAATGTTTGAAGAGGCGGCCAAGACCCCGACTTCTCTGCGTGAAACACGGCAAAAACGCAGGGAGGAGAAAAAAGCGGCGGGGCTGATGAGCTCACTCAGCTTTGTAATGCTTATGATATGCTTTGTAATGGGCGCGGGTCTGGTGCAGAACGACAAGCGGATAAAATCCCTTGAAAGCAATGTGGCCGCCTTAAAGACCGAGTTTGCCGCGGCAGACGGCGCACAGAGCGTTTTTGCGGCGGAGAGCCTGCAAAATATTGCTATACCGACCGAAACAACGGAGCAGACAACACTCACAGAAACGACAACGGAGGAAACAACAGCCGCCCAAATGTCAAAATATACGGTCGAAAAGGGCGATACACTTTCGCGCATAAGTGAAAAGCTTTACGGCACTATAGGCAGGATAGAGGAGATAATGCAGCTGAATGATATGGAGGATGCCGATGAACTTGCAGAGGGAATGCAGCTTGTACTGCCCGAGAATTGAGGAGAGAGAAAATGAATTTTGAAAATGAGGCGGCAGCGGCACTTGCACACGAGGTCAAAAATCCTCTCAGCCTTATAAAAATGAATGTGGACTTCATAAAAAGCCAGACAACAGGCGGCTTTGACGATAATTTTAAGATAATAGAGCGTGAGATACAAAAAATCGACCGCTTGGTCACAGCCAATACCTCAAAATTTAAAGCGGTGTGTATTTACGCTCTTTTGGAGGATATTATCCGCGAATACGATATTTCGCTGAGTGACAAAAAAATTATTTTTAAGATAGAGGGCGATAAAAATTTGTATGTGACGGGTAATAGGGAAAAACTGAATATCCTGTTCTTTAACCTGATAAAAAACAGCGTGGAGGCGATAGATAAAAAGGGTGAGATAAAAATAAAAATTAGCGAAAACGAAAATACGGTTCTGACACAGATAACGGACAGCGGCAAAGGCATAAGTGCCGATATATTGGATAAACTGGGTCAGCCGTATAACACCGATAAAAAGGGCGGTTCGGGTCTCGGACTCGCTATCTGCACAAGTATAGTGAATGAACATAAAGGTGAAATGAGGTTTGAAAATACCGAAAACGGGTGTAAAGTGAGTGTGAGCTTGAGTAAGTGAAAAAAGATACGTATTTTGTACGCTCAAACAGGGGTGCATAGGCGTGCGGACTGCAATACTGCGGCTCGCACAGCCATGCACAAAGGTTTTTGCCGGCAATTTATGAATTTTCTTTTACTATTTTAACTATCCTGCTTGTCCCGAGACGGTCTGCGCCTAAGTTTATAAAGTTTTCGGCATCCTCGAGGGACTTTATACCGCCTGCGGCTTTTATCTTCTTGGTCTTGATATTTTCGGCGAAAAGCGCAACGTCATGCGGTGTAGCGCCGCCGCTTGCAAAGCCCGTGCTGGTCTTGATAAAATCGGCATCGCTCTGTTCGACTATTTTGCACATATTGATTTTTTCGTCGTCGGTCAGCTCGCTTGTTTCTATAATGACCTTTAAAATTTTATCGGCGCAGGCTTCCTTTATAAGGTTTATTTCCCTTAAAACGCTTGCGTATTTATTGGCTTTTACATCGCCTATGTTTATGACCATATCTACCTCGTCCGCACCGTCTTTTACGGCCTGCTTGGCTTCATATGCCTTTACGTCGGGGGTGCTGTTCCCGTGCGGGAAACCTATGACCGTGCATATTTTTACACCGCTGTGTACATATTCCGCCGCCTGCTTAACAAAACAGGGCGGTATACATACGCTTGCGGTCTGGTATTTTATGCCGTCGTCGCAAATTGCGCGTATCTCGTCCCAGGTCGCAGAGGGGGAGAGCAGAGTGTGATCGACTTTTGAAAGTATTTCCTTAATTTCCATTTTTCTTTTTTTCCTCCCACATAAGGTTTTCGACAAACTGCTTTGCGGTTCTGCCCGACATACCTTTCTGGTTAAGCTCCCAGCGAAGCGCTGCCTGCTTTATCTCGTCGTCGGAGAGGTCTATGCCGTTTTTGCGGGCAAGGCCGATGGCAATTTTGACATATTCCTGCGGAGTGGGCTTGCCGTAGGTTATGGTTATGCCGAAGCGGTCGGAAAGTGACAGTTTCTCGTTGAGTGTGTCGGCTGTGTGTATATCGGCAACGGTGCTGTCTGTGTTTCTGTCGCTCCATTTTTCCTGGATGATGTGACGGCGGTTACTTGTCGCATAAAACAGCACATTGTCGGGTTTGCCCTCGCTGCCGCCCTCCAAAAGTGATTTCATGTACTTGTACTGTATCTCGTTTTCGTCAAAGGACAGATCGTCTATATAGACGATAAATTTGCGTCCTCGGGGTCTTAAAAGTTTAAGGATATCGGGAAGTTCCGCTATTTGCTCCTTGGTTATTTCCACAAGACGCAGACCCTGTGTGTGATATTCGTTTATAAGCGCCTTGACAGAGGATGATTTTCCCGTGCCTCTTGCGCCGACAAGCAGGATATTGTTTGCGGGATATCCGTTTAAAAATGCCTCGGTGTTGTCGCGAAGTTCGTTTATCTGCGAGGTATAGCCGATAAGGTCGTCAAAGGTTATCTTATCGGGGTGTTCTATGCCGACAAGAGCTTTTTTTGAGCTGCTGTACTTAAACACGCGGTAAACGGAAATGTCGCCGCAGCCGTTTTTATTATGAAATTTGATTATGCTTTCAATATCCGTCTTTTCCTCGGGTTTTTCGGCGCCTGCGTTGACAGGGGCGTAATTCATCAGCGTTTCCATTGCATCAAGCATAAATCGGCTGTCGGGGAGCTGTGTAAGGTCTGTGTCCGCAAGTTCGGTAAGGATATTTATGTCGCTTTGGGCAAGCTTTAAAAGCGAAGAGCCCGCCACATCCCTGTTGTTCTCGCAAAAAAGCGTAAACACATTTTCATCCGATACTATCAGGTGATTTATGTAGTTGCGGAAAAGATTGCCGCTGAAGCCTTTTTCTTCGGCCTGCTTGACAAGAAATGCGGTAAGCTCGGCAAGGGCGTTAAGATTGTCCTCGTCTGTGAGTACGTGCTTTAAAATGCGCATTATCTCGTCATTTGCTATGTTTTTGTATATCGTCAGTGAATTGATGCCGTCAAGCATTCTGTTATAGTCCTGCATATTTACTCCTTGTTATCCTATCAAATTCGACTCGGGGAGATAGTCTTCTTCCTCGTAGCCGCCGTAAAACGGAAGTTCTTCGTCCGAAAAACCGCCCTCATAGTCGGGGTAGGGCTCAAAATCCGCAATATCCCGAACAAACTTCATATAGTCTATGCAGCTGCTCTCGTCTATTTTGTCAAACTCTGCCTTTTTAACGGGTGTTGTTGTTTGCAATGCCGTCATATAAACGGCATTTTTGTCATTTGAGCTTAAAGAAAATTCCGCTTCGGAGGTAAGGATGCCGTCCTTTTCGGTTATATCATTTACAAGTGAAAAATCAAAATTGTCGATAAATGCCTTGTATTCGCCGCTGTTTAAAAATTCGTTTGCGCTTGTCGCCGATTCGACAATGTCCGAGGGCGATACCTCAAACAGTCTTGCCATTTCAAGCATATATGATGCCTCGTCACCCGCAAGATCTGCGCTGAGTGCAAGTGAGGTGTCAAGATAATCGTTTACGAATTCCGCAGTCTCCGTCTTTTTGTTTTTAATGTGTTTGAAAAAATTCTTGCTGACGGATGTGAGATTTTTGGACGATATCTCAAAGCGTGTGCCGTTTGGTATCTTTGTTACAAGATTTGGCTCATAGCCGTTTAAAAGCGTCTTTGCATTGTTGTAATAGCCCTTGCTGAGTTCTTTCATATTACTTGTGCCGCCTTTTGCGCTTTTCATTGAGATACGCAGATATTGTTTATCGCCGAAAATCTCGTCAAGCTTGGTGTAGTAATCGCCTAAATCGTAAAAATCGCTGCCTGCGGTAAAGAAAGATATCGTACCAATAGTGTAGGCAAAGCGTTTGTCATAATAAGCCACATCGCCGCGGCTGTATACCTTGCCGCAGTTAAGTGTAATGCCGTTTATGCCTGCGCTGACATCCACATCACTGTAGTTTTTGTCAAAATCGGTAACGGCTTTCTCGTAAAAAGTGACTACACATTTTTTATCTTCGTTGAGGTAAAGGCGCATGTCGTCAAGCGCATCCTCGTCATATTCTTCGCCGCTGTCTGCAATGGCATAGGCGGCGCGCATAAATACATCGGGGTCTATGGTGTAGGTAAGCTGTGCTTCAATTTCTGCGGTACCTGTTTGGTCATAGCCCATGCTTTTGTCAAAATGCTCCTGTTCAAGCTTTGTACAGCCCGATGAAGCAAGCATAAGCGCAATACTTAATATTGCGGCAATACATCTTTTCATTTTTTATCCTCCCCGAATTTATAATTCACATAATCGCGTATCATTTCCACACAATGGTCTTTTGATATCCTGCCCGTGTTGAGTGTCATATCGTAGTTGGTCGGCAGCATCCAGTTTCCGCCCTCGCAGAAGTAGGAATAATAGAGTGCTCGTGTTCTGTCCGTCTTGGTTATTATCTTGTTTGCCTCGGCTTCGGTCACACCGAGTTTTTCTATGGTGGAGGCAACACAGTTCTCACGCGGGGCTTCTATATATATGCTTACCACGTTATCGAAGTTGCGCAGTATATAGCTGCCGCATTTGCCGACTATGACACAGGATTGATTTTCCGCAAGCTGACGGATGATATGTGCCTGGATATTGAAAAAGTTTGCATCCGACACAAAGTCTTTTCTTGACGGCTCTATCATGGATGTGGGCGGCATACCTTTTAATTTGGACATTATCTTGCCAAAGCTGAGTTTTTCGTCTGATTTGATAAAAAGATCCTTGTTGATGCCGCTGTATTCGCTTGCCATGTCAAGTATCTGCTTTTCATAGCAGGGTATGCCGAATACCTCGCCAAGCTTTACGCCTATCTCGTGGCCGCCGCTGCCGTAGCCGCGTGCAATAGTGATAACAAAGTTTCTCATAAAAACAACCCCTTTCCGTTAAAAAAATACCTTAAGGGTAACTCTAAAAATTAGGATAAAGCCAAACAAAGATAGAATTTTCGATAACAATGAAAACGCTTGCAGACATAGCAGAAATCCTATGTCAAGAGGGTTTGAAGCAGTTAGCGGAAATTATGGCAAGTTTGGCAAAATGATAATTTTTAGAGGTGCCCTTAAAGAAGTCCCATTATAAACATTTCGTAGGCATCCGCCCAATCCTCTATCGGGAAAGTAGCGCCGCCGTTTGAACTTTTGAGCATTTCGCCCCACAGTCTTTCATTAAGCACCAACAGCTCGCCCATGTCTATCGGACAGCCGTTTTGCGTGGCTATGCGGCAAAATTCTTCCATTGGCTCGGCCGCCTGCTGTGTGGCGATAAGCGACTTGCGAAGTTCGTTGTTTTGGTATGCAAGTTCACGCAGTTTGCCGAGCGCTTCATTTATACTCTCCATATTATCACCCGATTTCTTTTTTATAATTTTATTGTAACATAATTAAAGGCAAGTGACAAGAGGGGGATGCGGGAAAATTGGAATTTAAGACACTTTTGCTTTTGCAAAAGTGTGTTGGAGCACGGGACTGGGAGTTGAGCGCGAAGCGCGATACGATTCCCGTGCGACCACTACAACGCGCTTGCGCGCCACTGTTTATAAGTAACTTTTATGGTTATTGGCGGAGGCAG
>JAFUAF010000029.1 GCA_017460805.1 Bacillota bacterium | reverse complement strand
TTATCAGGCTAAGTTAGGTGCAAAATCGCCATTGGAATTTAATAAAGAAAACCAAGCAGCATAAAAAATCCGCCGATATATGCTACCGGCGGAAGAAAAATTTTTATTTTTTTAGTTGTCTACTTGACGGGGATACGTTCAAACCGAGGCTGTTTCATTATAGAAAGGAATGTAATTATGTCACATATTACGATGCAAATGTTAACTGAGATATTGTAGAGTTGCTGCCCGAAGTAGAGCCCTTGATAGTATATGTGCCCTTTGTAAGGCTAACTTTTACAGTACCTGTGCCTGTTGTTGTGCCGCCGACTGTGATACCCTTACCGGATACAACTGCTGTCATTGTGCAAGCTCTGTCAACTGTGAAAGTAATAGTGTTGTCGCTTCTTAACTTAACGCCTGTGCTGTCAACGCTTCTTACATTGAACTGCATGTTAGCGTATGTAGCTGTCTTACTTGTTACTGTAGAAGAATTAAGCTTGTAAGTACCCATTGCAACTGCGCCTGCTGCTACAGTGCTCGAAGAAGAACTGCTTGAGCTTGAGCTGCTGCTTGAGGATGAGCTTGAAGAAGAGCTGCTGCTTGAAGAAGAAGTGCTCTTAGTGTCAAGCTGTACTTTGTAAATGTTGATGTTGCTGCCTGCCGAGTAAAGGAATACAGTACCTGTGAAGTTGATATCAGCAGAACCTGTGCTTGCAGAAGAACCAAAGTCGATAGAACCGAGCTTGTTGCCCTTTACGTCTGCAATAACGATAGTTCTTGTATCGGAACCTGTAGATCTTGCTGTAACCTTGATAGTGGAAGCGCCGCTTGTTTCAAAGGATACAGATCTGTACTGTGCAACGCCTGCGCCGCCTGTAGCAAGTGTATAATCATATGCTGTGCCGTTTACGGTAACAGACTCTGCCTTAACTTCCATAGGCTTGTCGGATGTTGAGTGGAATCTTAAACCGTCAACCGTATAAGCCTTAACTATCTGACCGCGGCTTCTGAACTGTGTATCACTGAAGTTCCAGCTCTTGGAAGAAGCGGTTGAAGAAGAACTTGTGTTGTTGTTCTGTGCAACTGTAGTAGTTGTAGTTGTTGTGTTCTTTGTTGTTGTAGTTGTCTTTGTTGTAGCCTGAGCTGCTGTTGTTGCTTCTGTAGCCTTTTCTGTTACTACTACGTTTGTTGAAGAACCGCTTACGGAACCGCCGATCTTAACAACGGGGCTCTTGTAAGAGGACATAGCGTTCTTGAAAGAAGAATCTACAGCGTAGCTTGAAGCATCATTTAAAATGCTGTAGGAATTTCTGTTTGCAGGGAAGTCGCCGCCGTTCATACGGCCTGCGTTTGCCGTAACAACTGAAGGAACATTGTCAACAGAGTCGATCTTCTTTGCTGCAAGATCCCAGCTTGTATCAAAGTTGTTGTATGTTGTGCCGCCCTTAACTGCCTTATAGGAAGAACCTACAGATGCTGTTCTGGAGCTTACTTCAACTGCATCAAAGCTTGTTGAGCTGCTGTTCTGGTTGATGTATGAAAGCTTGCTGCTGTCAAGCTTGCTGAATGTGAACTTGTTGTTGTATGCCTTGATAACGCCGCCGTTTTCGCCCGAGAAAGTACCGTCGCCCTTAGCGTCTGTACCCTGACCGGAGATCATCATAGGCTTTGTTGTATCTAAGAAGTAGTTCTGTTCTACAAATGCGCTGCCGCCCATTGTCATACCAACGCCGTATTTTGCACAGCTGTCAAAATAGTTATTGTAGATATGTACGGACATTGTTCTGATTCTGGGGTGTCTGGAATCGGAATGATCGAACCAGTTGTGGTGGTAAGTGATGAAGGAGTCGGAAGACTCTGACTTCATACCGCAAAGGGAAGACTTACCGTTATCCCAGAAGTGGTTGTATGAGAAAGTAACGAATGTGGAGCCGCTCTTAACATCCATTGTACCGTCGCCCTTAGCCTGGTCGGCATCGCCGCCTGTTGCGCCGTAGAAGCAGTCCATATTATGTACCCAAATGTTGCAGTTTGATGTATCTAAGGATAATGCGTCATCCATGCAAAGCATGATACCGAAGTTTCTTATCTCTATATTGCCCGCATTTCTTATAAGGATACCGAAGTTCTTGATGCAGGCATCTTCGCCGATACCCTCGATAGTCATGTTCATCTGGCTGTATGCAGCCTTACCTTTTACCTGAAGACCTTCAGCGGAAGAACCGAATGAGTCCATGTTGGAAGCATCGATGCAGCCAACGATACGGAAGTCGAACGCTCTTGTATCGTAACCTTTCTGAAGACCTGTGATTATGTTCTGGAAACCTGTGTAAGTAGTGGTAGCGCCCTTAGCATTTGAAACCACATCGCATTTAACTGTCTTTGCTGTTTCGGGAGTGATATAGATAACAACCGCACCGCTCTTTAATGTACCGTTGTCATTGTATGCACCCGAAGCTGTTTTGTATGTAGACTTTGAAGAGAATGCTGCACCCGAACGGTCATATGCAGAAACCGAAAGGCCGCTCTTTTCAACGGAAGCGATAACGCTGCCCGATGAGTTCAGCGCATCAACCTTCATTGTATATGTGCCTGCTGCAAGACCAACTGCATCAGCTCTCCAATAAGTGCCGTAACTTCTGATAAGCGGATCGTCAAGCTGTGTATAAGAACCGCTTGAACCCTTTACATAAACCTTGTACTGCGATGCACCGCTTACAGGTGACCACTGTACATAAGCAGATTCAAACCAACCTGCTGCCTTAGTTACCGAAATAGTGGAAGCAGCTTCTACTATAGTAGCGGGAGTAAATGCTACTGCAACTACCGTTGCGGACGAAACTGCAAGTGTGGCAGCAAGAAGACCGCCTATAAATTTTTTTGCTTTAAATGACATTTTAGAATCCTCCTTAATATTTTCCCGTTTAAAGCATCCTTTGTCCTTGTGCTTAGAATTATATTAGATAAAATTGATAAAATAAATAGTTTTTTTTGCTAATTTGAAAGAGGGCTTTTAGTAGAAATTTACTAATTGTTATGTTATTAACATAACTTTGGTGGGTGTTGCTAAAAAGAGCAAGGTCTAACATAGTGTCAGTCTGTGTAGTTTGCACAATATTTTTTAAAAAACACCCGGTTTTATTTGTGTGAAATTTTTGTAAATAAATTATAAACGAACGCAAAATCGAATTAAAACCCGCTTAAACAGCGGCGTAATTTGATTGTAGCATTTGTGTCGAACATATGGTTTTTAACAAAAAACAGACATATTTGAATAAAGTATGAACAAATATTTGAATTTTGTAAACATTTTATAAACAAGGATTTTTTTGAAAATGCAAAACCGCGTGTTTATGCGGGTTTTAAAAGTTAGGTAATATTGTTACGGTCAAAATGTACAAAAATGTGGTTCATTTTTAGTAAAAAAAGGTATTTACAAACAAAATTCTTTGTGTTAAGTTAAAACCAACATAAAGTTCTTAATGGAAAGTTTCGGACTATATGTTGAAAATAGGGTAAATTAAACAAAAGGGTTTGATCACATTTAAAAGAGGAGGATTTAAAATGAAACGATTCAAAAAACCCCTTTCATTGGCACTCAGTGTTATGCTTATCGCAGCAAGCGGTATCGCAACGGTAAACGATGTACCTTATCTGCCAACGGCAGTTGTTGCAGAAGCAGCATCGACAAGCTGGAACTTCGGCAACTCTAACTTCAAGAGTCTTGGTACTATTAAAAAGGCTTTCACGGTTGACGGTTTAAGATTCCACGCTAACGACAGCAAAACTATGGAAGTAAAAGCAGAGAATGTAACAGTTGACGGTACTTCATACAAATATGCACTTGCATTAGGCGGCTCCGGTGCAATATCCTATAGATCCGTATCATTTGAAACAAGCGGTTCTTCTACTATTAAAGTAACATCCAGATCATCCGGTTCTTCTTCAAGAAAACTTGTAGTGGCTGACGGCAAGGGCAATCAGCTTGCAACACTTACAGCAGGCACATCCGCTGCACTTGCATCCACAACTATAAACTATACCGGTACAGTTTATATTTACTCCGCAAACAGCGGTATCAACATTTATAAGATACAGGTTGACACAAAGGATTCTTCATCCTCATCTTCGTCATCCTCTTCATCTTCGTCTTCGTCATCGTCATCTTCTTCATCGACAAAGACGGAATCCGCTTACATTAAAGACGGTTGGTATTACATCAAGAATATCAACAGCCAGAAGTATGTTGAAGTAGTTAATGCAAAAGACAGCAACGGCGCTAACGTACAGCAGTATGACGGTAACGGCAACGCTTGCCAGAAGTGGTATGTAACAAACAAAGGCAATAACTACATCACACTTAAGAGCGGTATGTCGGGCGGCAGAATGATGGATGTAGCTAACGGCGAAAACAGAGACGGTGCTAACGTACAGATCTACCAGTCAAACGGTGCTGATGCACAGGTATTTAAAGTTAAGAAGATCTCCGACGGTGTTTATGCTCTTCTTTCCAAGTCCAGCGGCGACACAAAGGCACTTGACGTATATAACTGGTCAACAGCTAATGGCGGCAACATTGGTCTTTGGACATACAACGGCGGTGCTTGCCAGCAGTTCAGATTTGAGGCAGTAGGCGGCTCTTCAAGCAGCAGCTCAAGTTCAAGCAGCTCTTCAAGCTCATCTTCGAGCAGCAGTTCTTCAAGCTCAAGCAGCAGCTCTTCAAGTTCTTCTTCAAGCAGCAGCTCAAGCGGAACAACTGTAGCAGGCGGTGTTGCAACTATCACAAGCAACAACGAATCTGCATTGCTTGATGCAGTTAAGAAAATAAACAGCAGCGGCGGTACAGTTTATATCAATACTCCCGTTGTAAGCGTAAGCACAACATCAACTATCAAACTTTCCGGTTCTAAATCAGGCGGTATCGTTGGTGTTAAGCAGTCAGACGGAACATATCCGAGAATCGACTTCAAGAACGCAAGAGGCAAAGGCTCTACAGCAAGAGGCTTTACAATCAGCGGTTCTAACCAGTATATGAAGAACCTTATTATTGAAAACGCAGGCGACAATGGTATCTGGGTATCGGGTGCAAAGAACAGCCTTGACCACATTATCGCTCGTTACAACAACGACTCCGGTATTCAGCTTTCCGATAATGCAAACGGCAACAGCTTGAAATACTGCTACGCATACAGAAACTGTGATGTACCTACTTACGGCGCAAACGCTGACGGTTTTGCTCCTAAGCTTGGTGCTTCCAACACAGTATTTGAATACTGCTTCGCATGGGACAACAGTGATGACGGTTGGGATTCCTATGACAAGTCGGGCGACAAGTCTGCTACAGTAACTTACAAGCATTCAGCTTGCTGGAACAATGGTAACCCCGATGTATTCACAGGTAAGTATGACCTCAGCAGAGGCAAATCACTTGATAAGAATATGTGGACTATCCAGTATCTCTGCTCATCAGACGGCAGCTTTGAAAACAACTACAAGAGCGGCAAGATCGACCTTTCAAAGGGTAAGATCAACGGCACAAGCGCTTCTTCATGGGTTTCCAAGGCACAGGGCGAGATGAACGGCAACGGCTTCAAGTTCGGTTCCAAGACAACAGAGAAGAGCACAAGCGTTAAGAGAACAGCTGATTATTGTGTAGCTTTCGACCACAAATCAAAAGGCTTCGACAATAACAACAGCGAGGGCTGCACAGGCTACATCACAAACTGTGTATCTTTCAACAACAACATTAACTATCAGCTTCCTTACACATTTGCCGCATGGTCAAATAACTGGAGCTGGGGTGCTAAGAAGAGCGATCAGTCCAAGCAGAGCCAGTCTCTTAAGAAACCGGGCAACACATCTAATGCTCAGAAGACATTCTACAATGTAAGAGATAACATTGAGAACACAGTTAAGTCAAACAAGATCCCCGACGGAACAAACTTTGACAGCGCTATCAAGAGCTTAGGCTAATCAATAACATTCAAAAAGGATGCGAGAATTCGCATCCTTTTTTGTGTTTATGTAGTTTTTGGCGGGCGTTCGCCAAAATACTGATAATAGTCGATCTTAACATTGCCGTTGAAAAGTTTCCGCTTTTTGTCGGCACGTTTGCCGTAAAGCTGTTCAAAGCCCTCGTGTGAGGTTATTATGTATACGGACCATGTTTTGTCCGAGCGGAAAAGTCTGCCCATATCACGATAAAGCTGTTCTACCTCGTCAAGAGCACCCATTCTTTCGGCATAGGGCGGGTTGCTTATGCAGACACCGTATTTTTCACTTAATTTTACCTTGTCAAACGGTCTTACATTAAATTCTATGCAGTCGTCAACACCTGCATTTTCTGCATTCTGTCTTGCTATCTCAATAGCATGAGGGTCGATGTCGGAGGCCTGTATTTTAGGCATAACATCTGTCTTTATAGCGGAAAATGCCGATTTTCTTGCTTCTTTCCAATATGATTGGTCTATTATTTCCCAATCTTCCGAAACAAATTTTCTGTCAAGACCCGGAGCTATATTCCTGGCTATCATTGCAGCCTCTATAGGGATAGTGCCCGAACCGCAGCATGGGTCGAGCAGAAGTCTGTCCTTATTCCAGTAGCTCAGATCTATCATAGCAGCCGCCATAGTTTCCTTTAATGGTGCGATCACCTGGCTTTCGCGGTATCCGCGTTTATGCAGGGCTGCACCCGAGGTATCTATTGTAAGCGTCACATTGTCCTTTAAAATTGCGACCTGAATTTTGTATACCGCACCCGATTTTTCAAACCAGTTTACTTTGTATTTCTTTTTTAGTTTTTCGACAATAGCCTTTTCAACTATCGACTGGCAGTCGGGAACGGAGTAGAGTGTAGACTTTATCGACTTGCCCGTAATTATAAATTTTGCATCAACAGGCAGAAAATCGCCCCAAGGCAGCTTTGTTGTTTCGTCAAAAAGCTCGGTAAAGCTATATGCCTTGAACTTGCCCATAACAAGCAAAAGCCTGTCCGCCGAGCGAAGATTTATATTCAGTTTCGGAATATCCGACAACTCTGCTTCAAATTCGATAGAACCGTCAAGTACGGTCTGCTTTTCAAAACCGAGATTTTTTAATTCACGCTTTACGACCGCTTCCAAACCGAAAGTGGATGTCGCTATAAGATTTATATTTCCCATTTTAAGCCTCCGATCATTATTTTTTATTCTGATTTATTCTTTTCTCTGTCTAATGCAGAAATCAAATAGGAATCGGGATTTATATATTTGGTGTCACAGCCGAAAATCAAATAATGTTTATCGGTTACGGCATCCTTATCTATATTGGTTTTATCATTGGTTATGACTTTGTAATTTCTGCGTTTAAAATAATACATACTGCTTTCACAGATGAAATATGGATATAACTTATCTCCCCATTTAAACCCTGCATCTTTAAGTTTACTCACATCTATATCTTTTGGTATTTCATCATATACACCGTCAAACAAGCGAAATATAGCGTTATAATCGTAAAGATTTGGTGTAAGTACGGAAATAGGGTGTGCTTCGCTGTATATTTTTTGTATCAATATATATTTTTTATCATATGAATTAAACTCATCCTGCGAGATCCCGTTTCCGTTACAATAATCCTTACCTTCGGTTTTAAGTTGAATTGCAACTATATCGCCGTTTTCAAATATATCTTCCAAATAAGCTTTTGGTCTTATACGTTTTTTGTCGGGCAGGGGAGAAAGCAGCTCAGCTCGGAGTTTTTCAAGCACATTTTTACGCTTTTCAAGCATTTTTCTGCCCTCGCATTTCCACGCATCAAGCCCTGTACCGCTGTCTATCAGTTCAATAGCATTGTTTCTTACGTCATCGGTCAATATTCCCTTTTTATACATAAAATCCGCAAGTGAATATATGTAATTACACCATTCTTCCTCATCGTTCTCGTCAAACATTGTGCGGACATATTCGTCAATCTTTTTTAAAGCCGTTTCAACATCATATTTATAAAATGCAGCTGTATAATCTATGCACAGATCCTGTGCCGTATCATTTCCCATTATACTTGCACTCCATGTTCCCATATCGCACTTCCTTTTTCAAATTATAAAGTCTTGTATAAGATTTAATATTCGGCATTTATGAATAATACGCAAGTGTAAAACACCAAAAATTAAGTATGTACACAGGCAGGCAGCACATTACCGAATTAACGGCTGAAAATGCCGCGCTCCATGACAAATTTTTATATTTATTCTTTTCCGAAAAAATACCCGCAATAAAGTAAACGATGATACCAATCAAAAAGAAAAGAAGAAATACTACAACTTTTGAATGGTATTTTATCGGCTCAATTATGCCGATCTTGTTAAAAAATGTTATTATCTGCCCTTTGGGGTCACGATGTTTGCCGAGCAGAGAAAGAAAAACAAACCTCTGCAATAACATCTGAATAAATGTTCCTGCCGAAAAAGCAGATATCAGCCTTTTATCCTTTGTCATTTTGTATAGGATAAGAATTTCAAAAACCGCTATTATCAGCCATGAATAGATATTTATACCATATATCGGCTGAGCGATATTATATGTATCTGTTTTATCGTAAATCACATAAAACAGTTCAAATTTTACCGTTTCAAGAAGTTTTTCCATGTAAATGCCGACAGATTTTATTTTTAGCATCAGCGAAAATAACAAAGGTACAAATACGGATAGAAGAAACCTGCGCTGTATCGTTGTTTTATGCCAAACAAGCCTTACGGCAGAGTTGAAACACAATTCCCGTGTATCTGCGTATTTTTTGAAAACAAGTACAATTATTATGGCAAAAACCAAATAAACAGCCGTCCATAAAGGATAGATCATTTTTACATAAAGTATGGATTCAAGCAAAAATATCGCCGTACATTTTTGAAACGTGTTTTTATTAAGAGACCAATCGGAGTCTGTACTTCCGTCTCTTTTATCAAACATAACAACTATGCCGTCATCCGCTTCATTGTACCTGTCATTCCAATCCATTTTTTCATGATCAAGCATATCTATGATTTTCAGGATAAAGACATATTCGGGCTCGGAGAGTTTTAATTCTTTGTGTATAGATTTTATATTATAAGAAAAAATAGCATCATAAGCCGTTTCATAAGTCCATACTTCAGCTGAAGCGGGATATAATGATATAGAAAAAGTACTGTATTTATTGACATTATCCCATCCCGATCTATCGTCATTATAAGCCCTGTTTCCATAGAAGATATCTGCTGTGTCGCCGTTGCTTAAATCTCTGTAATAGTTTCTGTCGGAGCAGTAAAGCTGAATAATTATCAGTAAAACGGACAAAACCAAAGATATGATACAGATAATTTTTTTCATATTTTTTCCTCCTTAGCATCATGGGACTATCTTAAGCACCCTTTCAAACAACAGCTCATGTTTTCCGTAGGTCTTATCCAGATGATAATGGCCGAAAAACCATGTTTTATAGTTTAATTTTGTATCGAGTTCTTCAAAAAAGGCAGTCAATTTGTCGTATTTTCTTATATAACCCATTTGAGCCATAACATTATTGCCGATGCAGTGTGTAACGAAAAAATCGACCGAATAATTATGTTTTTCGAGATTTGATAAAGCTTCCTGATATTCCTCATCGCTTGGCAGTTCGTTTTCCCACCAGCTGAGTTTGGGTTTGCGCCATTCCTTGTCCGTACTTGAAGCGCCGCCCATTGTAAAAAACTTGTATCCGTTTATGGTGTAGACCTGCCCCCGCATAAGATGAATAATGCTTTCGCGTATTCTGTGTACCTTGCCGCCGTTCCATATCTCTGTCGGATAAGATTTTAAAAGGTCGTGGTTTTCGTGATTCCCGTCAACAAATAAAGTCGTAAAATTACGTTTTTCGTATTGGGTCAACAAAAAAGCATCTTTACCCGCATTGCTTTTATCAATAACATTGTAATTGTCGGGAATAATTTTGTCTCCGTACCATACACAGCCAAAATCCCCGCAAATTATTATATAGTCATCCTTTGTCATTTCTTTCTGCTGCGGAAAATTTCTTGTATTTATTTTTTCGTTATCAAAATCGCCATGTGTATCGCCTGTTATATAGATCATTTCCGCACCTCCTAAAAATGACTTTTCTTTTTTAGTATACATAATTTTTCAAAAAATATCAATATAGGTGTTTATTATTTTTAAAATTTATGTTATGATAAAGATATATTTTATAAAAACAGGAGAAAGATCATGTATAGATTATTGAAAACAGAGGGCAGGGCAAAACGGGGAGAGTTTGAGACCGTTCACGGAACGATACAGACCCCCGTATTTATGAATGTCGGGACAGCAGCAGCCATAAAAGGTGCAGTCGGAACGGATGACCTCAGCAATTTAAAATGTCAGGTACAGCTTTCAAACACCTATCATCTTCATGTGCGCCCGGGTGATAAAATAGTAAAACAGCTTGGCGGACTTCATAAATTTATGGTATGGGATAAGCCAATACTGACTGATTCGGGCGGATTTCAGGTGTTCAGCCTTACCACTTTAAGAAAGATAAAGGAGGAGGGCGTTTACTTCAATTCGCACGTAGACGGCAGAAAAATTTTTATGGGACCCGAGGAAAGTATGCAGATACAGTCAAATTTAGGCTCGACTATCGCAATGGCTTTTGACGAGTGCCCGCCGTCCAAAGCGGACAGAACATATATCGAAAATTCCGTAGCACGCACGACTCGCTGGCTTTACCGCTGTGCAGACGAGATGAAGCGCCTTAATTCGCTTGATGATACGATAAATAAAAATCAGATGCTTTTCGGCATAAATCAAGGCGGTACATTAAATGACATAAGGATAGAGCACGCAAAAATAATATCGGAGCTTGATCTGCCCGGATATTCGATAGGCGGACTTGCGGTCGGGGAAACTCACGAGGAAATGTATGACGTTCTTGACCATGTTGTGCCTTATCTTCCGAAGAACAAGCCGACTTATTTAATGGGTGTAGGTACTCCCGCCAATATTCTTGAAGCCGTTGACAGGGGAGTTGACTTTTTCGACTGTGTTCTTCCCGCAAGAAACGGCAGACACGCCCATGTCTACACAAACCGCGGCAAGATGAATCTGAATAATGCTCAATACGAACTTGACGACAGACCTATTACCGAGGACTGTAACTGTCCGACCTGCCAAAGATATTCAAGAGCATATATACGCCACCTTTTCAAGGCAAAAGAAATGCTTGCAATGCGCCTTTGCGTTATGCACAACCTCTATTTCTTCAATAATATGACCGAGGAGATAAGAACGGCACTTGACAATGGCGAATATGCGGCTTATAAGAAAATGAGACTGGACGGATTTGAGGAACTGGACGGTAAGAGAAATAAAAAATAACAAAACTGTTTACTTATTTCAAATTTTGTAGTAAAATGATTGTATATGACAAAAATTCTATTCAAAGGAGAAGAAATATGTCTGACATTAAAAGAATTTATGTAGAAAAAAAGAAAGGCTATGATATAGAAGCAGGGCATCTGTTCGACGATGTCAAGGAAAACCTTGGCATTGACGCGCTCAAAGGGCTTCGTATATTATACCGCTACGATATAGAGGGCATAAGCGAAGATGCTTATGAAAAGGCAAAGAAAACCATTTTTTCGGAACCTCCCGTTGACATTATCCATGAAGAAAAATTTGAACTTGCATCGGATGAAACTTCATTCGGCATGGAGTATCTTCCGGGTCAGTACGACCAGAGAGCGGACTCCGCCATGCAGTGTATACAGATAATCACAGGCGATGATTCAACACTTATAAACTGTGCAAAGATCTTTGTTTTAAAGGGCAGTTTAAGCGGTGAAGAAGTGCGGAAAATAAAGGAATACTGCATCAACCCCGTTGATTCTCGTGAAGCGGCTTCCGCTAAGCCCGAGACCCTTAAAATGAATTTGACTGTTCCCGATGATGTTGCCGTTGTTAAGGGCTTTATCACAAAATCCGAGGAAGAACTTTATGCCTTAAAAGCTGAATTAGGCCTTGCAATGAGTGATGCGGATATCGTTTTCTGCCAAGACTATTTCAAGAATACCGAAAAGCGTGATCCGTCTATTACTGAAATTCGTGTTATAGATACATACTGGTCAGACCATTGCCGTCATACCACATTCTCGACAAACATTGAAAATGTAGAATTTAAGGACGGCAAATATAAAGAAACTATCGAGGGTGCATGGAAAATGTACCTTGACGAAAGAGAAAAACTGGGCAGAAGCGAAAAACCGCTTTGCCTTATGGATATTGCGGTTATCGGTATGCGCGCTTTAAAGGCAAACGGCAAACTTGATAACCTTGACGAAAGCGAAGAGATAAACGCGTGCAGTATCGTTGTGCCCGTTGATATTGACGGTGTTGAAGAAGACTGGCTTATCATGTTCAAAAACGAAACGCACAATCATCCTACCGAGATAGAGCCTTTCGGTGGTGCTGCGACCTGTCTTGGCGGTGCTATCCGCGACCCCTTATCGGGCAGAAGTTATGTATACCAGGCTATGCGAGTAACAGGAAGCGGCGACCCTCGTACAAGTGTTGCCGATACACTTCACGGCAAGCTCCCTCAGCGTAAGATAACCACATCCGCCGCTCATGGTTACAGCTCATACGGCAACCAGATAGGTCTCGCTACGGGTATGGTAAGCGAGATCTATGACGAGGGCTATGTTGCAAAGCGTATGGAGATCGGTGCTGTTATAGGTGCGGCAAAGAAAAGCGATGTAATCCGCGAAAGACCGCAAAAGGGTGATGTTATCATTCTTACGGGCGGACGCACGGGCCGTGACGGCTGCGGCGGTGCTACGGGTTCTTCCAAGGAGCACAACGAGGATTCTATTCTTACCTGCGGTGCAGAAGTTCAAAAGGGTAATCCTCCCACAGAGCGTAAATTACAGAGATTATTCAGGAATTCCGAAGTAAGCCGCATGATAAAGCGCTGCAACGACTTTGGTGCGGGCGGTGTTTCCGTTGCCATTGGCGAACTTGCAGAGGGTCTTGTTATCGACCTTGATGCCGTACCCAAAAAGTATGAGGGTCTTGACGGCACGGAACTTGCAATCTCCGAATCTCAGGAAAGAATGGCAGTTGTTATCGACAAAAAGGATATTGACAGATTTATAGAACTTGCAAAGACAGAGAACCTTGAAGCAACAAAGGTCGCCGATGTAACAGACGACAGACGGCTTAAAATGTTCTGGCGTGACAAGGCGATAGTTGATATTTCAAGAGATTTTCTTGACACAAACGGAGCAAAGCAGTATACGGATATTTGTGTTGAAGAGCCTTCTTCGGACTTCCCCAAGGCCGATATAAAGGGTGCAGACCTTAAAGAAAAGTGGATGAACAACTTGCAGCAGCTTAATGTTGCATGTCAGAAAGGTCTTGTTGAAAGATTTGACTCGACTATCGGCGCAGGCAGCGTGCTTATGCCTTTCGGCGGTAAAAATCAGCTTACACCTATTGAAGCCATGTCCGCAAAAGTTCCCGTTTTGCGCGGTGAAACTACTACAGCAACACTTATGAGTTACGGTTATAATCCGACGATCTCAAAGTACAGTCCGTTCCACGGCGCTGCCCTTGCTGTTGTTGAATCGGTTTCCAAAATAGTTGCCGCAGGCGGCAAATATTCAAGCTGCCGTCTTACATTCCAGGAATATTTTGAAAGACTGGGCACCGACCCCAAGCGTTGGGGTAAGCCTTTCAGCGCACTTTTGGGCGGTCTTTATGCTCAGATGAAGCTGGGAACAGCCGCTATCGGCGGTAAGGACAGTATGTCGGGTACATTCAAAGACCTTGATGTTCCGCCGACACTTGTTTCTTTTGCGGTTGACGTTACAAAGCACACAAATGTTATCTCGCCCGAATTTAAAAAGGCGGGTAATAAGATAGTTAAGCTTTCCGTTAAATACCTTGAAAACGATCTTCCCGATTTTGACGAATTGATGAAGAATTTTGACAAGGTAACGGAGCTTGTAAAAGATAAAAAGGTCGTTTCAGCCGCTACTATCGGTTTTGGCGGTGTGGCTGCCGCTGTCAGCAAAATGAGTTTCGGTAATGACATCGGTGCAGTTATCAATGACGACGATCTGTTTGATGTTTCCTACGGCTCATTTGTTCTTGAGGTCGAGGGCGATGCAGAAAAGCTGTTTGCAGGCTTCAATTATAAGGTACTTGGCGAAACTGTTTCCGACAAGACGATCACAGCGAACGGCACAGTCATTTCTATCGACGAAGCTAAGGAAAACTGGTTCAAGCCGCTTGAAAAGGTATTCCCGACAAACTACTACAAACCTGTTGAAAACAAGGATATTACCATTCCTTTATTCAATATTATGGAAAAGCGTACTTCGGGTATGAGCCTTGCGGCACCCCGTGTACTTATGCCTGTATTCCCTGGTACAAACTGCGAATATGATACACTCCGTTCATTCGAGCGCGCAGGTGCGGATGCAAAAACTCTTGTTATAAGCAATCTTAAAAACAGCTGGCTTGAAGAGAGTATCGACAAAATGGCTGAGATGATCAAAAATTCCCAGATAATTATGATACCCGGCGGTTTCAGCGCAGGCGACGAGCCCGAGGGCAGCGGTAAATTTATTGCGGCGGTATTCCGCAATCCCAAGATAAAAGAAGCCGTAACAGACCTTTTACAGAACCGTGACGGTCTTATGCTCGGTATCTGCAACGGTTTCCAGGCGCTTATCAAGCTTGGCCTTGTGCCTTACGGCGAAATAAGGGATATGGAAGACGACAGCCCTACATTGACATTCAATACTATCGGCCGTCATATAAGCTGTATGGCAGATACAAAGATAATAAGCAACAAATCTCCGTGGCTTTGGGGCACAAATGCAGGCGACATCCATACAGTTGCATTCTCACACGGCGAAGGTCGTTTTGTTGCAGACGAGGCTGTTATCAAAAAGCTTGCCGAAAATAATCAGATCGCTACACAGTATGTTGATTTTGACGGCAACCCGACCTATGATATTAAATACAACCCCAACGGTTCTGTTTACGCAATCGAGGGCATAACAAGCCCCGACGGACGTGTACTCGGTAAAATGGGCCACTCCGAGCGACTCAGCAATGGTACATTCAAAAATATCGTTGGCACAACAGACCAGTGGATATACAAATCGGGTGTTAATTACTTTAAGTAAGATAAAATCAAAGGACGATATTGGTTTTCGGTATCGTCCTTTTGTATATAACGAGGTATGTTATGGATGATTATTATTTGCAGCTGAAAGAAGCATATTCGGATTTTTACAACGAGGAATTAGATGAAGAAGAATTCAGAAAATATATAAATAAACTTTATTTTGATATACTGCGCGGAGGTTTTGTAGAAACCGATAAACTTATTATTTATCCGCTTTTGAAAATGATGTTAAAATTATTTGACGAAGACTGCGATAAAAGTGACATTCAGGACGAAAAAGACTATATCAATGACATATTCAAAGGCGAAAAGGATATTTATTTCAATGTGATGATAACTTTGCCCGAGGAACTTTTTGAAAGAGACCCCGATGATCTGATGTTTGATTTCCAAAAACGCCTGCTTATGGATGCTCTGTATCATAAATTGAAAGAGTGTGAGAGTGACTTTCTGCGCAGCCAACATATCGACTTGTTTATGTACGAATTCAATAAATTCCCCAAAGAAAAAACTATCTTTGAAAAACTTGAAAACCGTATCATTGCCATACTTCAATCAATTTATGACGATACTTTTCTCGGCAAAAGTACACTTGAGCTTTATCCGTCAAGCAATGATGAAACAGGTATTTTCAATGTTCTGTACGAGTATCTTGAATTTTATCTCGGCATAAAAAGTTTTCCCGTACTTGTAAAAATTACAAAGCAAAGAAACGGAGTGCTATTGCTTATATAAATCAAAAGACTGCACTCGGGCAGTCTTTTGATTATTCAGGCTTTTTGATATCATTCATGTTAAAAACAAAATTTCCGTCTCGGTCAACAAGATAATTGTCTTTGTCTCCGAAACAAAAGGCGTATCCGTCAAGACTGTAGCGATACCAGCTTCTGTCGCTGTATGCAGGCTGCTCTCCGTCTATAACACTATTAAATTGCGGCTTTACAATAAATCTTCCGTATTCATCGGTAATACCGATCTTATCACCTTTTGTATTGACGAAATATCGGCCGTTTCCGCTGTTGAATACACCGTAAGCTTTTTTATCATATAATAAGCTGCCATTTTCATCAACAAGCTTATCATCATCTGTAATGTCAAAATGAATCTGTACCGTATCATATTCATCATAAAGTCCCGTTAAATTTATTCCGCTGTTATTATAAGCAAACAGGACATCATCTTTATTTGAATATTCAAGCGGGATGACTAAGTTTCCGCTCATATCAATTATGCCGAATTTATCGTCTTTTGCAACTATGGCTCGTCCGCATCTGAATTCGCAGATATAATCATAAACATCGGGCTGAATAATAATATTTCCTTCACAGTCGGCAAGCCCCGACTTTTCGTGCAAAACAGAAAAAATTACCGGTTCTCCGGGTCTTGCATTTGATATGGATATTTCATAAGATCCTTCGGCTTCATACAGTTTTTCGCCTTTTCTGTTTATCAGATATGATTTATCTTTATCTCGGTCATATACCGCGGCAAGTCCGTTGACAAAATTACTCGCAAAGGAATATTGCGGTTCAATAACAAAATTGCCCTTTGTATCTATATAACCGCATTTCCCGTCAATTTCCGCCATTGCCAGACCGCAGACATCAAATCTTCCCGCATCATCAAAAACCTTGTCAAAGGCCAATTCACCGTTTTTCTTAATAAAAAACGCCTTTTTATCAAGAAAACTCGGCCCTATGTGCATATAAACGGGCGCAATATCAAATTCAAATAAGTTTTCTTTTTCTCTTGTAACAAAATATAATCCGTTTTTATTGTTTTCGGTCAGCCCTTTGACCTGATCGTACCAACGGTCATCCCAAACACCATCGGAAGATGAACCTAATTTATCCAATAAAAAGAATGTTCCCAAAAACAAAGCCAAAAATGAAAAACCGAAAATAATCACTTTCTTCATACAAACACCTCCATTTGATATTATTATAATATAAATGTAACAATATGTCAATTGTTCTCGTAGTATACAGTTATAGTTTAGAATTGGGTCAATATAGTTTTTTCGGACTAAAATTTTCGCAAAAATATCGTAGTTAATTTTAACAAAATTATTTTTAATTTTTGTACATTTATATCAAAAGTTTACAAAGTGCTCCAAAATGACAATTTTTGTTAAAAAAATGTTTAACATTTTGATTTTTTGTGGTATAATAATCAGCGTAGGTAAATTTTTAAACCAATTAATTTTATAGGAGGTAACTATATAATGTCAGTAAAAGTTGCTATTAACGGTTTTGGCCGTATCGGCCGTCTTGCTTTCAGACAGATGTTTGTTGCTGAAGGTTACGAAGTTGTTGCTATCAACGATTTAACAAGCCCCAAGATGCTTGCTCATCTTTTAAAGTACGATTCATCACAGGGCAGATTTGAGGGTCACACTGTAACAGCAGGTGAGGATTCTATCACAGTTGACGGCAAGGAGATCAAGATCTGCGCTTTCCCCGATGCTAACAACTGTCCTTGGAAGGAAAACAATGTAGACGTTGTACTTGAGTGCTCAGGTTTCTACACATCAAAGGAAAAGGCACAGGCTCACATCAATGCAGGTGCTCGTAAAGTCGTTATCTCTGCTCCCGCAGGCAACGATCTTCCTACTATCGTTTACAACACAAACCACAAAACATTAAAGGCAAGCGACAATATCATTTCCGCTGCTTCTTGCACAACAAACTGCCTTGCTCCTATGGCTGATGCTTTAAATAAGTATGCTGCTATCCAGTCAGGTATCATGTGCACAATCCACGCTTACACAGGCGACCAGATGACTCTTGACGGTCCTCAGAGAAAGGGCGACCTCAGAAGAAGTCGTGCTGCTGCTGTAAATATCGTTCCTAACTCGACAGGTGCTGCAAAGGCTATCGGTCTTGTTATTCCTGAACTTAACGGCAAGCTTATCGGTTCTGCTCAGCGTGTTCCTACACCTACAGGTTCTACAACTATCCTTACAGCTGTTGTTAAGGGTAAGGACGTAACAAAGGAAGGCATCAATGCTGCTATGAAGGCTGCTGCTAACGAGTCCTTCGGTTACAACGAAGACGAGATCGTTTCTTCCGATATCGTAGGTATGACATACGGTTCATTATTCGATGCTACACAGACTATGGTTTCCAAGATCTCCGATGACGAATATCAGGTACAGGTTGTTTCTTGGTACGACAACGAAAACTCTTACACAAGCCAGATGGTAAGAACTATCAAGTACTTCTCTGAATTAGCATAATTCAATCAAAAAAGCCGCTTTAACGCGGCTTTTTTTAATGGTTATATTAGTCCGGGAAAGCGAGCCACATGGCAAGCTTTGTAAAATCCTCTTTGGCTACGGGCTGACGTGACATAAGCACATAATTAACGTCTTCATAGGTCCAGAAGCACGCATGACAGCCGCCTACAGTTGTTTTGACGGAAGCTTGTCTTGTACCGTTGTCGATAACATCTTCCAATTCATCATAATCGTCATTCATATCAAAATCCAGCTGATCTTTTGTTTTTGTTCCTCTTAAAACATACTGCGAAGATTCATATACGAAATTTATCTCCGCCATATTCCCGTTAAGGATAGAGTAGGTCTTGTCCTCGGCTTCGATAGGTGCATCAATAAAAATACCCATATCCAGAAAAGCTTCGGGAGAGTCTACTATTACCAATGGTTCGGCAGTAGTGGTCTCTGCGTTTTCCGCTGCGGACTCAGTTGTTATTTCGGTACTTGTACCGTCTGTTTTTTTATCGCCGCAGGCTGTCATAAGTACCGCGAATGTAAATAAAATAAATAGTTTCTTTAAGTGTTTTTTCATTTGTGTGTCCTCTTTTAATACCAATCTATGTAGTTTGTGACGTTATATGTACCAAAACAAGTGTGCATATAGTAGTACATCATTACCTTTGCACATTGGGATAGGATTTTTTTGACTGCGCTTTTATATTTTAGTTTAAACAAGCTTTCCACAGGCTCCATGCAAATCTCCACAATAGCAAGATAAGCCTCGGGTGTAAGCTGAACATCCTCGCTTTTAGCGCAGTTGGGGCAGAGCATACCCTCCGGCGAAAAGTATTCGATATGCGGGTCACTGCAGCCTATACAGTTATCCATATACGGCATAAATCCAAGTATCACAAGCGAACGCAGTTCAAAAATATAACCTATAGTGCGTATATCATTCACATTTTTATCCAACGCCTGCAAAGCTTTAAGCAGAAAATACATAAACTCGTTATCTTCCTGACCGTGCTTCATCATTTTGTTAGCCATATCCGCAAAATAATTTGCAAGAGCAAGTTTTCTTATATCGTCACAGCCGACAAAAAAACGTGCAAGCGGGTCTCCGCTGATAAGCTGATAAAACTGCAAGTGGTCATCCACAACAAAATCGCAGTAGCTGAAAAGGGCAGAGCAGCCAAAAAGTTTTGAGCTTGGTTTGCGGCAGCCGCGGGATTTGACCGATATTTTGCCTATATCCTTGCATAAAATAGTCAGCCACCTGTCATTTTCACCTTTGTTTGAGGCCTCAATAACGATACCCCGTACTTTCTGTTTGCTCATTTCTATCACCCGTTTCAGATGTATGTGTACGCTGCATATCTTTGTAAGCGAGATACGCATCAATATTGCCCGTATGTTCAAATAAGTTCCAAAAGTAATTTTTCATTTTTATCACCTCTCATAACTTACTTTGTTCTTTTATGGGGTGATATATACTTTGGAAAAAATGGAATTACTAAATATTTTTATCGTCGTAGCCAAAGTTTTTAAGCAGAAAATCGCTGTCTCTCCAGTCTTTTTTGACCTTTATCCATATCTGAAGATTAACACTTCCCGCAATAAATCTCTCTATGTCCCTGCGTGCATTTGAGCCTATTTTTTTAAGCATAGAGCCCTGTTTGCCGATGATTATGCCTTTATGAGTTTCCCTTTCACAGTAGATAGTTGCTTCAATATCGGTAATATCTTTGTCCTTGCGCGGTTTCATAGAGGTTATTTCAACAGCTATGCCGTGAGGTATTTCGTCTTGTAACAGATAAAGCGCCTTTTCGCGGATTATTTCCGCAACTATCTGTCTTTCGGGCTGATCGGTTATCATATCATCGGGGAAATACTTGGGACCTTCGGGAATGTATTTTTTTATTGCATTCAAAAGATCTTCCGTATTTTTGTTTTTAAGCGCAGAGATAGGGATTATCTCCTTAAAAGGATATTCCTTGCTGTAGGCCTCAATCACCTTTAAAAGTTCGGGCTTTTCAACCGTATCTATCTTGTTGATGATAAGAAAAACAGGTACTTTCACCTTGTCAAGTCTTTCAAGGATAGCTCTGTCGGAGTCTTTTATCTTTTCGTAAGGCTCTATAAGATACATTACTATATCCACATTTGAAAGTGTATTTTCGGCGCTTTTTACCATATAATTTCCAAGCTTTGACTTTGGTGTATGCAGACCCGGCGTATCAATAAAAATAACCTGCATATCATCGGTCGTAAGTATTGACTGTATCTTATTTCGGGTAGTCTGCGGTTTGCTTGAAATAATAGCTATTTTTTCGCCTATAAGGCAGTTCATAAGTGTGGACTTGCCGACATTGGGTCTGCCGATAAGTGACACAAAACCCGATTGAAATTTATTACTCATTTGTTGTCCTCGTTTCGTCGTATTTTTGTTTTATCTTTTTCAGATCTTCCCATGCAAGCCGCTTTTTGCTCTCGTCGCGGAGCAGGGCAGAGGGGTGGAAAGTCGCTATAAAATCACAGTCTTTTTTACTGTACCATTTACCGTGATCTCTTGTTATCGAGAAATTAGGCTCAATAAGTGCGGATGCCGCAATTTTGCCCAAACACACAATAATTTTAGGTCTTATAAGCAGATACTGCCACCGCAGATAATTTATACAGGCATCCTGTTCATCCTGCTCGGGATTGCGGTTATTGGGCGGACGGCATTTTACAACATTTGCTATGTACACGATCTGTCTGTCAAGCCCGATAGCAGCAAGCATTTTATCCAAAAGCTGACCTGCTGCACCTACAAACGGCTCGCCCTGCATATCCTCGTGATATCCGGGGCCTTCGCCTACAAACATTATATCCGCATTTTTATTCCCGACACCTATCACCACATTGTGCCGTGTTTCACAAAGACGGCATCCGCGGCAGTTCAGGCACATTTCTTCAAGTTCTTCCCATGTTGTCATTTTATTATTCCTTTGAAATAAGAGTGTTGTATAATTTATATGTTGTATCGTCAAAAGAAACTAAAATTATCTCGATATCATAGTCCGAATGTTCGCTTGTCCAGTCGTTCAAAGCCGATACGGCGACTTTTGCTGCCTTTTCTTTCGGATATCCGTAAATACCCGTAGAAATTGCAGGGAAAGCTATACTGTGAATATTGTTTTCCAAAGCAAGGTCCATTGAATTCTTATAACAGTTTGAAAGCAGTATCTCGTCATCCTCACGGTCATGGTATACAGGTCCGACCGTATGAATTATATATTTTGCTTTTAAATTATAGCCCTTTGTTATTCTGGCTTCACCTGTTTTGCATCCGCCAAGCAAACGGCACTCGGCAAGCAGTTCTTTACCCGCAGCGCGGTGTATAGCGCCGTCAACACCGCCACCACCCAAAAGAGAGGAATTTGCGGCATTTACTATGGCATCTGCTTCAAGCCTCGTTATATCGCCTTTTATTACCTTGATATTCATAATTTCTCCTTATTTGTCCAATACAAAATTATATGGGAGCATATCTTTTACTTTTATTTCTTCGGGTTCGCCGTTTTTGCTTATAATTATGCTGCCGTCATACATAAATTCGCTTATCACCTGCAAACAAGCGCCGCAGGGATAGACTGTCTCATTTATGTCTTCAATGGCAACGGCGATTTTTTTCAGATTTGTTTTTGCTTCCGAAACAGCCTTGAATATCGCCGTTCTTTCGGCGCAGTTGCAAAGTCCGTAGCTTGCGTTTTCTATATTGCAGCCCGTGAAAACTATACCATCATCGGTAAGCAGTGCAGCCCCGACCTTAAATTTTGAGTAGGGTGCATAAGCAAATTTTGCGGATTTCGACGCTATTTCCAAAAGTTGTTTATTCTCTTCGTTATTCATAATTTTACCTCGTAAGTCCCATTCCCGAAAGTATTTCTTCCTGCTTTGAAAACATTACCTTTTCTTCCTCGGGTACCATGTGGTCATAGCCCATAAGATGCAGCATACTGTGTGCCGTCAGAAACGCAAGCTCGCGTTCAACCGAATGTCCGTATTCCTCAGCCTGAGAAAGAACTTTGTCGTAACATAAAACTATATCGCCAAGATATATTTTCTCGTTTTCGGGGAGCTTGTCCCTTGTAAAATCTATCAGAGGAAAACTCAAAACATCGGTCGGTCTGTCAATACCGCGGTGTTCAAGGTTTATTTGATGTATATCATCAAGCGAAACAACCGTAACACTTATCTCCGTATTATCGCTGAAATGCTCGTATTCAAGGGCAGCCTTCGCTGTCTTTTTTATTAAATCGAAATCAACATCATATGATGTTTCATTTTCGTATAATATCTCCATTTATTTACCTCGATTTGCTTTATATTCCTGCTTTTTTTCATACTTTTCGTAAGCTTTGATAATATTCTGTACAAGCGGATGTCTTACAACGTCCTTGTTTGTCAGCTTGCAGACAGCAATATCTTCAACCTCGGAAAGAATTTTAACAGCTTCTATAAGACCGCTGCTTTTGCCTTTCGGCAGGTCTATCTGTGTCACATCGCCCGTAATTACAGCTTTTGAACCGTAACCGAGACGGGTAAGGAACATCTTCATCTGTTCGGGCGTAGTATTCTGAGCCTCGTCAAGCACAATAAAGGAGTTGTCGAGAGTACGTCCTCTCATATATGCAAGCGGAGCGACTTCCACAGCACCTTTTTCCATATTTCTTAAAAATGTATCTGCGCCCATTATCTCGTAGAGTGCATCATACAGCGGACGAAGATAGGGATCGACTTTCTGCTGAAGATCGCCGGGCAAAAAGCCGAGGTTTTCTCCCGCTTCGATGGCGGGACGGGTAAGGATTATCCTGTTTACTTCGTTATTTTTAAAGGCTGTTATAGCCATTGCCATTGCAAGATACGTTTTACCCGTACCCGCAGGGCCGACACCGAAAACGATAGTGTTGTTCCTGATAGAATCTATATACTTTTTCTGACCGATCGTTTTTGGATGCAGTGCACGGCCGTTGACGGTAGAGCAGATATAATCATCCGATACCGTCTGAGCGTTCTTCAGATTATCGTCGTTTGCCTCTTCAATAAAATAATTGAGATTTTGTTCCGATATCTCTTCACCCTTATCTGCTGTTCTGACAAGCGCCTCCAAAACCTGTACAGCCTTATCGAGATCGTCCTTTTCGCCGTTTATCACTATATCATCGCCCCGATTGACAATACTGACATTATACTCATTTTCAATTTTTTTGATATTCGCATCAAAACTGCCGAATATATGTGAGATAAGTCTGTTGTCAATTTGCAGCTTCATTTGTTCCATTAAATACATTTCCTCCCGTAATAACACCTATATCATCTTCAAGCAGCAGTTTTATCATTACTTTAACATGATCGCCGCTGTGTATAAATTCGATTTGTTTATCCAGAATGTCACAGTTTTGAGGCAGTGTGCTCATCAATTTTCTGTCAGCTGCCAATGAAGCTGCCTTTTCAGCTTCTTCCTTTGAATATAATTTTTCGGTCATTTCATATTCTTTGAATATCTTTTTTTTGATAATAACAGGCAAAGGATAATCAACACCGAGATTTAACTGTGTATTCTTATTTATTATATCATATTTTTTGAATTTTGTATCCTTTTTTAAAAAATTTGTATCAAATTCTATGCCAAATATACTTATTTTACGTAAAACATGGGTTTTCCCCGTATAAATTTTAATATCAGCAAGATAAGGAAAATCAAAAGACAGTTCTTCCGACCATTTTCCCCTTACTTTGCCCGCCGAATGAGCGGGATAGAGTGGTGCGGGAGTGCCGTTTTCATCAAGCATATCAAAATCCGAACGAATAAGTATATCGCCCTTTTTAACCGCTTCGCCTACATTTACGGCAGGTGTGCCGTTTTGTGCAATGATCTCTGTTATAACACAATCCTTTACACTGATAATATCACATGGTTCGGCATCGGATGGAACAGACACATCAGGCACATTTTCCGCTATATTCACACTTAACTTTGTGCCGCGTTGAACAACGCTTATCCAGCTTATCTGCGGATATTTTTTTCTTATATCCGTTTTAAGTTTTTCAATATCGACAGCATGTTTATATGTACCGGCACAAACATTCCGACTTTTGCAAAACGCAAGTATTTCCGCATCGGATACTGTTGAATTACCATTAATTTCCAATAGCCATATAAACTGTGACAAAGCAAAAACCGATACCCAAAATAAGCAAAAACCCAAATTAAACAAGTATCTGTTTTTATATTTTTCTATAATAAACGGAAACCCGTGTTTTGATAAAATTTTAATACGGCAATGAGTTTTTTTCAGCAGCGGACGAATCCTGCGAAAGCCCGAAACCGTAAGCGATAATTTAATAGTATTTCCAAAATATCCGATATCCCATACATAAATATCATTTGCCGCAAGTAAATTCAAAAATCTTTCTTTTGAAAAGCCTTTTACGGATATACAAACATATCCTTTGACATTTTGCCACAGCTTCAAATTATCACCCGAATTCCAAAGTTTTAAAACAACCTTTAACAATAAGTGTTTCTTTGGTAAGACAGGAAATAGAAATTTCGGTTCCCGTAATTATAATTTTTGAAGATTTAGTATTTACGGTTATTTGTTTATCGGAAAAATCTCTGATATTCTTATAGTTGTCCACAGTCAGTTCGTTTTTCCCGGTAACGGTAATAACCGGTATATCAAATAAAATATCCTTTGGTAGATCGAGATTATCGAAAAAGGCAGTCTTTATAAAATTATGTTCCATATTAAAAGCCTTTTTTATTTGTAGTATATTATTCAAACAGGCTAATTATCACAGATTGACGTAACTTTGAAAAAAATGTGATAACTATTCGTAAAATGTGCATTTTGCGAATAGTTATATCATTCCTCCACGATCTCTTTCAGATCGAATTCATAGCCTTTAAGCCTGTTGACACTGCGGCACTGCACGCAAACCGTCATTATATTATTTATATTGTAACCGCTTATTGCTTCCTTAAACAACTCACTATTATTGATATATATTTTATATTCCGTTTTATCAAAACTGTTTTCTTGATTTTTAAGTATTATATAACTCATATCATCGGCTGCGGAAACATATTTACCGCTGAATTTTAAAAATTTATCCTTATAATCCTGTGCGGCGGCAAAATCCGTCGAAAATGCATAAGATAATTCAGATATACTTATTTCTTTATAATCCTGCGGATCGGTAAATATTTCTTCCAGCACAAAATCATATCCCTGAAGCATACCGACATTTGTACAGGTGCATTTTACCCTTATTACCTGTCCTTTGCTTAAAACTATCGCTTGTTCTTTAAGTTCTGTCGGGACATAGAATTTAAAGATCGTCTTATCTGTATTATCCTGCTTATCAGTCATGGTAAAATACGAAAAATTCTTATCTATGTTATTTATCTGACCCTCTGTTACTATCTTTTCGCCCAAATAAGATTCTTTTGCGGCATTTGAATCTGTTTTGCGTTCCTCTGCAAGCTGAGTCAAAGGCACTACCTTGTATTCGCTTTCTTCATTCGCAAGCTCAATAATATCAAATTCAAACCCTTTAAACCGTCCGACAGAAACGCACTTACAGTTTAAACTGATCCTGTCGCCCGAATTATAACCCGAAACAGCATCCTTGACCTCATCACTGCTTATATTGAATTTATATGTCGTTCTGTCCATAAGATCATCAGGATTTAATAAAGTGATATATTTTAAATCATCATTTATTTTATTAATATTACCGGTTATATTGAAAAACTTGCCCTCGCAGTCATATTTTGTCTTTGCGATATTTGCTTTGCGTTGTGAAGAAAGCTCGCTAAGGGTTATTGATGTATATATCCCGTCTTCGGGCTTATTAGGAGTAAACAAACTTCCGTTTTTATTAAAATAAAGCCAGCCTGTTGCAGTAAGTGACAGCAGCAGAAAAACCGTAAGAATAGTATTTACTATGCGAAGCAGCCTTATCTGATTATCGCGTTCCCGCAGTTCTTCATTTCGCTTATCCTGTTCGGCAAGATATAATGTCACAAATTTTTCAAAATCATTTTTATTGTTGTCATACACGCCGGTTACCCCCTCTCTTATTTGATTATACTATTTTGGTGCATTTATGTCAATTATTGTATAAAAAAAGCTGCGCATTACCACAGCTTTTTGAACCATTATTTTTCTTCACTTAATACTTTATCGAGTATTTCCATTGCTTTGTCAATATCTTCTTTTGAAACGATAAGCGACGGAACAAAACGGATAACATTTTTGCCTGCATTTACAAGCAAGAGTCCGCTGCTGATACACTTGCCGACAATATCTCCTACGGGACGGTCAAGCTCTATGCCCTGCATAAGACCAACACCGCGCGCATCCGTAACAAAGCTGTATTTGTTCTTTACCTTTTCAAGACATTCAGAAAGATATTCGCCCATTTTCTTTACGTTATCAAGCACACCGCCGTTTAAAAGTGTGTCCACTACTACATTTCCCGCCGCTGTTGCAAGGGGATTGCCGCCGAATGTGGAAGCGTGGTCGCCAGGTTGGAAACTCTGTGCCACCCTTGCCTTTGCCATCATTATACCACATGGCATGCCTCCTGCGATACCTTTTGCGGTACACATGATATCGGGCACTACATCAAAATACTGGTATGCAAATAATGTACCCAATCGTCCAACACCGCACTGTACTTCATCAAAGATAAGAAGGATATCTTTTTTGGTACATATCTTTCTTACTTCTTCGATATAAGCCTGTTCAGCAGGATGAATACCGCCCTCGCCCTGCACGGGTTCAAACAAAACAGCTACTGTTCTGTCCGTAATGGTATTTTTTAACGATTCAATATCATTGTAAACAGCGTATTTGATATGAGGGAGCATATCGCCGAAGCCCTCGTGATAATGCGGCTGACCCGTTGCCGTAACAGCACCGAATGTTCTGCCGTGGAAAGAATGTTCCATAGTGATTATTTCCTGACGGCCTGTCTTTGAGCCGTACTTACGCGCAAGTTTAAGTGCCGCTTCTATACTTTCCGCACCGCTGTTGCAGTAGAAAACTTTATCGAGTGAGCCTGCTTCAACAAGTTTTTCGGCAAGATCCGTCTGAGGCTTTGTATAATACAAATTGGAGATATGTATCATCTTGGATGCTTGGTCAGCGATAGCATCCACAAGCGGTTTATAGTTATGTCCGAGACTGTTTACAGCTATACCCGCAACAAAATCAAGATATGCCTTGCCGTCCTCGTCATATACATACATACCCTCGCCGTGTGTAAAAGCCAAAGGAAAACGGTTGTATGTATGCATTACATATTTTTCGCCTTTTTCAAATGTATTCATTAAAATACTTCCTTTCTGTTTTTATTGTTCTTTGCGAACGGACCATGTACTGATAAAATCGGGGTCTGTTATTGTTTCGCCCGTTGTTTTGAGCTTATATTTCCCGGGTCGCGCCTTTTCTGTAGAGCGCAGGTCGGGCGGAAGATAAACTTCGTCTTCATCCTCGGTTTGAATAAAAATACCGTTTCTGTCCGCTCTCTGCACTACCCCGTATTTCTGCACAAGTTCCGTGATCTCGTTTTTATCGTTGTAGTATGTGAAACCGACAAGAAGAGTCTTGCCGATCAAGTCTTCAAATTTTATATCCATATCAGCCCTCAATAAGAGTACCGCAGCCGCGCTTTGTGAATATTTCAAGTATCAGACAATGCGGGATACGTCCGTCAAGGATATGCACATTGCCGACACCCGCTTCAACACCCGCAATACAGCACTGTACCTTTGGTATCATGCCGCCCGAGATAACTCCGCTGTCTATCATGCCTTTTACATCATCAACATGGGCAACGGAAATAACGCTTTCGGGGTCGTTCACATCTTCCATAATACCGGGAACATCGGTTATAAATACAAGTTTTTCGGCATTTAACGCACCTGCCACCGCTACTGCGGCATAATCGGCATTTACGTTGTATGCCGTACCGTTTTCGTCAACACCGATAGAAGAAATAACGGGTACAAAATCATTATCCAGAAGTGTTCTGACAAGGCCTGTGTTTACCTCTGTTACCTCACCAACCAAGCCTAAGTCAAGACCATTTGGCATAGCCTTTCTTACCTGCATAAAATTAGCATCCTTGCCGCAGATACCGACAGCGTTTATGCCGTGCATACAAAGTTCCGTTGCAAGGTCTTTGTTCAGCTTGCCCGCAAGAACCTGCTGTACAACGTCCATTGTCTCCTCGTCGGTAACTCTCAAACCGTCCTTGAATTCGGGCTTTTTGCCTATTTTTTCAAGTGCCTTGTTTATGTCCTTGCCGCCTCCGTGTACAAGTACGGGCTTGAACCCGACATATTTCATAAGCGCAATGTCTTTTATTACCGTGCTTTTTATCTCTTCGTTGATAAGTGCCGCACCGCCGTATTTAATTACAACGGTTATGCCCGAAAACTCTTTGATATACGGCAAGGCTTCGGTCAGGACTTCCGCCTTGCTGATAATGCTTTGCATATCCATTTTAATATCTCCTTTTATATTTTTTCGGCCGTTATTATCCCGCGGCCTATTATATCGTTATTATAAAAAACAACAAATTTGTTTCCCGTTTTGAACAGTTCTTCTCTCGGTGCTTCTTCACTCAAAAAACACATCAGAGCATCCATTTGGTTTTGTTTGCGTTTTGAAACATCTATTTTAACACACCATACATTGTTTGCAGACCCATCCACAAAACTTATCGGGAAAATATATCCGCTCCATATCCTGTAATTAAGCATAAAATATTTTTTATCCCAATCTATGCTTACCTTGCATGACGGCAAGTCCGGTGCAGAAGTACGATCTCCCGTCGGATATTTTTCTTTTGGCAGCTTGCGCCACATCAAAAGCGGAATAATTATACACACCGCAAGAATAACGATACCCGCCATAGGTGCAGCCTTAAGCAGTATACAGCCTATAAACAGCAAAACAAGTATAAGAAACATTGCCGCAGTCGGTTTTATCCCATACCAATTGCCGCAGCTTCTGCACCAGTTCACCCCTCTGCCTATTGCATAACCGTTTGGCTTGTCTAAGTTCGAGGGTTTGCTGCCGTCAATTTTTTTGCCGCACCAAGGACAGCGGTCGCTTATTATCCTCATTTTTCAGTATCTCCTTGCTTATACAGACTTTCTGTAAATTTTCTGATATCATCCCATCGTTTTTCCCATTCTTCATCACTCATCGGATTTATTTCATTGCCTTGTTCATCACAGGTCACAAGACCTTTATAAACAGCGGGCAGATCGGTATACAGTTTTTCAACTTGTTCAAAAAATGTTTTAAAACAGTTATATCCATAAGTATCCAGAAAATGCTTTTTATGAAAGTCGGACATTAATAACCCATATTCCTCATAATTATATGGCGTGGATACCGCGCTTTTTATAAGTATTTTATGCAATTTTTCCATAAGAGGCTCTATTTCCGCTTCCTCTGCGTAATAAGCATAACCGCGCATTGCAAGCATACGCATATCAAGATGCCGCTCCTTGTTAAATGATTTTAGGAAAAAACTTTTTGTATGTTCCTGCGGTTCAAGTGCAATCTGTCTTAAAATATCATAGCGATAAGGGACACTTTTTTCCGAAAAATATTGTTCTTCCAAATTCATGATTTAACTCCTGTAATCCCCGTTTATCTTGACATAATCATAAGTAAGGTCGCAGCCCCACGCAGTAGCCTTTGCGTTTCCCTCATTCAGCAGAATATCAATATAAATATTATGTTCCGAAAGAATTTTGGCAGCCAGATCCTCGTCAAAAACGATAGGTGTGCCGTTATCCATAAGATTTATTTCGCCCTTTGCGCTGCGGAAATTGATAGTAACGCCCATAGGGTCGAATTTACCTCCCGAATAGCCCATAGCGCAAAGCACCCTGCCCCAGTTTGCATCCTCGCCGAAGAGTGCGCATTTAAGCAGATTGGAGCTTGTAACAGACTGTGCGATAAGCCTTGCGCTCTTTTCATCGCCGCAGCCCGTAACATTAACTTCCATAAGCTTTGTTGCGCCCTCGCCGTCATCTGCGCACATTACGGCAAGCGTTTTGTTAATATAGAATAAAGCCTCAACAAACTTGTTGTAGTCCTCATTTTCACTGTTTATAATGTCATTTTCCGCCATACCGTTTGCAAGCACGAGCACGGTATCGTTTGTGGATGTATCGCCGTCAACACTTATCATGTTGAATGTATCTATAACGCAGGATTTAAGCGCTTTGTCAAGCAATTTTTTTTCTATGGCACAGTCTGTTGTGATAAAGCAAAGCATAGTCGCCATATTGGGATTTATCATACCCGAACCCTTAGCCATACCTGCAAGAGTGACTTTTTTACCGCCTATCTCGATCTCAACGGCAGCTGTCTTGGGGTGTGTGTCCGTAGTCATAATTGCATGGCTTGCGCTTTCGCCGCCCGCAAAATCAGCCGAAACAGAAGCAAAAGTCTTATCCACACCCGGTAAAATTTTATTCATATCAAGGTTTACGCCTATAACTCCCGTTGAGCATACAAGCACATTTTCCGCCTTTACACCGATGTGTTCGGCAAGCTTTGCAGCAGTTGCTTCAACATCTTTAAGACCCTGCTCTCCCGTACAGGCATTTGCATTGCCGCTGTTTGCCACAACACCTTTTACGGGATTGTTTACCTTTTCCATATCCCACAAAACAGGTGCGGCCTTTACAACATTTGTTGTAAAACAGCCTGCTGCCGTACACATTTTTTCGCTTACTATAACAGCCATATCTTTTTTGCCTTTTTTAAGGCCTATCTCACATCCGCCCGCAGAAAAACCTTTGGGAGATGTAACATTTCCGTTTATAATGTTCATAATTAAAACTCCTTTCGTATTATGCACTTTCAAATACCGCTTTTCCGTTTTTCGATACATAAAAATGGTCGCAGTCATAAGGTGCTTCTGAATTATATGAAAATCTTCCGTAGCCCGTCAGCCTGCTCTTGTCCGCTTTTTGTCCGTAAACGGTTATTTCATCATTGTTTTGTGTATAAATTACCTCGCCCGTACAGCAGTCTGTACCCGTAATGCTGCCGTCCGCATTTTTTACCGCGCGAATTATATAATCTTTGCCCGTTGCCTCGTCACACCAGATATAAAGAGTATTTTCTTCCTGAATATCCATAGTTGAAAAGCGGATAAAGGACGAGCCGTTTTCAAAAATAAACTGTGCTTCATTTCCGGCTTTGTCCTTGCCTGCGTAAAAGGCACAGTTGTCATATTCGCCGTCATGGTCCGCATCAATGACAAACCCCATTTTATACTCAAGATCCTCGCCTTTATGGTCAAGTTTACGGATAAGACTTTTCATGGAATTTTTTCTTTCTATTATATCCGATTCTTCGGCAGAAACATTTTCAAGCGGCTGCGTCCATTCCGCTATATTGCTCACACGCTTATAACCGCCGTCAATAAAGGACTCCAACCAGACTTTGTAAACGCCGTCCTCATAGCCTGTGGGTCTGTATGTAAACTCGTTTTCCGCATTTCTCTCTAAAACGGTTCTTCCGTTTACCTCTATTACCCATGTGAGGCTGTCTTCATAAGATCCGCTTGAACGGGTAACACAGCCTTTATCCTCTGTCAATGTATATTCATTCACATGGTCTGTGTTGACGATAGGCTCGGGGAGATAGACATTCGGTGATACCTGTGTGTTTTCATCAAAGGGCATATCCCACTCGACAATATTGCTCACTCGCTCGTATCCGTATTCGGTATAAGCTTTTAGCCATACTTTGTATCTGCCGTCACCGTAATTTGAAGGTGTAATTTTAAATTCATCAACGGCATTTCTTTCAAGCATCGTTTCTCCGTTGAATGTGACTACCCAAGTCAGATTGTCGTCATATTCGCCATGTGCCCGCCTTACTTCACCGTGATCGGCAACAATAGTATATTTACTTGTATAGTCGATATTATTTGCGGGTTTTACCGGTGTTACGGGCTGATTGTTATAATTTTGCTGCATCTGCTTGTAATATTTGTATCTGTACCCGCAGCCCGATAATGAACCAATAAAGGAAAATATAATTAAAGCACAAAATATCTTTTTCATTTGATCATACCAAATTATGCAGGGAATACGGGGATATAATCAATACCCGTCTTTTCGTCAAGTCCGAACAGAATATTCATATTCTGAACAGCCTGTCCCGCAGCACCCTTGAACAGATTGTCAAGCGCGCCTATAACAATAACTCTGTTTGTTCTTTCGTCTATCGTAAAGCCGATATCAACATAGTTCGAGCCTTTTACCCATTTTGTTTCGGGGAAAGTACCTTTTTTTGTTATTCTGATAAAATATTCATCCTTGTAATATTTTTCGTATGCTGCAAGAATATCTTCGTATGAATATTTATTAGCAAGTTTTGCATAGCAGGTCGCAAGAATACCCCTGTCCATAGGGATAAGGTGAGGTGTAAAATTAAGAACTATATCCTCGCCCGCAGCATAGGAAAGCTGCTCCTCTATTTCGGGTGTATGTCTGTGGTTTGCTATCTTATACGCTTTCACGCTTTCGTTAAGCTCGCAGTAATGATTGCCGAGCGAAAGACCTCTGCCCGCACCCGTTGCGCCCGACTTTGCATCTATTATAATAGAAGAAAGGTCTATCATTTTTTCTTTTACAAGCGGATAAAGCGATAAAATGCTTGTTGTCGTATAGCATCCCGGGTTTGCGACTATTCTTCTGCCTTTTATCTTTTCTCTGTTTATCTCGCAAAGACCGTAGATAGCTTCGGGAAGAATATCCTTTGCATAATGCTCCGTATACCATTTTTCATAGGTTTCGATATCCTGTAAACGGAAATCGGCGCCAAGGTCGATTATCTTTGTCTTTGAAAGCACGCTTTCCGTCACCTTTTTGCTTGCTACGCCGTGAGGGAGCGCAAGGAATATAACATCACACTCTTCCGCCATTTTTTCGATATTTTCTTCTTCGCATACATAGTCGTCTCTGTGTCTGTAGCTTTCGTAGACTTCACCGTAAGGCTTGCCGCTGTATGACTGCGAAGTAATGGTCTTTATCTCTGCCTGCGGGTGATTTGTTATAAGTCTTACAAGCTCGCTGCCTGCATAACCCGTTGCACCTATAATACCAACTTTTATCATTTCGATTCCTCCATTTATATATGTAATGATTTTTAACTACTTTATAACTAATATAGTATACACCTTTTTCCTGCAAATGTACAGTAAAAAATACATATAAAAATATTTTTCGTTATTTTGATTTATAATTATACACTAAAAATGAATATTATGCAACACTTTTTTGAAAAAATTATTTTTTTATGAAAAATTTGTGATTTAGACTTGAATATCTAATGTATATTGTGATATAATCATTAAAAACATTATGGGAGGTTTTTGTAAAATGAGCAGAAAAATAGTATTGGCTTATTCCGGCGGTCTTGATACCACCGTTATTATTCCTTGGTTAAAGGAGCTTTATGAGGACGTTGAGGTCATTGCAGTGTGTGCTGATGTCGGACAAGGCAGTGAAACGGACGGTCTTGAAGAACGTGCACTTTCTACCGGTGCAAGCAAACTTTATATCGAGGATCTTAAAGAGGAATTTATTACCGATGTTATTTATCCTACAGTTAAGGCAAACGCTGTTTACGAGGGCAAGTATCTTCTCGGTACATCTATGGCAAGACCTATTATTGCAAAACGTCTTGTTGAGATAGCTCGCAAGGAAGGCGCTTTCGCTATCTGCCACGGTGCTACGGGCAAGGGCAATGACCAGGTACGTTTTGAACTTACCGTTAAGGCATTCGCCCCCGATATCCAGATAATCGCGCCATGGAAGATGGACGAATGGAAAATGCAGTCCAGAGAGGACGAGATAGCATACCTTGAAGAACGCGGTATCCCCGTTCCCATGAAGAAGGACGACAGCTACAGCCGTGACCGCAACTTATGGCATATCAGCCACGAGGGTCTTGAACTGGAAGATCCCGCAAACGAGCCTAATTACGACAGACTTCTTGTGCTTGGCGTAACACCCGAAAAGGCTCCCGACAAGGACACATATATAGAAATAGAATTTGAAAAAGGTATCCCAGTTGCCATCGACGGCAAGAAGCTTTCTCCTATCGAGATAATGACAAAGCTTAACGAAGTCGGCGGCGCAAACGGCATCGGCATTGCGGATATTGTTGAAAACCGTGTTGTAGGTATGAAGTCACGCGGCGTTTATGAAACACCGGGCGGCACGATACTTATGTATGCACACAGAGAACTTGAATATCTTTGCCTTGACAAACAGTCACAGCAGTTCAGAGAAACGATCGCAACAAAATACGCGGAGCTTCTTTACAGCGGCGAATGGTACACTCCCCTTCGCGAGGCTCTTGATGCTTTCAACGACTCTTTGCAGGAAACTGTTACAGGCAAGGTAAGATTAAAACTTTATAAGGGCAATATCATCTCCGCAGGCTCATCTTCACCGTACAGCCTGTATGACGAGGATATAGCAAGCTTCACAACGGGCGAGCTTTACAGCCACAAGGATGCTGTTGGCTTTATCAACCTTTTCGGTCTTCCCTTAAAGGTAAGAGCTATGATGAAGCAGAGAAACGAAAACAAATAATTAGGAGAAATAATAATGAAACTTTGGGGCGGAAGATTTACAAAATCAACCGACAGCTTTACAGACCATTTCCACTCTTCCATAAGTTTTGACAGCCGTATGTACAAGCAGGATATTTTAGGCAGTGTCGCACACTCCAAAATGCTTGGCAAGCAGGGCATTATCCCGCAGGCTGACAGCGAGCTTATACAAAAAACACTGCTGGAGATACTGAAAGATATCGAAGACGGCAAGGTAACTTTTGACGAAAAGGCCGAGGATATCCACATGAATGTGGAAACTATCCTTATTGAAAGAATAGGCGATGTAGGCAAGCGCCTGCACACAGGCAGAAGCAGAAACGACCAGGTCGCACTTGATATAAGAATGTATCTTAAAGAGCAGATCACGGATATAAAAAAGCTTTTGTTTGAGCTTATGGAAACGCTTAACGGCATGGCGGAAGAAAACACAAAGACCATACTGCCGGGCTATACTCATCTGCAAAATGCCCAGCCTGTGACCTTTGCACATCATCTGCTTGCTTATATGGAAATGTTCAAACGCGACTATTCACGTCTTGGCGACGTATATAAACGCACCAACATCATGCCTTTGGGCAGCGGTGCGCTGGCTGCCACCACCTACCCTATCGACCGCCGTTTTGTATGTGAGGAGTTGGGCTTTGACGGCATAACCCTTAACAGCATGGACGGTGTAAGCGACAGGGATTTCGTTATCGAGCTTCTTAGTGCATTATCTATTATAATGATGCACCTGAGCAGATTTTGCGAAGAAATAATAATCTGGAACAGCCAGCAGTATAAATTTGTGGAAATGGACGATGCCTATTCAACAGGCTCTTCCATTATGCCGCAGAAGAAAAACCCCGATATGGCAGAACTTATCAGGGGCAAAACAGGTCGTGTCTACGGTCATCTTATGGGTATGCTCACCACAATGAAAGGTATACCGCTTGCTTATAACAAGGATATGCAGGAAGATAAAGAAGGCGTTTTTGATGCAGTTGATACATTAAAAATGTGTCTTCCCGTCTTTACCCGCATGATCGCAACGATGACCGTAAATAAAGATAAAATGTACAAGGCCGCAAAAGGCGGTTTTATGAATGCAACAGATGCGGCAGACTGGCTTGTAAAACAGGGCGTGCCATTCAGGGATGCACACGCTATTGTCGGACAGCTTGTTCTGTATTGTGTAAATAACTCAAAATCGCTTGATGAACTTACTCTTGATGAGTTTAAGGCGGTCAGTGATGTATTTACAAATGATATTTATGATGCGATAAGCCTTGAGACCTGTGTCAATACGCGTACAGTCGAGGGCGGTCCTTCCGAGGAATATATAAATAAACTTATTTCTTTAAACAAGGACTATCTTGCATCCATAAAATAAGAAGCAAAAATATTCTTAAAAGGGGAAATTATATTATGAGAAAATTCAAAAAATTAACAGCAGCTATTCTTGCGGGTGCAATGCTTGTATCCGTTATCGGATGTTCAAAGAGCGAGCCTGCTCAGCCATCTTCCGGCAGCGGTGAAACTCCCGCCGCAGCAGAAGAGATAAAGACGGCGGCAGCCGGCAAACTTACATGGGCTACAAGTGCGGACTTTCCGCCTTACGAGTTTATCGAAAACGAGCAGGTAGTCGGTATCGATGCCGATGTTATGGCTTATGTGGCAGAAAAACTCGGCCTTGAATCCACACCCGAGAACATGGATTTCAGTTCTGTTATCACGGCAGTAAGCTCCGGCAAGACGGATGTTGCGGCTTCGGGTCTTACAATACGCGAAGACCGCAAGGAAAGTGTTGATTTTACAATTCCTTATGTAACAACAAGTCAGGTCGTTATCGTTAGATTTGATTCACCTATCAAGACAGCAAACGAGCTTGACGGCAAAAATATCGGTGTTCAGCTTAACACTACCGGCGACGAGTATGTTACAACAAATTACACAAGCGCAACCGTTGAACGTTACGGCAAGGGCTTTGAAGCTATTGAAGCATTAAAGCAGAAGAAACTTGATGCAGTTGTTATTGACGGCGACACAGCAAATAAGTTCATCGAGGCTGATGATGATCTGGCAGTACTTGATGATGTTCTTACGGAAGAAGAATATGCTTATGCTGTACAAAAAGGCAACACCGCTCTTCTTAACGCTATCAACGATGCCCTCACCGAAATGAAGGAAAACGGCAAACTTGACGAAATAGTAGCAAAATACAAAGCAGCCGAAGATGAAGCCGAAGCTGAAACAACTTCGGAAGTACCCGCAGCATAATAGTACAAATAAAAGCGGTTTGGTCACCAAGCCGCTTTTCTAAATCAACCGAAAGGAAAGCATCTTATGTTTTTGATGTTTGAAAGCTTTAAAAACGATTTTTACCGTAATTTTGTAAAAAACGATCGTTATATATATCTTGTAAAGGGCTTGGGCGTAACTCTTAAAGTCACTTTTTTTGCCTTAATCGTAGGTCTTGTAATAGGTATACTTATCGCGACCATACGCTCGACCCACGACACGACGCATACTACCAAATACCGCGGTCCAATGCACCATTTTCTTCAAATACTTTTAAGCATTGGCAATTTTTTGTGTAATATTTATCTTACTGTTATCAGAGGCACGCCCTCGACAGTACAGCTGATGATAATCTATTTTGTTATTTTCGGCAGTGTCAGCATAGATAAATCCATTGTGGCCATCTGCGCTTTCGGTATAAACTCGGGTGCTTATGTTGCGGAGATAATCCGCGGCGGTATTATGAGTATCGACAAGGGGCAGTTTGAAGCGGGCAGAAGTCTCGGTTTCGGTTATATATCAACAATGCGTTACATTATCATCCCGCAGGCATTCAAAAATGTCCTTCCCGCGCTCGGCAACGAAATGATTGTTCTTTTAAAAGAAACATCAATAGCGGGTTACATAGCTCTTGAGGATCTTACGATGGGCGCAAATATTATCCGCGGGCAGACTTATTCCGCTTTTATGCCTTTGTTTGCTGCGGCTTTTATCTATCTTGCGATAGTTATGCTGCTTAGCACAGGCGTTAAAAAACTCGAAAACAATTCAAGAGCAAACGAAAGGTAAGGTGAAAGTATGTCCGAGGTAATTATAGATGTTAAGGATCTTGTAGTGCAGTTTCCTACTTTAAGGGCTCTTGACGGTGTCAGCGTACAGATAAGCCGCGGCGAAGTTGTTGCCGTGATTGGCCCTTCGGGAAGCGGCAAAAGCACATTTTTACGATGTATAAATCAGCTTGAAACGCCCACAAGCGGACATATATTTTTTGAAGGCAAGGATGTTACCGACCCAAAAAATGATATAAATAAAATACGACAGCGTATGGGGATGGTTTTTCAGCAGTTCAATCTGTTTCCGCACATGACCATTCTTCAAAATCTAACTCTTGCACCTATGAAGCTTCAGCATAAAAGCAAGGAGCAAGCCGAAGCAAAGGCCATGGAGCTTTTAAAAAGAGTCGGTCTTGATGATCGTGCACAAAACTACCCTACCCAGCTTTCGGGCGGACAGAAACAGCGTATTGCGATTGTCCGCGCACTTTGCATGGAACCGGATGTAATGCTTTTTGACGAGCCGACATCCGCCCTTGACCCCGAAATGGTCGGCGAGGTGCTTGAGGTTATGCGCGATCTTGCCAAAGAAAATATGACTATGGTTGTTGTTACGCATGAAATGGGCTTTGCAAAAGAAGTTGCATCAAGAGTTATTTTTATGGAGAACGGTCATATCATTGAGGAAAATGAACCAAAACAATTCTTTGAGTCCCCTGAAAATCAGCGTCTTAAAGATTTTCTTAACAAAGTACTTTGACGGAGGAATAAAATGGATAAATACGAGTCGGAAATTTTCGATAGAGCATATCAATCCTACCTGATGGGCGGGGATCTGCACGTTGTTAACTTCAATAAAAAACCCGAGGTAAATAAAAACAATGCCAAAGCCGTACAAAGCCTTAAAGAAAAAGGTCTTATAGAGATCACTCACGAGTCGGATATAAGGGTCAAATTTCGTCTTACAGACGATGGGATAGACTACGGCAGCAAGCAATATTGATAAAAACAGGATGCGGACATATACAAAATATGACCGATATCCTGTTTTTTTATTATTTTTTTCAAAAAATATCATTTTGTTATTGATATTATCGGATTTTTTTGTTACAATAATAAGGTATGCAATTTTTAGTGTTGTTATATTAAACCGAACGGAGTAAATATATTATGAAGAAAGTCGATCTGATCGTCCCCTGTTTTAACGAAGAACAGGTGGTCGAGCTTTTTTACACAGAAACATCAAAAGTAATCAATGAGATCAGCGGCTATGAATTCAATTTTATTTTTGTAGATGACGGCAGCCGCGATAAAACCATTGATATACTAAAAAGTCTTGCCGAAAAGGACAGCAAGGTCAAATATATTTCTTTTTCAAGAAATTTCGGCAAAGAATCCGCTATGTATGCGGGGCTTAAAAATTCTACAGGCGATTATGTACTGATACTCGATGCCGATCTCCAGCACCCGCCCAAGCTTATAATACCTATGCTTGAAGCTATGGAAGAAGGCTATGACTGCTGTTCCGCAAACCGTGCCACAAGAGACGGCGACCCTGTCCTGCGGACATTCTTTACAAGATATTTTTACAGACTGGTAAACAAGATATCGGAAGTTGATATGCCCGACGGCGCAGGCGATTTCAGAATGATGAACCGCCCAATGGTAAATGCCGTTATTGCAATGAGTGAGGTACAGCGTTTTTCGAAGGGTATTTTCAGCTGGGTCGGCTTTAAGACAAAATGGATAAGCTTTGAAAATGTCGAACGTGCCGCAGGCGAGACCAAATGGAATTTCTGGAAACTGTTTTCTTATGCTATTGACGGCATTACCGCTTTTTCCACCTTTCCGCTCAAAGTATCAAGCTATGTAGGCCTTTTTACCGCAGCTTCTTCATTTATATATCTTATTTATATTATTATTAAAACGCTTATTTTCGGCAAAGATCTGCCGGGCTATGCTTCCACTGTAACACTTATATTGTTTGTTGGCGGAATGCTTTTGTTAGCCTGCGGCATACTTGGCGAATATATTGCAAAGATATATCTTGAAGTCAAAAACAGACCCGTCTACATCATCAGAAAAACAAATGTTGACGAGCCTAAAGACGACTATCGCAACAAATAAGGCGGTGTATTTATGGAAAAAATAAAAAAATTAGTAAACCGCGAAACTATAAGTTATCTTGTATTCGGTGTGTTGACAACAGTTGTCAGTCTTGTTACGTACAAGCTGTTTACCGATATTTTTCTGAAACTTTCGGGCAATAAGCAGGTTTATTTGTCCACTGTTCTCAGTTGGATATTTGCGGTTACCTTTGCATATATTACAAACCGTATTTTTGTTTTTAAATCACAAAACCGCGAGATAAAGGCAGTTTTAAAAGAAATATCCGCATTCTTTGGGGCAAGAGTTCTTTCCCTTGGTTTTGAAGAAGCGTGGATGTGGATAACAGTCGATCTGCTTGGATTCGGAAGTAAAGTCCTTCATATTCCGTTTACTTCATTCTCGCTTGACGGCGATTTTATATGCAAAATAATAGCGCAGTTTGTTGTCGTGGTATTGAATTACATATTCAGCAAACTGTTTATATTTAAAAAACACAAATAAAAAAAGGAGAGAAAATAAGTGAACAGCAAAAACAATTCGCTTTTAAAAGAAAACAGATATATAATTATCACTTTCTTTCTTGCATTGCTTATTTACGGCATTACATACGCAATAAGAGGCGTTTATCCATTTGGCGACCAGATAGTTCTGAAGGTCGATCTTTATCATCAGTATGCGCCGTTCCATGAAGAGCTGCGAAGCAGAATACTTAACGGACAAAGTCTTTTTTACAGTTGGGAAGGCGGTCTCGGCAAGGAATTTCTGGTACAGTCGGCATACTATACCGCAAGTCCTTTAAGTATATTTATACTTTTATTCTCGCAGAACAGCCTGCCCGAAGCACTTGCTATCTTTATCATTGTTAAGATAGCTTTCAGCGGTGCTTTCTTTGCATATTACCTTAAAAAGACATTTTCAAGAAATGACCTTTCGCTGGTAATTTTCGGTCTGCTTTATGCGTTTTCTTCGTATATTACAGGTTATTACTGGAATGTCATGTGGCTTGATGCCGTTGCTCTTTTCCCTATAGTCGCACTTGGCATACAGCGCCTTGTTGACGACGGCAAGCACCTTTTATACTTTGCTTCGCTTGGACTTGTAATTATCATAAACTTCTATATTGCCTTTATTGTGTGTGTATTTGCGGTACTTTACTTCTTTGCATATACGTTCAGCAATTACACATTAAAAAAGAACAAGCAGCTTATAATCGACCGCATAATAAAATTCGGCATAATGTCGCTGCTTGCAGGCGGTATTTCAATGTTTTTGACAATACCTACCGTTATTGCGCTGTCTCATACCGCAACAAGCGATTCAAGCTTTCCCAAGTTTGAGATATACGAAAATATTTATCAGCTTATCACAAACCATTTTGTTGGTGCCCGTCCTGTTGTACTTGCACGTAACGAGGACCTTCCCAACGTATACAGCGGTGTACTTACAATGCTTCTCGTTCCGTTCTACTTCTTTAACCGCAAGATAAATTCGCGCGAAAAATGGTGGTACGGCGGTCTGCTTGTATTCATGCTTATCTGTGCCTGTGTAAAACCATTGGATTATCTTATCCACGGTGCGCATTTCCCGTCTAACCTGCCGCACAGATATACGTTTATTTACAGCTTTATACTTATAATGATAGCATATAAGGCATTTATCAACTTCAAGGATGTGAAATTCGGTCTTATATATAAGGCATTTATATTCTATGTGGTTATCATATTCTTTACGGAATCTATACTTGTGCCGAACTACAGCGAGATAGATACCGTACTCAAAGGCTCGGATATTGTTATAAACATAATCGCAATGCTTATCTATATTGTGCTGCTCTATTATGAGCGCAGTGCTAAAAAGGCCGAAATGAAGCCTATCCTTACCGTTTTGCTTGTGTTTGTATGCGCAGAAGCGCTTTTCTCGTGCCATGAGGGTCTTGACCGTACAACTGACAGAAAAAGCTATGTTCAGTATATTGATAATACAGACAGAGCCGTTGATTACCTTAATGAGAAAGAAAACGGCGAGTTTTACCGCACGGAATTCAGACGTTTTACAACGATAAACGATGCCGCACTTTACCACTACAACGGTTTCTCACAGTTCAGCTCCATGGCACCCGGCGGTATCTCCGAACTTATCGGAAACCTTGGTATTGCCGCAACAGGCAACTCCTATCGTTACTATGACCCGACCGCTCTTGTAGATGCAATGTTTGACATGAAATATGTTATGAACAAAGCAAATGAGAACGATGACGGAACATTCGACGGCACTATCAAAAACCAGAGATATGACTACCTTGAACAGTTTGAAAATGTTTGGGTATACGAAAACAAACGTGTTCTTCCGCTTGCATTCATGGTGTCAAACGACGTTAAAAACTGGGTAACAAAGGACTCTATGCCCTTTGATGTACAGAATGATTTTATTAAAACAGCAGCAGGCGTTGACGAAAAAATGTTTACAGATGTTCCTCTGTCAACTTTTGACTATACCTATATGAACATTACGGAACAGATAAACGACAACGAGTATAAATACGAGCTTACCGACCCTGCCAATCTTTCGCTTCATCCTACCGTAACGGCAAAGATAATATCCGACAAAGACCAGTATCTTTATCTTTATGTCGATGCGGGCAATACAAAAAATGTCACCTATATTACAGATACAGCCAACGAACAGCGCGAACTCAGCGCAGGCAAGAGTTTGTTTGATATAGGAAATGTTAAAGCAGGTGAAGAAATAACCGTTAAGTTTGAACTTACAAACAAGGGTGAATTCGAGCATACCTATCGTAAAGACGGTACTGTAAAGGTATATGCGGCAAGCTATGACGATGCTGTTTTCCAGAAAGCATACGACAAACTTTCACAGGAGCCTTTCACAATAACCGACTTTGAAGATACAAGGATAAAAGGTAATGTTTCGGCTTCACAGGACGGTGTTCTCTATACTTCTATCCCCTATGTACCGGGTTGGAAAGTAAGTGTTGACGGCCAGCCTCAGGAAAAGGTATCCATTGGCGATGACGGTCTTGTAGGTGTTGACATTTCGGCAGGCGAGCATGAAATAGAATTTGAATATCATCCTTCGGGCTTTGCCTTAGGCATATTCATTTCGCTTATCTCACTTGCTTGTATAGTTGCATACACAATGCTTTTAAAAAACAAAAAAATTAAAATAGCATAGTAAGCTCATCACCCCGTACAGTATAATGTCGGGGTGATTTTTTATGTTTTATTCCCAGTATTTTTGTCGGATATACACAATAAAAGCTTGCTTTTTTTCATCAATGTAACAATAAAATGACAGCCTTGTAAAGAAAATGTAAAAAAATTTAAAAAAATTTTCAATTTCTTATTTACTATTTCGTGAAAACTTGGTATAATTATACCATAAGATAATCGGCGTGAAGAATTTTTGCAAAACAGAAAATACTTCAGGCTTATTATTGGTGTTTATGTGATTTTATACATAATCACAAATTTATTTTGACAAGGAGGAATAAATAATGTCAAAGGTTATGCAAACCATGGATGGTAACCAGGCTGCTGCTACAGTGAGCTACGCTTTCACAGAAGTTGCCGGTATTTACCCTATTACACCATCCTCCCCTATGGCTGAGTACGTTGATGAATGGTCGGCCAGAGGTAAGAAAAACATTTTCGGTCAGACTGTTAAGGTTGTAGAGATGCAGTCGGAAGCCGGTGCTGCAGGTACAGTACACGGTTCACTTGCTGCAGGTGCTTTAACAACAACTTACACAGCATCTCAGGGTCTTCTTCTTATGATCCCCAACATGTACAAAATCGCAGGTGAATTACTTCCCTGTGTACTTCATGTAAGTGCGCGTTGTGTTGCAAGCCACGCTCTTAACATCTTCGGCGACCACTCCGACGTTATGGCCTGCCGTCAGACAGGTTTTGCAATGCTTGCTTCTTCAAGCGTTCAGGAAGTTATGGACTTAGGTGCAGTTGCTCACCTTTCAACTATCAAGGCTAAGGTTCCTTTCCTTCACTTCTTCGATGGTTTCCGTACTTCTCACGAAATTCAGAAAATCGAGGTTCTTGATTATGAAGACCTCGCTAAATTAGTTGACATGGACAAGGTTAAGGAGTTCAAGGAACACGCTCTTAACCCCGAACATCCATGCACACGCGGTACTGCACAGAACCCCGATATCTTCTTCCAGGCTCGCGAAGCTTGTAATCCTTACTATGATGCAACTCCCGCAGTTGTTGAGGAATACATGGCTGAGATCAGCAAGCTTACAGGCAGAGATTACAAATTATTCAACTACTACGGCGCACCCGATGCAGAGAAAGTTATCGTTGCTATGGGCTCTATCTGTGATACTATCATGGGTACTATCGACTATCTTGCAGCTAAGGGCGAGAAGGTTGGTCTTGTAAACGTACATCTTTTCAGACCTTTCGTTCCCGAAAAGCTTCTTGAAGCTATCCCCGCTACTGTTAAGAAGATCGCTGTTCTTGACAGAACAAAAGAACCCGGTTCACTTGGCGAACCTTTATACCAGGATGTTTGTACAGCATTCTTCCACAGCGACAGAAAGCCCGAGATCATCGGCGGCCGTTTCGGTCTCGGTTCAAAGGATACCACTCCTGCCGACATCATCGCTGTTTACAAGAATCTTGACGCTGCACAGCCTAAGAATCCTTTCACACTTGCTATCAATGATGACGTTACAGGCCTTTCACTTGAAAGAGGCGAAGTTGTTGACGTTACTCCCGAAGGTACTAAGAACTGCTTATTCTGGGGTCTTGGTTCCGACGGTACTGTAGGTGCCAACAAGAACTCTATCAAGATCATCGGTGACCATACAGATATGTATGCTCAGGCTTACTTTGCTTATGACTCCAAGAAGTCAGGCGGTATCACCAATTCTCATTTAAGATTTGGTCACAAGCCTATCCGTTCACCATACCTCATTGATACAGCTGACTTTGTTGCTTGTCATCAGCAGTCATACCTTAACAAGTATGATATGACATCCAACCTTAAGGACGGCGGCAGCTTCTTACTTAACACTATCTGGTCTGATGAAGAACTTAATACTCATCTTCCTGCAAATGTTAAGAGAGACCTTGCCAAGAAGAACATCAACTTCTACACTATCAACGCTGTAAAGATCGGTGCTGAATTAGGCCTTGGCAGCAAGTTCAACATGGTACTTCAGTCGGCATTCTTCATGATCACAGAGATCATCCCCAAGGATGACGCAATCAAGTACATGAAGGAATTCATCGTTAAGTCCTACGGCAAGAAGGGCGAAAAGATCGTTAATATGAACTACGCAGCTGTTGACGCAGGTGCAGAGGGCTTCCACAAGGTTGAGATCCCCGCTGACTGGGCTAACGCAGTTGACGAAAAGGTTGCTGTAACAGACAGACCTAAGTTCATCACAGATATAGTTGATGTTATGAACGCTCAAAAGGGTGATACACTTCCCGTTTCTGCATTCAAGGGCATCGAAGACGGTACATTCGAGCATGGTACAGCTGCTTACGAAAAGCGCGGTATCGCTATCAATGTTCCTGTTTGGGATCCTTCTACTTGTATTCAGTGTAACCAGTGTGCATTTGTTTGCCCGCACGCTTGTATCAGACCTTTCCTTCTTACAGAAGACGAGGCAAAGGCTGCTCCCGCTTCATTAAAGGCAGTAGACGGTAAGGGCAAGGAAGCAGGTTACAAGTATGTAATGCAGGTTGACATTATGGACTGTACAGGCTGCGGCAACTGTATCGCAAGCTGTCCTCTTGCAGGCAAGAGCGATCCTCTTAAACTCGTTCCTATCGACGATGCAAGAGATCAGGTTGAGGCTTGGGACTATGCAATTAAGCTTCCTCGCAAGGAAAATCCCGAAGACAAGTACACAGTTAAGGGTTCTCAGTTCGAGCTTCCTTACCTTGAATTCTCGGGTTCCTGCGGCGGTTGTGCTGAAACAGCTTATGCAAGACTTATTACTCAGCTTTACGGCGATAGAATGTACATAGCTAATGCTACAGGTTGTTCTTCGATCTGGGGCGGCTCTGCACCTTCTACTCCTTATACAACAAACGCAAACGGTCAGGGTCCTGCATGGTGTAACTCACTGTTCGAGGACAACGCAGAATTTGGTTACGGTATGTACACAGGTGTTAAGCAGCAGAGAGAAAAACTTGCCGAACACGTTAAAAATATCGTAAACAATACAAGCGATGACAATGTTAAGGCTGCTGCTCAGGCATGGCTTGACACAATGTTCAAGGGCGAAGAGTCCAAGGCTACATCCGCTGCACTTGTTGCTGCACTTGAAGCTAAGGGCGCAAGCTGTGAAGACTGCAAGTACGTTCTTGACCACAAGGATATGCTTGTTAAGAAGAGCCAGTGGATCTTTGGCGGTGACGGCTGGGCATACGACATCGGCTTCGGCGGTGTTGACCATGTTCTTGCTTCCGGCGAAGATGTAAACGTATTCGTATTCGATACAGAAGTTTACTCCAACACAGGCGGACAGGCTTCCAAGGCTACTCCTACCGCTGCTATCGCTAAATTTGCCGCTTCAGGTAAGAGAGTACGCAAGAAAGACCTTGGTATGATAGCTAAGAGCTATGGTTATGTATATGTTGCACAGGTTTGCATGGGCGCAGATAAGAATCAGCTTATAAAGGCACTTAAAGAAGCAGAAGCTTACAACGGTCCTTCTCTTATCATCGCTTACGCTCCTTGTATCAACCACGGTCTCAGAGCTAACTTCCATACAGAGGCTCAGAAGGCTGTTGACTGCGGTTACTGGCAGCTTTACAGATACAATCCCGAGGGTGAAGTATTTACACTTGACTCTAAGGAGCCTAAGGCAGACTTTAAGGAATTCATCAAGGGCGAAGTTCGTTACGCTTCACTTGCTAAGGCATTCCCCGAAGTTGCAGAAGAATTGTTTGACAGATGTGCCGAGGACGCTAAGAGAAGACTCGAAGGCTATAAGGTACTTGCAGGCAAGTAATTCAATAAATAATGCGTTTATCGCATAAAATTGCCCCCTCGGAAACGAGGGGGTTTTTGTAAAGGAGATAATTATGGATATTTTTGATAAATGCAATAAATCAACCTTGTCTCAAAAAATTATTAACTTTTTAATAAAAAAGACCCAAACCATTAGTTTGAGCCTTTATGAGGGAATATATGATTTCAACCTTTTGTTGTTGCACTTATTCTGTGAACATAACTATAATGCCGCCAAGTATAAATGCAATTATTAAAATAAAGGCGATTTTTGAAACGTTTTCACCCTTAACCGCTGTCGCCTGCGTAGTCATTTCCGTACTTGTTTCTGCGTTCGAGGCGTTATCCGATACTGTTTCATAGTGCATAGTCTCTGCTTCGCTGTTCGGGGCGATATACGCTACCGTTTCATAGTGCATAGTCTCTGCTTCGCTGTCGGAGTCTAAAACTTGTGAAGAAGTAAAAGCCGAATAATTGGGATTATTGTGCTTTTTGATAAGTTCGTACAGTCTGAATGTCTCAACATAGGCAAGTTCTCTTGAACAAACCGCATCTGTCGGCTGTATTACCTTTGTGTTCTTCCATTCGGTCAGGACACCGCACTTCTCTGCGGCTTTATCAAGTGCATCGGAAACAACTTGTTTCGATATTTCCCTCTCGTTAAGATACAGATTACGTCCTAACGCATTGCTTGAAGTAAGTATACCATTATCGGATAAATACAAGCAGTAAGGGTGGTTTACATCAACAAATTTAGTTTCTGTGAAAAATTCGTCTAAGTTATATTCCGTAGCATTACAGTATGCCCTGCCCAGAACTATACCAAAATCAAGACGTGTTATCCCTCTTTTGTAAAAACACATTTCATTATTGAACAACAAGCCCTTTTTGTACATTTGATTTATGTATTCGGTGTATTTATCTGTCGGCTGTTCTTTCGGTACAAAATCCACTGCTGTTTCTCCATCTTTTAACTCTTTAAATAAAGCATAGTATGTTTGCCCGTTTATTTGCTTTTCATGGAAAGAATATGAACGGTCAACTCTTTCTGATTCGGATTCTTCTGTTTCAATGTTCATTTTTAATGCGTCGTTATATCTCTGTATTCGTATTCCATAAGGGATTTGCTCATTCTCTTCAACAACTCTTTTATCTATTGAGTTTTCATCTAAAATATTTCCGTCATAGTTTAATACATAGCCTTTATGATACCTGTTTTTAGTATAAGGTTGTATCGAAGCATATACTCCAATGTACTTGTAACCCACCACAGATTGCCCAAAATTAACGCCACCTATATCATTTTTACCATAAAGTGCGGAATAATCTCCTGAACAGTATAATTGCGTTCCATTTGGCTTCAAGTAGATTTCTTCAACTTTATCAAATGCGCCCCAGAAAGCATCCCCACATTCATATGTATCCGAAAAAGCAGTAATACTAAACCCATCAAGAACTCTTTTTGCATAAGCATAATTATAATCCGTCAACTGTATTTCTTCAGCTTGTACATTCAAACCCGCTGAAAACAAAATAATAAATAATATAATTGGAAATATTGTTTTTTTCATTATTAGTCCTCCTTTTTTGTCCTTTACTATAATAAACACCGAAAAAATATAAAATGGGTACATAAAGAAAAAATTTTTCAATAAAAAAAGACATTATCGTTAAATAATGCCCTTTTTACATATTTTGCAATATAAACTACTTTCAGCAGCAGCTTTTAAAATCATTACGATTGTATAAACATCGCATCCCCAAACGAGAAAAATCTATACTTCTCCTCCACCGCCACTTTATATGCGTTAAGCACATTTTCCCTGCCTGCCAATGCGCTGACAAGCATGATAAGCGTACTTTCGGGCAGGTGGAAATTTGTGATAAGGCAGTCGATAGCCTTGAATTTATAGCCGGGATAGATAAAAATATCTGTCCAGCCGCTTTTTGCGGGGATAAAGCCGTTTTCGTCGGCTACGGATTCAAGCGTTCTGGTGCTTGTTGTGCCTACTGCGATTATCCTGCCGCCGTTTTTGCGCGCATTATTGATAATATCTGCCTGTTCGGGTTCTATGCAGTAATATTCGCTGTGCATTTTATGGTCAAGTATATCATCCGCCTTAACGGGTCTGAATGTTCCCAAACCGACATGAAGCGTTAATCTTGCTATTTTTACACCCTTTTTTTCTATCTGTTCAAGAAGCTCGGGCGTGAAATGAAGACCCGCCGTAGGAGCAGCCGCCGAACCGTTATTTTTGGCATAAACAGTCTGATACCTGTCCTTATCTTCCAATTTTTCGGTTATATAAGGCGGTAATGGCATCTGTCCAAGTTTATCGAGTATCTCCTCAAAAATGCCGTCAAACTCAAAGTGGACTATTCTGTTTCCCTCTTCCACTATATCAATGACTTCCGCCTTTAAAAGACCGCTGCCAAAAGAAATACGCTTGCCTACCCTTGCCTTTTTACCCGGGTAAACGATACATTCCCAACAATTCTCATCCGTAAGGCGCTTTAAAAGCAATATTTCGACACGGGTACCCGTATCCTCTCTTTCGCCGATAAGACGCGCCGGAAGAACTTTTGTCTCGTTTATAACAAGACAGTCGCCCTCGTTAAGATAGTCTGTAATATCTTTGAAGATCCTGTGTTCGATCTCCCCTGTGTTTTTATCCAAAACCAACAGTCTTGATGCCGACCTGTCTTTTAATGGCGTCTGCGCTATCTGTTCGGGCGGCAGTTCAAAATAAAAATCCGATTTTTTCATTTTACTTCTATTCCCTTGTAGTAATATTTTAAAATTTCTTTATAATCAAAGCCCTGTGATGCCATACCGTAAGCGCCGCATTGGCTCATGCCTACACCATGCCCCCAGCCTGCACCGCTTATAACAATGCTGTCATGCGCTTCGGTAAGTGTGCCGCCGCTTGCGCTTATGACCACATCGCCGTCCTTGCCGCGCAGTACACAGTTAATATTGTCAAGCACAGTCACCTGACCCTTGCTGTCCACGGCAGAAACAACATTCAGCTTCATATTGTCCGCCGAGCCGCTTACACCCGTAACATAAACATTATTGCTCGGTGCAGCCGAACCGCTTATTGTAAAAGCGCGTGACCAAAGGTTTTCGCCGTCTTTTTTGAAGAATGTCTTTATATCCTGACCGTTTAATGTCATTTTGCCTGTTGTACCCGTAATCACAACTTCTTCCGCAAGAATATCTCCGCGGCGCTTCGTTACCTCAACGGCAGTTACATTACCGATATCCGTACCGTTTTCTTTTGTAAGAGCTGTTATCTCATCAAGAGTAAAAGTCCTTTCCCATTGTCTTGCATTAAGCTCGTAAGGGTCGGGAGTTGACTGCAAATACGGAATATCGCTGCCCCACACCTCTTCCGCGGAAAGGGTATGACCGCCGTCACAATCATAGTATACGGAATTTATCGGCTTTCCGCCATAGTATGCAAGCACTCCGGATGTAGCATCGACAGCCCTGTTTGTGCTCTCTTCTTCCTTGTTGTAGCCGCTGTACTGCTGACAATGCGTATGGTCGCACAGATCATAGCCGGAATGTTTGCCGATATGATATTCCGCATAGGTACGCGCCGCAACTGCCTGTGCCTTTAAGGCTTCATCGGGCCAGTTTGAATAGACCTCGGACGGAACAACGCCGTATAAGTACTGATCCATTGTAAGAATATTAACGGTCTGCAAAAGTCCGCCCGAATTTGAAAGTTCTATCTTGCCGCGGTATGCCATTTCCCCAAGGTCTATAACACCGTTTGAGGATGAAAGCGTTACAACACCCGCAGTATTAAGTACAAAACTGCCGCCCGAATATGTAACTTTTATCGCTGTCGGAAGATAGGTATATGTGCCCGTGCTTACGGAAACAGCAGGCATTTTTTCTTTCTCTTCTTTAGTTTCGTCAATTACCTCTTCTTCAATAACCGCCTGTGTTGTGACTTCGGTCACGGGTTCTGCCGCCGCTGCGCCCGAAAAATATGTACACCAGCCATTTGAATCGTAAACGGCATTTTCTTTTACTATAGCATCTTCAAAAGACGAACATTGTGTTCTTGATGAAAAACTTCCGCTTGCAGGCTCAAATTTAAAACCGCTTGCGCTGTCAAGTTTCAGGCTTCCGCCGCTATAGGCGATATCAAGTGACGTATTATTTGCATTAACGGACGAAACATCCATATAATATCTTTCAAGGCCGACACGCACGGTCTGCTCGCCGTAGCTCTGGTAAACAGCTATGCCGCCGAATATCATAACGCAGCTTAAAACAGCCGCCGCTAATCTTTTTAACAACAAAGTTTCCTCCTTTTTACAGATATATATCGTGAACGTCAAAAATATTCAGACGTTCACGATATGACGTTGCTCATAAATAAGTATACTACAAAATCAAAAATATTGCTATACCATGTAATAAAGTGTAATGATTTTGTAAAATACTATTCATATAAAATCTATTGAAAACTTTGTCAAAACATTATATAATTCTATTATACACAAAATTTACCATTTGGAGGATGAAATGAAATCTATTGCAGAAATAAAGCAGGAACTTCTTGCAGTAAATATTGTTGATATACCCGAAGCACTGGAACAGTACCGCGACGATACCAGGGCGGGTGTTATAAACCTTGTAAAAAGCTATGACAAAAAATATGCCGCTCATCTTAAAGAACTGGAGCGCCTTGACACCATGCTTGAATTTGAACGCAAATACCACAAAAAAGGCGTTAAGCTTGTTGCGGGTATTGACGAGGTCGGCAGAGGTCCTCTTGCGGGTCCTGTTGTTGCGGCGGCTGTTATCCTGCCCGAAAACTGTGTTATCGAGGGGCTTGATGACAGCAAAAAGCTTTCCCCCAAAAAACGCGAAGAGCTTTATGATATAATCATGGACAAGGCTGTTGCCGTTGGTCTTGGTGCTGTTGACAACCGCACTATCGACCGTATAAATATTCTTCAGGCAACTTATATGGCTATGCAGGGCGCAATAAAGAATTTAAAAACAGAACCCGAGCAGCTGCTTGTTGATGCCGTAACCATACCCAATGTCGATATACCGCAGGAAGCCATTGTAAAAGGTGACTCAAAAAGCCTTTCTATCGCTGCCGCAAGCGTTATTGCCAAAGTAACAAGGGACAGATTTATGACCAAGATCGCCGAGATCTACAACGGATACGATTTTGAGAATAACATGGGCTACGGTACGCCAAAACACTATGAGGGCATAAGAAAACTCGGCTTCAGCGCTATCCACCGCATGAGTTTCTGCAAGGATGTATTCAATGAGTAATGTCAACAAAGGCAAAACGGGCGAACAGATGGCTGTGACCTATCTTAAACACCGTTTTTACAAAATACTTGAATGTAACTACCGCTGCCGTATGGGCGAGATAGATATTATAGCTCAAAAAGGCAGCTATATTGTATTTGTCGAGGTAAAATACAGGCAAAACGACTCTAAGGGCAAGCCTTATGAAGCTGTAAACTACCACAAACAAACACATATAAGAAATACCGCATCTTACTATCTTATGGAAAAAGGACTGCAAAATGTGGACTGCCGCTTTGATGTTATATCTATCTTGGGAAAAGAAATAACGCATTTTAAAAATGCTTTTTAGGAGAATAATATGAAACTTGTCAAAAAAGGCAAACTTGAATACTTTGTTTTTGAAAACCTTGAAAAAGCAGGCATAAAGCATTGCTTTTCAACGCGTCTGGGAGGTGTCAGCGAGGGATGTTTTTCTTCGCTTAATCTTGCCTTTCGCGAGGACAAGCCCGAAAATGTTATAGAGAATTACCGCATTATCTGCTCCGCTATTGGTACAGACAGCAAAAACACAGTTTGGACAAGACAGATACATACCGACAATATTATCGAAGTCACAGCTGCCGACCGCGGCAAAGGACTTTTTAAAGAAAGGCAGGAAGACGGCTATGACGGCGAATATACGACCGACAAAGATGTTGTTCTTACGGGTTTTTCCGCAGACTGCGTACTGCTTTTCTTCTATGCTCCCGATGTAAAAGCCATAGCCATGACCCACAGCGGCTGGCGCGGCACGGTATTGGAGATAGGCGGAAAGACGGCCGATATTCTTGCCGAAAAATACGGTGCGGACAGAGCAAAAATAATTGCGGGCATTTCTCCAGCTATAGGCAAATGCTGTTTTCAGGTAGATATGCCCGTTGTAAAGGAATTCAGAGAAAAACTGCCATGGTCGGAAGAATTTATATCAGTAGATACCTCGGAAGACGGCAAGTTTTTTATTGACCTGCACTCCGTCAATCAGCGTATACTTGAAAATCACGGACTTTTGCCCGAAAATATAGAAAACAGCCGTATGTGTACCAAGTGTCACCCCGATATTTTCTTCTCGCACAGAATAACGGGTAATGCACGCGGTTCGCTTGCAGGGCTTATTTCTTTATAAGGTGATATAATGAGTGAAAATATAATTATCAAAGTCGAGCCCGACAGCATTGCACAGGAAATGGGCATTGAGGTCGGCGATATTTTGCTTGATATAAACGGTCAGCCCGTCAAGGACGTTTTTGACTATCGCTATCTGATACAGGATGAATATATCGTAATTGGCATAAGAAAGCAGGACGGCGAGGAATGGGAACTTGAAATAGAAAAGGATGAATACGAAGATATTGGCATCGTGTTTGAAACAGGCCTTATGGATAAGGCAAAAAGCTGTTCCAACAAGTGTATTTTCTGCTTTATAGACCAGCTTCCAAAGGGTATGCGCGATACTTTGTATTTTAAGGACGACGACTCCCGCCTTTCATTTTTGCAGGGGAATTATGTCACTCTTACAAATATGAAAGACGAAGACCTTGACCGAATAATCTTTTATCATCTTTCGCCTATCAATGTTTCCGTTCATACCACCGATATGGAACTTCGCAAATATATGCTTAAAAACCCCAATGCAGCAAGGCTTTTTGAACAGCTTGAAAAGCTTTATAAAGCACATATAGAAATGAATTTTCAGATAGTTTTGTGTGCGGGTATAAACGACGGGAAGTATCTTGATAAAAGCATTGAAGACCTGAGCCGATTTATCCCGTTCGGGAAAAGTATGTCTATCGTACCGTTTGGAAAAAGCGCGCACAGACAAGGTCTTTACCCAATCAAACTGTTTACGCCCGAACAATGCAGGACCGTTATAGAACAGGTAACTAAATGGCAGAACAAATTGTTTAAAGAAAAAGGCACAAGATTTTGCTTTTTGTCGGATGAATTCTATCTGACAGCGGGTCTGCCCCTGCCCGAATATGACGATTACGAGGGTTTCCCACAGCTTGAAAACGGCGTCGGAATGCTGACCCTTATGCAGGATGAGTTTGACAGCGCAATAGAAGAGCTTGCACCCGACAACAAAAAGCGCAGATTATCGGTTGCGACAGGACGCATCGCCTATGATTTTATCTCGGGTCTATGCAATAAATTAAGTGAAAAATTGTCCGATACGGTTATAAATGTCTACCCTATCAGAAACGATTTTTTCGGCGAGACTATTACAGTAAGCGGTCTTATAACGGGTACGGATATCATAAATCAGCTTAAAGACAAGGATATAGGCGACTATCTTCTGATACCCGAAAATGCTTTCCGCGCCGAAACAACAGTAATGCTTGACGATACCGATATAAGCGATATTGAAAAAGCACTTAATGTAAAAGTTGTTATTTCGGCAGATGAAGGACATCGTTTTGTAAAACAGATATATGAACTATAAAAGGGACTCTTTTTTTATCGAGTCCCTTTATTATTTTCCTTAATGAATTGCAGAAAATCATCTTTTGGCATTGGCTTTGCAAAATAAAATCCCTGGATATAATCACAGCCAAGTTCATTAAGCAAATTCACTGTCTTTTCATCCTCAACACCCTCGGCAACTATCTCCTTGCGTATATCTTTCATCATATTTATCGTATTTTTGATAATAGCAAGTCCATCCGGCGTGTCTATAATGTCAATAAGACTTTTATCTATCTTTATTACAGAAAAAGGCAAACGCGAAACACGCTGGATATTGGAATAACCCGTGCCGTAATCATCGAGCGAAAAGGCATAACCCATATCACGGATACGATTGATATTTCTGTCCATTATCTCGCCGATATTGTCAAAGAAAGTTTCCGTTATTTCAAAATTGATATCTTTTGGGTCGATATTATATTTTTCTTCAAGGCTTTTTATTTTTTCCGCAAGTTCGGGCTGTAGACACTGAGCAACCGAAAGATTAGGCTCAATGTGGTCTATACCGTACTTTTTAAGATCGTTTTCGGAAATGAATTTAAAAACTTCCTCAACAACAAAATCACCAATCGGCAGAATAAGTCCGCGGGCTTCGGCGGCGGGGATAAAGATACCGGGCGAAATAAAGCCGTACTCTCTGTCTTTAAGTCTGATAAGCGCTTCTGCCGATGTAAACCGCTTTTCTTTAAGCGAATATATCGGCTGATAGTACATTTCAAGTCTGTTTTCGGTTATGGCGCGTTCCAGTATACTGTCCATATTGCTTTCTATTTTAAAGCTTTTTGAACCGATTATATCGGAGGCATTTGTCACGGTCTTATAATAGGATGTAAGACCGTAAAATTCGTGTCCCAAATGTATAATATCGTCAAAATTGTCAAGATCTTCGGGACAGTTCATTATAAGCACACGCGGTATCAGTCTTGCGCCCGTATGCTCTATTTCCTGAAAACTGTATCTTACGGAACGGTATATAGAAAACAGTTTTTGCGAAATATCAAAATCATCGGATACATCCTTGAAAACAACGTAAATAGAGCCCGGAGCTTCAAAGTACATATCAAAGTCAAGTCCGGTCTGCATCAGGCTGTCTATAAAAGGCTCGGAGATCTTTCTCAAAAAGCGGTTATAACGTTCCTCGCCGAGATATGTTCTTATATTGTTTGCGTTTATAAATTTGATAACAGCTATCTTTACATGCTGTTTTGTCATAAGAATATTTCTTATATGTCTGCGGTATTCTTTCCAGTTTGGAAGCAATACCGCGGGATCGACACTTTCCTCGGGTCTGTAAACTATAAGCACGATAAACAAAAATGCAAGCGCCGTACAAAACATCTCCACAAGGTAACGCATACTAAGATACTGCACCACTACCGCCGCAAGATCCATTAAATAAAGCGACAGATACGCAAGCCATTTCCAGCCGTCAATAAGTTTTCTGTACTTTATAAGGAATATCATACCGCCGAGGAAGAATATAAATACTATAGGGTAAAGCAGTATTATATGTGAACCTCTGCTGTATGCGACATCCGGCGTTACAGTAAATATCCAGTGTGTTATCGGGTTTGTGATAAGCAAAAGAACGATAGCTGTCGAAAGACCTATCAGCAAAAACTTGATAAATTTATTTTTGAACAAAAACTCCGTCTTCATCACATAGATCAGATATATCTGATAAATGGGCATAGTAAGGTTATGAAGCAAAAAATAGCCGTATTCAAACAGTGTTATCGCATAAACACCCGCTGTGGTCAAAGGTCGTTCCGGGAAAGCTCTGTTTGCAAGTATATCAAGTACAGTAGCCGTCAAAGACATGGCATTGAGCAGAATAAAATATCGGTTGCTCCTGCCTCTTGTCGCACCTCTGACAAAAGCGGAAATAAGTATAAATGAATATATAGGTATAGCGCAATAATTAAAAAAAATAATTTTTTCCATAATATCACCCTTTAGTTCCACTTTTTTTCTATATTTTAATTTTATCACAAAAAAGGCTGATAGTCAAAATATTTTAATTATATTAGTTCTAAAATTATAGCCGTATAAATATAATTTAAAAAAGGATGGTGATTAAAATTGGACGAGAGCCAATATTTCGACAGTAATATCGAAAACGCGGTAAATCTTGCAATAAATATAAAAAACGGAGAAAAAAAGGATAATATATCGCTAATAACGGCTGTTCTGCCGCTGATTGACCCTGCACTTTCACAAAAATTCACACCCGTTATAAAGGCGGTAAATATTAACAAGATACTGCAAAATTACATAAGCCTGTCAAAGCAGCATGAAAGGCTTAAATCAAGCAGACGCGAAACCATTGAAGCTTTGCGCGGCGAACTTGACCCGCACAGTCAAAAAATACTGGAACTGTTTATAAAATTTAACGAGATAAGAGATATTATGGAGGTAATTTAAAATGAGTGATGATTTTTTGCAAAATGAGATACTTGACGAGCTTGACCCGCAGCAGGCAGCAGCGGTAAGGGCACTATACAACCGCATCAAAGGCAAACGCCCCAATGAGATACTGCCGATAGTCATGTCGTTTAAAATGCCCGAGGGCAGACCTTTAAGCCCCGAAAAAAAACAGCGGCTTATCGCCGCTGCAATGGAAGCTTTAAATATCGGTAATTAAAGCCGCTTTTTGTTTAATTTCATCATCCGAAAGAGTATAAAACTTGTCAAGCATATTTATGCGGTAACTTGCCATGCCCTTTGAGACATCGGCAAGTTCGCCGCTTATGCCAAATAAAACGGCGGCGGCTGTACAAGCCGCAAGCGGATCGCAGACCGACATATATACAGCACACAGCACATTAAGAATACAGCCCGTACCCGTGATAAGCGACATTTCTTTTCTGCCGTTTGCCGCGGCACAGACCTTTTCGCCGTCGGATATAATATCCCTTTCGCCGCTTGCCAGAACGACACAGCGGTATTTTTTAGCAAGCTGCATGACCGCTTTTACATCTTCCGAAAAATCAGCCTTTTCCGCTACATCAATGCCTATGGTCTTTGTCTTTATGCCAAGGAGAGCCTTGATCTCTGCAATATTGCCTTTTATTGCGCTTATACGTGTTTCTCCAAGAACCTTTGTCACATAGTCAAGTCTTAACCTGCTGCATCCAACACCGACAATGTCAATGATAGACGGAATATCATTTTCCTCCGCGGTTCTTGCGGATATTTTGATAGACTCCATCCTTGCATCTGTGATATTTGCAATATTAAGCGCAAGAGCCGAAGCTGTTTTCGTTATTTCTCCAACCTCTTCGGGGTGTTCTGCCATAAAAGGCTTTGCTCCCGCAGATAACACATAGTTTGCACAATCGTTTATCGAGATAGGATTTGTTATACAATGTATCATGGGTGATTTTTCCCACACCGCTTTTCTTGCACTCAATATTTTATCTGTCATTTTATTCCCTTACCTTTTTAATATTTACAAAATAATACATAACGCCGATAGCCGCAAAGATCAAAAATGCAATAAGCGGAAGGAAAGTATAAAGACCTCCCGTAAGTTTAAGCAGATTTTTGACCAGAACAAGAACCGCAAGATAAGCGATTATGCCGATAAAGCAGATACCGAGAGAATCGGTAAGCACGGTGTTTTGTGTATCGTAAACTTTACTGCCAAGCGATGCCTGATATTTTGCAAGCAGACCTGCTTTTATAAGCTGTTTTAAGAATATAAAAGCTATACTTCCGCCGATAAGTGTACCGCTTATAAAGCTTGGTACATAGAAGAACCATGTAAGATCTGTTTTACCCCAGAATACAGTCATAACGGGATAGCTTATTATCGAACCTATCAGACCCGTGCCTATTACTTCGCCGATAACGGCAAAAATAAGTTTACCCTTTGATGCTCTGTAAAGCACGCCAGATAAAAATGCACCGAATACCGCACCCGTAAGCGCAAGCGGCGGTATACCCATGACCGCCATACGTATAACACCAATAAGAAATGCACAAAGCAGCGCATAGTAAGGGCCAAGCAGCACCGCACAGGTTATATTGATAAAATGCGCCATAGGACACATTCCCTCTACACGCAGTATGGGCGAAATTACTACGCCAAGCGCAATAAGCATCGCAAGCACAGCCATTTTAAGTACCTTTTGATTTTTCATAAGTTCATCAACCTTTCAATATTTTTTCGGCAAAATATGCCAAATAAAAAAAGTGCATACTGCGTACACACCTTGCCGCGGCCGACCTTTTTACAGCAGATTGCACGCAAAAAACACTTGCGGTCGGTACTCAAAAGTACCCTCTCAACCCGAAACACGGGCTCCCATCGCTGTAAAATGATCGACAAAAATATCGAAAAGTTTCAGGACGCTCCTCCTCAAACAAGGTAATTATACAATATTTATTCTATTTTGTCAAGTTTTATGAAACAGAATTATTATTATCCCTTTTCTTCGTGCAAAGCACTTCCTAATCCTTAACACATCCCATACCGATAACGGGCTGAAAATTTTTCATCACAAGCGGTACTGCTATCATTACAGGCACAATCGCCGTCACAAGATATATCGACAGATAAGTAAACGGCGGTATGCCATATTCATAGCAATGATACGCATAATACAGTTTATCCATTATCTCATACTGAAATCCCCAATACTTTGAATAGACAATAAACCTGTAGTATTCGTTCCATGCGGCAGTTGCAAACAACAATCCCACAACACTAAGCGGTGCTTTTGCAAGCGGAAGCGCAATGTTAAAAAAGATACCGACAGGAGAACAGCCGTCTATTTCCGCCGCCTCAAAAAGAGTTTTCGGCAGTCTATCAAAGAAATTGCGCAAAAGCATTATGTTATAGATATTAAAACTAAGCGGCACTATTATCGGCCATATCGTATTATAAAGTCCCGTTTGTCGCATCACAGCGTATTCGGGGAAAAACTGCACGCCAAAAACAAGTGCAAACAAAAGAAATTTTTTAAATAACTTCGATCCCGGCATATCACGGCTGACGATAATAAACGCGCTGACCGCAGTCACAAACAGCCCAAGCGCCACTACCGAAATAGCCGTCAATGCAGATACTGCAAGCGGTCTTAAAAAATAGTCTGCCTGAAACAGGTGTGTATATCCCCATATAAATACATCATCAAACAAACCGAATTGCCGAAATCCCGAAACATCGAACCTTGAATTGTGTGACAGCGACCTGAGAACAATATCCGCTATGGGTACTAAAACAGACATCACAATCAGCGTTAAAATCATCGTATTAAAGATCTTAAATATATTGCACGTCAGTTCTTTTTTATTCTCGCTTATTTTATACATAAATATCACCCCTCAGTAATCATGCACATATATCCAATACATCTTAGTTATATGGTATTACATTTGCACAAAATTGTCAAGATATATTTATCGGAAATTGAGCAAAATTTATTATTGCGCTTTTTATTAATTTAAATTCATTTATATTCCGCCTAAATTGACAGTTTAACTTTGTTGTGATATAATATAACAAAAGAAGAGAGGGTGATCATATGATATTTTTGCGAGATTTATTTGGATTTTTTTCAAAAGGTTTCGATCTGTCAAGCAACATGACAAAAGATGACGATACAAAAGCCATTCTTGTCGGTATTTCGGCAATATTGGCACTTGTTGTCGGTGCAATAAAAATATATGAGAATTATCTTAGTATAAAACGGCTTTTAAGGGTAAGGAAGAAATAAAATGTTCAGTGGATTTAATGAATCAACAAATGAATACTTAATGGGGATACGCTTCAACAACAATAAAGAATGGTTTCACGAACACAAGGATATGTACCGTGAAAACGTGCATGAGCCTATTTGTGAACTTGCAGACGAGATATTTGCAAAAATGCAGGATATGGACAAAAACTTTACCGAAATACCCAAGGTTTCAAGGGCTAACCGAGATATACGCTTTTCCAAAAACAAAAATCCATATAAAGAATGTAAATGGTTTTTCCTGCGCGGCGACGGCAAACCCGATATAATCTATTCCCGCCCTACTTACTTTTTTGAAATGTCCCCGGATTGGTGGCGTTATGGACTATTTTACGCCCCTACCCCTACGGGCATGCAGCTTTACAGAAAGCGTATAGAGAATAAGCCTGCGGAATTCAAAAAAATAAAAAAGGTATATGAAAAGCAGAATATATTTGAATTGGAGGGCGATAATTACAAACGCCTTTTTAACAAAGATATCGACAAAGATATAATTGACTGGTATCAGAAAAAATATCTCGGCTTCACATCATGGCATGATTATTCCGAGGAAATATTTTATCAAAGCACTCTATCCGACCTTGTTTTTGAGGGCTTTAAGGCCATTTACCCTATTTATAAATATCTTGACAGCATAGAGTAAGGTGCGTCTTTTATACGGAAAATATTTGCCTTAACATATTAATGTTTTTTAAATAGAAAAACAATTCCGTTACAAAAGAAAGGCAGCGCGAAAGCGCTGTCTTTCTTACTGTGCTACAAAGAAATCGATAAATCATTAATCTCGTTTAATTTGTCTTCTATCTTACCGCAAAAAATTTTATTATCCTTAACGATAAGCGCTTTGGGAAACTTCTTCCAATCAAAGGCATCAACACCCTTGATCTCATTGTTGTATAACTTCAGAGCATTTCCCTTTATAAATTTATGTAAAAGTGTCTGAAGTATCTCTGAAATATCATTATCCATCACGCTGCCATACAGCTGCAATGCCTCTTCGTTTCCAAGCAATACCGCCGCCGCATTGACCGTACCCGAGCCCAAATTCTCGATCAGCGGTTTTTCATCCCAATACATAAGATGTACCTTATTTCCGCCCTCCGACAGTTTAACTGCACCGCGGTAATTGCCAAGAGCGATCCATTTGTCAATAAACTTTGATCTTGCTTCAAGTTCGGAGGTCGATTCTTTTTGAACCTCAATATATTTTTGAACTTCGGCCACCGCAGAATTTTCTATATCGTTTAGTATATCGGTCAAACCGTCCGATAATAATTTTTCATAATTGTAGTTTCCGATAAAGGAACGCGTAACATTGCTTTCATTGCTTGGAATACCGATTATAAATTCAATATCCGCAGCAACTCCGTTATGATAAGCCTCGTACACATCCGCAGGAACAAATGTTTCGTCATAAGTCGGCACACTCATGTACCGCCAAAGTCTTTGCGATGCATCTTTCAAAGTTTCCGTATCAAGCCGCATAAGTTCATCCATAGATGCGGTGTGCGTCTCTTCCAACAGTTTTTTTGCCAAATCACGCGAAACCGTTGGTGCACCGTATACCATTTTGGGATTGCCGTCAAATACAAAAGCCTTTTGGAACAGACCCTTAGCTTTCTTGCATACAGCAAGCATACATATAGAAACCGCTCCCGATTCAAAACCCATAACTGTTATCCTGTCCGGGTCGCCGCCGAATGCAGCTATATTTTCTTTTATCCATTCAAGTGCTGCGATCTGGTCAAGCAAGCCCAAATTTAACGTATCGGGAAAAGCATCTCCGCCCGGAACCTCCGAAAAATCAATAAACCCGAAAATGCCAAGGCGATAATTAAAACTTACAAACACAATATCCTGATGACTGCCTACAAAATTCTCGCCGTAAACCAACGGATCTACAGAACCGCCATAAGTAAAATCGCCATTATGAAACAGCACAACAACAGGCTTTTTTGATTTCGTTTTTTCTTTACCCACATAAATATTTAAACTAAGACAGTCCTCGCTTTGTCTGTGGTTTTTTAGTATTATCCCTTTATGCTCGACCTGTATAGCCGAAGCGCCGAAATTTTTTGCCTCAAATACTTTCTGCGATGAGGGAAGCGGCTCGGGTGCTTTCCACCTTAGTTTGCCGACAGGAGGCTTTGCATAAGGTATACCGAAATAAACATTTACCCCTTTATATTCTTCGCCGACATAAATACCCGTTCTTGTCTTTATTGCATAATCGACGTCATATTCAACGGGATTTGACTTATTTTGTTCGTTTGTTTCCTCAATATCTTCATCGTTCAAATCAAATACAAAGCCATCGTTTCCGTCATCATAGACTTCGCGTATCTTCATAATGTGATATCTGCGGATAAGCAAATTAACAAAAAAGCCGATGATCGGGAGAACAACCGCAAACACGAACTCCTCTGTCAAATGTTCAAGCATTGACTCTCCAAGCCAGATAATTGAAACAGTATGTCCAATCAAAAAAGCAGCCAAAATCGAAACATAGGTCACAAATCTTTTCTTCGGGCTTTTTTGGACAGTTTTACTGAATACTATAGCACTTATAAGTTCTTCGACCGCAATTCCGACAGCAAAACATATCACAAGACAAAGCCAATCAGGCAAGCCGAAAACTTTTGAGATCGTTTCGCCATATCCGTAACCTAATGCAGAAACAAATGCGATCATAAAATCATCTATTGTAAATAGTTTTTTCATTTTTTACCTCTCTGTAAGACCGACAATTATTTTTTACACGCCGGTTTTATAACGGAACAATCACTTGCAGATCTCACAACTTTACATGTATCAAAAAATGATTCGGGAATTCGCCGTGCCTTCTTCGTTAACTATATTTGCGATCATTCATCTTGCATACTTTCCCTCACATCTTTTTCGATCTCGGAATATAGCCTATCGACATCGCTTTTTGTGTAATTCGGATCTTCATAATTTTTTAAAAAAACAACTTTTATGCTTGCAAGCCGTCCTGCCATTATCCTGTTATGTCGAATATCGTGACCTGTCAGAAATATATAATCACATAATGTATAGCCCATAAACCAGAACAAAACAAAAAACAGTTCGCGCAGTTCATCAATAACGTCATGGGTAAAATACAGTAATATTCCCGAAAGAATCAGACCAACGATCAAAAGAATAAATACTTTGGTATGTCGTTTTTCTTCTTTTTCCACCATACCCAACTCATATACAAATGTATCTTGTATGGTATCGGTTATAATTCTTTTATCCGTCTGAGACAGGCAGTCTCCGATTATATTAAGCACGATCGGATACTCGGGCGGAGCAAACTCTACCTCTGTTTTAAGGTAATCCGAAAACGCCATATTAAGAGCCTCATATCCTTTGACGCTGTATGTGCTGATAACTTCATTATAGTCGGAAATAATGTAAGGAAGTGTCACAATGCCGTTTCTTACATAATCACGTTTTAAATGATAATCAAGATTACCCCGTCTTGTTTCAAATAACTTGATAATATTACGATTACTCATATCGTTTTCTCCTGTCATTCCTTTGAACAAGGATATATTCAAATACAGGCAGTCCTTGCCCGAAAAATAAAAACTTGTTCTTTCGCCGCAGTTAATTATAGTAAACGACAAAAGTCTTTGGACTTTGGGCGTTTACTTGCGCCGACTGCGAGCCGCAAAGCGGCTTTATTCCTTGTACGCAGTCGTGTGCATGCCCCGCAGGGTTATAGTAAAGGACATTTTTAAATGTCGTT
>JAFUAF010000070.1 GCA_017460805.1 Bacillota bacterium | reverse complement strand
TGCCCTTTTAGGCTCACGCCCGGAGGGCTCCGCCCGGGAGGGGTAGGGGGACCGCTTGCGGTGGAAGGGTTTGCGGACTTCGCTCGGTCATTGCCTCGCGCAGAGGGGCAGAAGTCCGCTGTCCCCGCCAATAACGCCCCGACAAATTATCATTTACCCCACCCCGTCAAAAAAATAATTGCAGTTACATCTATTTAATGATATAATTGATTTAATAGTACAAATATATGATACAACAAACAGAGGGAGGGCATTTTATGGACTACGGATATATAAGAACGGCGTCGGCTACACCAAAGGTAAAAGTGGGCTGCTGTTCATACAACAAAGAGCAGATAATAAAAACGGTAAAAGAGGCATATCAAAACGGCACGGAACTGCTTGTACTGCCCGAACTTTGTATAACGGGCTACACTTGCGGCGACCTGTTCGGTCAGAGTGCGCTTATTGACGAGGCAAAGCGCACCCTTTTGGAAATAGCAAAGGAGACCGCTGACATAGACATGGTTTTTGCGGCAGGTCTGCCCTACGAGCACAAAAACAAGCTTTACAACTGTGCGGCGATCATCCACAGCGGCGCTGTACTTGGTCTTGTGCCAAAGACTTATCTTCCCAACTACAACGAATTTTATGAAATGCGCTGGTTTTCGCCCGCTCCCGCAGAGGACGGCGATGAGGAGATAGGCGACTGGTGGGTACCTTTCGGCACGAATATCCTTTTTGAGGTCACAAACAGAAAGGGCTTTACTTTTGCCGTTGAGCTTTGCGAAGACCTTTGGGCGCCCAAGCCGCCGTCTATAGACCATGCACTTGCGGGCGCAAACATTATTATAAATCTTTCCGCGGGCAACGAAATGATCGGAAAGGCGGAATACCGCCGCGATCTGGTAAAAGGCCAGTCGGGACGGCTTATCTGCGGATATATCTATGCCTGCGCGGGTGACGGCGAAAGCACGACCGATGTTGTATTTGCAGGCCACGACATAATTGCGGAAAACGGCACTGTTTTAGCCGAAAGCACGCTTTTTGAAAACGGCATCGTATATGCGGATATGGATGTTATGAGCATTGTATCTCACCGCAGAAAAAACACCAGTTTCCGCCCGTCCGAAAAGGAATATACACAGATAGGCTTTGAGGTAAAGCCGCGGAAAAACACCGACCTTCTGCGTTTTATCGACCCGCACCCCTTTGTGCCCTCGGATGAGAGCAGGCGCGAGGAACGCTGCAAAGCCATTATGGATATGCAGGCGCAGGGTCTTAAAAAGCGCATAGAACACGTAAACGCAAGACATGTTGTAATAGGCATAAGCGGCGGATTGGACTCCACGCTTTCACTTATTATCGCGGCGCGCGCTTTTGACCTTCTGGGCAGAGACCGCTCGGATATTTTTGCGGTAACTATGCCCTGTTTCGGCACTTCCATAAGGACTTACGACAACGCCATAAAAATGACACAGGCCATAGGCGCAACGCTTATGGAGGTTGATATAAAGACCTCTGTTTTGCAGCATTTCAAGGACATAGGCCACGGCAAGTATGTACGCGACCTGACCTACGAGAACGCACAGGCGCGCGAAAGAACGCAGGTGCTTATGGACGTTGCTGGCAGATATGACGGCTTTGTTGTCGGCACGGGCGACCTTAGCGAGCTTGCGCTGGGCTGGGCGACCTACAACGGCGACCACATGAGTATGTACGGCGTAAATGCTTCCATACCCAAGACACTTATAAAATATCTTGTAAAATATGTAGCGGACTATACGGACAAGGAAAAGCTGAAAGAGGCGCTTTACGATGTGCTTGACACACCCGTTTCGCCCGAGCTTTTACCGCCCGACAAGGACGGCAACATAACCCAGATAACCGAAGACAACGTAGGCCCTTACGAGCTTCACGATTTCTTCCTTTACAATATGATGCGCCTTTCATTCCCCGCCGAAAAGATACTCTACCTTGCCAAAATAGCGTTCAAGGACAAGTACAGCGAGGAAACGATACTTAAATGGCTTAAAAATTTCTATTGGAGATTTTTCTCGCAGCAGTTCAAGAGAAGCTGTCTGCCCGACGGTCCGAAAGTCGGTTCGGTAAGTTTAAGCCCGCGCGGCGACTGGCGTATGCCGAGTGATGCCGTGCCCACGGACTGGATAAAAGGCTTATGAACGGCTATATTATAGAAAAATATACGGATATGAAAAACGCCTACACCTCACGCCGTTTTGCCGAAGAGGGCAGAAAAGCGGGGCTGAATATGAGCATTGTGGGCGTTTATGATGTAATTGATACGGGGAACGGGCTGATTTTTAACGGCCGCCCGCTTTCCCCCGCAAAAATAGTGATAAACCGCCACAAATACGGCAATTTAAAAGACAGGCTTGCGGAACTCGGCGAAGTTTCCGTAAATTCCGCCGAGGTCATAAACAAATATGTCGATAAATCAAGGCAGAGAGGGCTGACCTCCTCTGCCTTTACCCACCCGAAAAGCCTGCTTGCCTATGCGGGTACGGAGTTTGAGAAGATAGTTTCGGCAATCGGACTTCCCTTTGTTGCAAAAGGACTTTGCGGCTCACAGGGGAATATGGTCTACCTTATCGAAAATACGGAGCAGTATGAGGAAGTATGCACAAAGTTCAATGGCGAAGAGCTGCTTTTTCAGCAATTCATAGATACCTCTTTCGGGAAAGATGTGCGTATGCTCTCGGTAAGGGGCGAAGTTGTCGGCTGTATGCAAAGAACGGCAAAGAGCGGCTTCAAGGCAAATTTTGCCCTCGGTGCGGATGTGACGAAGTACACCGCGGACAGCGATATAAAACAAGCCGCAAGGGATATTTACACGCAGACGAAAGCCGACATTCTCGGCATCGACCTTTTATTCGGCAAGGACGGCTATGTTTTCTGCGAGATAAACGTGACCCCCGGTATCGAGGGGATAGAGACCGCCTGCGGAGTAAATGCTGCGGGCAGGATAATGGGACTGATAAAATGAAAACGGTTATTTTTGATACGGAGACTGCAGGGACGGTTATATCTGTCCCGCATGGGACTGTAGAACCGTCCCTCTGTCCCTTAATGGAGCCGAAGGAATGAAAGCGGTTATATTTGATACGGAGACAGCAGGGACGGTTATATCTGTCCTGCATGGGACTGTAGAACCGTCCCTCTGTCCCTTAATGGAG
>JAFUAF010000028.1 GCA_017460805.1 Bacillota bacterium | reverse complement strand
CGTGTGCGCAGTATAAAAAGCTGTCCCTTTAGGCTTGTGCCGCTTCAGCGGAAAGTGGCGCCGCTCGCGGCGTCGAAAGGGTGCTTTCTTTCGGGGCTTATTCACCCTTCAGTCGCGCTTCGCGCGCCAGCTTCCCTAAAGGGACGCCTTTAAAATGCAGCCGTCAACACCCCGTCAAATTCCAATAAGTAGTTACTTATAAACAGTGGCGCTCAAGCGCGTTATAGGGGTCGCACGGGAATCGCATTGCGCCTACGGCGCGCAGCTCCCTGTCCCGTGCTCCAACACACTTTTGCAAAAGCAAAAGTGTGTTAAATTCCAATTTATCATTCCTAATCCGTATACAATATAACCTTGCTTCCCGCATTGACATTATCCCCCTCATTCGGCAGTTGGGCGGCAACATTTTCACCCCCGCCGACCACCTCGGCATCTATGTTTAATTTTCCGAGTGCTGTTTTTGCCTCTTTCACACTCATACCGACATAGTTCTCCGCTTTTATCGGTGCAAGTTCCTTTTCGTTCTCGTTAAACTCCGGCTCTACACCCATATACGGCAGGATATTCCCCAAAAGCTGCTGCATAACAGGGCCTGCGACCTGACCACCGTAATAAACGCCCTGCGGCTCGTTTATCAGCACAAGCGCAATGGCTTTCGGGTCTTCCGCGGGCGCAAAGGCGCAGAAAGATGCGATATATTTCCCGCTTCCTCTCGGCAGTTTCTGACTTGTGGCGGTCTTGCCGCCTATACGCATACCCGGGATATAGGTCTTATTGCCCGTGCCGACGGCTACAACGCTTTCAAGTATACCGCGCATAGTATCGGAAGTCTCCTTTGATATTATCCTATCTCCCTCATTATATACAAAATCCGTTGTCTTATCCCCGTTTTTAACGGCTTTTGCAAAATGCGGCGTTATTCTCACACCGCCGTTTACCGTCGCTGCCACCGCGCTTATCAGCTGCAAAGGCGTTATCTGAAAACTCTGTCCGAAACTCATTACCGCCGTATCGAGCGGAGTTATATCCGCCTTTTTGCGCAGTATACCCACCGCCTCGCCGGGCAGATCGACACCTGTCTTTTTATCAAAACCGTATTTAATCATATAGTCGTAAAACCTTGCCCCGCCAAGCCTTGCCGCCACATCCATAAAAACGGGGTTGCAGCTGTTCTGTACCCCCTGCACAAAGGTCTCGTGTCCGTGAGAACGCGGTGCGCGCCAGCATTTTATACGCCTGTCGGCAACATTTCTGCCCGCATTGCACTCAAAGGTATCATCGGGGTGCACTACACCCTCTTCAAGCCCCGCCGCCGAGGTCACTACCTTAAAAGTCGAACCAGGCTCGTATGTATCGTTAATGGCAAAATTACGCCACATTCTGTTAAGGGCATCACTCTTTTCCCTGCTGTTCATATTTTCCCCGCCCTCTATCGTATAGGGCGCGTTGAGATCGAAGGACGGATAGTTTGCCATTGCGTATATCTCGCCGTTTTGCGGATCCATAACAATTATCAGCCCGCTTTTTGCCTGCTTTATCGTAACCGTATTTTCTATCAGCTGTTCCGCATAGCGCTGTATATTCAAATCGAGTGTGGTTACAAGTTCGCCGCCGTCCACAGGCGCTTGCCTGTACTGCGGCAGACCCTTTATCTCCGTGCCGTTTGCTTTGGTATAGGTCATAAGCCTGCCCTTTTCGCCCTTTAAAATGCTGTCATACTTCGCTTCAAGCCCGATAACGCCCTGATTGTCGCGCCCCACAAAGCCAAGCACCTGCGCCGCAGTATCGTTATACGGATACACGCGTTTTATATCCTCATCTATCATAACGCCGTCAAGGTCAAGAGCACGTATTTTTTCTGCCGTTTCGGCATCGACCTTGTCCTTTATGCGCACCAGCGCCACACGTTTTTGAACTTTTTTCAATACCTCGTCAAAGTCAAGCTCCAGTATATCCGAAAGCACCCGCGCCGTGCCCTCTTCATCCGTTATCTGTGCATGGATAACGCTTATTGCCGCCGCTGTCTGCGTGCCCACTAAAATTTCGCCGTTTCTGTCGGTTATATTGCCCCTGCGCGGGGAAATAAGTCTGTCGCGGGTCTGATTGTCATACGCCCGCTTTACAAGCTCACCGCCTGCGCCGCTCATAAGCCACGCCACACGTCCGAGCAAAAACAATATCGCCATACCGAAACATATATCCATAAAAAATATTCTGCGTCTGCCGTTTGTTGTAAGTCTTGACATTTTATTCCGCCTTTTTATATTTCCCCTTTAATCAATATGTTTCACTTAACGGATATATGCCCTTTTTGAGCGTCTTTTATAAAAAACAGCCAACAAAAATTTCGGTTTTTAAAAATAGAGACGGTTTACGTTGTCATAAATACACAAAAAAAATTTTTAAATTATAACAAGTTTGTGAACACTTTTCAGCGTTTATTTGCTATAATAATGATTGTGAAAAACCCCTAATATTTTCACATTACAGTTTATGCATCCCTCAATTTATGATTAAACTGTAAAACCCCATAAAGAATACCTTCTCTTTATGAAAAGGCGGCCGCAAAGGCCGCCTTTTCACTTTGCAAAAAACATACAAGTGCATTATTGACATTTTACCGCATTTGTGGTACATTTTGATTATAAAACCCAAATCGAAAGGAGATTTAATATGGATCTGATACCAAGTTTTTCCGTTGACCATACATTGATAGTACCCGGCATTTTCACAAGCCGTGTGGACACCCTCGGCAGCGAGACCGTAACGACCTATGACGTAAGACTTAAAAAGCCAAACCGCGAACCCGTGATAGATGTTGCGGCTATGCACTCTCTGGAGCATCTTATAGCTACATATCTTCGCAATGACCCCTATTGGAAGAACGAGCTGATATACTGGGGGCCTATGGGCTGTCTTACCGGATTTTATATTATTTTAAAAGGAAACCGCTCGTCCCGTGATATTTACGAAATAATATTAAAGGCTTTCAAGTCTGTGCAGGATGCAGACAGCGTTCCCGGCACTACACCAAAAAACTGCGGATATTGCCTTATGCACAACCTTGATATGGCAAAATGGTATGCGGCGGAATTTGTTGAATACCTTGAAAAGAATTCCGACGACCCGCTTATCTACGAATACCCCAAGACAGAACGACTTGTTACCGACGACGGCCAGCAGTTCTTCGATTCGTAAAACAAAGAATTTTTATTCAAAACATCCTTTTCAGCTTTGGAAAGGATGTTTTTTATGTCAATAATGTGTTTTTTTAACAAAAACTCTTGTATAAATCACGATTTTGTATTAAAATAATGTTATCTATTACCGTAAAACCCATTCACGATCTAAAGCAGGTGATCTTATGCAGGAAACACAAAGAATAAAGGAGTTAATGGAAAAAACGCCGCAGGAGCAGATACAGGCGCTTTATGACGAACTTATCGCAAAAATAAAAAAATATCACCCCAGCGACGACTATTCTTTGGTGGAAAAGGCCTACGCTCTCGCATTTGAAGCACACAAAGAGCAATACCGCAAATCAGGCGAGCCCTATATCATCCACCCGCTTTGTGTTGCCATAATCCTTGCCGATCTGGAACTCGATATGGAGAGCATAACGGCGGGACTTTTGCACGATGTAGTCGAGGACACCACCTACACGCTTGAAGATATAACACAGCTTTTCGGTGAAGACGTTGCATTGCTTGTTGACGGCGTTACCAAGCTTGAAAAGATAAAATTTACCTCAAAAGAGGAATTCCAGGCCGAAAACTACCGCAAAATGTTCCTTTCCATGGCAAAGGACATCCGCGTTATACTTATAAAGGTGGCCGACCGCCTGCACAATATGCGAACCCTGCGTTTTATGCGCCCCGAAAAGCAAAAGGAGATAGCGCAGGAAACACTTAATATCTATGCGCCTTTGGCTAACCGCTTGGGTATTTCTAAAATAAAGGTCGAGCTTGAAGACCTGTGTTTAAGATACCTTGAACCCGACGCATATTACGACCTTGTCGATAAGATACAGCGCAAGCACTCCGAAAGAGAGAGTTTTGTCGCCACCATAGTTACAGAGATACAGTCCACCTGCGAAAAGCACGGCATAAAAGCCGAGGTCTACGGCAGACCCAAGCATTTTTTCAGTATATACAAGAAAATGCACAACAAAAACAAGACGATAGACCAGATATTCGACCTGTTTGCCGTAAGAGTGCTTGTGGACAACGTTGCCGACTGCTACGGCGTTTTAGGCCTGGTACACGAGATGTTCAAGCCCCTGCCGGGACGTTTCAAGGACTATATATCCATGCCCAAGGCAAACCGCTATCAGTCGCTTCACAACACGCTTATAGGCCCCGAGGGCACGCCTTTTGAAATTCAGATAAGAACATGGGAGATGCACAGAATAGCCGAATACGGTATCGCGGCGCATTGGAAGTACAAAGAGGGCAGGACAGACGGCAAGGAAAACAGCGAGGACGAGAAGCTGACCTGGCTTCGCCGTATGCTTGACTGGCAGAAAGATATGTCCGACAACAAGGAATTTCTTGACACCATGAAGACCGATCTGGACAGCTTTAACGACAATGTTTACTGTTTCAGTCCGCGCGGTGACGTTATAAGCCTGCGCGAGGGCTCATGCCCCGTGGATTTTGCCTACACCATACATTCGGCTGTCGGCAATACAATGGTCGGTGCTCGCGCAAACGGCCATATCGTCACGCTTAACTACAAGATACAAAACGGCGATATTATCGAGATAATCACCTCGCAGAATTCGCGCGGGCCGAGTATGGACTGGCTTAATTTTGTCAAGACCCCGCAGGCCAAGACAAAGATCAACCAGTGGTACAAAAAGATAAACAAGGAAGAAAACATTCTGCGCGGCAAGGAATTGCTGGAAAAGGATGCCAAAAAGAAAAATCTGAATATAAACGACCTGCTTACCCCGCAGGCTATGGAAAGCGTTATGGAACGCTACAGTTTCCGCACCTGGGATACGCTGTGCGCGGCTATAGGCCACGGCAGTCTGAAAGAAGCGCAGATAATAAACAAGCTGAAAGAATTCTATGACGAGGATGTCCGCCGACACATGACGGCGCAGGAGCTGCTTGCGGAGCGCGACGAAAAGATACAGGCGCAGATGGAGGCCAACGCCCACGCGGCGGAGGGCAGCTCGGGCAAGAGTTCAAGCGGAGTATATGTCAAGGGTGTCGGCGATATAGATGTAAGATTTTCCAAATGCTGTACGCCTGTGCCGGGTGACGAGATAGTCGGCTTTGTGACAAGAGGCCGCGGCGTTTCCATACACAGGACGGATTGTGTCAATATCATCAATCTTTCGGGCGATGACAGAAGCCGTCTGATAGAGGCGCATTGGAATATAAATGCCGAAGAGAGAAGCTATTTTACAAGCGAGATACGCATTATAGGCCGCGACCGCGACCGTTTCCTTATGGATATACTCAAAGTTGTTGCGGACGAAGGTCTTGCTGTGCAAAGTGCAGGCGCAAGGGCGCATAAAAACGGCGCTGTTATTGCCGAACTGACTATTTCTATCCGCAGCCGCGACCAGTTTGATATAGTGTGCAAGAAGATATACAATATTGAGGGCGTGGAGAGTATAGAAAGAGTCACGACGTAAGCGGCGGAATTTAGCGGTTTTTTTGCAGGGGTTTCCCACCCCTGCACCCCGGCTCGCTTTTTAGAAAAGCGAGGGAAAACTTATTCGCGAATGTAGATTTACACAATTCAAACTCTAACACCGCGGCAAATTTTTTGTACCGCAAATTATCATTTGCGACGGGGTTAAAAGCATATGAGAGACAGGGGGACGGTTCTATCTGTCCCCTACGGGACAGTAGAACCGTCCCCCTGTCTCAGAACCATCCCCATGTCTCATGCCCCTGCAAAAAACGACGCTAAACAACAATTTAAACATCAAAGGTGGTGTTATTATGAACAAAAAACTCCTGCCGGAAATAGCAGTTCTTGTGCTTTCACTGGCGGCATCGTTTATATTCAAAAAATTTCATCTGCCTTATTGTGATGCCGTTTCGCCGATTTTGTTCTTTTGTTGGTGCGTATTCGCGAGCGGACGCTTTTTTAACGAATACAAAAAATTGATGTCTCTTTTGTCCACAAATTATTATGACGATTATATGCTTTGCACAAATGACGGTTCACTCCCTGTCATGAATAATTTCAGAGGCATATTTAATACCTTTACTACTGCATACGACCGTCTTAATGACAGGATATACCATGTACTGTGCGAACCCGCACTTGTAAAGGACGAGCTGTACAACATATATTTAAACTACGAATTTACACAGGACGACAGAAAGAATATAGGCATTACGGGCGGTATACTGCTTGCTTTGCTTATGCTGTATACTTTTAAATAAGGAAGACCACTATATGAAAAGAAAATTTATTTTACCGATATTGATATTATCCGCATTGACAGCCTGCAATAAGCCGCAGCCCGTCAATACATCCGATAATCCCGACATTGGTGTTACCGTTGTGGAAGATGTGACGGAAGAGAGCACAAAGGAAGCACCCGAAGAAACAACAGCGAAATCCGTTCCCGACACAGTCTATGAGCAGGGCGAGAGCGTTCCCTCGACACCCGTTAAAAACATCGGCATAGACGATGCGGAGCTTTTGGCAAAGACACATATCGGCGAAGATTTTGCAGCCGACAGCTCCGTCATCACCAAAGCAAAGGAATACGAACTTGACGACGGAGTCCCCGAATATCAATTTGAATTTGTGAAAAACGGCGTAGAATACAGCGTAGATGTCCATGCCGAAACGGGCGAGATATTGGAATACGAAACGGAGGCTGCTGATTAAGCCATAAATTATGAACAAAAATTATGAACCCCCGTTTACAATGACGGAAGAAATAACAAACCTTATTATTGAGACCGCAGAACTTGCGGGCAAACTGACAGCAAGCGAAGATTTGAGCAAAAACCCCGTTTTACGCCGCGAAAACCGCATAAAGACAATTCATTCATCCCTTGCGATAGAAAACAACATCCTTACCCTTGAACAGGTCAGCGCAGTTATAAACGGCAAGCGTGTCCTTGCGCCGCCAAGGGATATCCGCGAGGTGCAAAACGCTTATGACGTTTACGAAAAACTTGCCGAGCTTGACCCCTACAGCATGGACGATCTATTGCTTGCACACAGCATAATGATGCAGGATCTTGTTAAAAATGCAGGCAAATTCCGCAGCGGGCAAGTCGGGGTATATGACGGAGACAGACTTATACACGCAGGCAGCCCCGCAAGGCTTGTTCCGCAGCTTATGGACGAGCTTTTTATGTGGCTTAAAAGTTCAAAACTGCACCCGCTTGTAAAATCGTGTATTTTTCATTATGAATTTGAATTTATACATCCTTTTGAGGACGGCAACGGCAGAACGGGCAGATTGTGGCAATCGCTTATTTTGCAAAAATGGCAGCCGTTTTTCGCATGGCTGCCCGTTGAAACGCTTGTACATGAAAAACAAAGCGGCTATTACGATGCCATTGCAAAAGCCGATAAAGAGGGCGAGTCTACAATTTTTGTTGAATTTATGCTGCAAATAATACTTGATGCCCTGTCCGAAATAAATGAGGAATAATATGAAGAAAAGCAAAAAATCACAATATATTTCAATAATTCTGCTTTTGGCCGCCTTTCTTGCAATAAGCGGGTTTGTGGTATTCAGCGTGGGGCGCGCTGTAATTTCACATTATAAAGAAAAACCTTATGTTGAGATGCAGCAGAAAAATCTCGAAGTCCTTGAAAACGAAATTTCAAAAACGCAGGACAGCGACATTGTTTCGCTCAACGACCTTGCACCATTTGAATGGGATACCTTTTATGTATTCGGGCCCTACTCCGTTAATTATGAAGGTTTTTCCGACATGGTGGGCGGGGATATGACAGGGCTTGATTTTGCAGAACCCCTCTCCGACACAAGCAGCTGTGCCGCATTCTACAAAGACGGCAAGCCTGTCTGCGGAATATTCGGCCGCAGGAACTGCCAATTTGTTTTTGATTGGGACGAGAATAATTATAATAAAGTCATTCATCCCGAAGATGGCTGTGAGCTGCTGATACATAAATCAAATACGGCAGGCGGCGTTTTTACAAGGCTTAAATTTATAGACGACAATACGGAGAATACAAATGAGAATAGTAGTACAGAGAGTTAAATACGCCCGCTGTGTCATAGACGGCGAATGTGTGGGCGAAACAGGGCGCGGTGTGCTTGCCTTGATAGGCATAAACACGGGCGACGACATAAAAGTAATTGACAATATGCTTAAAAAGATGTCAACACTTCGCATATTTGAAGATGCGGAGGGCAAGATGAATCTTTCGACAGCCGACATAGGCGGCGGTCTTTTGCTTATCCCCAATTTTACGATATATGCCGATGCAAGAAAAGGCACAAGGCCGAGTTTTGCCATGGGTGCAAAGCCCGACGAGGCGAAAGAAATTTTTGAAACAATGGTAAAAAGGGCGAAAGAGACCCTTAATATAAAAGTAGAAAGCGGTGTTTTTCAGGCCGATATGAAGATAGAACTTCTTAACGACGGGCCTGTGACGATACTTTTGGACAGCGACAAAATACTGTGAGGATAATATATGAGAGTAAAAGCCGTAACGGTCGGTATGCTCGGCACAAACTGCTGGATAACGGCAGACGAGGAAACGGGCGCCGCCATGATTTTCGATCCTGCGGACAATGCGCCGCGGATCTTTGAGATAATACAAAAAAATGATTTCAAACCCGAAATGATAGCTTTGACCCATTGCCACTTTGACCATTTTCTTGCGGCAAAGGAGTTAAAGGAGCTTTGCGGCGGCATACCCGTTATTATCCCCGCAAAGGATAAAATTCTTGCCGAAAACCCGACCTATAACTTATCTTCGGGCATGGGCGGGAATCCCTGCACGCTTGAATTTGACAAGACCGTAGACAGCGGCGATATACTGACCTGCGGTTCTCTTAAAGCCAAGGTCATTTTTACCCCCGGCCATACTCCCGGCGGTGTGTGCTATTATTTTGAAAACGAACATGTACTTATTGCAGGCGATACCCTGTTTTTTATGAGTGTGGGCAGAAGCGATTTCCCGCTTTCGGACGGCTATACCCTGAATGAAAGCATAAAAGAAAAGCTTTTTACCCTCCCCGATGATACACAGGTGTTCACAGGCCACGGCAACCCCACAAGCATTGGGTTTGAGAAGATGAATAATATGTATGTATATTAAAATACAAATGATCAAATAAGAAAAACCATGAACTACATTTTAAAAAACCACGACTATACGGATGACATTGTTGTAACGATAATGATGTTTTATCCCAACGAAAAATATGCGCAGATAACCGAGCCCGAGGGACGGACGGTATTGAGCGCCATAGAAAACGGCGGGGCATTTGCGGCATTTTATGACGGCGGCGAATGTCTTGCGCGGGCACAGGTAAATATCGACCCCGAAAACGAGAAAAATGTCCGTTTCGGTTTACGCACGGCGGTATTCAAATGTCTTATGCAGGTACATCCGATAAAAGCCCCGTGGGGCACATTAACGGGCGTAAGACCCGCAAAACTGGTGCAAATGATGTACCGTGACGGACTGTCGGACGAGGAAGTTTATGCTTCGCTAAAAAACGATTATTTTGTAACAGACGAAAAAATTCGTCTTGCGATGAAAGTCGCCAAAAGCGAACAGCGCATTGTCGAAAACGGCATTGGCAAAATAGGTCTGTATATCGGCATACCCTTTTGCCCCACACGCTGTCTTTACTGCTCGTTTACGTCCTATCCGCTGGATAAGTACGCCAATAAGGTTGACCTTTACCTCGATGCACTTGAGCGCGAGATAAAATTTACCGCGGAACTTATAAAGGACAAAGAGCTTGAAAGTATTTACATAGGCGGCGGCACCCCCACTTCACTTAACGAGACACAGCTTGAAAGGCTGCTGACACTGGTTTCGGACAGTTTCAAAACGCCTGTTGAATACACGGTCGAAGCGGGCAGACCCGACACGATAGATATTGACAAGCTGCGCATTATAAAAGACCACAATGTCGGCAGGATCTCGATAAATCCGCAGACTCTCAATGACGAAACACTTGTTGCGATAGGCAGGCGGCACACAGTCGAAGATTTTTACAAGGCTTTCAAGCTTGCAAGACAGGCGGGGCATGACCATATAAACACCGATATAATACTCGGGCTTCCCGGAGAGGACGAGACCCACGTCACAAAGACCATGGACGGGCTTGAAAGGCTTTCGCCCGAAAGCATAACCGTGCATACCCTTGCGGTAAAGCGTGCTTCAAGGCTTAAAGAGACCCTTGAACAGTACGAACTGACGGATTTTGACCGCATGGAAAAAATGCTTGCCGTTACCTCAAAACGCACGGCGGAAATGGGCTTGCAGCCCTACTATATGTACAGGCAGAAAAACATGGTCGGCAATTTTGAAAATGTCGGCTACTGCAAGCCAAACTGCGAATGTATCTACAATGTGCAGATAATGGAGGAGCAGCAAAGCATAATCGCCTTAGGTGCGGGCGGTTCGACCAAGACAGTGGAAAAGGCCCCCGACGGCGACAAGATAGAACGCATATTCAACGTAAAAAGCGTTGATGATTATATAAACCGCATTGACGAAATGATAATGCGCAAAAAAACAGGATTGGAGAACTTTTAAAATGAGTGATAAAAAAATTCAGCCGAGAATAATGCCCGGTTTTATGGAACTTCTTCCTCCCGACCAGATATTATTCAACAAAATGAAAGACACGATAAAAGATGTATATGAAAGTTTCGGTTTTCTGCCGCTTGACACTCCCGTTCTGGAGCTGTCTGACGTACTGCTTGCAAAGGCAGGCGGCGAGACCGAAAAGCAGATATACCGCTTTACCAAGGGCGATACGGATATGGCGATGCGTTTTGACCTGACCGTACCCCTTGCGCGTTATGTTGCACAGCACGCAGGCGAGCTGACTTTCCCGTTCAAAAGATATCAGATAAGCAAGGTATACCGCGGCGAACGCCCGCAAAAAGGCCGTTTCCGCGAATTTTATCAGTGCGATATAGATATTATCGGAAATGACGAACTGCCGCTTATACACGATGCGGAGATACCCGCAGTCATCTACAGCATTTTTAAAAAGCTGGATTTCGGCAAGTTCACTATCCGCATCAACAACCGAAAAGTGCTTAACGGCTTTTTTGGCAGTTTAGGTCTTGACGACAGCATTGCGGACATTCTGCGCACCATTGATAAAATTGATAAGATAGGCGCACAAAAGGTACTTGCGGAGCTTTCCGACCTTGGCATAGACAGTGCAAAGGGCAAAAAAATTCTTTCCTTTATCACGGCTTCGGGTTCGGCTGACGAGAAGATAGCTTACCTTAAATCGCTCGGCATCGAAAACGAAATTTTTGCCGAGGGTGTGGACGAGCTTGAAAAAGTGAGCGGATATATGCGTATGTTCGGCATAGAGGACGACTATTTCACTATCGACCTGACTATAGCAAGAGGCCTTGACTACTACACGGGCACGGTTTACGAAACTGTACTTGACGAGTACAGAAACCTCGGCAGCGTTTGCTCGGGCGGCCGCTACGACAATCTGACGGGCTACTACACTAAGCAGAAAATGCCCGGCATCGGTATTTCTATCGGTCTTACAAGGCTTTTCTCACAGCTTCGCTCGGCAGAGATAATCAAGCCCGAATCATCGAGTGTTGTCAAGGCGCTTATCGCACCTATGGGCATTGATTTGAAGTTCCCGCTTGAAATTGCCGACAAGCTGAGAAATGCAGGCATTTCGACCGAAGTTTACTATCAGGACAAGGCATTCAAGCACAAAATGAAATATGCCAACAAAGCGGGTATTCCCTATGTTGCGATAATCGGCGAGGACGAGCTGAAAAACGGCGAAGTCACGGTCAAAAATATGCTTACGGGCGAACAACAGACCGTAAAAGCAGAAGAAATAATTTCCGTAATAAAATAAGGGGGTAATTTTTATGAAGAGAATGGTAAGATCGGCTGTTTTTGCCGCACTTGCGGTCATAATGACACAAAGCTGTGTTTTTGCGGACACGCGCTTCAAGGACGTACCCGAAAATTCGTGGTATGCGGAATATGTAGATATTGCGGCTGATTTTGGCGTGATAAACGGCCGCACAAGCGAGCTTTTTATGCCCGATAATACTATCACGGTCGCAGAATGTGTAAAAATGGCAGCCTGCGCCCATGCGTCAATGAATCATTACGAGATATTTGAATTTGAGGGAAACAACTGGTATGACAAATATGTGCGCTGCTGTGAGGACAACGGCATTATAGAGCCGCACGTAAAGCTTAACATGAACAAACCCGCTACCCGTGCGGAAGTGGCTTATCTGTTCTCACGCGTGGACTACAACGGTATGTACATAAATAATGTGCCGCTGACCGATATCCCCGATGTTGACAGCGAAACACCCTATTATCACGAAATTCTCGATATGTACAATATGGGTGCGGCAACAGGCGATAAAGATATGTATTTCCGCCCCGACAGCAGTATAAAACGCTGTGAAGCCGCCGCCATGATAACGAGAGTCATGTGCTACGATCTGAGGATAGAACTGCCAAAGGGCTGAAATCCCGCTTGACAGCAAAAATATTTTATGTTAGAATACAAACTATGCAACGACACACGTAGTATCTTATGATACGTAAATCTGATCACGGTACAGGCATATACCGCAGATTTGCATATCATAAGGACTATGTGTGTTTTTTTATGCAAATTTTAAGCGCATAGAAGAGATAAAGAAAGAGTTAAAGGAAGAACTTGAAAACGAGCTGAAATATAGTGAACGTCAAAAATATTTGGACGTTCACTATAGGATGGGGCTCATAAATAATCCGCCTTAAGCAAGCTTAAGTCCGATTATTTAATTCGCTTACTATAAAAGCCCGTTTTAAATTTCGGAATACGGCATAAAAACAGGGATGAAGCACTAAAAGTGCCGCATCCCTTATTTTTTAGGCATTAATAATTTGCAAGGTAGTTCTGGATCTCCCACTGACTTACGAACATTCTGAACTGATCCCATTCGGCTTTTTTGGACTTAACAAAAGCGTTATAGCAATGGTCGCCGAGTACCTGCTTAACAAGGCCGTCCTCTTCCATAGCTACGATAGCTTCGTAAAGGCTGCCGGGAAGGTTCTTAACGCCGAGAGCGTCACGTTCTTCCTGAGTTGAGCGGTAAAGGTTGATGTCAACGCTTTCGGGAGCGGACATATTGTTCTTGATACCGTCAAGGCCTGCCGCAAGGCAAACAGCAAGGCAGAGGTAGGGGTTTGTGGCGGGGTCGGGGCTTCTGAGCTCGACTCTTGTGCCTGCACCTCTTGAAGCGGGGATACGGATTATATCGGTTCTGTTGGAAGCAGACCATGCGATATAGCAGGGAGCCTCATAACCCGGAACAAGTCTCTTATAGCTGTTTACAAGCGGGTTTGTAACGGCTGTGAAGCCTGCAACGTGCTTTAACACGCCCGCAATAAAGCTGTATGCCGTATTGGAAAGGCCGAGAGAATCGGATGGATCGTAAAATACGTTCTTGCCGTCTTTAAACAGGGACATATTTGTGTGCATACCCGAACCGTTGATACCGAAAATAGGCTTGGGCATGAATGTTGCGTGAAGACCGTATTTCTTTGCGATAGTCTTAACAACAAGTCTGAATGCAACTACATTGTCGGCTGTTTTTAAAGCGTTTGCGTACTTGAAGTCGATCTCGTGCTGACCCTCTGCAACCTCGTGGTGAGAAGCCTCGATCTCGAAGCCCATTTCTTCAAGTGTAAGGCAAATGTCACGTCTTGCGTTTGTGCCGAGGTCAACGGGGTCAAGGTCGAAATAGCCTGCCTCGTCATTTGTTTTTGTGGTGGGTCTGCCGTTTTCGTCGGTCTGGAAAAGGAAGAATTCCAATTCGTTTCCGACATTGAAATCGTAACCCATTTCTTCGGCTTCTTTAAGCACTTTCTTCAAAATACCTCTGGGGCAGCCGGGGAAAGGCTCTCCCTCGGGTGTGTATACATCACAGATAAAACGCGCTACCTTGCCCTGCTGGGGTCTCCAGGGGTAGATAACGAAGGTGTCAAGGTCGGGCTTTAAGTACATATCCGACTCTTCTATTCTTGCAAAACCCTCTATGGACGAACCGTCGAACATCATACCGTCGTCAAGTATTCTTTCAAGCTGTGAAAATGTGATAGCTACGTTTTTGGGAATACCCAAAACGTCGATAAACTGTAAGCGGATGAATTCCACATCCTTTTCCTTACATTCTTTTAAAATTTGTTCTTTAGTTCTGCCCATGGCAAAAGCTCCTTTCATATTTATTATAAAAAATTCAATTCCTAAAAAGAAAAGGTGTGCGCATAGATACAACTGTACCACTTGCGAACACCTTTGTTCTTATAATATTATATTACCTGTGACCCGAAATGTCAACCATAATTTTACCGTTTTTAAAAATTTCGGGAAATACTTACCACAAAAGACAAGGGGACGGTTCTACTGTCCCCCTGTCTCGTTATATTATCATAGGACGGTTTTGTCAATACCGATTTTTATTTTTTATTCCGTTATATTTACCGTTCTTGTATTCTGATCCCAGCTTACCTTACAGCCGACGCTGTTGCCGATAGCGCGCAGGGGCACCATTGTACTGCCGCTGATTATCTGTGCGGGTACGTCTATAGTCTGTGCTTTGCCGTCAACATAGATCTTATTCTTTCCTATTGTAAGGGAGATGTCGGTAACGCCTTTTTTGCCCGTAACGGTCTTGGTCTCCGCATCCCAGCCTACAACAAGGCCGAGTGCCTCGAAGATGTCACGCATGGGCACAAGAGTTCTGCCCTCGATTATAACGGGTTTTGCGTTTTTAAATTCTACCTGAACGCCGTTTACAAGTACGGTTATTTCGCTCGGTACTTCGTCGTCGCTCACAACTGCGGGCGCTTCTTCTATTTTATCGGCAACTACCACGGGCAGGTGTTTTTCTGCCGCATACTGCTGTGCATAGGTGCCGTTTTTGCAGTAGATAACTACATTTTCGCTGCCGTCGAATGCGGTTTTTGAAATAGTCTTTACCGTTGCGGGGATATAGACCTTTTTAAGTGCGTCACAATCGCCGAAAACGGCGTTTTCAATGGTTTTAAGGCCGTTGGGGAGCGTTACCGATTCAAGCGAGGAGCACTTGTCGAATGTATTTGATTTAAGTGTGGTAAGACCGTCGGGAAGAGCAATGCTTTTAAGCGCCGAACAGCCCGTAAATGCGCCGCCGCCTATCTCGCCGATATTGCTGCCGAGAGATATTTTTGTGAGTGTGCGGCAGTTTTCAAAAGCGTTTGCGCCGATAGAAGTCACGCTGTCGGGCAAGGTCACATTTTCAAGCGCCTTGCAGTTTTTAAATGCACGGTCGCCGATAGTTGCAACTTTATTTCCAAAACTTACCTTTGCAAGTGAGTCGCAGCTTTCAAATGCGCTTGCGCCGATATATGTAACGCTTTCGGGCAGGGTTATGGAAGAAAACGAATCCGCGCCCCAGAAAGCCTTTGCGCCTATTGTTCTTATCTCTGCGGGCAGAGTAACGCTTTTTATCTCGTCACGGTCCGTAAAACCGCCCTCGCCTATTGCTGTTATTTTGATATCGTCAACAGTTGACGGAATAACAAGGTCGGTGTATTTTACCGTGCTTGCTACTGCGGTATCGCTGTTTTTCTGCTTAAAGCCCTTGGATGCGATCTCGTGTGTGTCAAGCTGCACTTCTACCTGATAGCCGTTGTCAAGCGTATATTCACGCCATCTGTCCGCTGCGGACACATTTACCGCCGATGCAAGCATCATTAAAGATGCAGTTAATAAAGCCGATTTTCTTTTCATTGTTTTTTCTCCTTTTTATTTCTTTATTCTTTTGCGGTGCTGCACAAAGTAGCACGCGCTCATTACAAGTTCTCTTGGCATAAAACGCATGCCAAAGGCGCCGATCTTATTGAACAAACCGGGGATGATCACCGTCTTACCGTTAAACATACCCACAACCCCCGCCTTTGCACAGGTCTTTGCCGAAAGCGGTTTTATGCTGAATTCCACACCCGCGCGTCTGTTGAAATCGGTGTTCACGGGACCCGGGCACAGCACGCTTATTTTTACGCTGCTGCCCTGCCTTTTAAGCTCGTGCGCTGCCGCCAGACTAAGGTTGAGGACATAGGCCTTGCCTGCATAATAGCCCGAGAGCAGAGGCCCCGGGGCAAATGCCGCAAGACTGCCGACATTTAAAATATGACCCTTGTTTTTTCTGCGGAAATCGCGCAAAAACAGGTACATAAGCGTATGCAGGGCGGAAACGTTCACATCCAGCATATTGAGCTGTCTGTCAAGCGGGGACTCCGTAAATTCGCCGAATACGCCGAAACCCGCATCATTCACCAGAATTTCTATATCCAGTTTTTTTGTGCTTTCGTATACCTTTTTGCAGTTTTCGCGAACCGACAGATCCGCAGGAAGCACGATACAGCGCGTTTTTGCCTGTGCTGCCGTTTCTTTGAGCGCCTGCTCGTCACGCGCGACCAGTACAAGGTCGTACCCCAGTTCCGATAGAATAAGCGCGATCTCACGGCCTATGCCGCTGCTCGCACCCGTTACCAATGCCGCCGCCATAATATCCCTCCTTAAATTCTCTGTCTTATAATTATAATCTCATAGAAACAGATTGTCAACAACCGTATGTTTATATTTTGTGCAAAAAATTTAAAATTACACAAAAAACATTTCCCTTTTTATGCAAAGTATGTTATAATGATTTTATAGTAATTGTCCGCGCGGTTGTGTGACGGACAAAAATAAACATAAAAACGGAGGTAGACTGTATGAATTTAACAGATATGTACAACCTTATAACCAAAGCAAGAGAACTCAAGACTTCCGATATTCACCTTACGGTGGGTCTTGAAACGATGTTCCGTATCCATGGACATCTTACGCCCTGTCCCGTGCCGTTAAGTCCAGCGGATGTAGAGGATCTTATCCTTTGTATGCTTACAGAGCAGCAGGCACAGCTTCTTGCAGGCGGCGACGATCTTGACTTTGCGCTTGAATCCCCCGACGGCAGCCGTGCCAGAGTAAATATTTTCCGTTCAAAAGGAAATTTGGGTGCGGTTTTACGTCTTCTTAACACGACCGTCCCCAACATCAAGGAAATGCGTCTTCCGCCAATTTTAAGCCAGTTTGCGGCTAAGCCCCGTGGTCTTATCCTTGTTACGGGTCCTACAGGTTCGGGTAAATCCACCACACTTGCGGCAATGATACAGGAAATAAATGTTACCCGTGCAGAGCATATTCTTACCATAGAAGACCCTATCGAGTACGTTTATCCCGTAGCTAAAAGTACCATACGTCAGCGTGAAGTCGGCCGTGACGTTAAGGACTTCAACACAGCGCTTCGTTCTGCGCTGCGTGAAGACCCCGATATCATTCTTGTCGGCGAAATGCGTGACTACGAAACTATTTCCCTTGCCCTTACAGCGGCAGAAACAGGCCACCTTGTAATGGGTACTCTGCATACAACAAGTGCACCCCAGACTATCGACCGTATTATAGATGCGTGTCCTCCCCATGTTCAGGAGCAGACAAGAACCATGCTCGCTTCTACAATAGTAGGCGTTATTACACAGTGTCTTGTACCGCTTGCGCAGGGTCAGGGACGTGTTGCGGCAACAGAGATAATGGTAGGTACGGACGCTATCCGCTCACTTATCCGCAGCAACAAGGTACATCAGATAGTTACCACCATGCAGTCAAGTAAGGCACAGGGTATGATAACACTTAACGCACACCTTGCAGAGCTTGTAAAACGCGGCATAATCACAAAGCAGGATGCGGAATCAAAGTGTACAGACCCCGAAGAACTGCACAGACTCATCTGACAGAAATTATAAAGGAGATATGTTTATGAAACGAAGAGCAGCAGCGGGCATGCTTGCGGCGCTTATTGCGCTGTCGGCGGTTTATGTGCCCGTTTATGCGGACTATGATATCGAGGGCAGTACATACCAATTTACTGTTACAAGCGATTTGAAAGCCGATATCGACGAATCCAACAACGACACTATTGTACTGACATGGCCCGCAGTCGATACACAGGGCAATGTTATACACGACCTGCCAAACGGCAACCCGCTTACGGCGGACAACCAGGTAAATTCCAACGGCAACCCCAAGCGCGGCTGGACTTTCCCCACAAGCGGCATGGTCATTTCATTCCCGAACTGGACCCCCGAGGGTACGGTCAAGCCAAACAACGGCTATAAGGGCACGGATGTACAGATTTTAAAAGGTATTGTTGACACACCCACAAAATATCCTCTTGTAATAAAGGATACAAAAACGGGGGATGTTGTTAAAAACGCATACCTTGACCCCACACCCGTTACGGATACCTATGCTACGGGCTATCTTATCCAGTACCGCAAAAGCGGCGAGACGGAATGGAAAGAAGATCAGATATTTTCCAACATGATGCACGGCAAAAAGCTTTCCCGCCCCGGTTCTTTAAAAGGCGATGTGGACTGTGACGGCAATGTAACGGCAAGCGACTCTCTTCTTCTTATGCAGCGCGTTTTGCAGGAGTCCACTCCGATAAGCGAGCAGGGTCTTATAAACGCACAGGTGCTTGACGGCACAATAGATTCTTCTTTTGCGGCAGATATTTTACAGCACGTTCTTAAAGAGGATTACCGCGCCGATTTTTATGTACAAAGCGCGGCAGCCGACGACAAGCAGAACACATTCTTCCTGTACGACCAGATAACAGCACCGTTAAAGGACACTCTCGAGCCGGAAACGCTTTACGACATACGCGTACTTGCCATTGATGCTCAGAAAGATGCAAAGGGCGCAAACCCGTACAAGATATTTGAAACAAGCATAACCACACCTTCGGACAAGGTGCTTACACAGGCATTCCCGTCTGTAGAGGGCGGCGGCAAGTTCTCGCAGGGCGGCCGCGGTACGGAAACACAGCAGGGCGATGTTTACTATGTAACAAACCTTACCGACAGCGTTTCAAATCCGCAGCCCGGTTCTCTGCGCTACGGACTTAAACGTCTTGACCGCGCGGATAAAAATTCAACTTACCCGCGTACTATCGTATTTAAGGTGGGCGGCGTTATCCATGTTGACGACACCGTACAAAAATCTCAGCGCAACTGGGATATAGGCAGCAACACGACCATTGCGGGTCAGACAGCACCCGGCACGGGCATCACGCTTTCGGGCGGCACGGTAAAATTCAACGGTGAGAACATTATCACGCGTTATATCCATGTGCGCCTCGGCTCGGGCTACGACCTGGACGGCTCAAACGCAACGGGCGAAAATATCGTTATCGACCATTGCACTTTCAGCCACGGCGTTGACGAAACATTCTCCGCAAAGGAGATAATCAACTCCAGCTTCCAGTACAATATTGTAGAAAGCGGCCTTTCCATGGTGGATAAGGACGGCGTTATGAACAGCGACGGCGAGCTTGGTGCAGACAGCGCACAGCACGGCATGGGTTCTATCATAAACGGCTACAATATGAGCTATACACACAACATCTGGGCGCACAACGGCACCAGAAACCCGCGTTTTGAAGGTTCTTTCACATATAAGGGCACAAACTACGACAACAAGCTCGACTTTTCAAACAACGTGGTTTACAACTGGGGTCACGGTGCAGGCTACGGCGGCGACCGCGGCAGCGGCGATGTCAACTTTGAGGGCAACACCTACAAACCCGGCCCCAATACGCTTGAAAAGGTAAAAGACCGCTTTATGAGCTGTGACGGCACATCTTCATACAGAAACGAGTACTATCTCAATGACAACGTACTTGTGGGCAATGATGCAGTCACCGCAGACAACGCACTTGGTTTTATAAATATCGGCCAGTACGATACACAGGCAAAGACCAAGTTTGCCATGAAGAACGTGTATACGGCGGACAGCGCGGCAGAGGCTTATAAAAAGGTACTTGAAAGCGCAGGCGCAAGCCTTTACCGCGATGCACTTGACAACAGACTTGTGTACCAGATAGACAACGGCACGGGTAATTTTGTAAATGACGAGACCGAATCGGGCGGTTTTGAAACACGCACATTCACATCGACAATAGCCGATACGGACAACGACGGTCTGCCCGATACATGGGAAGATGCTCATTCTCTCAATAAAAACGACCCGAGCGATTCCACCCGTATCATCAAGGACGAGGCAAGCCGCTACAACGGCTATACAAACCTTGAAGTTTACCTGAACGACCTTACGGGCGAATGGGGCACAAAGGGTGATTTATATGTTACAAACAACACCAATACCAACGCCGCAAAGGCAGTTAAGATAACAGGTCTCAAGGACAGCAGCGGCAAGGCGATAGACATAAGCGTAAATGCCGACCTGCAAACGGGTGCAAAATACACACTTACTTGTGACGACGCTTCAAAGAGCGGTTTTGACGTATACTTCAACAACAAAGTCGTTGCTCACGGCACAAACGGCAGCGCAACATTCAATGCGCCTACGGCATTAGGTAATTACAGCCTTATGGTAAAATCTCTCGGCGACGAGTCACAGGCTCATCCGACAGAGATATTCAGCGACCGAGTTCGTGTGACCGTATACACCGCAAATGATACATTTGACGGCTTTACATCGGCAGAACTTGGCGTAACGATGGCAAAGGGTGCAGATTTCTACGACAAATCGGCAAACTCGCTCATCACAGAGGGCAACGGTCTGTTTACAAAGACAAGCCACGGCTCAACACGCGAACAGGGTACGCATTTTATTTACAAACCCGTAACGGGCGATGTGACAATGACCGCCAAGATATACAACCTTGAAAAGATACGCTACTTCCAGTTCTCGGGTATAATGATCGCTTCTGCACCCGACATCAACGGCGAAATGTACGGCACGGGCATGAACTACCTGAAAGACGAGGACTTTGATGCAAGGGCGGGCGTAAACGGAAAACGCTTTGAGGGCAGAAATATCGTGCCTCTTATAAAGCCCGCAACAGCAGTACGCGCACAGACACTCAGCAAATACCTCGGTATACCACAGGCACGCGCCAACAGCACCACCGCTATAGGCGGCAGCGACGGCGGCTGGGTAAGGATAGCGAAGAAAGGCACTACAGTTACCCTCAGCGGTTCTGTAGACGGCAACGAATGGTACGAACTGTATACAACAGAGACCACTCTGCCCGATACCTGCTATATCGGCTTCGCAACAAGCTCCGCTCAGGACGGCGAAGATATGATACAGTACAATAAATCACTCTTTACCGATATTTCAATAACTCAATAAAAGCAGAAAGGAGCTGTGAAGAAATAACATTTTTCTTCACAGCTTTTTTTACGTTTACACACAAAAAAAGGACTTCCAAACCCTTTTAGGTCGGAAGTCCTTTTTGTGGGGCTATTTCTTCACAGCCCCTAAGATAACAATAATTACATTTCAATATGAACGGGTTTAAGATCCCAGATCTCGTCTGCATACTGGCGGATAGTTCTGTCGGAAGAGAACTTGCCGCTGTTTGCTGTATTGAGAATAGCCATCTTAGCCCATTTTTCTTTATCCTTGTATGCCTTGTCAACACGTTCCTGAGCCTCTGCGTAGGAAGCAAAATCCTTTAATACAAAGTACTCGTCTGCTCTGTTGCCGCAGCCGTTGAGAAGAGCATCGTAAAGTTCTCTGAAAAGCTCTGTATCGGGATCGAGAGAACCGTTTATAAGCATATTCATAACACCGCGGACATCGCTGTTCATGTTGTAGATATCCCAGGGGTTATAGTCGTTTCTGCCGTACTGAGCGATAACTTCATCCGATGTCATACCGAAGATAAAGATATTCTCGTCGCCGACTTCTTCGCGTATCTCAACATTAGCGCCGTCAAGTGTACCGATAGTAACGGCACCGTTAAGCTGGAATTTCATATTGCCCGTACCCGAAGCCTCCTTGCTGGCTGTAGATATCTGCTCGGAAACATCCGCAGCGGGGATAAGCTTTTCGGCAAGGCTTACGCGGTAGTTCTCCGCAAAGATAACCTTCAGCTTGCCCTCTATTGTCGGGTCGTTGTTTACAAGGTTTGCAACGCTGTTGATAAGCTTGATTATAAGCTTAGCACGGCGGTAGCCTGCGGCAGCCTTTGCACCGAAGATAAATGTTCTGGGTGCGATATCAAGGCCGGGGTTTACCTTTAACTTGTTGTAAAGGCTCATAACATGAAGAATGTTAAGAAGCTGGCGCTTGTATTCGTGAAGTCGCTTTACCTGTATATCAAAAATAGAATCGGGATTTACTTCGATACCCATTGTAGCCTTGAAGTAGTTGGAAAGCTCAACTTTGTTGTTGTGCTTTATCTCCATAAATCTGCTGCGGAAATTGGCATCATCCGCAAGCGGAGCAAGTTTCTTAAGCTCGTCAAGGTTTGTATACCAGCCGTCACCTATCTTTGATGTGATAAGCTCGGAAAGTTCGGGGTTTGCATGGCCAAGCCATCTTCTCTGTGTGATGCCGTTTGTCTTGTTGTTGAATTTCTCGGGATAGATCTCGTAGAAATCACGGAGTTCCTGATTTTTAAGTATCTCTGTATGAAGAGCGGCAACACCGTTTACGGAGTGAGAACCGACAATGGCAAGCCAAGCCATTCTTATCTGACCGTCGGCTACTATAGCCATTTTTCTTATCTTCTCTGCATCATTGCCGTAGCGCTGGATAAGGTCTGCGCAGAAACGCTTGTTTATCTCCTCAACTATCATATAGATACGGGGAAGAAGACGGCTGAACAGCTCGATAGGCCATTTTTCAAGAGCCTCGCTCATAATTGTATGGTTTGTGTATGCACAGCACTTCTTTGTTATTTCCCAAGCTTCATCCCAAGGCACATCGTTCTCGTCAATAAGCAGACGCATAAGCTCCGCAACGGCAATGGACGGATGTGTATCGTTAAGCTGGAATGCGTACTTTTCGGGCATGATGCTGAAATCAGTACCGTATTTAAGTTTGAATTTATGAACAACACGCTGAAGTGTTGCGGAAACAAAGAAATACTGCTGACGAAGTCTCAGTTCCTTGCCTGCATAGTGCTCGTCTGCGGGGTAAAGTACCTCTGTAAGGTTCTTTGCTATGTTCTCTTCCTCAACGGCTTTCTGATAGTTACCCTCGTTAAAGCTCTTGAGGTCAAATTTATTTTTAGCCTCTGCATCCCAAAGACGAAGAGTGTTTACGGTATTGTTGTTGTAACCTATAACGGGATAGTCGTAGGGGATAGCAATAATGGACTGTGTATTCTCCTGAACAAATTTGTACTGACCGTCATCCTGCTTTACGGCGCGGACATCACCGCAGAAATTGACTTCCACAGCGTATTCGGGACGCTTAACACCCCACATATCGCCGTCCTGAAGCCAGTTGTCGGGACGTTCTACCTGGTAGCCGTTTTCTATCTTCTGCTCAAAAATACCGTAGTGGTAGCGGATGCCGCAGCCGTATGCGGGTAATTCAAGCGTAGAAAGACTGTCCAAGAAACAGGCAGCAAGTCTGCCCAGACCGCCGTTGCCAAGACCGGGATCGCGCTCTACATCTTCAAGCACGTTATAGTCGATGCCAAGCTCGGAAAGAACATCCTTGACATCATCAAGCATGGTCATGTTAAGAATGGCATTGCCTAAAAATCTGCCCATCAAAAATTCCATGGAGAGATAGTTCACTATCTTACAGCCCACTTTGTCGTAGGTCTCGTGTGTTTTTAACCACTTGTCGGTAACATAGTCACGCATAGTGAACACAAGTGCCTCATAAAGCTGCTCCTTTGTTGCAGTTTCAATGGTCTTTCTGGATAAAGTTTTTACGTTGGCGATAAGCTGCGCCTTAAAGGTCGCTTTGTCAATTTTCATACTTTGTCCTCCTTTAATAAATTTTTTTCAAGAGCAATATTTGCCCCGTTAATGTTTATTGGTATATAACTAAGAAATGACCTGCATTTCTGTAATAACTTTTTTAAAAACCCAAATCGCTGTGACTGCCTGTGCGGGTAAGCGCAAGGATAAGTCTGTCTTCTATGATCTCGTAAATAAGCAGCCAATCCGGTGTAATGTGACATTCCCTATATCCTGCCCAATTACCGGACAGCGCATGGTCGCGATTTTTTTCCGGAAGCGGTTCTCCTTTTTGAAGTTTATCAACTACTTCTGACATAAGCTGCATATTGCATCCACGTTTTTTTGCACGTTTGATATCTCGCTTAAACATGGTTGTATAGTCGATTTTATACTTATTCATCTTCGCTGTCTATGGCCTCCAATACTTCATCGAAACTATCATAAAGTTTTCTGCTGCGGTCATTTCTTATCCGTTCGCTTTCCATTCTTGCAAGAGTATTTTCATCCGCAAACAATGTCAGAAAAGCTATTATTTTTTCCTCCGGAAGATTTTTTATAACATCTATAGCATAATCTCTTGTACTCATAAAAGTTCCTCCTTTTAACTGCCCATTGCAAGTTTTTCCGCTCTGTCGGCGGTTATAAGTGTGTCCATCACCTCGTCAAGATCACCGTTTAAAACGCTGTCAAGACGGTAAATGGTAAGATTTACCCTGTGGTCGGTAAGACGGCCCTGAGGAAAGTTATATGTGCGTATACGTTCGTTGCGGTTGCCGCGTCCGATCTGACTTTTGCGCTCCGCCGCAACTTCATCATGCTGACGCTGCTGTTCAAGGTCGTAAAGCTTGCTCATAAGCACTTTAAGTGCCTTATCCTTGTTTTTAAGCTGACTTTTTTCGTCCTGACAGGAAATCACTATGCCCGTGGGGATATGCGTAAGTCTGACAGCGGAATCCGTGGTATTTACGCATTGTCCGCCGTTTCCCGATGCACGGAAAACATCAAACTTGCAGTCATTCATATCAAGTTTTACATCCACTTCCTCGACCTCGGGCAAAACAGCCACGGTAACTGTGGAGGTGTGTATCCTGCCGCCCGACTCCGTAGTCGGCACACGCTGGACACGGTGTACACCGCTTTCGTATTTAAGGCGCGAATATGCACCCTGTCCTATTATCATAAAAGAAATTTCGCGGTAGCCGCCCATTTCACTTTCATTGGCGTTCATTACCTCCACTTTCCAGCGGTGGGCATCGGCATAACGGCTGTACATACGGAAAAGGTCGCCCGCGAAGATATTGGCTTCATCGCCGCCTGCGCCGCCGCGTATCTCCATAATAACATTTTTATCGTCATTGGGGTCTTTCGGCAGCATCAGTATTTTAAGTTCTTCCTCTGCCGCTTCCATACGGGCATTGGCATCGGCAAGTTCCTCTTTGGCAAGGGTACGGATATCCTCGTCGTTTTCTTCAAGCAGAAGTTTTGTCTCGTCTATATCGCTTAAAGCCTGTTTATATTCGTTATATTTTTCTATTATGGGCGCAAGGTCGCTGTGTTCTTTCATCAGCTTGCGCCATACCGCATTATCGGCTATAATATCGGGATCATTTATCTTATCCGATAAGTCGATAAATTTTCTTTCAAGTTCTTCAATTCCCGAAAACATCTGCTCCCGACTCCTTACCTGTTACAACGCGGTCAAGTCCCGCAAGATCCTTTATCACTTTTACATCTTCATACCCGTTTTCGCGCATAAGTGCGCTTACCGCCTCTCCCTGGTCATAGCCTATCTCAAAGGCGAGCAGACCGCCGTGATTTAAAAAGCCATGCGCCTTTTTAATTATTTTGCGGTAAAAATCAAGCCCGTCAATGCCGCCGTCAAGGGCAAGGATCGGCTCATAGTCCCGCACCTGCGGCGTAAGCGTGGGTATCACATTTTTTCTTATATAAGGCGGGTTTGAAACTATCGCATCAAATTTTCCGCTTATATTCTCAAACAGATCGCTTTTCACAAAAAACACATCGACATTGTTGAGCGCCGCATTTTCCTTTGCCGTTTCCAATGCCTTATCCGAAATATCGCAGGCTGTCACGCTTTTTGCGCCATAATGCGCAAGCGAAACGGCAATAGCGCCCGAGCCCGTACCTATATCCAAAGCGGAATACGGCTTGTATTTAAGCACTTCTTCAACCAAAACTTCCGTATCGGGGCGGGGAATGAGCACATTTTCATTCACCTTGAATTCAAGCCCCATAAATTCGCAGCTGCCCAGAATATACTGCATAGGCATATTTGAAAGCCGCTTTTCAAGCAGTTTTTCAAGTTCCGCCGCCTGTGTCTCCTCTACCTCGTCGTTATCATGGGTCACAAGCTGTATCCTTGTCAGACCCAAAGCCCGCATAACAAGCAGGTCTGCATCTATGCTCCAAGTCTCGTCATTGTTTTGGCGCAGTTTTTGCTTGGTTTCCGATAAAAGCGATTTAACTGTCTTCATCGGCTGTTTCCTGCACTTCTTCGGTCTCCGTGCTCTTTTCTTCTGCCATTTTTTCTGCGTTGTAGATGCCGTCCTCCTCGGGTTCTTCCTCAAGAACGCCTTTTAAAGCGGCAATGGCACATTCTATCATACTGTCGTCGGGTTCTTTTGTGGTTATATGCTGAAGAGCAAGACCCGGCGCGCTGACCAGTCTCACAAGTATATTGTCATGACTGCCCGCCCACTTGATAAGCTCGTAAGAGATGCCCGCAATAACGGGAACAAGCAGTATACGCGATAATACACGCAGCCACAGTGTATTGGTGTTCACAAAAAAGAATACGAACATACTGACTATCATTACAAGCACAAGAAAACTTGTACCGCAGCGTTTGTGCAGGCGGGTGTGTTTTCTTACGTTTTCCACCGTCAGTTCTTCATAGCTTTCAAAGCAGTTTATGGTTTTGTGTTCCGCGCCGTGGTACATAAAAACGCGCTTTATATCTTTCATCTGCGACACAAGAAAAATGTAACCAAGAAAAATACCTATACGCACAAAGCCCTCTATTACGGCACGCACACGGGCATTATCGCCCAAAAAGCCGTTTATCCAGCCGCCTATAAAAGTCGGCAGCACCATAAAAAGACCGATGGAGAGCACGATAGAGATAACAACGCTTATGCCGATAACATAGTCGGTTATCTTGTCGCCAACTTTTGCCTCAAGCCATTTTTCAAACTTGCTGTCCTGGTCGTATTCTATATCCTCCATGCCCGCCATTTCAGCCGAGCGGCCTATTATCTTCATACCCAGTACAAGACTGTCGATAAAGGACACAACGCCCCTTACCAGCGGCAGTCTGAACCATGCGGGTCTTTTTTTCGTAAAAAATGTCTTTTCTAATTTTATGTCACCCTCGGGGCCGCGCACAGCCATTGCATAAAGTTCCCTGCCGCGCATCATAACGCCCTCTATAACAGCCTGACCGCCGATGCCTTTGCCGCCGACGGGGCACTGTTTGTTATCCGACATATATATACCTCCATACGCGGGTCAAATTCCCGCCGTTTGATTTTATCTGCAATTTCCCATAATGATTTAGTATACCACAAAATCCGAAAAACTTAAATAGGTAATTAACATAAATTTTACAATTAAGAGCCCTCATTTTTAGATAATGTGAATAAAAAGGCTCAAACCTTGCGGTAAGAGCCATTTTTGTATCATGCTTTGCTTTTTTTCTTTGTTTTCTGCATATATTTTATGCCGAAGAGCACTGCAAACAGCAGTATTATCGAAACCGCAAGCACAACTATAACATTTTGTGTCAAACCCGCCACAAGATAACCCACAGCGCACACACCCGCCACCGTAAACGCATAGGGAAGCTGAGTTGAAACATGGTTGACATGGTTGCACTGAGCGCCCGCAGATGCCATTATAGTTGTATCGGAGATAGGCGAGCAATGATCGCCGCATACAGCGCCCGCAAGGCAGGCGGAAATGCAGATAACAACAAGGGCGGGAATATCGCCCGTTTCAGCTGCGCCCGCAAGATCTGCGGAAAATACATTTGTAACTATGGGTATAAGGATACCGAATGTACCCCATGAAGTACCCGTTGCAAAAGAAAGACCGATAGCAACAACAAAAAGTATAACGGGGAGCAGGACTCTTACGGTCATGGCATTTGCCACAAGACCAGAAACAAATTCGCCCGCTTCAAGCAGGTTTGTCATGGATTTAAGTGTCCATGCAAAGGTAAGTATCATAATCGCGGGAACCATTTGCTTAAAGCCGTCTACCACGCTTTCCATCATCTGGTGGAAGCTGAGTGTTCTTCTGATAAGGAAATAAACTATAACAAGCAGCAGCGCAAATATAGAGCCCATTGAAAGGCCGTAAGATGCGTCACAATTTGCAAAGGCGTTTACAAAGCTTTCGCCGCCGAAAAATCCGCCCGTATATATCATGCCTGTTACACAGCACACAATAAGTATAACAACGGGAAGCACCAGATCGAGCACACTGCCGTGAAGGCCGATAGCGGGAACATCCTCGGCATTGACACGGTTGGGTGTTGTGAAAAGATCGCCGTTTTTGGCGTTTTCCTCGTGCTGCTTCATAGGGCCGTAGTCTATTTCGTTAAAACACATAAATGTCACCATTAAAAGCGTAAGCAGCGCATAAAGATTGTACGGTATAGTGCTTACAAAAAGCTTTATGCCGTTTACGCCCTCAACAGTACCGCTTACAGCGGCAGCCCATGATGAAATGGGCGCTATGATACATACGGGCGCAGCCGTAGCATCAATAAAATACGCAAGTTTTGCGCGCGAAACATTAAATTTATCCGTTACGGGGCGCATGACCGAGCCGACAGTAAGGCAGTTGAAATAATCGTCAACAAATATCAGTACGCCCAGTAAAAATGTCGAAAAGCAAGCACCGCTGCGGCTTTTGATATGTTCTACCGCCCATTCGCCGTAGGCGCGGCTGCCGCCCGCCTTGTTCATAAGCACTACCACAATGCCGAGCACTACAAGGAAAATAAGTATGCCGACATTATATTCATCGGAAATATTGCCGATGAGACCGTCTTTTATAACAACATTCAAAACACCCTCAAATCCGCCGTCCGTAGCCGCCGAATAGATCACGCCGCCCGTTATCACGCCGATAAACAGCGAGGAATATACCTCTTTTGTTATAAGCGCCAGACCTATAGCCACTATCGGCGGCAGAAGCGACCAAAGCGAGCCTACGGCTCCCGTTATCGGTGCCTGTATCATACAGGCAATAAAAAATATCACTATTATAAGCAAAAATATGACTTTGCTTGCGTAATTTTTCTTTTCTTTTTGCATATTATGCTTCCTCCCTTTTCTCTTATAAGTATTATAGCATAATATTATTTATATTTCAACATCATCCGACAGTTATAACTATAAAGCTATAACGCAAGCAAGCACTATTTATATTTCAATCAGTCTCGACATTTCTCTGATAAGGTCATAACCGTCCCATTTTAGCGAAAAATCCATAGATCTGCCGATAGGAACGATACGGTCTATACCGCAGGGATGCGAGTTTTCAATAAGTTCCGACAGGGCTTGTTTTTCTATGCCGAAATAAGTAAGGGTCTGACAGCGGTTTGTGCATACGGGTATCATCTCTTCAAGCTCATCTATATCCTTTTCAAAAAAGAAGCCGCTGTTGTACTTGTATTCCATAAGAGCGCCGTCAAGCTTTGCGGGTACAAGGCGCATAACAAGCATATCCCCGCTTTTTTCCACGCTTATATCTTTTTCCGCCGCCGCGCGGTACATTGCCGCAAGCTTGCCTACGGACTGCACAGGCGCAAGGGTATAGCGCTCCTTAGCCATATCGTGTACACGCTGCCAGAAATCATTTTTTGCCTCTTCTTTCGCCCTGCCCGTCCAAAAGACGATGCGCGGCGAGGTGCAGGCATTCTGGTCGGAATAATATGTATCGTTGTAAAATCCCTGTATCACGGTGTTTTTATTTTCCTGTTCAAGATAGGCATCGGCGTTTATCACAAGTGCCGAAAACCTGTCCGCAAAAGTTATCTCCTTTGCCCTTGCGCCAAGCGGCGACCTTCTCATTCTTGCTATTGTGGCATCGCCGCCCCATATCACCCTGACATCGCAAAGCGAAGAAAAAGCATCGTTTATACCGCTGTTTGAAGCATACTTCACAAAACAGATATAAGGCGCGATATCGGTATATTCCGAAGAAAGAAGTTCTTTTACCGCAGACGTTATTATTTCCACCTGTTCAAAGTCCTTTGCGGGCAGGCGGACTATATTCGCATTTCCCGCAAGAAGCCCCGCCGCAAGGCTGAACGCAAAATTCACAGGCACATTTGAGGGTGTGCTGTGAAAAACGATACCCCTGCCAAGACGCTCGGAAATGTCGTCATAACTTTCCTTTTGCTGTAAAAGCGCGGCCTTTCTGCACCAGAAGCCAAAGGTCGCAACATCCGAAAAGTCCCTGTTTTTTCTCAATTTTACGGACAGACTGTCAAAAAATGACAGCACCCTGCCGTCAAACGGGCGCAGCGGTCTGAGTCCCTGCATTTTTTCTATTGTTTCGGGCGTGCCGACAAGATATTTAAGCTCATTGAAATTTAGCTGCATAAGTGTCGCTGCACCCCCTTATCTCCGCATTTTTAAGGCGGCCGTTCACTTTGAAATACTTGCCCTTGCGGCCGCAGGGGCAGTCGTCCTCGCCAAGTATAACACCCTCATCCTCCGTAAGCAGGCAATGCCCCGGATAGGACTCGGGCAGCATGGAAACGACCTCGATTATACCCGCTTCGCCGTTTTCGCATACGGAAAAGTCCTTCGCGCGTCTGGTTATCACATCTGAAAAAATGCTTGCGTGTAATCGTCCGCATTCACACTGCATATAAACACAGCCCGTCTGCTCCACCATGCCGTAGTAGTCATGTATATCCCAAAGTCCGCATACATCCGTCAGCCTTTGCTTGAATTCTTCCTGCGACACCGCCTCGGACACAAGTTTTTTCCAACCGCCTCCGTGTATAAGTATGCCGTTTGAAAGGTCTATTTTTCGGTCAAGCTGCAAAAGTTTTTTGTAAAAATGCTGCCATATCATAAAAGTAAAGCCAAAAAGCAGTATTTTTTTGCCCTTGTGCTTTTCAAGAAAAGCCTCCACAGCCTCTAAATCTATATTCATATCGTCGTCAAGCGCATAGGTCTTGTCCGCGCCGAAAATAGAAAAGCCCAGTATGCCCGCGCCCCTTGCCGAAAACATGGCGCGGTTTTTGATGACCGATGGATTGTCTATTATAAGCATGGGCATACGCGCCGCACCCGTAAAATCCGTCACGATTTTTACAAGCGTTTTCTGCTGATTGCCCGCTGTCGTCCTGTCAAGGAAAATTCGTGACACGGCCTGACCCGTAGTGCCCGAAGATGTCATTGTTTTAAAAACTTCGGACTTGTCCACGCTGCAAAGCTCCATTTCCTTAAAAAGGCTGACGGGGATAAAAGGCAGGTCGTAATAGTTTTTTATTTTATCGCCGTCATAGCCCACGGCACGCATCATATTGCGGTAAGCAGCGCAGCTTTCAATATGCTTTTGAGTAAGCTGTTTAAGCTTTTCGGTAAGTATACGCTCCTTTTCCCGCTTATCGAGGGAAAACGGCGGTATTTCAAGTAATTCGCTGTAGTTCATCAAAATCACCCGTAGTATTTATCCAGTTCCTTATAGAGTACCTTGCCCGATTCGCTGCGAGGTATCTTTTCAATATGTTTTATTTCAAACGCCGATGGGTTAAGGCTCATTTTTTCGGAAAGGAATTTCTTTATCCCCGCCTCATGGTTTTCGGCCGTAACAAAAACAAACATTTTATCGTCAACTCCGCCGCAGGCACAGTCCGTTTCGGGAAAGGCCGCTTTTACCATGCGTTCGGTCTCGTCAAGGTTGACACGGCTGCCGAATATCTTTAAAAAGCGTTTCTTTCTGCCCGTTATGTAGTAAAAACCGTCCTTGTCGCGTTTTGCCATATCTCCCGTGACATTTCTACCGTGCCATTCGTCGCCCTTGCAAAGATCCTCTCCGCATACGGCATAGCCAAGCGTAACATTTTCGCCCTCATAGACCAGTTCTCCCGTTACTTCGGGCTCTGTTATCTCGTTTCCGTTTACATCTATAAGATAAAATTTTCCGCCGGGTATGGCTATACCCATGCTCCCGTACTTTTCAAGCGCCTTTTCATGGGGCAGATAAGCCATTCTTGCCGTAGCCTCTGTCTGTCCGTACATAACGACAAAATGCCTGCCGTTTTTTTGTGCATATTCCGCAAATTTTTTATGCAGTTCGGGCGAAAGCTTGCCTCCCGCCTGTGTCATCGTCCTTAAATACGGCAGATCCATTCCGAAAAAGCGCAGTTTATCAAGCATTTCGTAAATATAGGGCACACCGCCGAAAGATGTAGCCTTGTTTTCTTTGAACTGCTGCCAGAATTCTCTCTGCATTATCGTCTTTTCGGTAAGTATCACGGCCGCACCCGCGTACAGATGCGTATTGATTATGGAAAGACCGTAGGTATAATTCATGGGCAGGGTCGTTATGGCCCGTTCGGTCTCGTCAAGTTCCAGATATTCAACTATGGAGTTTGTATTTGCAATTATGTTTTTATAGCTTTGTCTTACAAACTTTGGGCTGCCCGTTGAACCCGAGGTCGTGAGCAGAAGCGCCAGCTCGTCATAAAGCGCATAAACGCCGCAGTTCCCCGTTTTTAAAAGCGAATATCCCGCATCCGAATATACGGTTTCAAACCCGTATGCCGATATTTTATCATCGGGCACCCACAAAAAATCGGGTCTGTACACATCCAGAAGCCGATAGACTGCGCTTTGTTCAAGCTCGTTTGAGACCATTATGGGCACGATATTATTATTTAAAAAAGAGATATAACCAAGCAGAGAGCCCATCTCATTTTTGCAAAAGCACATAACAAGACATCTTCTGCCGACCTGAATTGCAAGTTTTTGTGTCATTTCAAAAAAGCGGGAATAAGTGATGTTTTCTCCGTTTTCGGTTATGACCGCCGTATTGTCGGAATATTTTTTTAAATCCCAGATCATATTATCATCCTCCGCTTATAATATATTATAATTATAAACAATTTTAAATATAATGTCAACCCGCCACATAAAGCAAAACGCCCGTCAAAATCGGGCGTTTCGGGTCTGTGTATCTGTCAGATCTCGATATCATATTTTTTAAGAATTTCCTTGCCCTTTTCAAACGAGCTGAGATCTATAATATCATCGGTATCCATCATAATATCAAATGTATCCTCAATACTTGCAATAAGATTCATATGACCTACGGAATCCCATTCGGGGATAGCCTGATATTCAAGTCCCGCCGTCTGCTCGGGTTTGATATCAAGTCCTTCCGCAAAAGCATTTATATATTTTTCAAGATTAGTCATAATGATTGCTCCTTTATTTTTATTTCTGTTTTGATTATACCACATTTCTTTTTGTTTGTAAAGATGTTTGTATCTTGTCCAAGGTATTGACAAGCACACGCAAAAAGCGGTAAAATAAAGAAAAAAGATATTGCGGGGTTTTAAAATGTCAGGTAAAAATGTGATAATAACAGGTGCAAATCGCGGCATAGGGCTTGAAACCGTAAAGGAATTTGCAAAAAACGGCGATAATATATGGGCATGCGCAAGGCAGGAAAACAAGGAGTTTGAGAACTGTCTTGCGGAGCTTTCGGCAAAATACAAAATTACGGCAAAGCCCGTCTATTTCGATCTTTCAAAAGAGGACGAGATAAAAAGCGGCATAAAAAGCATAACGGCCGAGAAAAAGCCCATTGATGTACTTATAAACAATGCGGGCGTGCCTCACGGCGGCACAATAGCAATGACCCCTATCTCAAAGGTCAGAGAGGTCTACGAGATAAATGTTTTTGCGCAGATACAGATAATTCAGCTTGTATCGCGCATAATGATGCGGCAAAAATCGGGCAGGATAATAAATATGTGCTCGGTGGGCGGCATAGAAACAAGCCCCGGCTATCTTGCCTACGGTTCAAGCAAGGCGGCGCTGATATGGATAACAAAATCAGCCGCAAAAGAGCTGGGCGAGTACAATATAAGGGTAAACGGCATAGCTCCCGGGCTGATAGATACCGAGATGGGGCATTACAAATCCGAAACGGAACTCAAAAAGGTATTTGACCGAATGAGCGTAAAGCGCATGGGCAGACCCGAAGAAGTTGCAAAAGCTGCGCTTTACCTTGCATCGGACGAGGCGGATTATATAACGGGACAAATTTTAGTCATAGACGGAGGACGTGTATAATGATAGATACATCAAAAGAAAACGCCGACAGACTTACGAAAATGTCAAAACAGATCAGACTTGATGCCATGGATATGGCGCTTGCATCGGGCAATAACGGCTCACACCTCGGCGGCAGTCTGTCCTGTGTCGAGATAATGGCTGTCCTTTACGGCGAAGTGTTGAATTTTGACGTTAATGACCCTCTTTGCGAAACACGCGACAGATTTATCCCAAGCAAAAATCATTGTGTGCTTTCACATATCCCCGCACTTTCTATTGCAGGATTTATCCCGCGCGAAGAGATAACGGAGTTTCAGAAAGACGGCGGCAGGCTGACGGGATACCCAATGCGAAAAGAGATAGGTCTTGAATACTCGGGCGGCAGTCTGGGCATGGCGCTTTCGGTCGGCATAGGCATTGCGCTTGCATTAAGGGAAAAGAAAAATCCCGCAAGGGTATATGTGCTTATGGGTGACGGCGAACTGAACGAAGGTTCTGTATGGGAGGGCATAATGTCCGCCGCGCATTACAAGCTTGACAACCTTACCGTGATAATAGACAGAAACCGCCTTTCCTACGACGGCAGCACCGAGGACGTTATGCAGCTTGAAAGCCTGTACGATAAATTTTTAAGTTTCAACTGGCACACCGTCTGCTGTAACGGCCACAGCACGCAGGCGCTTTTAGAGGCATTTTCAAGCCGTATAGAAGGCAAGCCTCAGGTATTGATAGCAGAAACCGTAAAGGGCAAGGGCGTTTCATTTGCTGAAAACCTGCCCGAGTGGCATCATCACAGAATAACCAAAGAGCAATACGAACAGGCTTGCGCCGAAATAAAAGGAGGTGCGGCAAATTGAGTTATACATCATCCGAAATAAGGACACTTTCAAGGCTTGGTCAAAGGGGCGCTGTTTTCGGCAATGCCATGGCAGCCATAGCAGAAAGAAAAGACAATTTAAAACTGCTTACGGCAGACCTTGCCCTGCTTTCGGGCATGACAAGATATGCAGCGGCATATCCCGATAAATTTTTGAATGTAGGTATCGCCGAGCAGAATATGATAGGCATTGCGTCGGGGCTTGCAATGGAGGGATACTGTGTTTTTGCGACCACTTATGCTTCTTTTATTGCGGTGCGCAGCCTTGAACAGGTGCGTCAGCATCTTTCCTATTTGCAGTGCAATGTTAAGCTTGTAGGTTCATCTGCGGGTGTTGTTGCGGCAAGATCGGGCGTATCGCATTGGGCGACCGAAGACCTCGCTTTTATAAGGGCTTTGCCGAATATGACAGTACTTTCGGCGGCAGACAGTCTTGAAGCGGTAAAAATGGCAAATTATGCGGCAGACACTGACGGCCCCGTATATATAAGGCTCAGCGGCGGTCTCAACTGCCCTATCGTCTACAAAGAAGATTATGATTTTGAACCCGGAAAACTTATAAAACTGCGTGACGGAAAAGATGCCGCGATAATAGCCACGGGGCTTATGGTATCGGAAAGCCTTAAAGCGGCGGAACTGCTTGCGCAGAGCGGCATTGACTGTGCCGTTTACAATATGCACACAATAAAGCCCGTTGACAAAGATGGACTCAAAGAAATTTTCTCCGCATACAAACTTATAGCGACCGTTGAAGAACACAATATCACAGGCGGTATGGGCAGCGCCGTTGCGGAATACAAAGCGGGTTTTGCCAATGCTCCGAGACAGATATTCATCGGTTTCAGCGACAGATTTGAACGGGCGGGGTCACAGCGCTATGTCTGGGAGCAGGCAGGTCTTACGGCGGAACAGATAAGCGAAAGGATAAAAGGCGAACCGAGGTAATTTTTATGATAGAAGATTTTTATAAACTTGAGCCTTATGCGCTGGATAAAGAGCAGAAAAACGCGCTAATAACAAAAGAACTGAAAGAACTGACGAAGTTTCATAAAGAGCATTGCACCCATTATGCAAATTTTCTCGAAGCTGTCGGATATGATGCCGAAAAGGTAAAAAAAGCCTCCGATATCCCGTTTTTCCCCGTAAGACTTTTCAAGGACTATGAGCTTTTGAGCATAGATAAAAAAGACGTGTTCAAGACTATGACCTCTTCCGGCACAACGGGTCAGGCAGTATCGAAAATTTTTGTCGATAAGGAGACCGCCATAATGCAGCAAAAAGTCATGGTCAAGATATTAAGCAATTACTGGGGCAGCAAGCGTTTGCCGCTGCTGGTCATAGACACCCCCGCGGTATTAAAGGACAGGCGCACTTTTTCCGCAAGAGGAGCGGCAATACTCGGCCTTAACGTAGTCGCAAGGGATATGCTTTATGTACTTAACGACGATATGACATTGAATGTTGAGGCTCTGCGCACTTTCCTTGAAAAATACAAAGGACAGCGTTTTATAATATTCGGTTTTACATTTTTGGTATGGCAGCATTTTTATACCGAACTGCTGAAACTTGACGAAAAATTTGATATGTCCGAGGCCTTTCTTATGACGGGCGGCGGTTGGAAAAAGCTTGAAAGCGAAAAGGTATCACGCGAAGAATTTAAAAAGCGTATGACAGAGACCTGCGGTATAGTACACTTTCTCGATCACTACGGCATGGTGGAGCAGACGGGCTGCATTTATGCGGAATGTGAATGCGGGCATTTGCACGCAAGCAATTACTCGGATGTTTTTATCCGCGATCCAAAGGATTTTTCACCGCTCGGCATTGGCGAAAGGGGTATAATACAGGTCGTTTCCGTACTGCCCCACTCCTACCCCGGGCACGCTCTTCTGACCGAGGACGAAGGCATGATACTTGGCGAGGACGACTGTCCCTGCGGAAGAAATGGCAAATATATACAGATATTCGGCAGACTTAAAAACGCCGAGATAAGGGGGTGCAGCGATACTTATGCAGATAAATTCAGATGAACTGACTTTTTTGACAAGCGGCATACAGGAACTTGAAAACGCCCCCAATACACCTGCGCTTCCCATGTTTTCGGAAAGAGCCGTTGCTTTTTTATCGGCACTTTCCTCCGAAATTTTAAAAGACAAGCGCACAAGGGGCTTTGTGGATGTAACATCCTACGCTTACTGGATAAGAAAAGCATCGCTTCATGCGGCAATGCAGAAATACGCCGACAGGGATATGCGGCTCGGCAGGGGCATCGCGCTTCATATAGCGCCGTCAAATGTGCCCGTAAATTTTGCCGTTTCCATGACATCTTCCCTGCTTGCAGGCAATATTACCGTAGTAAGGGTATCGGACAAGCCTTTCGAGCAGGTAAATATTATATGTGATGCTGTAAACAAACTGTTTGAGTCGGATTTTGCGGATATGAAAAAATATCTTATAATAATAAGATACCCGCACAGCGAAAGGACAACGCAGGAACTTTCTTCTGTCTGCGATATAAGGATAATCTGGGGCGGCGACCGCACTATAGAGACCATACGCGCCGCAAAACTGCCGTCAAGGGCAATTGAAATGACATTTGCAGACAGGCACTCCGCAGCCGTTATAAACTCCGACTATTATATGGAGCAGGATGCGGACAGCGTGGCAAAGGGCTTTTACACCGATACTTATTACACCGACCAGAACGCGTGCAGTTCGCCGCGTATAGTTATATGGACGGGAAACAGTGTGGAAAAAGCCAAAGAACGTTTCTGGGCCGCGCTTGAAAAGCGCGTTAAGTCGGAATATGACATGAAGCCCATACAGGCCGTTGACAAATACACAATGTTCTGCGCTCTCGGCATGGACAGAAAAGGCATAAAACTTGTTTCGCACGATAATTACATACTTCGCACAGAGGTGGACAAACTGACCGATGATTTAATGGACTTTAAACAAAACAGCGGCTATTTTATGGAATACACCGCAAAAGACCTTTCGGAGATAATTCCTATACTGGGCAAACGCTGTCAGACTATATCCGTTCTCGGCATCGACAAAAAAGATATTGTGGATATCGTAATGAAAAACGGTGTAAGGGGCGTTGACAGAGTTGTTCCGCTCGGCGAAACAATGGGGCTTGAATTTATATGGGACGGGTATAAAATGATAGAAGCCATGACAAGACTTATCTATATAAACGAAAAGTAAAAACAAATCGACAGACTTCAATAAAACGTTTTTCGCAAAAAAGCACCCCATATTGATCGTTATGGGGTGCTTTTATTTGTATTTTACATCAGTTCAAGCATCGGCATCTTGCCGAAACTCTTTATGAGCGCCGCAACTCACGCATTTTTAGGGTGGTAGGTCGAAACCATATCCGCCACATCATCCCTTATGTCTTCCTTGTTTGTGTAAGCTTTCTGCATAAGTGCGTCAAGTTTTTTCAAAAATTCGTCATTATCAAAAGGTATGGGACAGCCGATATGAATAAGCTTGTTTTCGGTTTTTTTCAGTCCCTCTTCCGCCATAAGCTTTTCTTCAAAAAGTTTTTCGCCCGGACGAAGACCCGTATACTCTATCTTTATGTCAACATCGGGTTTATAGCCGGAAAGCTTGATAAGATTTCTGGCAAGTGTATCTATTTTGACGGGACTTCCCATATCAAGGACAAATATCTCGCCGCCCTTTGCATAAGTGCCCGCAAGCATTACCAGACTTACGGCTTCGGGAATAGTCATAAAATATCTTATTATATCGGGGTGCGTTACCGTAACGGGGCCGCCCTTTGCTATCTGCTTTTTAAAAAGCGGGATAACCGAGCCGTTGCTGCCGAGTACATTGCCGAAACGTACAGCCACAAACTCCGTTTTTATATTCTTAAATACTTCGCCTGTGCCGTCTTTATCGGCATTTTCCTCGCCTTCATGTGTGAAAAGCTGCACCAGTTCCTGCGCCCTGCCTTCTTTTATTTTGGCATCGAAACTCTGGATTATCATTTCACAAAGACGCTTGCTTGCACCCATTATATTTGTCGGGTTGACCGCCTTGTCGGTCGAGATGAGAACAAATCTCTCACAGCCGTTTACCATTGCGGCATATGCTGTTTTGTATGTGCCTATCGCATTGTTTTTTATTGCCTCGTTGGGACTGTCCTCCATAAGAGGAACATGTTTGTGCGCCGCCGCATGATAAACTATCTGCGGGCGGTAATCCTTGAATATCTGAAACATTCTGCGGCTGTCGCGTACAGAACCTATAAGGGTCTCAAGGTTTAAATCTGGATATTTTTCTTTCAGCTCAAGCTGAATATCATAAGCGTTATTCTCGTAAACGTCAAAAATTATAAGCTGTTTCGGGTTATGCGCCGCTATCTGTCTGCACAGTTCGCTGCCGATAGAACCGCCGCCTCCCGTTACAAGAACAGTCTTTCCGTTTATAAATTCAAAGACCTCTTTCATATCGGCCTTTATCGGGTCTCTGCCAAGCAGATCCTCAACGGAAACATTTCTCATTGCGCTTACCGATACCTGACCCAATACAAGCTGATACATACCCGGAAGCTGCTTTAATTCACAGTCCGTTTCGCTGCAGATATTCAGTATTTCACGCTTATCCTCCGCACTTGCGCTCGGGATAGCAAAAAATATCTTATCTACTTTGTATTTGTCTGCATAAAGAAGAATATCGTCTCTGCCGCCGACAATGGGAACACCGTCCATAAAACGGTTCCAGTTGTTCGGATTGTCGTCAATTATACATACGACCTTGTCGTTTACCTCTTTCGCGCTTGAAAGGTCACGAAGTATCATCTGACCCGCTGCGCCCGCACCTATAAGCATAACGCGGCTTCCCGGCTCGTCGGAAACGCTGTGTCTTGAGCGCATCAAAATCATAATTCGATACGAAAATCTTATGCCGAGAACAAGTATAAGCTGAAGAATGGCACCCCAGATGCAATAACTTACGGGCATTCTTCCAAACAAAAGGACTATCATGAACGCATGTATCACAGATGTTATCGCACACGCTTCCACAGTCCTTACTAGTTCCACATAGCTTGCAAATTTCCACATGCTTTTGTACAGTCTGAAAAACGAAAATACAAGCACGCAGAAAAGCGAGTACGGAGTTATAAAGTGCAGGTATCTGTACATAAAATCTTCGCGAATGGCCGAGTATGCAAAATCATGCCTTGCCCAAAGCGCAAAAAAATACGCAAAATGTATGGCAAGAATATCATACACCGCCAAAAAAGAAGAAATTACCTGCCAATGCTCTATTCTTCTTTTTTTCACATTTTTTTCATTACTGTCCGCCATTTTCAATTCCCTTTTCTATTTTTCCGAACTTTTGCCGAAGCAAGTATCATAATGGGATTTGCATAAAAATTCTTATTATCCCATAGTACTCAACTTAAATAATTATACGATTATTCAAAAAATTTGTCAATACGATAATTTTTACAATATTACAGCGGCAATAACTGTTTGTTTAACAATAATTTACAAAATTCTATTCGCCGTATTCTACCTCAAATCCGACTGTAACGTCACCCTTGCCAAGCACTTCGAGAAGTTCCTCTTTTGTTGCTTGTCCTATCCTTGCAAGCCTTGTCAGTTCCCATGTGTTTTCGTCATAATAAAGCGTTATCTTATCGCCGTTATACAAAACGATATCTCCCGGGGACGTGGTTATGGATTCGTTATTCTGTGGCAGACTCCAGGGAAGCTGTCCGACTTTTTCAAAATTGCTGTAGTCGCTCATATTGAGTTCGAGCGGTTCTTCGCTTAATTTTTCGATAAATGCCTCCGCCGAAGGATTGTCTTCGGGCACTGCATAAAAAACCCTGCCGTTAGCTTTTATAACAAGCATGGCCGTAGGTTTCGGAGCATCAAGGTCTTTTGTTTTTTGTTTTTCTATGCTGACATTCATACCTTCGTCCACCTTAACTTTGTAAATATGATCGAAATTACCCGCTATCGGCGAGCGTTCCTCTATCGTCATGCCGCTTTCGCCAGCTTTCAAGCCTTTAAAAGTATACACAACATCATAGCTTGCTCCTTCTATTATCTCATGCCCGTCTTTTGCATACACGCTTTTGCACTCGTAAGAAACTATATCGGAGTCAAGCACCACATTATACGCAGGGCCGCCGCCGTCAAACGAAGAAAATACCAGCTGTGTGCCGTCCTGTTTTGTATCGTTTTCATCATTCGTGCCGCCGCCCATTTTCTTTGCCTGTGACACACAGCCCGTAATAGCCATAACAGCACCCACAAGTACCGGAATTAAAATTTTCACGGTATACACCTCCTTTAAAACTCTGTATTAATAATTATGCACCGTAAAAAGAAAATCATCAAGTATCAGACTTGGGCAATAAAATTTTTATATACGAACACCGTACAATTATTAAAAAAACGTTATAGCCGACAAAGCGTTTAAATCACGCCGTGCCCGCAAACGCTCCTATCGCTATACCCGCTATAATAAGCGCCAGACCCGCCATCTGCCGTCTTGTCAGTTTCTCTTTGAAGAATATAAAACTCAATGCGGCAACAAAAATATATCCCGTCGATTCAAGCACGGGCGCAAACAGCAGCGGAACAACTTTAAGCGCATACATTGACAAAAAAGTACAGCCCACGAACATTGAATATGCAATAATAACAAGAGGGTTGAGATATTCCCTCAAACGTGAAGAATACTGTTTTTTCGCACTTTTTTTAAGCATCATCTGCGATATGGAGGAAATAAAAGTCGAAGTGACCATTATACCCGAAAAAAGCATCAGTTTATTCATCACTCTTCTCCCCCTTTTTGCCCGATGTTGTCATAAGTATAACACCCGCAGCAATAAATGCTATGCTGATAAAATTTATTACCGTTATTCGCTCGTGAAATATCATCACACCCCACAGCATAGTCCATATTACCCCGACAGACTTCCATGTATAAGCGGTATTTAACGGTATCACTTTAAGAATTTGCTGCCATGTAAGCGCATACACGGCAAGCGAAAGCAGCAGCCCGCCGTAAAGCAGCGCCCACTCAAACGAAAAAAATTCTTTTGAAGCCGCAAGCTTGGAACATATTCCTCCGACCGAATACAAAAAGATTATTATATTAAGTGCAATAAAAGGCAGCAGTTTTTTTATTTTTAAGTTCTGCAATCAAACCACACTCCTCATAAGTTTAATATCATTTAATTTCATACATATATAACCAATATTGATTATATCAGATAAACAGCTTTTAGTCAACGTTTTGCATGACTGCCGGCCTCCTCAAAATGATTGACAAAAATGCCCTTTTGTTGTATAATAAAAGCGCTTTTTAAAGGACGGAAAGAAGCAAAAAAAAACAATCGGGAGAACAGCCATGTTAAGCAGCAAAACAGCAGTCGTTACGGGCTGCAGCAGAGGAATAGGAAAAGCTATACTTGAAAACTTTGCAAAAAACGGCGCAAATGTCTTTGCCGTTATAAGAAAAGAGTCTGACGAGTTCGGCAAATACGCCGATGAACTTTCAAAAAAATACGGCGTAACGATCACGCCCATATATATCGAGCTGAGTGATGAGGAAAGCGTTCGTGCGGGAGCAAAACAAATTATAGGCGCAAAAGTGCCCATTGATATTCTTGTATGCAATGCGGGCGTAAGTCTGCCGCTCAATTCACTTGCCATGACAAAACTTGAAACAATAAAGGACGTTTTTGAGGTAAATCTGTTTTCGCAAATGCTTCTTACACAGCTTATAGCAAGAAATATGATGCGGCACAAAAAAGGCAGCATTGTTTATATTTCTTCCTCCGCGGCTTATGACGGCGGCGCAAACATAGAATACAGCGCAAGCAAGGCCGCAATTATAGGCATGGTAAAAAGACTTGCCGTTGAATACGGTCCATTTGGCATTCGTGTCAATGCCGTTGCCCCCGGACTTACCGCGACCGATATGGGAAACAGCATGAGCGAAGAGGACGAAAAGATCGCCTTATCTATGAACATAATGAAACGAAAAGGCGAGCCTGCGGAAATAGCAAATGCCGTCGCTTTTCTTGCGTCGGATAATGCAAGTTTTATTACGGCGCAGGTACTTCGAGTAGACGGAGGATTAAGATAAATGAGTGAAAAAAAACTTTTATCGTTTGTAATACCATGCTATCGGTCACAGAATACCATACTTAAAGTGGTTGACGAAATAGAACGCACCGTCAGGACACGGGACGGATTTGACTACGAGATAATACTTGTAAACGACTGTTCGCCCGATGATGTCTGGAGCGTTATATCAGACCTTGCAAAGAGAAACGAAAAAGTTACGGGTATAAACCTTGCAAAAAATTTCGGCCAGCATTCCGCCTTGCTTGCGGGTTACAACCATTGTTCGGGAGATTATGTCATTTCTCTTGACGACGACGGTCAGACCCCTGCGGATGAAGTATACAAACTTATAGATAAACTGGAAGAAGGCTATGATGTTGTATACGCATCATACGGCGAAGTACAGCAGAATATCATAAGAAGACTGGGTTCGGATTTCGCAAAAGCCATGTCCGATTATATGTTTGACTTAAAGGGAAATAAGCAACAAGGAAGCAGCTATTATGTAGCAAAAAAATTTATCATAGATGAAATGACAAATTACAAAAACCCCTACCCCTATATGGCAGGACTGGTATTAAGGGTAACAAGAAATATCGGTGTTGTTTTTGTTACGCACAGAGAAAGGATGGAAGGCCGCTCGGGATATTCGTTCAAGGGTCTTATAAATCTTTGGCTCAACGGCTTTACCGCATTTTCGGTCAAACCATTGAGAATAGGCTCCTATACAGGTTTTCTGACAGCTGCACTGGGTATGCTTTACGCTTTGTACGTTATAATCAAAAAACTTTTCTTCCACCCCGAAATGGCAACAGGCTGGAGTTCCACTATCTCGGTCATTATGATAGTCGGCGGCATTATTATGGCAATGCTCGGACTTATAGGGGAATATGTGGGCAGGATCTATATTTGCATAAACAATTCGCCGCAGTATGTTATTAAAGATATAGAGTCACAAAAACTTTTGAAAAAATAAGCGGACACACGGGAGGTTTCATAAATGATAAGAGTTGCGGATTATATTATAAAAAGAATAGCCGACGAGGGCGTAAAATCACTGTTTTATGTATCGGGCGGTCAATGTGTGTATCTTTGTGATGCTTTGAGAAGAAGCAAAGATCTTACATCAATAGCGTGCCACCACGAACAGGCTGCGGCCATGGCTGCGCTTGCATATTCCGAATATACAAACAATTTCGGCGCGTGCCTTGTTTCTACGGGCTGTGCGGGCACAAATACACTCACGGGGGTACTGCACGCATGGCAGGACAGCGTTCCCATGCTTATAGTTTCGGGACAGCAGACCTATGCAAACACCACAAAAGCATCGGGACTTCCGTTAAAACAGGTCGGCATACAGGAAGCAGATATAGAGACCCTTGCATCTCCAATAACAAAATATATAGTTACCGTGCCCGATGCAAAGAGTATCGCATACCATATCGACAAAGCGATATATCTGGCAAAAAGCGGGAGAAAAGGTCCTGTTTGGCTCGATGTCCCCCTGGATGTACAAAACAGCATGGTAAATGAAGATACGCTTGAAAGATACATCCCCGAGGAAGAAAAGACGGCTAAGATCGAAGAAGCGGACTGCGCATACATAATAGATGCCATAAAAAATGCAAAAAGACCTGCGATCCATGCAGGCTACGGTGTCAGAAGCGCAAAAGCAGAGGAAGAACTTTTGAAGTTTGTCGAAACAACGCATATCCCTTTGACTTTATCCAGAAGAACATACAACATGATACCGACGGACTATAAATACAATTACGGTGTGTTGCAGGGTACGGCAGGCGGTCACAGATATGCCAATTTTCTTGTACAGAATTCCGATCTGCTGATAGTTATCGGTTCAAGAATGAATATGGACACTATCGGAGGCAATACGGAGACCTTTGCAAGGGCGGCAAAGATCATAGTTATCGACATTGACAAAACAGAACACCAAAAAAACGGCATTAGGATAGACAAGCTTATCACGGCAGATGCCAAGGATCTTCTTCAAGCTCTCAACAATGCGATAGCAGGCAGTGACTTGGGCACCGCCGATCAAAATTGGATAGACAAATGCAGCCATTGGAGGGAAATTTTTGAGGAACACAGCACTCCGCTTACATCCAACGGGCTTATAGATGCCAAGTATGCAATGAGAAGAGTATCACTTAAAATGCCCGTCGGCTCTGCCGTCGTATCCGATGCGGGCTTTACGGGAGCTGCGGCCACCGCTTCCTGTGTTTTCAGACAAGGCGATGGTTTGGTACACGCCTACGCACAGGGCGAAATGGGGTTTGCCGTTCCGGGTGCATGCGGCATAGCATCGGCAACAGACAAGCCCGTCATAGCATTTGAGGGCGACGGTTCTTTGATGATGAATCTTCAGGAATTACAGACCATAAAAAGAAACAATTTCAATATAAAACTGGTCATTATCAACAATGACGGATATTCGGGTGTGCGCCACGGACAAAAAGCCCATTTCAGAGGCAAATCCATAGGTACAGACCCGAGCAACGGTCTGGATTTCCCCGATTTTGGAAAGATAGCAGAGGCTTTTGGCATCAAATATGTAAAAGCCGAGCATATTGATGAACTGGAAAAGAGCATTGATACCTTATTTTCGGAAAATGCGCCCTGCATTATAGAGATCTTTACCGACCCCGATCAATTTGATCTGCATAATGCACTTGTTATGTACGGTCAGCGCAAAGTCGGTTTCAGACCGATAGAAGATCAGTCTCCGTTCATCGACAGAGATGTATTTTTTGAAGAGATGATAATTGAACCGCTTGAAACAAGCTATGGTAAACCGATATGAAAATAATTAATGCAGTTTGGGAAGAAAGAAATCTCGGTGTTACAACGACCGAAATTACAATTGAAAAAAAAGACACACCCGAGTATGTGTCTGAAAAACTTGCCGACATTGACAGCGAATACTGCGTTGTTAGAGTACCGTCCGATATGGTAAAAATTCTAAAGACAGTTCAGCAAAACGGATATGAATATATCGAAGATATGATACACGTTGAACATGATCTTCACGAAGTTGAAATGAACCGCATACTTAAAAGACTGTACGACAGGCTGCTGTACAGAGAAATGACCGATGCGGATTTTGAGGAGCTGCAAGCCGAAATCAAAAAAGGTATGTTTGATAACGACAGAATATCAAACGACAGTTTTTTTGAAAAAGGTCTTTCTTCAAAAAGATATATGAACTGGACAAAAGATCTTAAAGCCAAAGGCGCGCTGTTTTATGTTATGACATACAACAATGAAAGCGCGGGATTTATTGTCCTTGAAAAAAAGGACGATAAAACATATTATTCCGTTCTTGGCGGCGGCTACGAAAAATATCGCGGCACAGGCCTCGGAAGCGTTCAGAAAGAACAGGAGATAACAAGAAAGCTCGGCGGCAAAAAAGTTATCACAAGCGTTTCTTCAAACAACGCAAACCAATTAAGGGCTTTGATAATGAACGGATATACGCCCTATGCTATCGAGCATATATTGGTAAAACACCAAAATAAAAGATAAAACAAAAACGGAGGAATTCAATTATGAAAAATAATCTGAAAGATTATAAAAATATTATCTTCTTTGGCGGAGGAATAATGGCAGAGAGAATATATAACCAATCCGAAGATATCCGCAAAAAACTTGCAGGTGTGTTTGATTTGCTTAAAAACAGGCAGGTAACAACATTTCATGGTTTTATGATCCGTCACGCCGATGAGATGTTATCACAATTAGAAGACAATGACAATGCTATTGTTGTTGCCATAGGACATTTTGGTGTGTTTAAGATCGTAAACCAATTATTAAGCTCCCACAGATATATCGAAGACAGACTGTTTGTCGTAAATCCATATCAATCTTTAAGATTTTTCTGTGTGGATGACGAATTGTCGGCAGATAAAAAAATCCCTTTCAGCGATAAGCGATATACTCAGTTAAGGAGTTTATTATCGGACGATTCGTCCATCAAACTATACGACCGATTGGTCAGCAGCAAACCATACGAAAATATTCACGATGATTACGAAATCATTCCGTATCTTGATATAAAAGATATGTATTATTACACCGAAGATTATTGGGATACATATCAGTTTCCCGCCTCAGGCGAAACCGGTGCAACGGTTTTAGACTGCGGGGCTTATATCGGTGACAGTGTAATGCCGATATGCAATGCAATCCCCGAAGAAGATATATATTACTATGCAATAGAACCTTTGGAAGAAAACATTGCCGCCATGACAAAAGAGCCTAAATTCCGGTCAATATGCAAAGAATTTCACATTCTTGACTGCGGAGTCGGCACAAAGGACGAAAAATTATATTTTCACTTACCCGCAAACGGAGATCCCGAAGGCGGCAGATTTACAGAAGATCCAACAGGTGCGTCGGGTATTCTGGAAATCAAAAAAATAGACAGCTTGGATATTGACTATAAAGGCACAGTATACATCAAAATGGATATAGAGGGTTTAGAGCTGGCCGCATTAAAAGGCGCTGTCGAAACCATTAAGAAATACAAACCATACTTGGCGATCTGTCTATACCACAGAAAAAACGATCTTGTCGATATCCCGTTATTTATCGACAGTTTGGGAATAAACTACAAATATTATTTACGGGGCGGCTACCATACAATTTTATGGGCAATACCTCAATAAACAGCTATCCCGAAACCAAAGAAAAACGAGGAATGAAATGAAAACTACTATTAAACTGCTTGACTGCACCTTGCGTGACGGAGCATATGTAAACAATTCCAATTTCGGCGTCCCCTGCATACAAGGCATAATAAAAAAATCCGAAAAAGCAAACATTGATGTCATTGAATGCGGCTGGCTCAAAAACGACCCTCATCAAGAGGGCTCTTCTTATTACCATATTCCGGATGATATGCTGAAATACTGTTCAAAAAAAGACCCCTCCAAAACCTATGTGGTAATGATAGATTGGGATCGCTACGATCTTGACACATTGCCTGTCTGTGACGGAAAATCCATAGATGCGGTCAGAGTTGTTTTCCCGCACGGCAAGCACCGCGAGGGAATAAGTGTTGCTTCAAAGATCAAGGAAAAGGGCTATAAGGTATTTCTCCAGGCCGCCAACACTCTTGCATACAGCAACAAAGACCTGATAGAACTGGCCGAGTGCGTCAACAAGCTTTCCCCCGTGGCATTATCGGTAGTTGATACATTCGGAGCAATGTACCCGGATGATCTTGACAGGATAGTCAATATTCTTTCAAGCGAGCTGGACAGTAATATTGCCCTTGGTTTTCATTCACACAACAATCTTCAGCTTTCGTTTTCATTATGTATACATTTTGCCTCCATGCTGTACGGCAAAAGAGATATAATGATAGATTCGACACTTTGCGGCATGGGCAGAGGCGCAGGCAATACACCCACGGAACTGGTGGCAAATTATCTTAATCAAAAGTATCACAAAAACTATGATATGAACGAGATATTTGATGCCATTGATATGTATATGCCGACTATTCAGGAAAAATACAAATGGGGCTACTCTACCCCCTACTGTATTGCGGGTATGTATCAGTGCCATGTCAACAATATAGCATATCTTTTGAAAAATCACAGAACAAACAGCAGGGATATGCACAATATTATCGACTCGCTTTCCGTTTCGGACAGAAGAAAGTACGATTACGATCTTCTTGAAACAAAGTACCTTGAAAATCAAGCCGCAAAATTCCGTGACGACGACAGTATAGAACGATTAAAGGAAGCCATAGGCAGCCGCAAAGTACTTCTGATAGGCCCCGGCAAAACCACAAAAGACGAATTTGACCTGATAGATACATATATCAAAAAGAACGATCCCGTTATCATATTCGTCAACGCTCTTAATCCTTTGTATAAAGGCGATTTTTTGTTTCTTTTAAGCTCGATACGATACGATTACGCAAAAGAAGTATATAAGGATCAGTTTAAGGCAACACGAAAGATCCTGCTTTCAAATATCAAGCAGGATGCGCTTGACGATGAAATAATAATAAATTACGAAAGTGTTATCAAACGCAAATGGGTATACTTTGACAATGCAATAATTACCTGTCTGCGCCTTATGAACCGTTTGGCGGTCAAACGTGTCGGTGTTGCGGGATTGGACGAGTTTCGCAGCAATTACAACGAAAGCTATGCGGACGAATATCTGCCGACACTGACCACAGAGCATGATTATAATTTTTTAAACAAAGAGATACAGAGTATTTTGGATGATTTTCTTGCAGCGGTAAAGGACACAATGGATATTGAGTTTGTTACCACAACGGTTTTTAAAAGATAGTTTTTCTGAAAATGATACGGAGGCTTAATATGATCAAAGCTGTGATTTTTGATTTTGACGGTACACTTGTAAATACGGCAGATGATATTATAAAATGTTTTAACAAAACTTTACAATACTTTGGGTATGAAAAAAAAGAAAGTTCTTACATCAGAAGTCTGATAGGCAAAAACATTGAAGACATTTGCAAAGCCCTATTGCCAAAAGACCGCAGAACAGATGCCGATATAGAGGTTTTCAGGGATAAATACAGGGAAATATACTCCGGGGACCCCAAAGCCGGTTCGCTGCCTTATAACGGCATTAAGGAGCTGCTGCTGTATCTGAAAACCAGCGGAATAAAAATAATCATCAGTTCAAACAAGGTTCAGTATTTGCTTGAAGATATGACGGCAAAGCTTTTCGACAGCTGTACTTTTGATTTGATAATAGGCTCGGTCAAGGGAAAACCGCCAAAACCGTCTCCGTTTTTTATGCAGACGATAAGAGAAAATTTTGATTTTGCAGACAGCGAAATGATATATGTCGGTGACAGTATCGTTGATGCCGAGACCGCCTTTAACGCAGGAATTCCCGCATTGATAGTTACATGGGGCATCGGGGATGCCGATTTAATAAGCAAAGAATACCCCGTTCATATTGTAAATGATACAAACGATATTATTTCATACATAAGCTGAGCTATATACATAGCCTATATCAAAAAACGGGCCGAGCACATTTTGTACTTCAGCCCGCCGATTATTTATTTCAGTTTTTCATCAGACCCGCGCCTGCGTTCCATGCCTGTCCGACTTTTTCACCCACTGCATAATAGCCCGAGCGGTACTGGTCGAATATCAGCGCGTTTACCTTTTCGGGAACTATCTTGTCCTTGTCGCCGACAACAGTTTCTTCTGCACTTACGTTTATTATCCTGCCGACTATCGCGTGCATATTTTCGGTGTTTATTTCCTCCGCAAGCTCGCACTCGATAGCAACCGGAAACTCGGTTATTACGGGCGCATTAACAAAAGCGCTTTTTTCTGCGTGACAGCCCGAGCGTTCAAATTTATCGGGCATTTTGTTGCCTGTTGCTATACCGAAAAAGTCCGCGGGTGCCATATTGGGCACATCGGCAATATTAACCGTAAAAGCCCCTGTTTCCATTATGTTTTTTGTCGTCTTATGATCCGCATCTATAAAAAGCGCTATCTTGTCCATGCCGCATATCTGCGCCCATGCAGCATTCATAGCACATATACTTCCGTCAGCACCATAAGCCGCAACAATAACGACCGGCATAGGGAATAACGCCGGCTGTACACCTAAATTTTTTCTCATAATTATCCGTCCTTTCTTTTTTTGTATATTTCTATTATTACACATATTACCAAAAATTACAATATCAAATTTTTATTGACTTTATCGGCAATTATTTGTATGATAGATATAGAAAAGCGAGGAATGAACATGGAAAAAGAAGAAAAAAGTTTTTTGGAATGTGAGCGTTGGTGGATATTTATAATACTTATGACAGCGGCGGGATGGCTTGGTGCCTTTACATACAGCATACGAGGCGGGGTGTTCTGCAACGCACAGACAGGCAATTTTGTGCTGCTTGCAATGGCCGTCGGCAATGCCGACCTTGCAAGGGCAAAATATCTGCTTATCCCCATAAGTGCATATTTTCTGGGAAGCATTTTATCCGAGATACTGCCAAATTTTGTAAAAAAGACCAATGTCCTGCGTTGGGACACTATGCTGCTCGGCATAGAAATAATAGTGATAATAATTCTCGGTTTTCTGCCCGAAAGTGCACCATACCAGATATCCCAGGTCGCGATAAATTTTATCTGCTCCATGCAGTACAACACATTCAGACAAGCCCAGGGCATACCTATGGCGACCACATTCTGCACCAACCATGTACGGCAGACAAGTATTCATATGGTAAAGTGGATAAAACACAAAAACACCGACAGTCTGCTGCGTTTTTCAAGACACGCGCTTATGCTGTGTGCCTTTGTATTCGGCGGTGTATTAAGTACCATTATGTGCAATTTGTTTATGGGCAAAGCGGTATGGGGCGCGGCTGTGGTACTGTTTATCGGTTTTGCAGATCTTTTATATGCCGATCTGAAAACAGAAAAAGGCCAGCTTGACCGCAAGCCGAGAGGCCATTGACAGCCCATAAGTCATTTTAGTAAAATCACAAAATATTATCTGGCACAATAACAAACTTGTATTTTTTCAACAATAAACTCCCGTATTCTTTTCGGCATATACAGCACGAAGAATGCGGGAGTTTTTAAGTTCGCATTAAACCGCGGAATTATCTGTTAGGTTTTCTGCCGCAGAAATATACCTCACTTGGCATGTTATGGCTGAATCCCTCATGTTCTGCCGTAAGCAGGTCATTATCGAACACCAGAAAGTCCGCATCCTTGCCTGCCTCTATAGAACCCTTTGAATCTTCAATACCAAGCTGCTTTGCTCCGTTTATCGTAAAGCCGAGCAGCATTTCTTCAATATTCATTCTTTCATTTTCGGACGGAAGCGGTGATACGTTTCTTTGCTGTTCATCCACTTTTGTCTTTTCGGTGATCTGACGTGTCATGCCTATCTCCATACCCAAAAACGGGTTCCATGTCGAAAAATCGCCATAAGCGACATCATCGCTTGACCATGCAACAAGAGCGCCGCTGTCCCAGACTGTCTTGCTGCGGTACATGGAAGAAGCGCGTTTTTCGCCAAGCAGGACAGACCAGAACTTATAAGGCTCGCCGCCTATTACGCCGCTGTGCCATGCGGGTGTATAATTCGCGATAACACCGAGTTTTGCAAACCTCTCCAGATCGGCATCATCCTGTATCCACAAATGCGCGCAGGTAACTTTCACGCGGAAATCTTCGCCCAGTTTCTTTCTTGCCATTTCCACGCCGTCCAGTACAACGCGTGACGAACGCTCGCCGACCGTATGTAAATGAAGATCGAGCCCCGCCTCGTTCAGTTCTTCAAGCAGTTCTGCAATCTCGTTTGCTTCAAGCGTTGTAGCGCCTTTTTCGCCCGTATCTTCATACGGCGTTACCATTGCCGCGGTCTCTATCTTCATAGTACCGTCCATAAAGATCTTCAATGTGTGTACTTTCAAATGCTCCGTGTCGAATTCGCGGCGGAAGCGTTTCGTTTCTTCCACGGCTTCCTTAATTTTTTTGCGGTTTGTCAAAACATAGCATCCGTCTATATAGATCGGCAGTTTGCCCTCTTTGTCCATATCGCGCAGATATGCGTAAATTCGTTCGTGTATCTCGTTATGTTCGGGGAAGCCCGCATCAAAAACAGCACTCACGCCATATTCTTTGCTGAATTCTATCCAGCGCGAAACCGCCGCCCCTATCTGCTCGTCGCTAAGATTCTTTTTCAAAAAATCAAAAACGAACGGCCAGCCCGCAGATTCATAAGCGTTGCCTGTCAAATGCCCGTCTTTTCTTACATAATACGCAAGCCCCGGTGCAGGGTCGGGCGTGTCGTCTGTAATGCCGTGCTTCTCAAGAATTTTGGAGTTGACCCAAACGCTGTGTACTTCCGCCTCCAGAACCTGAAGTTCATTGTCGGGACAAATCGCATCAAGCTCCGTCCTTGTCAAGTCCTCGCCGTTCAAAGATGCTCTTTCCAGCATAAATCTGTATCTCTCCAACCCCGGGTTGTTTTTAACATAGTCCGCCATAAAATCCAGAGCTTCCTGTTTGCCGCCGCAGTCAATGTACACGCCGTAATCGACATACTCAAAACCGACACCCGTGGTTATATGGACATGGCTGTCGATAATGCCCGGCATAACAAACCTGCCGCCAAGGTCCGTGATCTCTCCCTCGTAATCGGAAAGCCCCGCTTCATCACCGACATATACAAATTTACCGTCTTTTACCGCAAGTGCGGATGCCTGCGGATTGTTTTGATCCGCCGTAAAAATTTTTGCGTTTTTAATGATTTTGTCCGCTTTCATGTCTGTTTGCCTCCTTTTTTTGCTTCTTATTTTTTATCCGCCGTTTATGAAAACACAAACGAAATACACTCTACACTTTCCTATTCCCGTTATAAAAAAACGCACTCCGATAGACATAGTCATCCCGCAGAGTGCATTAAAAAATACATAATATTTACTTTTAAAAAGGACATTACCTTGCTGCCTGCCCGTTTATACGGCTTCACGTTACGAAATACGCATTTCGGCATAAGCGTCAACCCCTTTTTCTTTATTAGCATACCACTTTAAGTGCATTACAAACCTGTTATATTATATTATAATTTTAACAAAAATACATATAAAAGTCAACACGAAAATATTATTTACGCCCCCGTTCCCTGTTATTATTTACACCCCATTCCCGCCGTAATTAATCATTTTTTCGTTCCCGGATAAAAACAACAGAGTCGGTATTTCGTTTCAAGACAAATTCAAACTCTTCCTATGCAGTGCTGATTTTCAACAAGTCGGCATATACTGTACAAAGAACTATGGGAGTTTTTATTTTGAAAGATTATATTGAACAGCGAGCAATAGAGGTCGGGGAGTACATAATAAAAACCAAGGCGACCGTAAGGGAAACGGCAAAAAAGTTTGGGATAAGCAAATCGACGGTGCATACTGTCTTACATTAATGTAACGTGAGTTTTTGGCTTAAATAAGGCACTTTGACTTTTTAAACGAAAAAGACCTGCGCATCTAAACACAGGTCTGAAGCAAGTGGCTCCTGCACTCATTCTAAACAATTATAATATCTTCCAGTGCCCCTTCCTGTCCGAACCAACTCTCTCTATAACTCTATCCTCTTTAAGCTTCTTTATTATTCTGCTTATTTTACGGCTGCTTACGCCTAATTTTTCGGAAATGCGGTTTATTGTTGCCGATGGTTCGTTTATTATAATATTTATAACTTTTTCATCGATATTATCAATGCCATTTTCAATGCCAACATCATTGCCATTGGCGTTGATATTTTTGTTTTTGGCATTGTAATTGGCGTTGAAATAAAATGTCACTCTGATAAAATGCTCCGTTATCTCAAAAATATTTCTTCCGTAATAATTTAGTATACGACTCATTCCCGAACCCAACTGTTCAACCAAGCCAACATCCTTGAAAACCCTCATAAGTTCACGATTTCTCGGCATACTGCTACAACTGAAAAAGTCATCTGTGCTTTGCCCCGGAATTAGGCCACCATAAGATGTTATTACTATTCTATCGCTGAAAATTTCAAAGACAGGAGGTATCTCTCTTGTATAATCATTATGAACAATGGCGTTGATAACAGCCTCTCTGAGCGGTATGGACTCGACTAAATTATGTTCAACTCTTGTTTTTTCTGTTATTTTTGCCCGTGTGGTATTCTCCACCACCATACGATCAAGGACTCTGTGAGCGGCTTTTATCAAAGAACAATAACCGTATTCTTCATTTTCAAGCAATTCAACCTTATCTGCGCCTGCATATTTTGCAACTTTTACAGAAACGGCGTTTTCATCCGCAAGCAAATATGCAACATAATTGTACTTGCCGTCTTGTGTGAGCAATTCAAGGCTATTTGCAAATTTATCATTAAGACTAAATCTGTTTTCCTCGTAGAATATCCTTAACTGCGCAAAGGTCAGATCCTGTCTGGGTGCAGATATATTCCTAAGAGTAGTATGCACTCTTTTAGAGTAAAATTCATCTATGACCGCCGTTGTCATTGGCTGTGAAGATGCGCCTATCCTTATATAACATCCGCTTGGAGACATCCCCTTATTTTTTATATAATAAGGTTTTTCCAATCCGCTTGAAACAATAACTTTTATAACTGTCTTATTCTCTATAGATTCAGTTACTACATCAAATAATCCCATTGTAGACGGCAGAATATTATTCTTTATTCTGTCTGCAATTTTCAGCTGCGTCCCGTCTACATCATCAATTTCGACCGAATGACCATTATCGTCTATACCGATATATAAAACTCCGCCCTCACGGTTGTTCAAAAATGCAACTATTTCTTTTTCAAGTTTGTCATTCAATTCTTTCTTGAATTCGATGCGGTTGCTTTCAGATAACATCCTGTCTGCCTTCTCTCGTTAAAAAATAATTTATAAATAGTATACTCTAAAATACATTCTCACATAGGTGAAATTCAATATATTTTACCAAAATAACTTACTCTTTCTGTATATATCCATATCCATATCTATCACTATATCCTATTATATAAAAAATTTTTAAAATTCTCAATAGTTTTTCGAAAATTTATTGGCTTAAAATCAAAAAATAAACGCTCACGCGCTTTGCAGTGCTGAATTTTACAAAACCTGCATATACTGCACAAAGAATTGCGGGAGTTTTTATTTTGAGAGGATAATAAGGATTATATAGAAAGTGATTTTTTCTGCGCCGAAATTTTGGTTTTAACAATTTCGTCAATTTGTACTTTTTGACATTGAACTGATTTTGCTGTTCTACACTTTAAATTTGTTGCTATCGATTGCAGCAGGTTCTTTACCGCGACAAGAGGCAAGAGGACAGAGCCATTTCCTCCGTATGCCTTCGCATACATCTGCGGTACTACGGCTCTGACAGACTGCTGCTAGTTCTTCCATACCTCAAGATATGGGTTACTGCTGATAAGTAGCGTACCAAGCAGATATCCGCGGATAATGTGTGTGATCTTTCGCTCCGTCTATCCGCTGCATTTACTTAATACATCAAGACAATAACTCCGGGACCTCGGATTTTTGATGCCTTGCCCGGTCTTTTTAATTCCAGCCATCATATTTGGTAGTATCAATATAATCATTAAAGTCCTCTCTGAAAACTCTCCAAAGCTTATTGTTGCCTACTCGAAAGCCTTTTATAGTTCCCTGCATAAGCATACTGTATACTGTATTCTTGGATATTTTAAGATAGGAAGCGATCTCGGACGGCTTTAAAATTTCCGGAAGGTTATTATTCATATTGGGTCATCCTTTCTTTTCTATTTTTATAAAGTTGTTCATTACGGATAAAAAAGAAAAAATTACCGAAAATATGCCAATTTGAGAAATATATAATAATTGTGTCATTATGGATAATGACAATGAGAAAAACATCTTTTCTGCCTTGAATTGTAGGCAGATAAGGTGTTTTTTCGTGTGACAGTAAAAACAGGCGGTTTATTGGTACAAAACGAGGTTAACCGTTAATACTGCTCAAAGAAGGAAGGTGAATACCAATGGCGATTTTATAAAGGTGCTGACCGAGGCTATTTGCTGTGTAGTAATTGCTGCGGTCAAGGAATTTATTGACGAGATTTGACAGAGAGATAATGCGGATGAGCAAAAACTTGTCCGCATTATTTTTTAAGGAAGGAAGTGTGCTTATGTGCAAAATTTACGCAAAAACAAAGGATATTTCAAGGGAAGAATGGCTGAAACTGAGGAAGAACGGTATAGGCGGTTCGGATGCGGGTGCTGTTTGCGGGCTTAACCCGTACAGATCTGCTATGGATATATTTATAGACAAGACCACGGATGATATAAGTGACTATGACAACGAAGCTATGAAACAGGGACGGGACCTTGAAGATTATGTTGCACAGAGGTTTTGCGAGGCAACAGGTTTGAAAGTACGCAAGAGCAACGCTATGTATGTACATAAAGAACACCCGTTTATGCTTGCTGATGTAGACAGGCTTATCATAGGCGAGAACGCAGGATTGGAGTGCAAGACTGCTTCACCATATTCAGCAGATAAATGGAAAGACGGGCAGATCCCTGCACACTATTTAGCACAATGCTATCACTATATGGTTGTGTTGGATATGGACGCTTGGTACATTGCGGTACTTATTTACGGCAAGGAATTCAAGTATATTCGCTTGGAACGCGATGAAGAAATTATTACGAACCTTATCCATATCGAGGACGAATTTTGGAACGAGCAAGTTCTAAAGGGCAAAATGCCGCACCCCGACGGCTCCGACAGTACGGACGAATTTATCAATACCTATTTCTGTTCAAGCACGGCAGAAAAATCAATACCGCTTATCGGCTTTGATACAAAGCTTAAACGCAGGGAAGAAATAACCGAGCTGATAGACAAGCTGACTACCGAGAAAAAACAGATAGAACAGGAGGTCAAAACCTATATGCAGGATGCCGAAACAGCCGAGGATGATAATTTCTTTATCAGTTGGAAATCGGTTATCAGCAATAAGATTGACACCTCAAGGCTCAAGCTGGAGCTGCCCGAGGTTTACAAGCAGTTTTTAAAGCCGAGCACATCAAGAAGATTCAGTGTCAAGGCAATTACTGTGTGAGGGGGTAAAACACTATGGAATTTAAAGAAGTACTTGCTCAAAAAGCGGAAAATCCCGCTCCCGTGAAGATAACAAAGGAAATGACCATTGCCGATACCATAAGGGCAATGGAGCCCGAAATAAGAAAAGCGCTGCCAAGCGTCATTACACCCGAAAGGTTTACAAGAATGGCATTATCTGCACTTAATACCAACAAACAGCTTTTGGAGTGTACAAAAATGTCATTTATAGCCGCACTTATGAATGCCGCACAGTTGGGTCTTGAACCTAATACTCCGTTGGGCCAAGCCTATCTTATTCCTTTTAAAAATAAGGGAAAGGTCGAATGTAAATTTATCGTAGGCTATAAGGGTATGCTTGATTTAGTCTATCGTAATGAAAATGTGCAGACCATTCAGGCACAGATCGTCTATGAAAATGATGCTTTTGAGTACGAATTGGGGCTTGAATCAAGGCTGTATCACAAGCCCGCACTTGAAGACAGGGGCGAAATGATCGCTGTCTATGCTTTGTACAAGTTAAGTAACGGCGGTTACGGTTTTGAGGTGCTTTCAAAAGATGATGTTGTTATGCAAGCCGAGCGTTTCTCGCAGGGCATCAACAGCAGTTATTCTCCATGGAAAACGGATTTTGAAGCTATGGCTATGAAAACCGCAATAAAGCGTGTGCTTAAATTTGCACCCTTGAAAACAGAATCTCTGCGTGCCATAGCATCGGATGAAACTATCAAGCACGAGATAGGCGTTGATATGACTGAGATAAACGGGGATGATTTGGTTGATGAAGTGCCGCAGTAAGACGGGTATATAAGCATTGTATATAGCCCCTTAGTTATTTTGAAATTTTCGCATTAATATTTCAAAATACGCTTGCATTTAGCAAGACAATCGCTTATAATAATTATAGAATAAGTAATAAATCAATTATACCCGATTATTTTATGGGAGGCGAAAGATATGGCAAGAACATCAAATGTATTTGCAAGAGTTGAACCGGAGGTAAAAGAACAGGCAGAAATTGTACTTGAACAATTGGGAATTCCTATGTCAAATGCCGTCGGCATGTTTTTAAGACAGGTTATTTTGCAGCGCGGGATCCCATTTGAAATGAAGCTTCCCGCTGAAAAGCCGCTTGCACTCGGCTCTATGACTAAAGAACAGTTTGATGCAGAGATACAAAAAGGCATTGACGATATGAATAACGGGAAATTCTTTACCGCCGATGAAGTTGAGGCTGAATTCAAGAGGGATTACGGCATATGAATTGGGTAATAAAATATACCGAACAAGCACGCATGGACATAAGAAAAATATACGAATACATTTCTTATGTCCTTCTTGTTCCCGAAACAGCACAAAAACAAGTACAGCGAATTTTTAAAGCAATTCGTTCGTTGGAGGATATGCCGCTCATACATAAACTGTATGATGAAGCAAAATGGGGTTCACAAGGGCTTAGGGCGATACCTGTAGACAACTATATGATTTTCTACATTGTAAAAGAAAACGAAAATGCAGTCTGGATAGTCAGAGTTATCTATGGCGGCAGAAATATTGAGAAACAACTTAACGAAACAGATATTTGAATTGACGGCATCCGCAAAACGCAGGTGCCTTTTTTATGTTTATCAGCTATCCCAAAAGGTGTACCTTTTGAAACTGCGAAAATAAGCGTAAAATAGTGTCCGAAAAGGTTCAAAATCAGCATTGGGACATATCCCAAAATTGGTTTGACCTTTTGGGACACTTTTATTTTGAGAGGAAGTGAAATATGGAACGTACCTACTATTATGCAAGGGTCTCTACCTCGGAGCAGAATCTTGACCGACAGATAGAGGCCTTTAAAAATATGGGAGCAGATGACATGGATATTATCACGGATAAGGCCTCGGGCAAAAATATGGAGCGCGTAGGATATCAAGCCTTGAAAAACTCCATACTGCGAAAAGGTGACACCCTTGTTATCAAGAGCCTTGACAGACTGTCCCGCAGCAAAACGGATATTAAAAATGAGCTTGAATATTTCAAGTCCGAGGGTATTCGCCTTAAGATCCTTGATCTGCCCACAACCCTGATCGATTTACCCACCGAGCAAGGCTGGATATTCGATATGATAAATAATATTCTTATCGAAGTGCTGTCGAGCATAGCCGAGCAGGAGCGTCTTATCATACGCCAAAGGCAGCGTGAGGGTATAGCGGCAGCCAAGCTTAAAGGCAAGCATCTGGGCAGAAAATGCACTGAATACCCACCCGAATGGGAACATCTGTATTTCTTGTGGCGTGATAAGAAAATCACAGCCAAAGAATTTATGAGACATTCGGGTTTGAAGAAAAGCACGTTTTACCGATTGCTGTCTATCTATGACCGTGACTAAACAGAGATGAAAAACGGTGGATGCTATAATATGAACATCCACCGAAATATCAATTATTCAATTTGCAATTTCCGAGTAGTCCACAAGTTTAACAGCCTTTTATTTTATATTTTTAATATTCTTTTTGTCGATTGCCTTGATAAATGTTTTCTTTAGCTCCTGCGGTTTGTAGAAAAATCCGGTTTCGGATTTGCTTAACCTGTTTTCTTCGCGTTTTATTTTTAATGCTGCTTTTCAGCTTTTTTACATTGTCTGATATGTCGCGGCTTTGGTCGTGGAAAACCAATGTCACAAGATAATATGCAGGGCGTTCCTTTAATTCTCCGAAATCGCCCGATTCATCAATAAATATACTTAATGTACTTCCTTTTCTCGCCATAAAGATACCTCTGTATACAAAAATGGCGGGAAATTCTTCCCGCCTGCGGTGGTCCAAAGAGCTTGTGCCCAGACCAAAGCTGATTGCCTCAACTTCTTGTATTTAGTATATCACAATTAGGGCATATTGTAAACAAAATTTTTTTGTTAATTGATGAAAATTTTATTGACGAGGTTTGCAGATGCCTATGAATTATAGAGGTATCCTTAATTTGCAATTTCCGGGTAGTCCACAAGTTTGACATTTCCCATTCTTTTGGCAAGCTCAGCACATCCGGCGGTATAACCCGATTTTAAAAACAGGCAAGGTTCTTTAGTTCACGGTCACTCCGCATTCCTACAGGAAGAAAATCGCATTATGTTAACAAACTAAGGAAGTCCCACGCTTCTAAAGCGGGGGTACTTACTTAAAATTCAGTGGGTCAGCACTTTTGCTGCGCAAAAGCCAGGCAAAGCCTGTCCGCATCTATCTTTGCGGTGCAATGTCCAAGCTCCCACTGAATTTGGAATTGCTTGCAATTCCGCTGGTTATGAGTTATGGCGTAACACGCCAAAGGCGTGTATAGCCTACAGAGGATGAGTCTGTACGCGCTTGTCGCGCGTTTCGGCTTGTGTAGCAAAAATTTATTTCTGCGGAATACGAATATCATTGACTCAAATCATTCCTGTGATCACAGTATCGATTATGTTTTATTAACTTTTAATATATTCATACAAGAAAGCCATTGTTAAGTGTGCAGGATGTCAAGAAATTCTTGTATATCCCCCACAACACGGTAGTTCAGATGCTTTGTTTCGGCAAAACGTGTAACAAGATTTCGTATATATAAAAAATCTGATTTGCTCCAGTGGGTTTTGTGGCCGTTAATGATGTTTACCCTATTTATTGCATAATGGATATGTATATTGTCCGTTGAAGAATGAATGGCGTATATCAACTGAAATCCTTTTGAAAATGCATCAGCTATCTGTGAAGCATATTCTTTTATAGCTTCGATATTTATACAATCTTCACTAAAGCTAATGATAATATGCATTACTCGGCGTTTTGTTGCTTTGTTTACACGTTCTTGGGAACGTATCAATTGCTTAGCTGCTGTTTCCGGATTTCTGCTTAGACCTCTTGAGCCTAATGCCAATATTTCTTCGCAGTATTCATTGTTGCCTTTGCCGGCTATATACATTATCAAACGTGCAATATCACTATCGTTCGAATAGTTTTTATTCATAGATTTAAAAATTACACTTGGCATATTTCTTCCTCCAATCTATTCAGGTCTTCAGTTTCCTCCGGTGTAAGCTTATGATTATCCCTGATATGATTTATAATATCCTGAATTTGAGAAAGCTTACGGTTTACGCTTACCATAAAGCTTAACGGAGTTCTGTTATCCATAATAGCATCACGAAGATACTCGGATAAGTTCTTATTACATTTATCAGCTCTTTTAGTAATAATACTATGCTCTTTTTCTGATACTCTGAAAATAATAGTCTTATTTTTATTAGATTTTTTTAGTTGTTTCAAGGTTAGCTCCTCCTTAGCAATATAGTTTTTTTTATTATGTTTATCTGACTTGATCTACAACGGCTATTATTCCATAGCCGTTGGCTATAACAATAACAGGATTCCCCCTTTTTTAGTATATGGGTTTGGAAATGTATCGTTGCTTTCGGGATTTTATGTAATATGTACCCCAAAATCATAAAAAAATTTGTATTACAAATTTACATACTTGTTATATACAAAAATATCTTTTTAAAACCAACAAACACATTAATAAAAAGATACAATAAAACCAGTAAATCAGCACATTAGAAATATATATTATTCCTTTGCATACATAAAAACAAAAAAGCAAAGGAGGAATATGTATGAGTAAAAAAATAGTCTGCTGTGAATGCGGCGAGGTACTTACACCCGATGAGGCTATGGAGTTTGACGGCAATATCTATTGTCAAAGCTGTTTGGATGACCGCACCTTTATCTGCGATTGCTGCGGAGAGCGGGAGTACAACGATGAAAGGGAAACGGACGGCAGAATAAGCATTTGCCAACGCTGCTATGATAATTATTACACCCGATGCGAGGGGTGCAACTGCTTGGTTTACAATGATTCCGCTTATTATCTGAGTGACGATGACGACTACGCCTACTGCCACGAGTGCTACACAGAAAAGACAGAGCGTGCGATACGCGAGTACAGCTATAAGCCTAATCCCATATTTTATGGCGAGGGTACACGTTTTATGGGCGTGGAGCTTGAAGTCGATGAGGGCGGTCACGATCAGGACAATGCGGAAACAATACTTGATATTGCCAATAATGATGATGTCAGAATGTACATAAAGTCAGACGGCTCAATAAATGACGGCTTTGAAATGGTAACTCACCCGCTGACGCTGGATTATCACAAAAACAATATGCCGTGGAAGTCTATAATGGATGAGCTTATCGATATGGGATATTTAAGTCATAAAACCTGTACCTGCGGTCTGCACGTTCACGTCAACAGAAGCTCCTTGGGTGATGATTCCACGGAACAAGAGAACACAGTCGCAAGAATACTGTACTTTGTGGAGCATCATTGGGACGAGATGCTGAGATTTTCAAGGCGCACCGAAAGCGCTATGCAAAGGTGGGCGGCAAGATACGGTGCAAAGGGCGACCCAAAGGCACATATTGATAACGCCAAAAAGGATTACAGCCGCTACCGCTGCATAAACATCCAAAATTATTATACAATAGAGTTTCGCCTGTTCAGAGGAACTCTTAAATACTCGACCTTTATAGCCACGCTTGAACTTGTCAACGAGATATGCAGCGTGGCTCTTTCTTTGTCCGATGATGAAATGACGAAATTGACTTGGGAGCAGTTTGTCGATGGCATCGATAAAAAGAAAAATCCCGAACTCTTCGACTACTTCAAGGAAAGAACTATGTATATCGGAAAGGAGAATTGATATGTGCTGTTTATTTGGTTTAATTGATTACGCCCAGTGTTTAAGTGTAAAACGAAAGGAAAAAATCATCAAAGTTTTATCAAGGGAAAGTGAGGTAAGAGGTACTCATGCAACGGGCGTTGCATATTTGACGGGCGATAAAATGACCATATATAAGCGCCCAAAGTCCGCTCATTCTATGCACTTTAAATTTGAGACCAATCCACAGGTCATTATGGGGCATTGCCGTTTTACGACCCAAGGCACAGAGAAGAACAACGAAAACAATCATCCGTTTTATTCTCAAAAGCTGGGATTTTCACTTGCCCATAACGGTGTTTTGTATAATGATGTGCTTTTAAGACAGCAGGAGAAGATCCCTAAGCCGCAGATAGAGACCGACAGCTATATAGCCGTTCAGCTTATAGAAAAGAAAAATATCCTCAACTTTGACAGCCTTAAATTTATGGCGGAAAAGGTTGAGGGTTCTTTTTGCTTTACGGTGCTTGACAGGCAGAATAACATTTATCTGATAAAAGGCGATAATCCACTTGCTGTCGTTGATGCGGGAGGTTATTATTTATATGCTTCCACCGAAACGATTTTGGGTACGGCGCTTAAAAAACTCGGCATCTATAATTTTGATATTATAAAAATCGACGAGGGCGAGATAATGCGTATCGACCGAAACGGTAAACGCATTAAGGATACCTTTGAATTTGCCGAAAGATACTACGGTCTCCAGTATTATAGCGGCTGGAGCAGATATGGCGGCTATTACGGCTATGGCAGCTATGGAAAAACCAAGTCCAAAAAGGACACCGATTTTGTCAAGCAGTACACCAAAGACCTGATAGACTACGCCGCTATAGTGGGTATTGACGAGGATACAATACTTCAGCTTATCAAAGAGGGCTATAGCCTTGACGAGATAGAGAACATCATATACGAAAGCGAATATTATTACGAAATGGAGGGATTTGACGATGCAGTTAATGAAATATGAGGATTTCAAAAAGGAACTGTTAAGCGGGATAAAAAGCAGTCTTCCCGAAGAATACAAGGGCTACTCCGTGGAAATGTACAGAATAAAGAAACTGAATCAATGCCTTGACGGTATTTGTATGCTTGATAAGTCAGCCGAAAAAGCGGTTTCGCCCGTGATATATGCGGATGAAATGTACGGCGAATATATCAAAAACGGCAATTTATACGGAACTGTCAAAGCTGCCGCGGATCTGCTTGTAGGTCATTTTTCGGGAACTCAAGGCGTCCGCATTGAAAACCTTGAAGAAAACATAGTGACCGTGCTTGTAAACTATAAGCAAAACAGGGAAATGCTTGAAAATGTGCTGTATATACAATACAGAGAGTTTGCGATAGTTTTCCGCTGGATAATGAAACGTGATGAAAAGGGAGTTTTAGGCTGCCTTGTTACAAATGAAATGGCAAAGGCCTTGAAGCTTGATGTTGATTCACTTTATGTAAAGTCGCTCGAAAATATGAAGCGTTTGCTGCCAATGACATTGGAGCCGCTTACCGATATGCTGAAATTGTCCGAAAATGAGAGTATGCCAGTGTATGTGTTAAGCAATAAATATGGCATAGAGGGTAGCGCCTATATCCTGCATCACGAAATAATGAGGGCTATCCAAACGGACTTGAAATCGCCGTTTTATATCCTGCTGCCCTGTATACATGAGGCGCTGATCATCCCAAAGGAGTGCTGCTCCGCGGAGGAAATGGAAAAGGCTTTAGAAAAAATAATAGACGATATGCACAATAAATCCGAAGTCTTGTGTAATAAGGTCTATTTGTTTGATAATGATTTAAAATAAGTAAAACATAATCCCTTGAAACTGTGTTGCACACACGTTTCAAGGGTAATAATATTGTTAATATTTATTTTTTACATCTTTTATAATGGCAACAACATTTAAGGATTACATTAGAACAAAATTACCGTTTGTCGTGAGATATGATAATAATACTCAGTAAAAAAAATAGTATTAAACATATTCCAATTAAAATTAAAGTATGATTTTTTCGGGGATTATAGTCAGTTTTCGGTGTTGTTTTCGTCTCGTACTGGTGCGTACTTGTAAAATCATGTTGAATTTGAATTTCCGGATGGGAATGCAGATCATCTTGAAACGTAGTTGAACTTGATTCTGTTGACAAATCAAAGTCTGATAATACATACATTTTCTCCGTATTTGATTTTACCGGTATACTGCATTCGGTAAAAAGATCAAAACAGTTATATGCTCTTGCACACAGTGTATTGCAGCCACTCAAATCGACAGTGAAAATACAGTGTTCGCCGCTACTCCATTTTTTCAGATCTGTCCAGTCTATCCCGCCGTTGGTGCTGTAAGAGTAGTATATCAATTTGCTTTCGGAGTCGTGTGCCGACAATTCTATTTCGGCATTGCCGTTACTGTCTGTGCTTATAATATTAAGCTTTACATCGGTTGGCTCTGTTCTGTCATCATATATTATTTCGTTATTGTATGATGGATCCGTAATGATATCTGGAATCGGCTTATACGGATGTTTTGGGGTCGTTTTTGGGGGCAGATCATAATATTCGGCAACAGCTTCAGCATCCCAAACGCCGAATTGCTTTATTTTTTCCATATCAAGCGTATTTTCATCAATACTGTTATCAATAAAACAATGCTCCATTATTATTGAGGGTATAGAATATTCGGCAGCATTTCTGATAATGCCGTAATAATCTTTTTCGCTTTCGCCGATTTTTGTCTTTACACAACGATCATAATATCCTTTATCGGTATATTTTTTTATCAAGCATTCACCCAGACCTTTTGCCAAAGTATAGTTGATCCCACTTGACGGCACCCATACCTCTGTTCCGTATAGATCGTGCTTTTCCGATGCGTTATAATGCAGGCTGATGAGTATATCTGCATCCGCATTGTGAGCAAAGGCCGCACGTTCTTCCAAAGAAAGGGAAACATCGTCCTCTCTTGTTATATATACCTTAACATTGTTGAAATCTTCAAGTCTTTCTTTCATTGCCAACGATGTAATAAGAGTTATATCTTCTTCGTGCCATCCGTTATAATTTGCACCATGGTTGGTCCCGCCGTGTCCGGGATCAATAACTACCGATAACATATTATCTTCCGATGCCAATACAAAGTTCGCGGGAAATATTAAAAAAATCAATATTCCCAAAATCATCATTAAGTCAATTATTTTTTTACTCATTTACTTGCAAATATTTCTCTATACCTTTCATAATACCCAGCGCAACCTTATCCTGATATTCTTCGTTGGCTAATTTTAAATCTTCTTCCCTGTTTGACATATATCCGACTTCAACGATAGTTGTGGGGACAGTTGCCCAATTTATACCGCTCATTGTATCGGTCTCCCATATTTTTTCACGGTATGCGCCCGTTTCCTCCGTAAGAGAATTTAAAATGTTTTCGGCTAAAGAGTAGCTTTCATCATATAAATAGCCATTATACGGATTGGAGGGTGTTTGGCAGATAGTCATTGCGCCGTTGACAGCGGGATCGTCGGAACCGTTTGCGTGTATCCTGACAAAAGCATTGGCATTAGCCGAATTTGCGATTGCGGCACGCTCCGAATTGCTGATGTCAACATCATTTGTTTCCCTCGTCATTATAACATTATAGCCTTTTTCTTCGAGCAGTTTCTTTAATTTAAGCGAGATTATGAGATTTAGTTCATACTCGTCAAGACCGCTGGCTTTTCCACTTGTTCCGCCGGTAACCTTGGCTTTAGTTTCGGAAGCACCCGGACCTATAGGCTCCTGTGCGCTGTTGCCATGGCTTTGATGTCCTGCGTCGATCGCAATGGTATAATTTGAAAAGCTCTTTTTTACAATGTTTTCGTTTTCCGTTGTTTCAGTCGCATTTGTTTGGGTCTCGGGTGCCGTAAATGCTTCCGTAAGAGTTTCCGCAGCCGATATCGCGGAGGTCTCGGTTTCGATTTTTATCTCCTGCGTTGTCAAAGATGTTGTTTCCGTTTGATTTACGGCGCTCTCGTCTTTGGCATTGCCGCAGCCTGTCAGGCTTATGGTCAGTACCGCTATGGCGGCTTTTAAAATTGCTGTCTCCATTTTATCAACCTCGTTCTTTCTCGACTTTAAGGATAAGATCCTTGTTTGCGTTTTCGTAGGTGTTTAATACACTTGAATCAAAGCTGTCGGGAGCTATGGTTCCGTTGTACCATGAACAACTGTCAAAATAGGCCTGTAACTCGGCATCCTTGAAGCGTCTGCCGTGGCGTGCATATATTTCGTTGCGTGCATAACGCAGATCTCTCGACGACATGTTGAGCAGCTCGTTTCTTGTCAGATAACGGCTGTTGCTGTCGGGGATAATATATTGATTTGCTGCTTCGGCGGCTATTCTTGCCATTTCGGCATTTATTTTGGCTTGTTGTATTTGGTTGTTAAGTTGATTTTGCGTATCGTTGTAAAGCTGAGAATATGTGGCCTTGTAAGCGGGATACTTGACAAATGCGTTGTCCATGTCGGTTATTGCGCCCGAATAGTCGCCCGAATTTTTCTTGGCCTGCGCACTTTGTATAAGCGCTGCCGCGCTTTTTACATTGTCTAAATTGCTTTTTAAGGCTTTTCCCTGTTCGGAATCGGGCAAACGTCTTAACAGCTCCGATGTTATATTCTCGGCCTCTGCCGTATTTCCGCTTTTTATTGCTTCGTTTGCGTTTTTAACGGAGGCAGCTTCAAAATCTTCTACTATTTTGACCGAATTTTCGATTTGCTCTATGTATTTTGCGGCATATTCGCTGTCCGGAGCATTGGCTTCTATATCTTTTGCCAAAGCAAGGACCTGCGCGTATTCGCCCGAATTTACATGTTTTTCCGCCTCGTCGGTCTTATCTTTGAGGACAATGATGTCCTCTATCTCCGCCGCGGGTTTGTAGTCGGGTATAAGAGAATATGCCTTGCTTATGTATTTTCTCATCTCGCCCTCGTCGCCGTTTTCAAGGGCTTTTCCCGCATCTCTTGCCGCAGCCTTGGCACCGTTTAGCTTGGATACCATTGCTTCGGCCTTGGATTTATCCGCGCTTAAACGGCTTACTTTTTCGTATAGGGTCAGGGCAAGCTCGTAATCGCCGTCCGATACGGCAGCTTCGGCGCGGTATATAATTGCGCTTTGAGTTAACGAAAAAAAGCCTGTACCTGCGCCGACAGCAACGGCGGCTGCGACAACGGCGACTATGGCAATTTTTATCCCCTTTTTGCCGCCTTTATTGCTTTTTGCTGCAGGCTCGGCTTTCGGAGCGCTTGCGGGCGCAGCGGGGATGTTGTCTGATGGCTGCGGCACTTGTACACCGCAGCTGCTGCAAAATCTCATCCCTTCACTTAATTCGGCTCCGCAATTTGGACATTTCATAAAACCACCGCCTTTTAGATATTATTTTTTCGTTCCTGCTTCGTCATGTATAAATTGATCATAAGATCTTGGCAAATATGATGTCCCGCTCTTTTCAAACATACGGTAAACGCAGTCAATGACATAATTTTTGTGTTTTTCGTCGTCGCTACCCCTGACGGGAGTGGGGTAATAGTACAAAAGAGAAGTTGAATAGCTGCTGTCCATGTACAAAATCTCATAGAGTATCTCACTTCTTGCGCTGTCCGTATATCCCCAGAATATAGCTCTTGATTCCGTAAGAATAACATCGGTAACATCATAAAGATTTTGCGCATGAGCATCATGCCAATATCCCATGCCCTTTTTGCCTGAGTTCTCAAAAGTGCTTACTACCATATAAGAACCGTCGGAGCCGTAAAAATATGTAGAATCAGAATAAATGCCGTATTCGTTAAAAATATTTTTGGGATAGCCGAATGATGCCTGAGATCCGCTTACCAATTGGTGCATACCAAAATCTGTCAATTTCAAATTGTTGGCATAGTTCGCCCTGGTGCTTGAATTGACATAAATATTATGCCTGTTTATATTGTTTGTAAACTGCTTGTATTCCGCCAAAGCGGCCTGAGAACGGTTTTCCTTTTCCTGTGCGGCCTTTTTTGCGGCATCTGCCTGAGTTTTTAAATTTTGTATATCATTGTAAAGCTGCGTATACGGGCTTTTGTAAGCGGGATATTTTGCAAACGCGCTGTCAAGATCGGCCAGAGCGCCCGCATAATCGCCCGAATTTTTCTTTGCCTGAGCGCTTTGAACAAGCGCCGCTGCGCCTTTGATATTTTCAATATTAGTGTTTAAGGCTTTGCCTTGCTCGGAATCGGGCAATCGTCTTAAAAGCTCGGCTGTTATATTTTCGGCCAGCGCGGTATTGCCGCTTTGTAAAGCTGCGTTTGCGTTTGAAACGGATGCGGACTCAAAGTCGTTGACTATTTTAACCATATCATCCATCTGCGTTCTGCATATGGCATAATATTCGCTGCTTAAATCCATTGCCTCTATTTCTTTTGCCAATGCAAGGACTTTTGCATATTCTCCAGAATTAACACAAGTTTCGGCTTCGTTGAGTTCGGCTTGTAATTCGATAGTTTTTTCTACTTCCGCTGCGGGTTTGTAATCGGGTATAAGAGAGTAAGCTTTGCTTATATTTTTTCTCATCTCGGCTTCATCCCCGTTTTCAAGAGCTTTTCCGGCATCTCTTGCTGCAGCTTTTGCACCCGTAAGTTTAGACACCATAGTTTCGGCTTTGGATTTATCCGCGCTTAAACTGCTTACCTTTTCGTACAAATCCATTGCAAGCTCGTAATCGCCGTTTGAAACGGCGTTATCCGCACGCTCTACAAGAGAACTCTGATATGCCGAAAATCCGCCTACACCTGCGCCGACCGCAACTACAGTCGCAGCAATGGCACCGATGGCAACTTTTACACCGCTGTTTTGCCTACTCTTTGTCACATTATTGGTTTTTACATTGTTTTCAGCAGGGCCAGAGGAGTTATCGGGAGCTGCCGATATTTTAGCACCACAGTTGCCGCAAAATCGCATTTCTTCGCTAAGTTCAGCTCCGCAATTTGGACATTTCATAATTTTCACCACCCTTTTATATTTTTGAATTAATGATTTGAATTACTCAAAAAATATTCTTTGTGTTTTTGACCCTTGTCGGTTTTTATTGCGATATTGCATTTACAATTTCGGGATCGGTCGGATCCCATGTTTGATTGACAGGAATCTGCGATATTTCGGGTTTCCCGAGTGGTCCGGGATTTTTATTATCTTCGTATAAAACAACCGATGTTCCAGAAGGGCAGTTGTCGAATATCCATTTGGCATCGGCTGCCTGCATGCGTATACAACCGTGTGAACAGGTCGTACCTAATTTGTTGTATTCTTCCGTACACAAACTGTGTATGTTTTGGCTGTAATATGGTATTGAGTGGATCAAAATTTTGCCATATATTCTTGTACAGTACTGACCGCTAACATTGCCTAAAAGATAATGCCAGCGATATTTATCTGACACTCGGAAACTGCCAGTCGGCGTATAATAACCGGATGAACAAATCATCGCTTTGATTGGGGTATCTCCTTTGTATGCGGTTACGGTATTGGTACTTAAATTTACCTTAACGCTTATATTGCCGCTGATAGCTTCCCAATTTTCGATTTCATACCTCTTTTGCTCTGTGGTCGTTTCGGATGTGGTTTCCGTAGTCGTTTCTGTTTGGTTTTCTGTGGTTGTTTCTGTTTCAAAAGTTGTTTGAATGATTGTTTCTTTTGCCGTTATTAAATTATCGATAGACTTGCCCGATTTAACAGCAATAAAAACAGTTCCGCAAAATACCGATAATATAGCAATAATTCTTATGACTTTCATATTTTACTCCGCAGTGGTTATAACAACAGCCTGTTTATATAATTCAGCATATCTTGTTTCAAATAGATTTCTCGGATAATCAACTATACATCCCTCCAAAGGATCTGCAACACTGATGGTATTTTTTTCGGTATCATATCCAACTAAAAGCATACAATGTTCCGGAGTATACCACTGGATATCCTTGCCGTCAACATGCCAAATACGTGAAAGATGACCGGCCCTGCAATAAGCTGTGCCCCAAACAATAACAGGGATATCGTTGTTGATGTACTGCGATAGAATATCCGACAATTCTGTGCCGCTTATATTTTCAGCCTTTAAAGCACAGTTGTTCCGTTCAATATATTTATTTGCCGAATTAACAATAACGGGTGCATAGCATCCGAACGATGTGTCGGAACGAGGATTGCCGACAAAAGCTTTTGTAAAATCCACCTCGCCAACGGGACCTTTATCAAGATAATTGTCGGCAAGGTCGCATTTGTCGGCGGGATAGCCGTAATAATTAAGCGCCATCGTAAGAGAAACTATCTCGCAGCCGGTAGCCAGTTCGGGTGTCTGACGCAGGGGCTTTATGCCGCTTATCATTTTGGATGGCGAGCCGTTTTGCGCTGCAGGCGCCATGGTCGTTTCCTCGGTCGTTGTTTCGGCAATGACCGTCAATTCGGCATCCATATCCTCAAAACGGATATTAAATTTGTTTTCGCCCTCCGAAAGCGGCACATCCGAGCTCTCCAATGTCCACAGATCGGGATTTGCCACCATATCATCGCCGTTTATCCTGACTTTTAAATCAATATCGTCTTTGTTTATAAATTCGCCCGGATAAAGCTGAGGGCCTTTATATTCGGCATATATGCTTTCCGCTTTCAAAGGCGGCTGAGTGGGGGTTTCGCCGACTTCGGCCGTCTGCGCCGTGTTTTCCTGCACTTTGCCGCCGTCCTTGTTAAGCATAAGCACACCTATGCTTACAGCCAATATTAATCCCGTTGCAACGGGGATAACAGCGTTGTATTTCATAATGATCCCTTCTTCCTATGCAGCAAAATATATTCAGTTTCCGTAATACGGGGTCGGATTGGGAGAATATGAAAGAAGATCCGAACGTACATATCCGTAATTTCCGTTGTAATTAACGTAATAGAAACCGTTGGATTCGCCGAGTATTTCACATTTTCCGTTGTAGGGTATTTTCAATATTTCGCCGGATTTTGATGAAGCGGCAGTTCTTAAAGTTGAAAAATCATTGGAGCGGTTATACATATAAGTTTTGCTGTTTTTAGCCGCCTCCTGCGCTCTTTTTGCTTCTTCCTGCGCTCTTTTGGCCGCTTCTTCCTGTGCTTTTCTCGCCGCCTCTTCCTGCGCCTTCTTTTCTGCGGCCGCCTTGTCCGCGTTTGCTTTAAGCGTGGTCACGTCGTTGTATAATTGAACGTATGTACTTCTGAACGGCGGATATTTTGAAAATGCGTTGTTCAGGTCGGTCAAAGCTCCTGCATAATCGCCCGAATTCTTTTTGGCCTGGGCGTTTTGAATAAGCGAAGCCGCGATTTTAACATTGGCGATATCGTCGTTTAAGGCTTTACCCTGCTCGGAATCGGGCAGCCGCCGTAAAAGCTCGGCCGCTATATTTTCGGCCTGCGCGATATCACCGCTTTTTAACGCTGAGTTTGCATTCAAAACGGATTGGGCTTCAAAGTCATTAACTATATTTACATAGTCTTTGACCTCGGCTTTATAATTTGCGGAATATTTGTTATTAACATCGGATTTTTCGATCTCGTTTGCCAAAGCAAGAACTTTGGCATATTCTCCCGAATTAACGCAATTTTTTGCCTCATTGATTTTATCTTTTAATTCGATATTTTTTTCAACTTCTGCCGCAGGTATGTAATTGGGTATAAGTGAGTAAGCTTGGCTTATGTTTTTTCTCATTTCGGCTTCATCGCCGTTTTCAAGAGCTTTGCCTGCATCTCTTGCCGCTGCCTTTGCTGTTGTGAGTTTTGATATCATAGTATCGGCTTTGGCTTTTTGAGAACTTAAATCGCTTACCTTTTCATACAGATCCAATGCAAGTTCATAATCTCCGTTTTTTACAGCATTATCCGCACGGCTTATAAGTACGTTTTGGTATACCAAAAAGCCTCCGATACCCGCCCCGACTGCAACTGCGGCCGCAGCAACGACACCAATGGCTATTTTAACGCCAGAATTTAATGCAGACTTGTTTTTTTTGTTTTTTGCAACAGAAACGGAAGTATTATCGGGGGTTGCCGCCACCTGCGTACCGCAGCTGCTGCAAAATTTCAATCCTTCATTTAATTCGGCTCCGCAATTGGGACATTTCATAAAAAACACCGCCTTATAGGTTTATTCTTTTGATATCGCATAACCTGCGTTTGTCTCTATCATTGAAATGATATATCAACGCCATCATATCCTGCTCAGGCAAAAAACCGATACATCCCTTTTTATCAATAACATATTTATAACCCTCGAGATAAGCAACGCGATGTGCAACACAAGGGCAAATATTTATTAAAGTGCCCGAAACACCGCTGCAATCTATGTCAAAACCATGGACATAGAGTGCTTTTTTTGATAGGTTGTTATTTAAATCAGCTATATCCAAAAAGGCAGGGAAAATGTATATCGGTGCTTCGTAATCGTTAGCCGTTCCCACGCCGAATATAATTACCTTTACAGAGTATTCGATATTGGTTTTTTCGTATATTTCTCCGCCGGCTTTAAAATAAAAGACAGTTGTTTTAAGCGGCAAATTATTGGGACTTTTGCCCAATAACATATTGTAATAATCAAACCTGTATACATCATCGAGAGATGTTTTGGCCTGACCACAAAAATTACAAAACGAAAAAAAAGAGTTTATTTTTTTGCCACATCTGCCACACGTTACCGTTGATAACGCAGTTGCTGTTGTGGGCATGACCTTTATCATATTTTCGTAATCCATAACAATCACCTTTTTAACTTAAAACATTATTCAAAAACAATAGTTCCCTTTGTTATCAGATCGTAATATCCTGTGTTTGAAGCCTGAACAATGCAAGGCTTGACTGAAATTACCGTTTTTCCGTCCTTGTTCGCGAATTCGTATAAAATATTATAATAATCTCGCATCAAGGGAGAAACGATCAATTCATTGGGATATATTTCAAAAATGTTGTCCTTTTTTTACAAATATAGACCGATGTATCTGTACCACGCTTGCCATCAAGTATATAGGTACCCGACAGGTCCAGATAAGCCTTTTGAAAACCTAACGGCAAGGGATTATTTTTTTTGTCAGTCAAATTAATAAACTGCAAAAATATATCTGTATTGGTTTTCCCTGCTGTAATAAGTTTTTCCGTTTTGTTTTCTGCCTGCTTGACCTCTTCAGATTTTTTGATTCTATAGGAAAGAGCCTCGTTTTGGCTTTTTAGTTTTTCTATCTGCCCCTTGAGGATCTTATTTTCCGTATCCATATTTTCAACAACAGATTTTGTTTTTTTAGTTATGGTTTCGATCTTTTGTTTTAAATTGTCTACTTCGGCTTGTTTCTTTATCAGCTTTGTAGCCAGTTCATCATTATCTGATGAGGCAAGCATATTTATTTTTGCACCGCAAAACGGACAATAAAAATCATCGGCATTGTCTAATCTGCATGCTTTTTTGCAATAATCACATATATTTATACGATAAATCATCTGCTAACCTCCAATTTTTTTAAGGATTAAATTAATGATCGCATAGATAATCGGAATAACTACGAGTGTGATAAAAATGCACATAAAGAGATTTCCGGATAATGATTCCTCATACTTATCATCGCTTTCGTTGGTTTTGATATCGTAATCTGCCGTTTCAGACAGTTCGTCTTCATAATCCGATACATCTTTGTCTGTTGTTTCATGCAGAGCATCAGAAAAAGCGTTATAGGTATCATGTATATAAGCAATATCGTCAGAATCACCGTTATATTTCTCGTATTGTGCATATTCAAAATCCAAATCCACAGCTTGGTCATTATTTTCCGATTCGAGAGCCGTGTATTCATCTGCCAAACAGTATCCGCAAAAATTACAATAACCGAATTCTGCGGATACTTTTTTCCCGCATTGGGGACATACCGAACAATTGCCTTTTATTTCGGTAGAAGGCAGGGAGTTCATTATTTTTTTGATATCTGTATTATCCATAGCTTTATTTGAAAACTGCCTGCAATAATACGCAGGCAGAAAAATTTTTTAAAGAATTACCCTTCCTTTTGATTTTATGGCATATCCGCCGTAAGCGTTTCTTTCGGCATCACAAGGAATGATGACCACAGAACCGTCGTTCCCGCCGGCAAAGTCAAATACAGCACTGTAATACTGGCGCATTTGAGGACTTTTGACCAGCTTGCTCGGATATAATTTCACATTGCCTATAGCATCTGCACTTCCGTATATATAACATTCATATCCTGACGAATCCGTAAAAACGCTGCCGCCGTTCATAGAAAGTTTTACAACGCTGAAATTTGCGGGCAAAGAGGCACTGCTGTCGCCGTTAAAGAAATCCATAAACTTTTCTTCGTCTGTCTTTTCGCGTACAGGCTGAGGTGGTGTCGGTATGAACTCCCCTACGGTCTGCTTGATGCCGCCCGAAGGCGCCGCTGCGACAACACTTTCCTTTTTTGCGGGAGTGCCGAATTTTTCGTGCATCTGCCTGCGCTTTTCTTCATCGCTCATGTAAGGGGTATCGGGCTTGCTTTTGGGAATGTCGTAATTTGCTCCGGCGGATTGCTGAATATTTTTTGCCATTTTTGATTTTAACTTATCATAGGCATTTTCGAGCCTTGAAAGCTTTTTGTTTATATTGACGATATTTACGCCGAAAATCAGCATTAAAGCAAATAATACCAGTATACATGCCGAAAAAATTATTTGAAGAACATCCAGATGCGCCGATTTTTCCTCTTCAATGGTGTCCGCAGACTCCAAAGTGCGTTCTTCCGGGTTTTCGCCGGATACGGCTTCGGAGGCAGGCTCGGGCGTTGGCGTACCCGGGGACTCTGCGTTTTCGGGTGCGGCCGCGCCCTCAACGACAGGCGACTGCACCTCGGGCGGAGCGGCGGAGTCGGCAAAACATACGTTTGTGAATGTACATACAGCCAATAATAAGGCAGCTGATTTTAAAATTTTACTCATACAATATCCCTCCCCGTTTAGATATATTTGAGCAGAGCTTCTATACACGCAATAAATGTAGGTGTCATAAGACCATTCTTTTGATTTTTTTCTAATACAGCATAAAGAAGTTCGTAAATGCTGTTATAGTTGTTATCGGGTATAATTATCATATAATCTTCGTCATTTTCAAATATACCCTCATTTAATATTGCAATAAACTCCTTAAGATACTGGAAGTCATTCATATCAGGTTGAGGTTGTTTTATGTCCGTCGTTGTTGTTGCGGTGGGGTTGTAAAAGGCCTTTATATTTATATCCGTTTCAAAATCGTAATCGGCTTCGCAGATGCGCAAACTTCCGTCTTTGAGTTCAAAGCCTATTCTTTCACCGTTATATACACGAACATTGTTCTCTCCGGAATTTGAGTCCACATTCATTATGGTAAGACCTTTTGCTGCCTCAGTCTTAAGCTCCGAAATAACAGGCTCGTTTATTACAACTCTGCCGTTTGGTACGATAAGATCCGCATCAACGGCAATTTTCGTGAGTACGGCCTCCATATTTTCAATGATACGGGGCTGTATCCATGAATAAATTTTTGCACCGTTGCCCGCAAGGAAAATGCCCAGGGTAGATACAGTATTTGATTTGTATATTTCGGGCTTGTTGCGCTTTTCCACAGCAAGCGATTTTACGGTATAGTAAAACAGTGCAAACAAACCTGTTATAAGCTTGCGCTCGTATTTGTATTTTGCCTCTTTGCTTAAGGCAGCGCCCGACATGACGGTTTTTTGTATCATGTCGCTGTATTGGAAAATAGCGGCCTCCATTTTCAAACCGAATTTGTCGATAGCATTCTCGGGTGAGGACTGCATCTCTTTAAGCGCATTTGATAAAGCGTTGCTGTATTCGCCGGGTCTTAATGCGATGATATTGCTCTGAAGCTGCGACGGCTTTGATGCATCGTTCCCCGATTTCAGTATTACCTCGCTCAATGCAGGCAGGAATATTTTTCTTGATGCAATATTTACGGATACCTGCAATAAATTGTTCGGGATAGATGCTGCGCCTGCTTCCTTCATCCATACGGAAATATCCGTCGAACCGCCTCCTATATCCACGCAGGCGTAAAGATTGCAGGCACGGTTGCTCAGCAATTTTGCGGCAACTATACTTTCTGTGTAATATGTATAGTCTTTATCCATTTTGATCTCCACACCCAGATCGGCTTTATTTATGGCATTTACCGTATCTTTGAGTGTGTCGCGGAAATTATTGAGGTTTTTTCTGGGCAAAGAAGTCGGGTAAGATGCCCTCAGCGTTATTATATTTGCGCCGTTTTTGGCAACAAGCCTGAATGCCGCCATTTTGAGCATCTGACCGAGATAGCCTTTTAAATGCAGAACGATCTGCGGGTCGTCGCTCCATTTCAGATTGTTGTCTATCACAGTTTTTATCTTATTGCCCTCGGTACTGCTGTAATCAAACAAAACATTGCCCGTAAGCAGTATTTCGTCATAGTATTCGGTCTTTGCCGAATCCGAGCTTAACTGATATATACTTGGGTATCCGCATCTGTCATAGAAAATATTGGGCAGGAAGTAGCTGTCGCCCTCGCGCTGTGTACCTGCGGGCTGCAAAATCTCCTCGCGCATTATGTCAAAGCTTGTATCGGTGATCTTTTTGTTTGCCAAGTTATTTTCGTCATAACAAAAAGCGTTGCCGAAACGTACAAATTCCGCCTCTTCATTGTCGCGCATCTCACCCTTTTGAGAGGGTTCGGTAACGGTCGTGGGTATCTTCCTTGAAAACAGAGTAGTGGAAGTAGTACCGAAATCCAGACCGAGAAGACAGTTTGAACCTGCGCCTTTGCTGATGTTTTCGGGACGGTTGAAAATTATCAGACCCATCTCGCTGTCGTTTTTGTTGTGTATGGCAGCATAAGAAGCCAAAGCATCGCATTTGAATACTTTGCGCTTTAATTCTTCCATATTGCCGCTGTTAAGCAGTGTCAGCTCGCTCTCCCTGACGGCCGTGATATTATCATCCAGCTTTAAATTATACTGCGATGTACCTTTTTGGGATTCAAAAACGTAATATTCGTTCCATACACTTTTGTTTTCCGAATCAAGTATTTTTGCATAGGGCCATATTGAAAGATAGGGAAGCTGGCCGGAATCTATAAAGACAACATCGTTATCATTTTCGGAATAGGTGCGTGTCAGCTCGTAAGGCCTGTCCTCTCCGCTGAATGTAAACTTGATTTTTGCCTGATATGTTCCGTCGATTACCTCCATCAGTTCAAGCCTGTCGTTTTTCAGGGTATAAGCATCGGTATCGCCCAGTATATTTTTGTCAAGTATACTGCTTTTAATGGGCCAAAGCGCAAAACAATCCGCTTGTATCTCGACATTTCCCTCAAGCATAATGTTTTTGAGACCTATCCTTGTAAGATGCTTTGACAAGGGGGCGGCCTTGTGTTTGTCGCTCCAGTTGACCCAATATACCAAAGTCAGTTTATCGGCAAAAATATCCTTTGATGTAAGCAGAGGCATATTTTCGGGCTTGCGAATTTTTACTTTACTTGCGGGGTGGTCAAACGCATCGTTGTCGAAAAGATTTTTCAGCTCCGATGAAAGCCTTTCCGCAATGTACATATTGCTGTTTTCGGCCTTTAACATAACCGATAAATAAGGTATGGTAAAATCAAACTCGACTGTGATGGGGTCAAACAGCGCAAAAACGTCTGTAAGCTGTTTTCCCTGCACATTGTGAGCCACATTGACAAAATTTTCTGTAACAAGCGGCTGTAGGTCGTAGTTTACGGTATGCCTCGGGTTTCGGTTAAACTCGGCAATTATCTCGTTTTTGTAATCATCCAGTTTTGTTATAAGCTCGTTTCGGTATCTGTGCTTGTCGTTGGCCGCGTTAAGGTATGTCAGGCTGTCCTTTAAAGCCTCCAGCCAATTTACCATATAACAGCAGCGTATCTCGTTTTCGGCAATAAAGCCGGCGGGATTGTTAAATACATAAGTGTTTTTTTGCTTGTCGTGCAGTACAAGCCCGACACCGCCTTTTCCCTCGAGGTATGCTTTTATATCCTCGTCTGCGGAAACATACGAGGAGCAAACCAAGGTGGAATTGGACAAAATACCGATTATCTTGTTTTTAAGCTGGATATAGTAAATATTGTTCCAGCAGTCCGGGCTGTCAAAAATGTAATTTACCGGCTTTAATCCCAGCAAAGTGTTATAAAAGGATTTTTCCTGCGGCTTGAGTGAATTATCCGTTAAATCTATTTTTCTTATTTCAAGATCGGTACCCATAAGCGGACGTAATGCTATAAGAGCAATAAGTGCTTTCCATTCGTTTTCCGCCGTGGTTTTAAATGTACCGAATTCTTTGCCAAAAAGCATGGCATCCATAGAGAGCACAAGACTCCATGGGGATGGTATGGAAATATCACTTCTGTTAAAGGCTGAATCGAATTGCAAGACGCCCTCGTTACTGGGCAGATCAGCTATAATATTTGCCATTACACCCGCGGAATTTTCGGCAGCCATTATAGCCTTATCGGCATCATTGGGGTTAAGTGTTACTATAGGTTCGTCAATATGTGGATAATATCCGTTAAAAGGCATTCCAAACACCTCCTGTTATTCTTATTTAATACAATTATTCTGTATATCACGGAAAATCTTTATCATTGCAGCGGCTTCCGAATTTTTATCCAATGCCTTTACGGAAAGCTCGTTTATAATCTGCTCTGCGCTTTTAAGTCTTATCCTTTCCGTGTCGGCAACAGTCTCCATACAGTTTAAAATCGAAAAATTATATGTGACCGTAGATTGTTTTGAAAACAGTGATTTTTTTGCATCAAACGGAAGTTCGTTGGGATAATACAGCTCCTTATAGTTGTTTTTACCGCCGTAATTGTTAACTTTTAGCCAGCCTGCACTGCTTTCGCCGGCTGTATTTTCCTCTGCGGAAAAAATAGTGGCAAACTTACCGTTTTCTTTTGAGTTTACCATTATTTCGTATATCCATTCTTTGAATTTAAGGCAATATTCAAAAAATATCTTGCTGTCTTCCGCTACAATTGAATATTTTGTTATCCAGCCCTCCGAAATTTTGTAATCACCGCTGTTGTGCTTTATAACGGCTGGATTTATATACCTTGTATGTATAACTGAAAAAGCAAAAAATTTTACGATCAAATCATAAATGTTTTTCCCTGCATCTATTGTGTTAAGCAGCTGTACATCTGTTTCTTTATCTCTGTACATTTTTATTTCAAACCCGTTAGTCATCGGTGTTTTCATAAAGTCCAAAACGGTTGCTCCCGCTAACGCTTCTATGTGATTTGCTTTATTGCGCTGCATAACACCCTCGGGCTCGTTTGAAACATACATAAATCTGTCTTTATTTTCACCCAGAAAATACATAGTCTGGAAAGTTTGATTGAAATTCTGATCCTCATAAAACGAAAGTGCGGACTGCACCTTTGATGTAAACAAACGCCAATCTATTTTGTCTATGTTTTCGGCGTTGTTTTGTCCGTCCTGCATTTTAAAGTAGGGCATTACCAGCATCGTGCCTATTTTTACATCGGATGTCGATGCGTTATCGTGGATTATTCTTGCCAGCGTAGGTATGCCCGAGGCACCCGTACCGCCGAATAACGAGCCGATAATGAATATCTTGTCTTCGGTCGGGTCTATGCCGCTGAAAAAATTATGCCATGTTTCGGTATAGTTATTGTTGTCGTCGATTATGGATTTAAGCATAAAAAACGAACCGATGGAGGTGTGTCCGTAAAAACCGCCCGAAAGGGTCTTGTTTTGCTCTTCCGGAGTATAAAGCATATTAAAAACCGCTTTGGCATCGTCGCTGAACATTGCACTGTCCAGATTTTGAGCCATCGAATCGTTTATACTTTGCAGGGGAGACCAAAAACCGCCGTCGCCGCCCAATTCAATATTAGGGAAAATATGGAAACGGTTGTTGATATTGTTGTATTTTACCATCGTTTCGCTTAAAATGCCCTTATCTCCGTTTGCGGTATCGGAGTCTACACATATTATCTTGAAATTATAGCCTTCAAAAGCACCTGTCGCACATAAATTGTAAAAACTGCGCATAACGCGGCAGCCCGTGCCTCCCATAGCTATTATGTAGCATTTAGCCATACACACCCACCTCCTACTTTGTTATCGGCAAATAGCCTCTTTTCCACATATTGGAACAATTATATGTAGATATGATAAAGGTTAATATCTGCTGTACAAGTATTAAAATTGAACCTACAATACTGCACCATGTGTCCTCGGGGTATCTGACATTTAAAAAACCTATCAAAAAAATTCCGACAAGTATGTCAAACGAAAAACTGAGCCACCAACTGCCATGCTGCCTGTGAAAGCCTTTTGCAAACACAGCCAGCAGCATAATATACAAATTAAAAACCAAATTAAAGCATACAGAAATGATAAATACTATCATAAATTTCCATGCCCACTCATTGGGGTACAGCGCAAAGAACTCGGTTTGTCCCGGCACACATTGTTCTTTGAAAACAAAGTAAAAAATTACGCCGATAATTGCAAAAACCGCCGTACAGATAAAGGTTGAAATAATTTGATTTTTCGAGTTTTTTAAGTCAATATTCATAACTTATCCCTCCTTGTTTTTTATTTATTTTTTAGCTTCCGCTATATAAATCGTCATTTTGTTTTCCGACGCATTTTGATTTGCCTGATATTCGTACAATGAAGAAACCAGGTTTTCAAGATTGGCAACATCTTCCTTGCCCCAATTTGAAATCCATGTGGGAATATTATCCTTATCAAGATATTGCTTAAAAGATATATCGAGCTTATACATACCGTTTGTTTTAGGGAAATTTGCTGCATTTTCAAAAAGAAGATTACAAATTACGGAGTTCCTTTCGTTTATTACACGCCACTTACCCTGCTCCTCAATAGCACCCTCCGCCAAGCCGACTTTGACATATTCGTCAACATCGTCATTATATTTGCGGAACTGGCTGCCATCGGTTATATAAAGTTCTGATGTTACGTCGCAACCCAGATCACTCAATTTTACACCATCTATAACGTTAAAAGGTATTTCAAGTTTGAGTTTGCCCGCAAGTCCTTCTTCTTTGTTTTTTACCAGCGATCTGGCAGCAATATAGGTTATATTTTCTTTATTGATGCTAGTTTTAACTTTTTTTCCGGCGGCATCTGTTTCTTCAATGTATTTACCCGGGTCGTTCTTTACAATATGCTTAGCTTCGTTAGAAATATCTGCAAAATTTACACTTCCCTCTATCGTGTTAAGCATATCGTCGGTATAATCTTCGTTAACATTTGTAAAACTTCCTTCCATCTCGTAAATAACATTGGTTTGTATGTCAACGCTACCGTCCTCGTTCTCGTTTTTTATTACATCGTATATCTCGCCGTTTTCCACAACGGATATATCTTTGTAATTTATACCCATAACACCGTTGTTGACAGCAAATATCTCGTAATTGATATTTTTTGTCACATCTAGCTGCAGCAGTTCCTGCTTGCCGTAATATTCCGCAACATCGGGCTTTTCTTTGAATTTGGTTATCATTTCCGAAATAGCCAAATTATCGCCAGTTGCCAAAACAAAAATCGGTCTCCCACTTGTTTTTATGCCGATAAGAGCAACTGCCTTCTGTTTTGCCAATGCATTGTCGATAACTGCTCTTGCTATGTCGGAATAATCCTTAAGCTGACCATTAAGATTGGTAACAACAACAGACAACGCTCCATCGTCAAGTGATTCGAAAACTGTTTCCACCACGGCTTTATTACTACCATGGTAATTATCTTTGCTTTCAAGCATTTTGCTGAATTCGTCCGAATCACTTTTTTCTATCTGACCATCTGTAACTTTATTTATATTAAATGCAATGTTTTTTTGTATGCTCATATCGTTAAGCGTACTGTAAAGAGAATATACAAGGGGAGAAAACTCCTCCTCATCAACATATCCCGGCATTGCATTACTGCTGTCCAGATAAAAGTTAACACATGATATTTCCGAATTGTATGTTGTTCTTTCGTCGCTGTAGTTTACCAGTTCTTTGTCGGTAGGGATCTTAGAACAGCCTGTTACAAGAACCGCACATAATATACAACAAAGCACGCATCTTTTTTTCTTCAATACAAACACCGCCTTTAAATGAAACAGTATGCTTCATTTCAATTTTGTTTAATTCAGATATTAATAATCTGTGTGAAAGTTCCATAACATATAATTGTTATCGCTATAAGTATAACACTTATATCTAAAATTGTCAATATTCTAACGTTAAAATTCAACATTTTACACAGTTTTTATTATTTTCAGTATAGCCTCTTATCTATGAAAAAGGGTACGCTCACAGCGGAAAATGTCAAATTTTTGCATAAAAAAAGCTGCATCCGAAGACGCAGCCATTTTAAGGATCATTCAATTTTTTCATAATACCCCGCTATACTTTGTCTCCCGAACGGGGACGGAACATCATTTTCGGAGACGAACACGCCGTTTTCATAGATATAGATGGTTATTTTATACACGCCCTTTGGTGCGGAAGTTGTATATACGGCGGTCTGTTTATTTTCGAGTGTCAGTTTGCCGCCGACAAGGTTTGAGCTCAGGCCGTTATTATAGGTAACGGCGGTAAATTCAAGTTGGTCGGTATAGCTTATTTCAAGCTCGGCGCCGTCCTGTGATCTGTAATTGCCGCACCAAAGTTTCTTTATTTCCGTTTTATCGTAGCTTTGGCGGGCAAAAATTCTGTTTTCCTGTTCCTCGGTCAAAGTTATAAAACCGCCGTCACGCAGTACCAGCAGGATATCATCACGAAAAACGGGGTCGTTATAATAAGAATTTACCGAAAGGGCGATAACACCAAGCAAGACTGCCGCAAAAACAAGCAGACCCCGATATTTCCGCAGATAAACGGCACATTTGACGGCATTTACACTCCCGTATCTATCCTTTGGGGCAAAGGAAACGCATTTTTTGATTATTTTGCGGTACTTGCTTTTATTGCCCGCTATAAGCTGCATCGTAACACCCAGCGCGTAAATATCAGAGCGGCTGTCAGTCTGTGAAAAACCGTATTGTTCGGGCGGTGCAAAGCCCTTTGTGCCAAGCAGAACGGTATCGTTCAGGGTATCCGCCTTGACCTCTCTTGATGCATCAAAATCCACAAGCTTGATCTTGCCGTCTGCAAGCATTATATTGTCGGGCTTAAGGTCACGGTGGACAATGCCGTTTTTATGCAGCAGGCTCAACGCATTGCATAGGTCTGTAAAAATTTTTTCACATTCCTTTTTTGTAAAGACCCTGCCGCCGTCAAGCTGTACCTGAAGGCTTGTACCCTGTATTTCTTCCTCGATAACGACGGTTTCGTTCTCGTCATAATGAAGATATAAAATTTCGGGCAGATACGGACTTTTGATTTTTTCTATCTGCCTGTAAATTTCGACCCTTCTGTTTATACGCTTGTAACGGCAGTATTCCCCCGTTTGCCTGTCGCGCAGCAGAAGTATCTTTTTATCCTCGTTTTCAGCGATAACGCTTATTTTTTCGTATTTATATTCAAGATATTCCAAAATTTCGGGTTTCATAAGCTCCCCTCTTTTCAAATCCTTTTTATTATGTTATCATAAAGAAAAAGATAACGCAAGGGGGATGCTTTTATGAACAAAACCACGGACGAACTGAATAACGAATTAAAGGAAGCGGACGATATACGCCGTTTTATCGCAAAAAATGAGGACGAGCTTATAACAAAGAAAATATCGGCGTTTCTTAACGAAATAATCGACAGAAAAAATTTAAAAAAATCGCAGATAATCGAGGCGGCAAATCTGCACAAAAGTTATGGTTACGAGCTTTTCAGCGGCAAAAAGGAGATGCCCTCAAGAGATGTAATGCTGCGCCTTGCCATTGCAATGGGTCTTGATCTGGATGAGACACAAAAGCTGTTGAAATATTCCGAGCTGCCGCCCTTATATGCAAGAAACAGCCGCGACAGCGTTATTATCTTTGCTATTAACAATAAAAAGAGTGTTATAAACTGCAACCTGCTTTTGGAAGAGTTGGGGCTTAAATCATTGGCAGAAAATAACGATAAAGCGAAATGATTTATCTCTATATCTGTAAATATTTCCGCAAATATTTGATAACCTATCTCTATAGAGAAAGGAGCGAATATTTATGGATGTGGGAAAACGAATAACCTATTTCCGCGAACAGCGCGGTATGACCACCAATAAGCTTGCAAACAAAGCGGGCATATCCCAAAGCTTTATACGCGATGTTGAACTTTCGCAAAAGGGTATAACGGTCGATAATCTTGAAATCCTGTGCGAAACGCTTGGCATAACGATGTCGGATTTCTTTGAGCCGCCAAACGACGAGGACGGGATAGACAAAGAACTGAAAAAACAAATATCAAAGCTGTCGGTAGAGCAAAAAACAAGGCTCGCCGAATTTTTGAGACTTATATGACGCAATCATAATTTTCAAAGCAACAGCAAACCTTGTCAAAGTGTATTATAACAAATTTTAAGAATACTGTGGTACGCCGTCGGCGGAAAAACAAAAAAATTGCTCCTGTCATTTCTTGGCAGGAGTTTTTTGAGAGCATAATAGCCTTGAAGCTCAAAACCACAGTTAAATTTCAATAGACATAATAACCAATTATTTTATACTATATGCAGTTCTTTCTTTTAATCGGCTGCAGCTTTAGTTATACAATTCTATGTAGAGTTCCGACAATGTCTTGCGTAAAGTATCAATATCATTAACATTATATGGGTTTACTATTTTCGCCGTTGTTTCTGAATCGTTTTCAACCCGTTTTTTATAGTATTTGGTGTTTTCCAATAAATAGCGTTTTATATCACGATTTGTGCTGCTTTCTTGATTTTCAAATTCAATTATAATTCGAAATTTGTAAATTATATTAATAACATACCAAGCTTTATTGAGGAGTTTACAATCGGTTATATAATCGATTTTACGATGTCTATTCTTTTTTGCTACCCATTTGTCCATACTTGGCTTGTATAATTTATAAATTTTTATTCTGTGGTTTAATATTTCAGAGGATTCTGTGTTAATTATATATTCAATAATTTTACGAAAATCATTCTTGAATTCTTGAAACAACTCACAAGATGTCCCTAAAATTATTAACTCTTTTTTTTCGCTATCTTCATATAATTTTGAACGAAAATTGTGTTTTGAATTCTTTATATGATCTTTTTCGTCAATGATCCAGCTTTTATATGTTACTTCTCCATTTTTGTTTTTATTATAGCGCTGCGTTATGATATAGTGCCAAACTCCGAGAAGAAAAGGAATTAAAACTACATTTTCAACTTTGGACAAATCTTCTTTTTGCGTTGGTATTTTCGTTTCACTTATGTAAAATTTTGTATCAAGAGAGATTTTGTCATCCTGTTGTATTATATAAAGAAGATTCAAAACCAACCTTTCTTTTTTTGAATTAATTTCAAATTGAGACGGTTTCCTATCCATATTTTTACCGGCATATAGAACATCAACTAAATCTTTAGTCAAGTCAAAAACTATCTTATCATTGTTTTTAACAGCTTTATCAAATCTTTCTCGCATAAAGATTTCTTTAAATCCAAAAGCATCTGGTGCCTCCTTAGTGCAACTTTTAAAAGCTGATACCTGAGGTTTTGAGAAATTGATGCTATTTTCTTCCGAATCATTGCAATAGTATATTTTTAATAATTTTTCTAAAATAGTTGTTTCTTTTGTATCATTCGCGGAATTTAGTATTAACTGAGTAAAGAAAGTTCCTCCGCATAAATATGGCTTGATATTACTCATTTCGTTCCTCCATGATTAACTTATTTAACTTATTTAACTTATTTAACTTATTTTAAAATTCTTTAACTGCATTAACAGGTTTAACAATTGAGGCTTCAAAGGAAGTGTAGTACAATAAATCTAACGACCCACTACAAAACATTATAGCATATATAAATGAAAAAATCCATTCTTTATGATATGTTGTATTCATTTCAGCGGGTCAAATGTAAAGAAAAGGAGGCCTAATTATGGCTCACATTATTAATTTAGATAATGAAACTGTTGAAAAAAGTAACGTATGTGCATCGGCGCATACAGCAGTTAATGAAGGCACGCAAACGTTCCACCAAGAACTCAACTGTATCGTGCCTTTATATGAAGAGCATCTGCATACAAGTACAGGTGTTAAAAAAAGTGTAGTTACGGATATTTACTGCAACGGCAAAAAGGTAATGTCAAAACACAATTTTCCCGCGGGGAAAATTGAAAATCCCGCTTATATTAAAAGGATCGTGGGCGACAAATACGCCGATACCTTATGTGATAAGAAGGTTTTTTCAAGTGTTAAGGCTAATTACTTTGAGCAGTTGAAGAAGCTGCAAGATTCGGAAATAAAGCATATTTACGAAAAGATAGGCTTTATTGATGATTCATCGGTAGTCTTGGGCAATTACCTTATAACTGCAAATGAAATAAAACCCGTTTATATAAAAGGTAACAAATCCTTGATCCAGAACGTACCGATAACAGACATCCGGGAAACAAGGGCTTACATAGAAGAAACTATGCTTAAATTAACTAAGGATAGTTGCACTTCACGTGTATGGCTATGTTTTAAATGTCTATCATTTATAGCTCATATGATCGAGCCTATGGATGTAAACTGTAACCTCATGCTTGCCGTAATTGGTAAAACACAGGTAAAAAAGAGCAGTTCGGTCAAAGCGTTCTTTGACCCGCAAAACTTACCTATGCTGCGTATGAGTTTTACCGATACAAAGGCAGCTGTGCAGAGAGGTATCAACAATACCGGCGGGTTAGTAGCCATGCTCGATGACTTTGCTCACAAAAAGGGCAACGGCAAAGAGATGCAAACGCTTGAGACGGTAATTCGCTTGACAGGGGACTCGCAAGCCGGAGGCAAAATGGTAATAGGCGGAGATATAAACGAAAAGACGGTTACTCCTTTTATTGTTTTTACAGGAGAATTTTTACCGCGCCTGCAAAATTCGTCTCTTGCGAGGCTTATCTTGACGGAATTGGACAAGGACAGTGTAAATACCGATTGTCTTACCGTTATGCAGGCCGAAAGCGAGCGAACCGTGGCGGTCGATGTTATTCTTGCTCAGGCAGCTTTGAACTTGAACTACGAAGAGAAAAAGCATCTTGCTAACAAGTTTAGAATCATACGCAACGAGTTGAATAACTCAGGTGTAATGCCGCAGGCAAGATTTTCGGATGCGGCTGCATGGCTGCTTGTTGCGGCAGAGTTTCTGAATCGGATCTTTGAGGATTGCATTATTGACAATGCCTTATTCAAGAAGGATCTCTGCGATTTGTTTAACAAACAGTGGAGCGATCACTCCGATCACGATATTATGCGGGAGTATTTGATTAAACTATACAACATTATAGAACTGCAAAAGTTCAATGTTGTTTCGGAAATGCATTCCCCAACGGATGTAGCCAAAACCTCCGATTCCAATTTAGTTACATTTACTTCCCGCTATGCTTATATGGAGGTCGTAAAGGAACTGAAAACATGTGGGGAATACAATATACCGACATATAATGCGGTGGTGAAATTTTTAAAAAATAATAAAATAGCACGCTGCATAGGAAATGGTGTCACGATACCCAAACATATTGGGGCATCTCAACCAAGAGTAATAACTCTTTATTGGGATAAGTTAAAGAAGATTTTAAAGGAGGACTACAACTATGAAATTTAATGAGAGCACTATTGATAGAATATGCGATGGTTTAACCAATGAACGTTTCAAAAATGAGATTAACTGCTGTGAAACCGCAGAAATGGCGGAAATATACATTGCCGGTGTAAACTATCTATGCACAGATGATCGACTTATTCTGCTTTTTTGCGGAGGTATCGAATTGTCTTCTATCAAACTTATTGAGAGCTTGACCGAGGAAATTTTGGACAATCCGCCGTTGGCCGATTTGCTTGTGAAAAAAATAAACAAACTGAAGGATGTGAATATTTTATCAAAAGTTTTTGATACGGAGCTTTTATTGTCTGTTGGTGAACTGTATGAAACAATTCTGATGTACAAGTATGATACATATATTTACGAACAGACGAGAAAGCTTTATGCAAAATTAAAAACAGGAAGAACTATACCGTTCTTTTGCAAGGTAAAGAAAGTTGGCTCGAAAGCATATCATTTCGCTAATTTTGAAGTGAAAGGCTTGAGAGCCGAGCTTGAAAACCTTTTGGAAGAATGTGAGAAAAGAGGCACCAAAGAAGATCTGGCATATTGCCACTTTTATCTCGGGCTGTTTCTTTACAAACAACCGGATTTTAATGAGGGAGCAGTATACTTTCATTTTTCTGAATCTCGGAATCTATGTCCGCTTGCATCAGCCCCGTTTATATCGGAATTTATTGAAAAACATTACGATGGATTCGACGATGATATTGATCCGATATGTGGATGCAGTATAGCGGAAGATTATGACGAGTACGATAAAAGTCCGCATGCAGAGTATTCGGCAGTAGGAGAGCTTCTGAAAAGATATCCCGAAAAAGCCATAGACTTTAAGATGATCGGACTCGAAGGTGCCGTTGAAGATGTTCCATTTGACGAACAGGATGATTTTGTATACAACAATTCCGAAGATGATATATATGTTCCCGAAAAAATCGAACCACTCATCAAATGGAATGTACCCCAATGATTGGTGGCATTTGGAAAATTTGCCGCAGAACTGTAGCAGCTATTGTGGAATAAGCTTATTCAGCAGGATTTAGCTGTATGTATGAAGAAATTTGCTGTAGTAAAAGGTGTAGTTTATCTGTAGCATTTTCCGAAGTACAGTAAAGTCATACGCGATAAAAATATATTATAAAAACATAAGCTATTCCACAATGAGCATATAATAAAAAGGAAAGGAGGACGAGCTTATGACCGTGAAATTTGTTCCGTCAAGCGATGGCGTCAAGCGAGATCTTGCGCTTTTGATAGCCAAAAAGGTTGCCGAGAATATTTGCAAGAAAGAAAAATTAGCGTAGTATACATGTTGAATGAAAGGGGGCTTTGCAATGGGCAAGACCAAAAAAGAACGTGTGGCGGCTTATTGCAGAGTCTCCACGGAAAAAGACGAGCAGCTTGCGAGCCTTGAAAATCAGAAAAAGTTTTTTGAGGAATACGCAAGCCTGCACAATTACGAAATAGTAGAAGTATATGCGGATGAGGGCATTTCGGGAACCAAACTGAAAAACCGAAAAGCCTTTGTCCGTATGATGCAGGATGCACGAAACGGGCGTTTTACGCGAGTGTTTGTAAAGGATATATCGCGTTTTGCACGAAACGCAGTTGATTTTCTTCAGTCCATACGCGAACTTAAAGCAATGGGCATAAAGTGTGATTTTGTTAATGCAGGTATGAGCACCGAGGACGGAGAGTTTGTACTTGGGCTTTTGGCACTTGTTGCACAGGAAGAAAGCGCCAATATATCCAAACGTGTAAAATTCAGCAAGCATAAAAATGCCGAAAAGGGACGAGTTCCAAACATAGTTTACGGTTACGACAAGACCTGCGGAGAGCTGTTTACACTTAAAATAAACGAATTTGAGGCAAATGTGATAAGGCGTATCTATTCAATGTATATCACCGAAGGATACGGCGGAAACAAAATTGCCCAAATACTCAATGCGGAAGGCCTGACGACAAAAAGAAACTGCCGTTGGACACAAAACACGGTTTGTTACATATTGCAAAACCCGATATATATCGGAAAGGTAATCAACGGCAGGGAGGAAGTCCGGGATTTTCTCACCGGTACAAGAGTCCGCAAGGACGAAAACGAGTGGCAGATAGTTGAAAACGAAGATCTGCGTATAATAGACGATGAAACATTTTGGGCTGCGGGCAGGCTCCTGCTTAAACACAAAGAGCAATTTAAACTGAATAATATAAGGCAAAGCAACCGTTATCCGTTTTCCACACTAATAAAGTGTACCGAATGCGGTTACAGTTTCCGCCGTATCAAGCGGGATTTTAAGACAAAGCCCTATATCAAGTGGGGCTGCAGCAGCCGTAATGCGATCGGCAAAGACTTTTGCCATAACAGGATCCTTATTGACGAGGCCGAATTGACAGATGAAATAAGAAAATATTTGATAGAATTGGTCAATTCCGGGGCAAAGCTAAAAGACGAAATAATACGGCATATAAGAAATGAACTTTCTCAAAAATATGAAGCGCTTGACGAGGGAAAGCTGAAATCCGAGCTTGATCGGCTTAAACGTGTTAAGCGCAAGCAGACCGAAATGTACGAGGTCGATGCCATATCCCTAAAAGAATTGAAGGAGCGGACTTATGAAATTAACCAAAATATCAAGGATATTGAGGAAAAGTTAAGAAATTTCAATCCTTCGCTAAGCGAAAAAAGCATTGAAAACCTTGTCAATAAGTATTGCAAAAACGCCGAGACCCTGCTTTCGGCAGAAGTTATGGACAATGCGCTGCTAAGACAGGTGATTGAAAAAATACTTGTCTATCCCGACGGAAAAACAGAAGTCTATTTGAAGATCTATTCGGATATAAATATATAACACCGTTTCCGGAGTTCATGGAAACGGTGTTTTGTTCATTCAACCAAATACGCAAGATCGGCACTTGCATTTTTATCCACCGGCTCGGTAAATGTAATAGCCGTACATATAGTATTTAAAATATTTTTTCCTGCCGCATACATCAAGTCGTTTACTTTATAACTCCTTTATCGCTCCTTATTATCGTAAAATTTATTGTAAAAGCTTTATACCGCCTTTGAACACTGCAAATTGATATTACTTCTATAGTGAACGTCAAAAATATTTGGACGTTCACTATAGGATGGGGCTCATAAATAATCCGCCTTAAGCAAGCTTAAGTCTGATTATTTAATTCGCTTACTATAAATTACAGACCGTGTATTATTTTTTTCACATAAACAATAATACACCAAAACGCTAAAATTAGCAAGATTTTTTGCTTTTTGAAAAAACGCACGTTACGTTAATATAAGTCAGTCCATAAAGACCTGACCGACAGACTTATAAAAATAGACCCGCCGCTTGCAAAGGCGGTGCGTGAGGTATTGGAAGTAAACAAGTCCGAGCGGCACATAAGGGGAGGACTGGCGACACAAAGAAAATATCTGGGCAGCAAATAGATCGTATTGACATCACCCGTTAATTTTTATAGAATAGTTATAAGACAAACGGGAGGTGAAATTTTGTGCTCGATAAAGGCGAAAGCGGCAAAACACAGTTCAATTACCGCTGTGTAAGCAGTCACGGTCAGCATTACGAGCAGTACGGCATTTATTTTATCAACACCGACAAGCTTGAATACAACTCTTTTCAAACTGCGAAATATAAATACGGCTACAGCCAAATGGCGGATCTGTTTTAAGCAAAAATGGCATATCACAGTTAAATTATTGCATAAAAAAGGGATGAAACACTATAAGTGCGGCATCCCATTTTTATTATAAAGCTTCTGTTATACAGTTTCTGTTATAAAGCTTCTATCATTGCTTTTATCATACAAGCCGCTTTTATAGCCGATTCGTGCATAAAACGCTCGTAATTGATCTCTGTACCCTCATCTGCATTATCCGATATGGCACGTATAACAACAAAAGGTATTCTGTTCAAAAAGCAGGTCTGCGCTACGGCAGCGCCCTCCATTTCACAGCATTTAGCCTTGAAAACACTCCAGACGCGTTCTTTTTCCTCGGGAGAAGATATAAACTGGTCGCCGCTGGCAATTCTTCCTATGCTGATGTTGAAATTAAGATTCTGAGCAGCATCGTATGCAAGCTTGACAAGTTGGTCATCGGCCTTAAGATATGTTGTCTCCGAGCCGAAGAGAGCACCGGGGGCATCGCCTATGGCGGTAGCATTTACATCATGCTGCACAAGATCGTCCGACACCACTATATCGCCTATCCTGAGATCGGGAGCTATTGCACCCGCAATACCGATATTTGCCACCATATCTACAGCAAGCTTATCAATAAGTATCTGCGTGCAGACAGCGGCATTGACCTTACCCATTCCCGAACGCACAAGCACAACGGTGTGTCCGTTAAGCGTGCCCATATAAAAATCAAGACCCGCTATATTCTGAGCATGAACAACATTTACACTTTCTTTTATAGCCTGTATTTCCGCCTCAATAGCGCATATTATACCCAAGGTCATAACGGCCACCTCCTTATTCCACAGTTACGCTCTTTGCAAGGTTACGCGGCTTGTCTATATCCTCGCCAAGACCAAGTGCCATATAGTAGGCAAAAAGCTGCTGCGGGATGTTTGCAAGCACAGATGTCAGCATCCAGTGTGTACGCGGAATGTAGATAACATCATCCGCCACTTCCTCAATACTTTTGTTGCCCTGCATTGCTATGGCAAGCACCTTAGCACCGCGGGCTTTAACTTCTTTCATATTGCTCTTCGTTTTGTCAAAAAGCGCTTCCTGTGTTGCGACGCCGACTACAAGTGTAGCGGATTCTATAAGTGCTATAGGACCATGCTTCAATTCGCCTGCTGCATAAGGCTCGCTGTGAAGATAAGCTATCTCCTTTAATTTGAGAGAGCCCTCCATGCCTACAACATAGTCAAGGCCGCGGCCGATATAAAATACGTTCTTTGAAGAAATATATTTATCAACAAAACTTCTTATCGCAGGCACAGCCTTTGTAAGAATATCGTTTATCTGCGACGGAAGTTTGAGCATAGCATCCTTTATTTCAAGGAAATCCTTTTCGGGCAATGTACCGAGTTCCTGTGCGATATGCAGGGTAATAAGATACATGGCTATTACCTGTGCCGAGAACGCCTTTGTTGATGCAACGGCGATCTCAAAGCCCGCGAGGGTGTATAAAACATCATCCGCTTCACGCGCTATGGAGCTGCCGACGGCATTTACAATACCCAGGACTCTTGAACCCTTTGCCTTTGCAAGTTTAAGCGCAGAAAGTGTATCCGCTGTTTCGCCCGACTGGGAAACAACTATAACAAGTGTGTGTTCGTCAATAAGCGGATCCTTGTACCTGAATTCACTTGCCACTTCGGAATTAACAGGGATGCGCACAAGTCTTTCAAGCAGGTACTTTCCAACAAGACCCGCATAATAAGCCGTACCGCAGGCAACAATATATATCTGGTTGATATTTTCAAGTTCTGCCCTGCCAAGCTTTATTCCGTCAAGTTCGACATGCTTGCCGTCCTCCGAAAAACGTCTTGCAAGGTTGTCCATAACGACCTTCGGCTGCTCGTATATCTCTTTGAGCATAAAATGGTCGTAGCCATTTTTCTGAGCCGCCTCAACATCCCAGTTATAGGTGTAGACTTCACGCTGAACCTCGTTGCCGTCAATATCAAAAAGCTTTATCTCATCGGCTTTTATAAGGGCAAATTCCTTATCGCCGAGGATATAGGCCTTTCGTGTATAATTGAGGATAGCGGGGATATCCGAAGCGATAAAATTCTGACCCTCGCCGATACCAACAATAAGCGGGGATTCCTTTCTTGCGGCAATTATCTGGTCGGGATAGTCCGTACACAGAACGCCGAGAGCATAAGAACCCTCTATCATATTGAGAGTAAGCCTTACGGACTCCAGAAGGTCGCCGTTTTGTTTATAAAAATCATCTATAAGATGAGCAACGGTCTCTGTATCCGTATCGGAATGAAAAACATAACCTTTTTGCTGAAGCTCGTTTTTAAGTTCCTGATAGTTTTCTATAATACCGTTATGAACAACAGCTATCTTGCTGTCGTTGCTGAAATGCGGGTGAGCATTTACATCCGATGGTGCACCGTGTGTTGCCCAGCGCGTATGGCCTATGCCTGCAAAGCCCGAAACAGGCTGTTCAAGAAGCAGGTTTCTTAAATTTTCCACCTTGCCCTTTGTTTTTCTTATATTTATCTGTCCGTCCGAAAGCACCGCAATGCCCGCAGAATCATAACCGCGGTATTCCAGGCTTTCCAGTCCGTTTATAAGTACGGGCACACAGTTCTGCCCGCCGATATATCCGACTATACCACACATAGTTTAGTTCTCCTTTTAAATTAGTTCAAAAGACCCTCTATCAGTCTTGCAAGTCTTTCCGCCTCGGCTTTAAGTACATTTTTATCCCTGCCCTCTATCATAACGCGGACAATGGGTTCTGTACCGGAAGGACGGATAAGAACACGGCCGTCGCCCGAGAACTTGGCTTCAAGTTTTTCTATCTCGGTACGTATAGTTTCATTGGAGAGGTATTCTTTCTTCTTTTTATTGTCAACGCGCGCATTTACAAGTACCTGAGGAAGAACTTCCATAATGTTCTTTGCCTCGTCCAGCTTTTTGTCGGTCTTTTTAAGAGTTGAAAGAAGCTGAATAGCTGTTAAAATGCCGTCGCCCGTTGTGTTGTAGTCAAAAAAGATTATATGGCCCGACTGTTCGCCGCCGAAGCAGTCGCCCCTTTCAAGCAGACGTTCAAGAACATATCTGTCGCCTACTTTTGTTTTTTCTATATTGATGCTGTTTTTCTCGCCCATGATAAAAAGACCGAGGTTGCTCATGACCGTTGCAACAATAGTGTCGTTTTTAAGCACGCCCGTATCTTTCATGTGATTGCCGCAGATAGCCATTATAACGTCACCGTCAACCATTTCGCCGTTTGAATCCACGGCAAGGCAACGGTCGCCGTCGCCGTCAAAAGCAATGCCTATATCCGCGCCGTTTTCAACAACGGCTTTACAGAGGCTCTCCATGTGAGTAGAACCGCAGTTTAAGTTGATATTTGTGCCGTCGGGCTCGCGGTGGATAGCGATAAGGTCTGCCCCAAGTCTGTTGAATGCAAGGGGTGCAGCCTTGTATGTAGCGCCGTTTGCACAGTCAATAACTATCTTCATGCCGTCAAGCTTTATATCGGTCGTGGAAACCACAAAATCCACATAGTCGTCAATAGCCGTATCGCAGACTTCTCTTGCACCGACCTGTTCTGCATAGGGACGCGGTATGGTGTCAAACTTGCTGTCCATATATTCCTCAATTTCAAGCTCCAGCTCATCACGGAGCTTAAAGCCCTGAGAGTTAAAGAATTTGATACCGTTGTCCTGAACGGGGTTATGTGATGCACTTATAACTACACCTGCATCGGCGTTATATTTTCTTACAAGATAGGCAACAGCCGGTGTGGGGACTACGCCCAAGCTAACTGCGTGTGCGCCTACCGAGCATATACCCGCAATAAGCGCCGCCTCCAGCATATCGCCCGATATACGGGTATCCATGCCCACAATTATCTTAGCGTTATGATTAGTTTCCTTTGTCAGCACGTAAGCGCCTGCGCGTCCAAGCCTGTATACAAGCTCGGGGGTCAGTTCTGTGTTTGCAACACCGCGCACACCGTCGGTACCGAAATATTTACCCATTGTTAAGCCTCCTGTTTTGTCGAAGTAAATTTCCCTTTTATAATTGCATGGAAATACATCAATATATAATCATCTACTAATTATAACACATATCTCCAAAATATACAATACGCAATTTTTACCGTAAAACAGCGGTTTACGGTAAAAAAAAGAAAAACCTGCGGCATTTCGCCGCAGGTATTGGTTATATGTTCTTATTGGTTATCAGTCAATTATTCTTGCTGCGCCAACATACGTATTAAGTGCATAGTTGCTGTTGATGTCCGAAATCGTAACACCGTTTGCAGCGCCGTTTGTTGAATGTATATACTCACCGTTGCCAATATACATACCAACATGAGATATCTCCGACTCGCCGCCTGTGTTAAAGAATATAAGGTCGCCGGGGCGAAGATCTTCTTTTGCAACACGTTCGCCGTCATTTATCTGATCGCGTGAACGGCGGTCAAGTGTGATGCCGAAGTTCTGATATACGGAATAAATAAAGCCCGAGCAGTCAACGCCTGCCGTAAGGTCTGTACCGCCGTACACATAAGGTGTACCGATAAACTGCTTAGCGTAGCTTATCATCTGGTCTGCCTTAACGGTAGCGGGTGCTTCGTTCTCATAGTTGACAACAGATGCTCTCTGTGCATCGTAAATTGTAACATTATTTTCCGGTTTAGCGCCGTTTTTAAAGTTTACGAATTCAGCCTTTACATAACCGATATTGCCTGCGTCGTCGGATACCTTTATCCATTCGCCCGCAACACCGACAATACTGAATGCATAGCCGTTTTCAAAACAATCAATAACATCCGATTCTGTGGTAGGTTCCTCCCTGAGATTAAGAGAGGTGGATGTAACAACAACATAAACGCCGTCGCCGCCTGCAACATCTGCCGCAGCAGCAATAGGTTCGGCAGGTACAGCTGCGGGTTTTGCCTTGGCTGTTACGCCGTCAAGGTAACCAAGCATGCCGCCCTCTACATTGTCATTGTATACATAGCCTTTCTGACCGTTATAGGTAACTGTGTACCAGTCGCCTTCAACACCGGTAACGGTTATTACCTGACCTTTGCTTACAACACCCAGAACGCTTGATGAAATATCAGCAGCCGAGCGGATGTTTATGAATTCCTCGTCTACAACAGTGTCTGCCTGTGTAAGAGTAACGAAATCCTGCTTAACGTATGCTGTGCCGCCGTCAGCGGTTGTAAGCTTGTACCAATCGCCCGTACTATCCGCTACAGTAACGGTAACGCCCGTTGAAAGTCTCTTAAGCACGTCCGATGAAGTTGAAGCCTGTGTTCTTATATTAACGTCATCGGCATTGATGATACCTTTTGTTGCGGCATACGCGTTGCCTGCGATACCGAATGCCAATGCCAAACCAATCGAGAAGCCTTTTTTAAAAAAGCTGACCATTGGGACTCACTCCTTTGTGTTTCTTTAGCTAAATAAAAATTGTTACATAAATATTACGAAATTATTATACGTAAAAAATGGCTGTTTGTCAACCATCTCCACATAATTTTAACAATTTTGTAACATTTAAGGTAATGTGATTTTTGCGCGCGCACTATTTTAGACACATTTTACAAACTTATTGCAAAAATACCGTCGTATTTTGACGATCCCATATATAGTTGCATCAGACATTTAACATACTAATTATGGGTTTTGTCCTAAAATATGCCTTTTTTCGGTGCTGTAGGTACATTCTACCACAGTAAATTGCATAATTCAATAACAACAATATTATATTAATATTACAAAAAAAGAACGTTTCTGTAACAAAACAGAAACGTCCGAAGTAAATTATGCGATTTTGTTAACGGCCTTAGCAAGACGAGATTTCTTGCGGGCAGCATTGTTCTTGTGGTAAACACCCTTGCTTGCTGCCATGTCGATAGCCTTTGTTGCGCCTACAAGTGCTGTCTGTGCAGCAGCCTTGTCGCCCGCCGAAACAGCTGCAAGAACCTTCTTGATAGCTGTCTTGACGCCCGAACGGATCATCTTGTTGCGCATTGTTTTCTTATTGATAACTAAAATTCTTTTCTTAGCCGATTTGATATTAGCCATTACATTATCCTCCCGAATAGCTCAAACAATATTTTAAATAGTATTCTTTGACCGGGGTTCAGAGGGGTTTTTGGATGTGTAACGATCACATCTGCCCGATCAACACAAGCTTTATTATACCCGATATTACTTTAAAAGTCAATGAATAATTTTGAAATAAATCTCAAAAAATATAACAAAATATTAAAGCGCAAAGGATGATATTTTATGAAAAACTTCTCTCCCTCCACCGACCTTGCCATTGAGGCTGCCGAGAGCCTGACCGCCGAAGCAAAAGCCGCCGACGGCATAAAAGTCACAAAAGAGGACTGTATGCTGCCCGATACCGCCGTTACCTTGGTAAAAATAACCACAGACAGGGGCGCAGAGGTCATGGAAAAGCCGAAAGGCAGCTATATAACCATAGAAAGTCCCTATATGAAGCTTGACGACAAGGACGCACACCGCCGCATAGCCGAACTTCTTAAAAAATATCTTTTAAAGCTGGATGTGCTGACACAGGCAAAGACCGTACTTGTCGCAGGGCTTGGAAACCGCCGTATTACTGCCGATGCCCTAGGGCCGCAGACCTCGGGGAGAATAACGGTCACAAGGCATATCATGGACTCCATGCCCCGTGACATCCGCAGCATAAGTGCCGTAAGCCCCGGTGTTATGGGCATTACGGGTATAGAAACGCTTGATATTATAAAAGGAATAACCGAGCATATAAAGCCCGACCTTGTGATCGCCGTTGACAGCCTTGCCGCAAGGCGCGCCGACAGAGTAAATTCTACCATACAAATTGCCGACACGGGCGTTTCTCCGGGCGCAGGTGTAGGAAATCAGCGCCCCTCACTCGATAAAAAAACTCTCGGAGTGCCCGTTGTCGCTATCGGCGTACCAACTGTCGTGGATGCCGCTACCCTTGTAAACGACACCCTCGATATAATGCTTGACGATATAAGAACTCACGACAGCGCCTTTTTCGACACCCTTAAAACCCTTGGCAGCGAGGAAAAATATGACCTCATCCGCCGCATCCTCGACCCCTACACCGAAAATATGATAGTCACTCCAAAAGAAGTTGACGAAGTGATAGAAAATCTTTCCTATATAATTGGAAGCGCATTAAACGCCGTCCTTAATCCCACACTTGAATTGGAGGGGCTGTAGGCAATATTTTAAAAATCTATTGTATTTTTTGCCATATAGATGTATAATATCAGTTAATTAAATCATTAATGGAATTATTTTACACAACAGGGAGGAAATACAATGAAAAAATTTAAAACGGCATTTACGGTGTTATTTGCCGTACTTGCCATGAGCACGGCGGTATATGCCGATACTGATTTTAACGCTCAAACGGGTGAACTTAAATTAAGCGGTACTCTGACGGTCGACGAAGCAAGCACCTATGCCGATAATTCAGCTGTCAAATCGGTAAAGACATCGGGCAATACCGTCTTTCCAAAAGACTGTTCTTATATGTTTTATAATTTCAAAGCCGAAAGCATGGACTTTACGGGTGCAGACACTTCCGCCGTTACGGATATGAACACCATGTTTGCGGGCTGTGACAATTTAAGGTTACTCAATGTCGGCGATTTTAATACTGCCAACGTCGAGGACATGAGCTATATGTTCACAAGCTGCTATGCCCTTGAAACGCTTGACATAAGCAATTTTGACACAAGAAATGTCACAACAATAAAACATATGTTCTCGGATATGCACTCGCTGAAATCCCTTGATCTAAGCTCTTTCCTCACAAGCAAAGTAAAAAGCATGAGCTATGCCTTTGCCAACTGTCACAAACTTAAAACGCTTGATATAAGCAATTTCAACACAGAAAACACCGAGGATATGGAGGGTATGTTCAATCAATGCTATTCGCTTGAAAGTCTTGACCTCGGCAGTTTCAAAACACAGAATACCGTTTATATGAATCAAATGTTCTGCGGCTGCAAGTCATTAAAAACACTTGATGTCACAAATTTCAACACAAGCAATGTAACATCAATGAGCAGTATGTTTGAGGACTGCTTCTCGCTTGAAAGCATTGACCTGAGCAGTTTTGATACGAGCAAAGTCACATCCATGAACAGTATGTTTGCGGGCTGCCGAAAGCTGAAAAGCCTTGATCTGAGCAATTTTGACAGAACAAACTGCCGTAACAGCGAAAGTTCTATGTTCAGCGGCTGCTACAGGCTTGAAAGCCTGACTATAGGCGAAAAGTACTATGACGTGACAAGAAGCGCATGGCTTCCCAACCGCACAACGGGCTGGGCACTGAAAGGCAGCACGGAAAGATTGAGTTACGGCACGAACGCCTATATTGCTAATACGGGCAAAAACACATATGTAAAACTGCCCGAAGAAATACTCTACGGCGATGTCGATCTTGACAATATGGTTATGGATGATGATGCCTTGCTTTTGCTTCAATATTTAAGCGGCACGGCAGAACTTGACGAGGGCCAGCTCAACGCCGCCAAAATAACCGACCACACCAAAGCAAATCCCGATATTCTTGATGTAATAAAAATAATCCAGACCGCATAAAAAATATACGGACGGCAGATATGTTCTCTGCCGTCCGTATTGATACTGCCTCAGTTTAATCTATGACAATACAATTTATTATAAAACTTATATATACAAAATATTCTGCCGTCCTTACAAAAATAATATTTTGGATTTATAAGACTACCACCTGGTCTGACACCCTTAGGCTGATTTCTCATTAAGGCAATGGGGTACATATATCTTTCGCCCGTTTTTATTGTATATATATTAGCCACATATATGTTGTCATCATTACTGTAAAGCGTGTATTGCGGAACAATACATTTATCCTCCCATATATAAATGTCAAGTGTTCGGCCTTTATATATGGGTTTATTGGGGTCATCGCCTTGATATATTTCTTTTTCACCCACAAATTCAAATTCTGTGTCCTGAAGTTCTTCGATTGTCCATTGCCTTCCGCTTATTGGCTTTTTATCCTCTTCGGGGAAAGTCAGACTGTCAAAAACTTCTCTAAACTTTATATTTGCAAATGATTCGTACCTTGGATCTTCTATAGAAATATCATACTCTCCTGTTCCGGTTCTATATACTTGCTCTATCCTGTTGTTATCTAACCAGCCAAATCTGTCGTTTTCCTGTTCATAAACAACAATGTCGCCTTCTGTATACATCTCCTGTTCCTTTTTCCATAATTTAACATCTTCTTCATGCTCATGTTTTTCATTTGATTTGAAGCCGCAAAAATAACCGACCGAAAACAATAATGCACCAACGCACGACAGACTTATAACACTTATAATTATATGGAACAGAGGACGTGTGTGTGTTCCTGTCGGAGATTTTATATTTTTCATAAATATATCCTTTCCTATTTTCAAATATAATGTTTATTTATACGAATTATAACATACAATGAAAATAATTGCAACATATTTTATTGAAATAGTACGCGTACATCCCCATAAAAAAACTGTGGAACTTTACATCCCACAGTTTTTTTATTTATTAGGTATCAGGAGAAATACCAATAATCAAAATCAACGCCGCCGCTGAATACAAAGTAGAGGTCTTTTGTACCGCTGATGTTGTCAACGGGTACTGTGATCTCGCTGTAGCTGCTGCCCGCAGGTACTTGTACATAACCTATCGCGCTGCCGCTTTCGCTGCCCGTGCATACCTTGATAGCCGCGCCCGAAGATGATTTTGCTCTTACGGTAAGCTTGGATGTGCCCTTGGAGAAGTTCACGCCCTTAACACCGATCCAGTCGCCTTTTTGAATATCGGTTACGGCCGTGTCGCCTGTGCCGCTTACGCTTACGCTGCTCTGACGGCTGATAGTCTCGGCCTGCACCTTGGAATAAGGATTCAAGGTTTTAAGCTGAGATACGCCCGTCTTGTTGCCGCTTACCTGGTTAAACTTTGTGCCGTTAAGTGTTACCGCATTTACCATAGGGCTTCTGTAACCGCCTGCACTTGCGGAAATATTGTATACATCTTCCATAAGTCTTGTATGGTAGAAGATATAAAGCTTTCCGTTAAGCTCTACAAGTGAGTGGTGGTTGTTGCCGCCGCGGCCGTCAATGCCGTAGGTGCTGCCGAGAAGCTGTCCGCCGTATGTATACGGACCCATAGGACTGTCTGCTACCATGTACTGGATGCAGCCGCCGCCCATGCCGTAGGGGTTGCCCGAAGTATTGAAGTTCGAGCAGTATGTGTAGTAATACTTATTGCCTATTCTGTTGATACCCGAATCCTCGAAAAGATAAGGAGGATTGAGTGTCTGAGGTGTGCCTGCAAGGCTTATCATATCGCTGCCGAGCTTTACTATTCTTGCAGTGCCCGGATTAGACTCCTTGCCCGAGGGAACGCCGCCGCCGAAGCAAAGGTAGCCCGTGCCGTCCTTATCCACCATAACAGCGGGGTCGAAAAGCCATGTTACATTGCCGCAGTTAGCCGTATTTCTTGTAATAAGAGCGTGTCCGAGTGGATCTGTCCACGGGCCTGTGGGGCTGTCGGATGTAACAACACTTACGCCGTTGCCGCCGTTGCAGAAATACATAAAGAATTTTTCTTTTCCGTTTATGGTCTTGTGTGCCGCGCAGGGAGCCCATGAGCAGGTCGCCCACTTAGCAGCGCCGTTTGAGCCCGCTATCTGAACTGCGCCGTGGTCTGTCCAGTTTACCATATCGTCGGAAGAAAGAATATTTATTTTGTTTATCTTGGCAAAGGAATTTTCCTTTATCTTGCCGTTGCTGTCATACTCCAGCACGTCGTTTGTCATGTAAACATAAACTCTGCCGTTGTATTCCATAACACCCGGGTCTGCACCGAAACGCTGTGTGTAAAGAGGGTTGTTGTTTGAGCTGTTTTTAAAGCTCCAACCCGGATTTACACCTGAAAACAGGCTGTTCATAGCGTTTTTGTCGGGTGTGTTTGTGACCTGTGTATTGGTGTTTGTATTTGTGTTTGAACTGCCTGCGCTGCCGCTGCCTGCGCCGCTGATGCTTGTGCCTGCCTTTGCGGCGATAACTTCGTCCATAAAGTAATCACAGGTAGTGCTGCCCGTTTCTACATAAAGGTAGAGGTTGGAAGCACCCGAAGGAATGGTAAAGTTTTTGTTTGCAAGCTGTGTCCATGTGTCTTTTTGTACTGTCGCTTCCGCGATAGTTGCATAATGTGTCGTGCCGCCCGCAGAATACTGCAATTTAAGATAGAAAGGCTCTGTTGCATTGCCGCTCGGGTATTTTACATTTGCGCTGAAGCTGTAGGAATTGCCGGGTACAAATGTCGCCGTGTCAAGCACTTTCTGTGCGCCGTTCCATGTAGCCGTTCTGTTTTGTACACGTAATGAACGGATGCCTACATAGTGCTGAGAAGTGTTTGTGGAAATGGCTGCATCGCCTCTGCCCGTCCAGTTTTCCTTGCCTGCTTCAAATGTGTTGTCAAAATACCAGCCATACTGATTTACCTCACCGCTTGTGTTGGTGTTGGTATTTGTATTTGTATTTGTGTTTGTATTGGTATTGGTATTTGTGTTGCTGTTGTTATTTGTATTACTGTTGTTGTTTGTGTTTGTGTTGCCGCTGCCGCCGGGTACGCTGCCTGTGGTATCTATCTGCAATTTGTAGATATTGATGCCGCTCTTTGTGGAATACAGGTATACAGTACCGTTGCCGTTGATAGTAACCTCGCCCGTTGCAAGCGCATTTGTCACATTTATTGCGCCTACCTGCTGTGCGCTGTCGTTTACTATTGCAAGTGTTCTTGTTTCCGAACCCGTTGATCTTGCAGTAACTTTAAGTACTGTAGAACCGCTTACGGGGATAGCAACCGAACGGTAAGAAGTTGAACCGCCGCCGCCGAGTGCAAGGCAGTACTGATATGTAGTACCGTTAAGTGTTGCGGGATTTGACGGTACGGAAACAGGCTTGCTGCTGTTTGCAAGAATTTTGATGCCGTCGATAGTTACGGAGTCCGTTATCGTGCGAAGACCGTTGAACTGCGTATCGGAGAAATTCCAGCTCTTGGAAACCTTTGTACCCGTAGTTGTATTGCCCGTATTTGTGTTATTGTTTGTGTTGTTATTTGTATTGCTGTTATTATTGTTATTATTGTTATTGTTGTTATTGTTGTTATTGTTGTTTGAGCTGCTGCCCGAATTTGAGCTGCTGCTTGAACCGCCTGCGCCCGTTATGCTTGTATTTGCTACGGCAACGATAGTTTCGTCCATGTAGTAGTCACAGTTTGTGCTGCCCGTTTCAACATAGAGATACATATTGCCTGCGCCCGACGGTATAGTAAAGTTTTTGTTTGCAAGCTGTGTCCAGCTTCCCTTTTGTACGGTCGCTTCGGCAACAGTCGCATAATTCGTCTTGCCGTTTGCATCGTACTGTAATTTAAGATAGAAAGGCTCGCTTGAACTGCCGCCTGTATATTTTACATTTGTGCTGAAGCTGTAAGCCTTGCCGGGTACATAAGTTGCCGTGTCAAGAGACTTCTGTGCGCCGTTCCATGTAGCTGTTCTGCCCGATACATAAAGGGACTTGCTGCCTACATAGTGTTCGCTTGAACTTGAAGTCAGGCTTGCCGCACCTCTGCCCTGCCAGCCGTCCGTGCCGCTTTCAAATGTGCTGTCAAAATACCAGCCATAGCTGTTCGGCTGTGCGGCGCTGCTTGAAGATCCCGAATTATTTGAACCGCTGTTATTTGAACCGCTTGATGAGCTGCCGCCCCACTGAGATGAGGGAACCATGCCCATAAGTGTGTTGTAAGCGGTCTTGGGCTGGAAGCTTGAATTGTAAAGAAGAGGATTGCTTCCCGCATCGTTATTCATGTTTACCCATGAATGAGCATCGTCGATACCCCATACACAAACAGCCGTTACTTTGCCCTTTGAGCCGCTGTTGTTTACATTCATGGCAGCCTGGAAGATAGCCTTGTATTTCTGTGCCTGATCGTAGTCGCTGTAGTTGCCGCTTGAAGTTTTTATGTCGATATCAAGCTCGGAAATATGAACTTCACAGCCAATGCCCGCATACATCTGCAAAGCCTTGGTATAATTGTTTATGCCCGTAAAGCCATTAGCGCCGTCGGCTGCGATATGAGACTGCATACCGATACCGTCAAGGAGACCCTTGCTGTAAAGCGACTTGCACATATTGTAGATAGAATCACGCTTGTGATCCCAATATTCGTTGTAGTCGTTATAGAAAAGCTTGCAGCCTTTAGGAGCATACTTTCTTGCATAAGTATAAGCCTTTTCAACAAAACTGTTGTCGCCGTATACCTTTACCCACGGGGACTGACCGTTGCCGAAGCCCGGCACTCTGGAGCCGCCGTTGTATTTTGTTCTGTTGGAGTCGTCGCTTATACACTCGTTGCAGATGTCGTAGCAGTATAAGTTAAGATTCGGATACTGGGATTTGATAGTGGAGAACATATTTTTAATGTAGCTTTCCATTCTCTTGTCCATAGTGGACTTGGAGACCCAGTTATTATTTGCGTTGTAGCCCTCTTTGAAGAACCACTGCGGTGTCTGGCTGTACCATACCATTGTATGACCGCGCATACCGATATTGTTCTTCTGGCAGAAGTCCATGATAGCCGCTGCGCCGCTGCCTATCTGAACGCCAACATTGTCACCGCTGCACTTCCACTGTGCAAGTGTGGCATCGGGCTTTAACTCGTTTTCACAGGTAACGGAGTTGAAATCCTTTAAAATGATAGCCGTTGCCTTGCTGTTTGACATAAGGCTTGCGGGTACTGCCGTACCTACTTTGAAGTATCTTGCAAACGCATCTTTAAGACCCTTGTCAGCCGCATAAACGGTTGTTCCGTCATCGCGGTATGTTATCTGTACATCATCAAAAGCAAAATCGCCCGCATTGTCGGATGTGATAAAAAGTGTCTGATTGATAGTGCCATCGGGTGTTTTGTACTTAGCCGAAAGCTCCGACCATTCGCCTGCTTTTACCGTTTTTTCCGCAATTACCTTGCTTGAATATTCGCCTGTTTTTTCGTCATACCAGCGAAGTGTAAGATAGAAAGTATCGTCCTGTACACTTTTTACCTTTACGCTGTAGTTGTATTTTACGCCGCCGTCAAGATAGAAACCTTTTTCCGAAACAGCGCCGTCTTTTCCGCTTATTCTGTTAGTTACCACCATTGCATTCGAGCCGTCCGCGCCCTGTGCATCCATTGCCAAAACCGCACTTCCGTTTGCGCACCAACCCTCATAGCTGTACTCAAAGTCATTTGATACCGCAGCAAATACATTGCTCATTCCTATACCCGAGAAAGTACCGCCAAAGCACATCGCAGCCGTAACAAAAGCCGCAAATCTTTTAAATTTCATTTTGAAACCCCTTTCTTAATGTGTCCCTATTCACCTTTAGAAACAAAAGTTCCGCATCCTTGATCCTTTGATTATCCGTTTACCCTTTTTTAATCATCCTTTAATTTTCCCATAGTTTTATTTTAGTATAACATTGTGTTAGGGTCAACCGATTTCAAAAAAATCAATTCACGATTTTAAATTTTGGTTTTTGTATACTTTTACTTTTGAACAAAGTGTGAATTAACTGTGAACACAGCATAAAAAGCGGTATACAGAAGTTTTGTATCTCCTGCATACCGCCTTTTTTATTTTGTATATTTGACATTTATTTAACGAAAAGTAAGGTAAAATAGTTACGTAAGATAGTGTTAAAACCAAATTTTGAAAAATTTTTCCCTATAGTTTTTATGTTATATCAGTATGCCCGACAAGTGGTCTATCTCATGTTGGATTATCTGTGCCGTCCAGCCCGTGTACTCCCTCACCTGCCTGTTCCACGACATATCATAAAATTCTACCGTTATTTTTTCGTACCTTACGGCAGGGCGCACTCCTATAAGTGATAAACAGCCCTCTTCGGTTTTGTATTCGCCGCTCTTTTTTGTAATAACGGGGTTGAACATTATCATATTCATAAACCCGATGTTTACTATTATTATGTTTTTGTTCACACCTATCATGTTCGCCGCCATACCGACACATCTGTCCGCATTGGCCGCCAAAGTGTCCGAAAGATCTCTCGCCGTTCCCATATCCGCCTTAGTCGCGGGTACGGACTTCTGTGACAGGAAAAATACGTCTTTTACTATGTTTTTAACCATAAACAAACCTCCGTTCAGACTGTCTTTAAAATCTATTCGCTTACGCACCGCTATTTATTAGAAGTAACTATTTATCGGAATATGTATGGGTGTTATTGATAGAGACAGGGGGACGGTTCTATCTGTCCCCTACGGGACAGTAGAACCGTCCCCCTGTCTCCTCCTGTACAAATAAAAAGTTATGGGAATTAAAACAAATTTCAGCTTTCCCTAACCGCATCTTTCATACTTTTAACATATTCATACACCTTATCGGGTGCATTTTCGCCGTATTCGGCAATTATTTTTACGATAGCGCTGCCGACGATGGCACCGTCGGAGATATGTGCCATTTTCTTAGCCTGTTCGGGTGTGCTGATGCCGAAGCCTATGGCGCATGGGGTATCGGTCTCGGCGCGAATAGCGGAAACTATCTCGTCAAGGTCGGTATTGATACTGCTTCTCACGCCCGTAACGCCCATTGACGAAACAATATAGATAAAACCGCGGGCTTCCTTGGCTATTCTCTTTATTCTCTCGTGTGAAGTAGGCGCGATAAGGAAGATGACCTCAACGCCGTATTTTTCCGCAACATCAACGACCTCGTCCTTTTCCTCAAAAGGCAGGTCGGGGATAATTATTGCACAAACGCCCAGTTTTTGACACTTTTCAAAAAACTTGTCATATCCGTAATGGAAAACGGGGTTGATATAGGTCATAAACGCAAGCGGAACATCCGACTTTTCCCTTACTTTTTCAACTATTTCAAAAACGCCGTCCGTTGTCATGCCGTTTGAAAGCGAGCGGATATTTGCATCCTGGATAACAACACCCTCTGCCGTAGGATCGGAGAAAGGTATGCCAATCTCTATCAGATCCGCACCCGCACGCTCCATGGCAAGTATGCAGTTTACCGTTGTTTCCGCCGTCGGGTCGCCCGCCGTCAGAAAAGGTATAAAAGCCTTTTCTTTAAAAATTCTATCCTTAAATATATTACTCATAGAGTTCTACCCCCTTGTAGCGTGCTATCGCCGCAACATCCTTGTCGCCGCGTCCCGACATACAAATTATGATGCTGTCGTCCTTTGAAAAATCCTTTGCGTGCTTCATTACATAAGCAACTGCATGAGAGCTTTCTATCGCTGCAATTATGCCCTCTGTTCTTGCAATATATTCAAACGCCGCAACAGCTTCGTCATCCGTAATGGGATGATACTCGGCACGTCCCGTTTTATACAGGTAGGCGTGTTCGGGGCCTATGCCGGGATAATCAAGACCGGCCGAAATAGAATAAACGGGTGCTATCTGACCATACTTGTCCTGACAGAAATAGGATTTCATACCGTGGAAGATACCAAGACTGCCCTTTGCTATGGTAGCCGCATGAAGTTCGGTATCAACGCCTTTGCCCGCAGCCTCACAGCCTATCAGCTTAACGTCCTTGTCATTTATAAAATTATAGAACATACCCATTGCATTGCTGCCGCCGCCTACGCAGGCAATAACAGCCGCAGGAAGCTTACCCTCTTTTTCAAGTATCTGCTCTCTCGCTTCTTTTGATATAACGCTCTGGAAATCACGCACGATAGTCGGGAACGGATGCGGACCCATAACGCTGCCCAGTACATAATGCGTGTCCTCACAGCGTGTCGCCCATTCGCGCATAGTTTCGTTTACGGCATCTTTAAGTGTCATTGTGCCGCTTGTTACGGGGTGGACTTTAGCACCGAGAAGTTCCATTCTGTACACATTAAGTGCCTGTCTGTCTGTGTCCTCCTTGCCCATAAAAACTTCACATTCCATACCCAGAAGCGCTGCCGCGGTAGCCGTTGCAACACCGTGCTGACCCGCACCCGTTTCGGCAATAACTCTTGTCTTGCCCATTTTTTTCGCAAGCAGAGCCTGTCCGAGCACGTTGTTTATCTTATGTGAACCCGTGTGGTTAAGATCCTCTCTTTTAATGTATATCTTCGGGCCGCCAAGGTCTTTTGTCATTTTTTCGGCATAGTACAAAAGCGAGGGTCTGCCCGCATACTCGTTGAGCAGCTTGTTCAGCTCGTCATTAAAATCCTTGTCGTTTTTATAAAAATTATAAGCCTCTTCAAGCTCATAAAGCTGATTCATAAGCGTTTCGGGGATATACTGTCCGCCAAATTCGCCAAATCTTCCTTTACTCATTTTTTACACTCCTTTATTAAAAAGCTCTTTGCTTACCTCTGATTTTTTTAATCGCCCGACATTGCTTTACGGCATTGTCCGACAATAAATTCTATCTTGGTCTTATCTTTTACCCTGTCGGTCTCTGCGCCGCTGCTGACATCAATGCCGTAGGGCGCAAATTTTATTGCATTGCCGATATTCCCGCAATTTATACCGCCCGCAAGAAAAAACGGCCTGTCTGTATTTCTTATAAGCGACCAGTCGAAACTCTCTCCCGTACCCATGCCGTTGTCCAACACAAGCATATCCGCAGAAGAGTCGTTCGCTTTTTTTATATCTTCTTCGCCGCGTATCTTGAACGCCTGCCATATCTCTTTATCCGTTATTTCACGCAAAGCCGAGATATAGGTGTTGTCCTCGTGTCCGTGAAGCTGTATCACATCGACCGCGCCGCTAAGACAATATTGTACCATACTGTCCATACTTTCGTCAACAAAAACCCCGACGGAGCGGATATTTTTGTCAAGCCTGCTTTTCAGCTGCTCCGCACGCTTCAAAGAAACAAAACGGTGGCTTTTTTCAAAAAACACAAAGCCGATAAAATCGGGGCGTGCGGCATTTACAAAGTCAATATCCTCGTCACGGAACAGCCCGCAAATTTTTATCTTCATTTTTTACATCCTTTTGATAATTCATCAAGCATTGCCTTTTTATCATTGCTTCGCATAAGCGTTTCGCCGATAAGTACGGCATTTACGCCGTTATGATAAAGCCTTGCTATATCCTCATTTGTTTTCATGCCGCTTTCCGAAACATATAAAACTTCGGGCGGCACAAGTTTTCTTAGATTTATCGAATTATTTATATCGACCGTAAAATCCTTTAAATTGCGGTTGTTTACGCCTATTATTCCTGCACCGCAATCAAGCGCCATATCTATCTCTTTTTCGTCATGTGCCTCCACAAGCACCGACAGCCCGAGACTTTTGGCTATATCATAATACTCGTTAAGCTGATTTTGGCTTAAAATAGCACAGATAAGCAAAACCGCACTTGCACCTATGGTCTTTGCACGGTATATCATATACTCGTCAACCGTAAAATCCTTGCGCAGCACGGGTATTGACACATTTTTTGTTATCTCTGTCAGATACTCGTCCGCACCCCTGAACCAATAGGGCTCCGTCAGGCAGGATATCGCGGCAGCGCCTGCCTTTTCGTAGTCCTTGGCAATATTCACAAAATCAAAATCCTCTGCTATAAGTCCCTTTGAGGGGGAAGCCTTTTTGACCTCACAGATAAAGCTGAGTCCGTCCGCGGCAAGCGCCTTTTCAAACGGGAAACCCGTGTTTTTATCCATGCTTTCCGCCTCTCGGCGTACAGTTGAAAGCGGCAGACGAAGTTTTTCTTCCGCCACACGTTCCTTTGTTTTTTCCGCGATCTCATTCAAAATCATAAATATCACCTCTCGCCTTTTTACTCTCCACAGTAATAGGGCCTTTTCTCAAATTCATTACAAACTCTTTATAAAATTTTCCAGTATCTTTGCGCCGTCGGGGGTCAGTACGGATTCGGGGTGGAACTGCAAACCGTATATCGGCTTTTCCCTGTGCTCCACCGCCATTATCTCGCCGTCCGCCGTTTCCGCAGTCACTTTGAAGCAGTCGGGCAAGCTGTCCCTGTCGGCGCAAAGGCTGTGATACCTTGCGACAGTTATCTTTTTATCCATTCCCGTGAATAAAACGCTGTCCGTATCTATATCGGCAACGGACTGTTTGCCGTGCATCAGCTGTTTTGCGTAGGTTATCCTGCCGCCGAACGCCTCGCATATAGCCTGATGCCCAAGGCAAATGCCCAGTATAGGTATATCAAGCTCCTTTACCGCCTGTTCGCAGATACCCGCATTTTCGGGTCTGCCGGGTCCCGGTGAGATTATCACCGCTTTGGGAGCAAGCTTTTTTATCTCGTCAACGCTCATCTCGTCGTTTCTTATTACTTTAAGCTCGTCCGTGATGCCGCCGACCATCTGAAATACGTTATATGAAAAACTGTCGTAATTATCTATCAAAAGTATCATTCTCTGACACCTCCCGCCGCCTTTACCGCATTTACAACTGCGGCTGCCTTTTGCAGGCACTCGTTATACTCGTTTTCGGGTACGCTGTCGGCAACTATGCCCGCACCCGAGCGGATGAATACTTTGCCGTTTTTGCTGAAAGCAAGCCTTATCGCAATGCAGGTATCAAGGTTGCCCGCAAAGGAGATATAGCCTATCGCACCGCCGTAAATGCCGCGCTTGTTGTCTTCCAGTTCGTTTATAATCTCGCAGGCTCTGATTTTCGGTGCGCCCGAAAGCGTTCCTGCGGGAAGTATCGCGTCCACCGCATCAATGGTGTCCTTGTCCTCCCTTATCTCGCCGCGTACCGTCGAACCAATGTGCATTACGTGTGAAAAACGCTGTATCTGCATATATTTTTCAACCTGTACCGTGCCGAATTTGCTTATCTTGCCTATATCATTCCTGCCGAGATCGACAAGCATATTATGCTCGGCAAGTTCCTTTTCGTCTTTTAAAAGTTCGGCTTCAAGCGCCTTGTCCTCCTCGTCCGTTTTGCCCCTGCGCCTTGTGCCCGCAAGCGGGAAAGTGTGCAGAACGCCGTTTTCAAGCTTGACAAGCGTTTCGGGACTTGCACCCGCTATCTCTCCGTCCGAGCCCGAAAAATAGAACATATATGGTGACGGGTTTTTATTGCAAAGTATCTTGTAAGTATCGAAAAGACTGCCCTCCACCTCGGCTTCGAGCCTGTTTGAAAGCACCACCTGGAAAATATCGCCCTCGTAGATGTATTTCTTCGCCTTTTCCACCATTTGGCAGTAGCGTTCTTTGTCGAATAAGGGCTTGAAATCCGATTTTAATTTCAAAGGCTCATCCTCTGCCTTTTCGCCGTTGAGTATCATATCAACTATCATCTCGCACTCTTTTACAGCCGCAAAATAGCTTGTTTTATAGCTGTGAGCATCAAGATTTACTATAACCGTTATCGTGTTTTTATAGTTGTCAAAAGCTATGACCTTGTCAAAAAGCATCATATCCATATCTTTGAAGCCGTCTCTGTCCTTTGCATCAAGGTCGAGCGTAGGCTCTGCGTACTTTATATAATCATAGGAAAAATATCCCACAAGGCCTCCTGTAAACGGCGGAAGATAGTCAAGCACAGGGCTTTTGTTGTCGTTTACTATCTGCCTTACATATTCTTTCGGGTCGCCCTGTATCTCCTGCTTTGTAAGTTTGGTCTTTACAGTCGTCACATTGTTAAGACATGTTATCTCCATAAGCGGCTGACAGCCCAGAAAGCTGTATCTGCCCCACTCCTTGCTGTCCTCGAAGCTTTCAAGCATATAACAATGGTCGGATATTTTTTTCATCTTCTGCATAACATTTACGGGTGTTATGCCGTCATTTTCGATAACACAGCTTACGGGGATAGTTCCGTATTTTCCGCTTTGTGCAAGCTGTGACACCTCTTCAAAAGCAGGTCTGAATTTAAGTTTTTCCATTTTGAGTTCTCCTTTCGTATTTGTGCTGATTTTTGCCAATAATAAAACCCGTCCAAGACAGATTTTATCTCTGTCAAGGACGGGTCGAAATCTCAACTCGCGGTGCCACCTTGCTTCACAGCTTTGCTGCGCACTTTATCGGGTACTATCATACCCTCGGCGAACTAACGTATGCCCTCACGTTACGGCTACTTAAATATTTCACCATACCCTCTGCGGTCCATTTAACAGTCTGTTTCCTGCCCGCTTCCAGCAATACGGGCTCTCTGTCGGCATAGCCTTTAGGGCGTGTACCGTTTTTATCTCCGCTTCATCGGTTTAAAGTATTAAATGTTTTTTGTGTAAATAATCATACATCAATTTTCCTTATTTGTCAATAGGAAATTTTAAAATTAGGAAAATAATTTTTATTACAAAAAAGAGGCAGGAAAAACCTGCCCCATAAAATCAATTATTATTTTTCTTCTGGAGTATATTCGCCGTCTTTGATAACAGCAACAAGAGCGTCCTTATTGGGCTCGCCGCTTGCATCAAATGTCATGCTGCCTGTTACGCCGTCTACCGTGATAGAAGTCATAGCGGAGATAAGAGCCTCGTTTGAAGCATCGCCGTTTGTCTGCTCCAGAGCCTTAGCCATAGCGTAAACGCCGTCATAACCGTCAGCTGCGAACTGGTCGGGTGTTGCGCCGAACTTTTCGCTGTACTTTTCAACGAAGTTCTTTACCTTTTCATCCTCGCTGGATGCAACAAAAGGTGTAAGGAAAACAGCGCCGTCTATCTTTGATGTGTCGCCGTTGAGCTGCTTGATAACGCCGTCCCAGCCGTCACAGCCAAAGTAAGGAAGTGCAAGGCCAACGCCTGCCGCCTGCTCGGAGATAGAAGCTACATCAGAGTAGTAAACAGGGAGGAAAAGTGCCTCTGCATCGCTGTTTTTGATAGTTGTAAGCTGTGTTTTAAAGTCGATGTCGCCTGTGTTGTAACTCTCGCTTGCGGATATCGTGCCGCCTGCTGCCTGATACTCTGTTGTGAAAGCATCTGCGATACCCTTTGAATATTCGTCCGATACATTGTAGATGATAGCAGTCTTTTTGATGCCCTTTTCTATAATGTACTTAGCCATAAGCTCGCCCTGCATGGGGTCTGTAAAGCAAATTCTGAATGCGTTGTCATACTGTGTACAAGCCTGAGCGGAACCCGAAGGAGTGATCTGTAAGATACCGTCGTCTTTGGAAACTTCGGAAACGGCAATGGAACAGCCGCTTGTTACAGAGCCCAGAATAGCGTTTACGCCGCTGTCCATAAGCTTGTTATAAGCGTTTACACTCTTCTCTTCGTCAAGTTCATCGTCCTCGAAAAGAAGTTCCAGCTGATAGCCTGCTGCACCGCCTGCCTCATTTATCTCGTCAACAGCGATCTGCGCACCGTTTTTAACGGAGATACCATAGCTTGAAGCATCACCTGTAAGAGGACCGATACCGCCGATCTTGAATACGCCGCCCTCTGCTGTGGAAGCACCCGATGAAGAGCCGCCTGCAGAACCGCTGCCTGCATTGCCCGAGCCGCCGCAGCCTGTCATGCACGCCGCAGCCATAACTACTGCCGTTAAACTTGCAATCAATCTTTTCATAATATGATTTTCCCCTTTCGTTTTTTAATATTCTCCTGTTACAAAAGAATAATTTAGGTATTTATTACCAATACAATACACTAATAGAATAATCTATTTATGCCAAAAAGTCAATATTTTTATTCTTTGAGTTATGCCATTTTTATTTTTGCCATAATGTGAAATTCCAATTTGAATCCCGTCGCAAATGATAATTTGCGACACAAAAAATAAGCCGCGGTGTATAACTACAAATTTAGTTAATCCTTATTCGCGAATATGTTTTCCCTCGCTTTTCTAAAAAGCGAGCCGGGGTGCAGGGGTGGGAAACCCCTGCAAAAACAAGGGCTGAAGCACAGTGCTGCAGCCCTATTTTTTATCTCTTTATATGCCCCGACACATTTTCTGCGCCGCCCTCAACTTCGGCAAGTTCGCTTATTGTAACAAGCTGATAACCCTGCTCGTGAAGCCACGGGATTATTCTGACAGCGGCCTCAACGGTGCTGTCATGGATATCGTGCATAAGGATAACATCCCTGTCACCGACATTCTGCATAATTACATCGCAGACCGAATCGGCATTTCTGCTCTTCCAGTCAAGCGTATCAACACTCCAGTTGAACCATTCCATACCCGAAGCATTTATGATATCCGCATCAATAGAACCGTAAGGCGGGCGGCCGATAGTCGGCGTTACACCCGTTGCATCGGCAATAAGCTGATTCGTATGATTTATCTGCTCCATAGCGCCGCTTGTGCCGAGAGTGGTAAGCTGCGGATGGTTGTAGGAGTGGTTTGCAAGTTCGCTGCCCTGCTCGGCAACGGCACGGACTGTATCGGGATAATTTTCGACATTTGTGCCCACCATAAAGAATGTGGCACGGCCGTCAACGGCATCAAGCGCTTCAAGTATCCTTTCGGTATTGCCCTCGCGCGGGCCGTCGTCAAAGGTAATTGCGACCATTTTTTTCTCGGGGTCTATATCCCTTGTATCGCTTTCTTTTAAAACCGCGGTCAGTGTATTTGCCGCTATCGGCGCCAAAGGCGAGTTTGCCGAAATTTTAAGGGGTGTGTAGTCTTCGGGTGCAAGAAGTCTTGCTATGTCTGCGCTGTGTGCCGCCACACGCATATTGTCGCTTGAAAGCACGCTGCTGTAAAGCAGGTCGCTCATCAGGTCTATGTATCTGCCTGCGGAAAGGTTTCTGCCTGTTCGCAGGGAATTTACGCTCGGCTGTTTTGCAAGAATGACAGCCCCCGTATTTTTATTTCTGGTGTAGCCGAAGCCCGCTATATTGCCTATATCCAGCAATCTTAAAAACGGTTTTTCCTCTATTACCGCCGTCTTTAAGCTGCCCTGCGCATCAATACCGTCAACGGCGAATGTTACCTCACTTATCGGCACATCATCATAAGCCGCTTTGGACTTGAATTTTTGCAGGTCGCCCGAAAAATCGGTCTTTAAAGTTATTTTATAAGCATTTTCCGCATAACTTACATCAAAGGCAAAATTTGTACCCGCGCAGGCGCTCGCCAGCTCCTCGGGTCTGACATAAACCTCGTCTTCGGCAAGGTAGGCGGTCAGTTTTGCGCCGTTGACATTAAGACTGTACCTCTGTGCGGGCGCTGCCCATGCACTCACGGGCAAAAGTATTATAAATAAAATCAAAAGAATTGATACCCTTTTCATTATTCGTGCCTCCAAAACACATTATCCCTATTTTATTATTTTTTATGATTATAACATATAATATCCGACATTTCTATACCTATTTTAATGTTTAATATTTCTGTAACAAACTTGAAATATGCAAATTCGCGAAAGCTATTGCTTTTAAATACATATTTTGATATTATAACTTGTATTGATTATGTATATACTTATTTATATGTAGTTTTGTTAAAGATAAAGCAGTAAAATCAAAGCAGTAAAATCAGGAAGGACAATTATGGAAGAAAATAACGATATAAAGCAGACTGCGCCCGAACAGAAGCAAGCGCAGGAAGCACAAAAACCCGCCGAAGCCGTTCAGACGGAAGAAGCACAAAAGCCAGCCGAACCCGCTCAGACGGAAGAAAGCGAAAGCGGCGGCGCAAAGGGTGCGCTTATAACCATTGCAATGGTTGTTTTTGCACTTGCGCTGGGCTATGTTCTGACGGGATTTTTATTTTTCAAAAGCCACTTTAACCCTGGAACGGAGATAAGCGGCGTAAACTGTACAGGTCTGTCGGTAGAAGCCGTAAAGCAGAAAATGGCAAATGCGGCTGTCGATTACAAGCTTGAAATAACCGACGGCGGTGAGGTAAAGGACAGCCTTTCCGCCGAGGATATCGGCCTTAAATACAATGTTTCCGACAGGATAGACAAGGTAATGACCGAACAGCACCCGCTTGCCTGGGGCGCGGGCTTTTTCCGAAAAAACAATGTCGAGTTGGAAGATGCCTTTATCTGCGACGAAGATATGGTAAAGACGGCTGTCGAAAACCTTGACACCGTAAAAAATATGCAGGACACCCCGCCCGTAAATGCTTCGGTCTACTTTGACGGCGACAAATACGCAATAGAAGACGGCGCACACGGAGGAAAAATTTTGACCGACAAGCTTTGTGCGGCCGTAAAAGAAGCGGCGGAAGACCACAAGGAAAGCATAGACCTTTTGGAAGCAAACTGCTACGAAATGCCCGAATTTACGGCAGAGTCGCAGAAAGTAAAAGATGCCTGCGACCTGGCAAACAAATATATCAGCCCCACTATCACCATGAATATGGGGCCCGGCGCACAGCACACCATAGTCGATAAGGAACTTATCCACGACTGGCTGTTTGTGACCGACAATTATGATGTTTACTTCGACCGCAAAAAAGTGGCGGCTTGGGTAGCCGAATTTGCAAAGACATTCAACACCTACGGTCAGACAAGAGAATTCTTGACCGCATTCGGTACAAGAACCACGGTAAAAGGCGGCGATTTCGGCTGGCTTATCGACCAGGAAGCCGAAGTACAGTCGCTTGTAAATGTAATAAAAGCGGGTCAGGACACAGTACGCTACCCAGTTTATTCCGTAATGGGCGTAGGCCACGGCAACGACGATGTGGGCAGAAGCTATGTCGAGGTAGACCTTACCAATCAGCATATCTATGTCTGGTCGGACGGCAAGCGAGTTCTCGATGCACCCTGTGTAACGGGTCTCCCGCCCAACAGGATAACCCCTCCGGGCACATACCGTATAAAGAAAAAAATGAGCCCCGCGATCTTAGTCGGTGACAACTACCGTACACCCGTAAGCTACTGGATGCCGTTCAACCGCGGCATAGGTCTGCACGATGCCGTTTGGCAAAGTTCTTTCGGCGGCAGAAGATACCTTACACACGGCTCGCACGGCTGTGTAAACCTTTCTTTAAGCACCGCTAAGCAGGTGTACAGCTATGTTTACCCGGGTATGCCCGTTGTATGCTACCATATAAATCAGTACGGCGTGGGCAAAATGATGGTTTTGCCCGACCCGTCCTCGACAACTACTACAACAACGACCACTACAACTACGGAAACGACCACGGAGATAACGACCTCCGCACCCGTTACAAAAACACAGCCTACAACAAAGGCAGCTCAGCCCACAACAAAGGCTCCTCAGCCTGCGACTAAGGCACAGCCCGCAACACAGGCGAAGCCCGTAACTCAGGCGAAGCCCGTAACACAAGCGCCTCAGCCTGTGACACAAGCTCCGCCGCCTCCCGTGACTCAGGCACCCGTACCCGTGACACAAGCACCCGTACCCGTGACACAAGCACCCGTACCCGTACCTGTGACCGAGCCGCCCATTGAGATAACCTCAAAACAAAAAGAGGATGTCATAGTCGAGCCTGTTGTACAGACAACGGATGATGATGTTATCCACGAGATAGTGGTACAATAAAATTACATAAGAATAAATTTTTATATGAGGTGAAAAAAAATGAAACCAGTAAAAACAGTACCCATTACCCTGCTTACGGGCTTTTTGGGTGCAGGCAAGACCACACTTTTAAACAACATTTTAAGAAACCCTAACGGCAAAAGGATTGCCGTTATCGTAAACGACATCGGTGAGATAAACATTGATGCCGAGCTTATCAACAAGTCCGATTTTATCCAGGAAGAGGATAAGGACGTTGTTGCGCTTTCAAACGGCTGTATCTGCTGTACATTAAAGACCGACCTTATCAATCAGATAGGCTCTCTTTTACAGCAGAACAAGTGCGACTATATCGTTATCGAAGCCAGCGGCATCTGCGAGCCTCTGCCTATTGCAAACACCATTCTTGCAATGGAAGAAGCATTGGAGCAGAACCGTATGCCCGTACACTGCAAGCTTGACAGCGTTATAACGGTAGTTGACGCTTACCGCCTTGCAGACGAATTCGAGTGCGGCGACAGCTTTACACAGCAGAACGAAAACGGCGAGGAAGAGGATCTTACACCGCTTCTTATTGAGCAGATAGAATTCTGCAATATTGCACTTTTAAACAAGATAGATCTTGTTTCCGGCGAGCAGAAAGACCATATCCGCGCTGTTGTTTCGGCACTTAATCCAAGTGCCGTTATCATGGAAGCCGACCACGGCGTTGTCGATACGGACAAAATAATCGACACGGGCGTATTTGATATGCAGAAAGCTTACAATGCGGCAGGCTGGGTACAGGCTATGGAGCATGATGACGAACGCGAAGAACACGAAAAAGAAGAGCATGAGCATGAACATGAACATCATCATGACCATGAACACGAGCACGAGCATCATCACCATGACCATGACGAAGATGAGCATGAGCATGAGCATGAACATGGACATCATCACCATCATCACCACGAACATACACACGACCATTCACACGGCGAAGCGCTTGAATACGGCATAAACACTTATGTTTATTCGGTCGTAGAGCCTTTTGTAAAGGAAAAATTCGAGAAGGCAGTCCTTGAACTCGGCAAGAGCATAATCCGCTCAAAGGGCTTTGTATGGTTTGACGAAGCACCCGACCTTATGTGCATTTACGAGCAGTCGGGCAAGCAGATATCAATAGACGCGGCAAATCAGTGGGTGGCCGCTATGTCCAAAGAAGAACAGATGGATATAATCGCGCAGTACCCCGAGATTGCCGACAACTGGGACCCCAAATACGGCGACAGACTTAATAAAATAGTGTTTATCGGCCAGGGGCTTGACAAAGACTATATCAATAAAACAATGAACGCAGCATTGAAATAAAAAACAAACAGCGGTATTCGTACAATACACCGAATACCGCTGTTTTTATGTATATATATTTTTTAACTTAGTTTTGCATCTTTCAGCACATAAAACTCGTTTCCTTTTTCAAGATAGCTTGAAAATGTACCCTGTACGGTTATATCGCTGCCGTATTCGGGGTATTCTTCGCCCTCGGGCAGTTCAAATTCTATGCCCTGGGCGCAGCAGGCAGCAGCATCCGTTATAATGCAGGCATAGTAGTCCTTGCCTGTGTCGGGGTCGGTAAAGCGGTTGCAAGTGCCTTTCATCTTTATCTCCTTGCCGAGATATTTCTCGGGCTCTGTCATCATTTCAAAAACCACACCATAAACCATATCGCCGTTCATTTGGGTCAGGTCGGTCACATTTTCGTCCGTAACATCCTCGACCGCGCTGTTCATAGCCGCCTCTTCAACAACTTTTGCATCGGGCAGAGCTTCTCCGCCGTTTTCCTCGGCTTCTATGCTCTGCTGTATAGCCTCCGCAACGGCACTCTGCGGCGCGGCAATATGCCCCTGCGACCCGCAGCCGCTTAAAAATATCGTAAATCCGAGTAGAAATATCGTTCTTTTCATATTTACCTCCTTGCGGTAAAATAACCTATCACACAGCACAAAGCAAATGCAATAACGTCCACGCTGACTATAGTACTGCCGACGGGCGTATCTGCAAGTATCGACGTTAAAATACCGATGAGTGCGCATAACGCAGACAGCACCGCCGAAAATACCGTAACACTTTTAAAGCTTCGGAAAATGCGCATTGCGGACAATGCGGGGAAGATGACAAGTGCCGATATAAGCAGTGAGCCGACCAGATTCATGGCAAGTACGATTATTACCGCTATAATGACCGCAATAAGCAGGTTATAGGCATTTGCATTGGTGCCCGTTGCCTTGGCAAAGTCCTCGTCAAAAGTAACGGCAAAAATTTTGTTATAGAACAGTACAAAGACCGCCAGCACCACTGCCGACATCACAAGACAAAGCCACACATCCGCCTTTTTAAGCGTGATTATGGCTGTCGAACCGAAAAGGGTGCTGCACACATCGCCCGACACATTGGAAGTCGAGGGGAAAATATTCATCAGCATATAGCCGAAAGCAAGCGCCCCGACCGATATCATGGCAATAGCCGCATCGCCTTTTATTTTGGTATTTTTGCCCGTTCTTAAAAGAAGAACAGCCGCAATGACCGTTATCGGCAGGACTATCACGGTTTTATTTGTGAAGTTGGCAACACTTGCTATCGCCATAGCGCCGAATGCTACGTGCGACAGGCCGTCGCCTATGAATGAAAAGCGTTTCAGTACCAGCGTAACGCCCAAAAGAGAGGCACAAAGCGCGATAAGCACGCCGACTATAAGCGCATACCACACAAAGGAATACTGGAAATATTCGCCTAATTTATCAAGCATCCGCCTCACCTCCTATACTGAAAAACCATTTGCCCTGGGGGCTTTTGGAGTACTCGTCCAAAGTGCCGTAGAATATATCGCCGCCCATGTGCAGGACGTGGCTTGCGTATTTCACGGCCGCATCCATATCGTGGGATATCATTATTATAGTAATGCCGTTTTTATTCAGGTCGGCTATCAGCGAGTACATCTCCGCCGCCGCCATTGGGTCAAGACCCGTCACGGGCTCGTCAAGCAGCAAAACGCTGCCTGTTGCGCAAAGTGCCCTGGCAAGCAGTACACGCTGCTGCTGACCGCCCGAAAGGTCGCGGTAGCACTTTTGAGCCAGGTCGGTTATGCCAAGGCGCTCCATATTGGTCTTGGCAAGCTTTTTTTCGCTGTCGTTATAGAACGGGCGCAGACCGCATTTTGACAGGCAGCCCGAAAGGACTATCTCCCATACCGAGGCGGGAAAGTCGCGCTGTACGACCGTCTGCTGAGGAAGATAGCCTATCTCCTTATGGGATACGCTGCCGCTTATCTCGCCTTTTAAAACGGGGGTCAGACCCAATAAGGTCTTGACAAGCGTGCTCTTGCCCGAGCCGTTCTCGCCCAGTACAACAAGATAATCGCCTTTATTCACACTGAAATTCACATTTTCCGCCACCGCGCCGTCTTCGTAGCCCAGTGTCACATTTTTGCATTTTATCAACTCGGACATAACGCCCTCCTATGTTATAATTAAATTGGAATTTGTCGGGGTGTAATTGGCTGCCGTAAACCCCTCAGTCAGCCGTTGCGATTTTATGTCAAGAGCCGATAAAATGACGGCTGACAGCTCCCCTGAACAAGGGGAGCCAAGAAACTCCCGCCGTAGCTATTGAAGAAACGGGGTGTCGTCCTTGCCTGCCCTTAGAGGGTAGGGGGACCGCCGCTTGCGATGGTGGAAGGGTTTGAGGGCTTCGGATAGAAGCCCTCTGTCTTTGCCGGTAACTCCCCGTCAAATCCCAGTTTATCTGTCATGTTCTCGGCTCAATTTAGTGTCCCACTCAAAACCTCGTAGTTCTTCTCCATAACGGACAGATACGTCTCGCCCTCATCCACCTGTTTTTGTGTGACGGACTGCATGGAGTCAAGCTGTGCGGTAACGGCGGACTTTGTCTTGCTGCTGTCTATGACCGCCTGCGCTATCCTGCCGTCGCTGCCGTCTATGGTATACACGGTTTTCACGCCAAGCTCGTCTGCCTTATTTGCAAGAAAGGTTATTGTTTCAAAACTTGCCTCGGTCTCTGCGGAGCAGCCGACAAACGCGGCATAATAATCAAAGCCGTAGTCCTTTGTGAAATACGCAAACGGGAATCTGTCGCCGAAGATCAGCGTTTTGTTTTCGGCTTTATCCGCAAGTTCCGTAAACTTATTGTCAAGTTCGTCAAGCTGTTTAGTGTAATTTTCAAGGTTTAAGGCATATTTTTCGGCATTTTCGGGGTCTGCGGCGGATAGTTCGCCCTCTATCTTATTGCAGATAAACTTTGCGTTTTTGAGCGACAGCCATACATGCTCGTCAAACTCAGCCTCGTCTTCCTCTTCTTCCTCGGCCTGCATACCCTCTTTTATCTCCTCTTCCATGGCCTTGTCACCCATGACATCCAAAAGGTTTATAACACGCATATCCTTGTTTACGGCCTCGGCAAGCGCATCATCCACCCACTCGTCCGACTCTCCGCCTACATATATAAATATGTCGCAGTTTGAAATTTTAAGTACATCCTCCGCCGTCGGCTGAAAACTGTGCAGGTCTGCGCCGTTGTCCAGAAGCAGGGTCACTTCCGCATCCGTGCCGTCGGTCAAATTGCGCACCCAGTCATATTCGGGGAATATGGTAGCCACTATTTTAAGCCCCTGCGGCGCAGTTCCTATGCCATGCCCTCCGTCTGTGACATTTTCCGCACTGCCGCAGGCTGTAAGGCACAAAATCATTGCCGCCAGAAGCGGCCAAAAAAATTTCCTCATATTATTTTTCCCTTTCTCCACATTCCTCACAAATACCGTAAAACACGGTACGCATCGGGTTTATAACAAAATTATGGTGTTCTTTCAGATGCGTACACAGCTCCTTGAACTCCTCACAATGCAGATGCACCAGTTTGCCGCACTTTTCGCACTTATAGTGAAAACACATCTCCTCACAGCAGTTTTCGCTGCCTATATACTCAAAACAGGCGGGGGAATTACTGTCAATATTGTATTTATTGACTATGCCCTCGTCCACCATTTTTTCCAGGTGGCGGTAGACCGTGGCCGTGCCTATCGGCGTGCCGTGAGCCTTGCAATGCTCGCATATCTCGTTTGCCGTAACATGGCTGCCCTGCCTGCTTTTAAGGTAGTCCAGCAGGATATCGCCCTGTTTTGTCTTGTATCTCGAACTCATAAAAATACCTCTTTCCAATTTGAAAACCGATTTCAATTTTACACCATAGAACACGATTTGTCAATAGATTTGATAATGATTTTCAAATTGAATTTTGCTTTTCCCTGCGCTTGCAATTTTGCGCATAAAAAACTCTTCATTTTTCTGTAATATTATGATATAATAAAAAAAAATGGGGTCATTTTATGGTAAATATTGCAATAATCGGAACAGGAAATATGGGCCGACAGTACGCCGAGATGATATACGGCGGCAAAACGAGCGGACTTAAACTGACTGCCCTGGTATGCCGAAGCAGCGAAGCCTTTGAATGGGGTCAAAAATTTACGGGAGTGCGCGTGTTCCGCAGCTCGGACGAGCTGTTTGAAAATGCGGCTTGTTTTGATGCGCTTATTATCGCAACACCTCACAAAACGCACCCGCAGTTTGCGCTGAAAGCCTTTGAGTTAAACAAGCACGTTTTATGCGACAAGCCCGCGGGCATACTTGTCAGAGATGCGGCCAAAATGGATAGGACTGCCAATGAAAAGGGGCTTACTTATGCCTTGATGTTCCATCAGCGTTTAAGACCCGAGTATAAATATCTCAAAAATATGATCGACAATGGAGAATTCGGCAAAATAAACCGTATGTCTTATGTTTCGACACGATATTTCCGTACAGAAGCCTACCACCAAAGCAGCCCATGGCGCAGCACGATAGAGGGCGAGGGCGGAGGCGCGCTGATAAACCAGGGGCAGCACCCGCTTGATCTGTGGCAATGGCTTTTCGGTCTGCCAAACGAAATATTTGCCTTTGTAAAATACGGCAAGTACAACGATTTTGATGTCGAGGACGAAGCGACGATACTTATGGACTACGAGGACGGCCGCACGGGTACTTTTACCATATCGACCGCCGAGGGCATATACGAGGACAGACTTATAATTTCGGGCAGCAAAAAAGCCGCCGAACTGAACGGCGACAAGCTGAAGATATACACATTTTCCGAAGACACGGACGAATACAGACACACCGCCAAAGTCCATGCACGCGAAGAACTCAAAACCACGGAGGAAGAAATAAAATTCGACCCCGTTTCTTCCGCAGAACTTTATATAGGTATGCTCAATAACTTTGCCAAAGCGGTATCGGGCGAAGAAGAACCGATCGCAGGCGGCGAAACGGGCATTGGCACTCTTCTTATAACAAATAATGCTTATTTATCCCAAAAACTCGGCCGAAAAGTCAAAACAGCCGAAGCGCATGATTTTAACGGGCTTGAATAAAAGGATGTGATAATATGGAACTGAACAACAACAAGATAAACAACGCATTGAAAAAGCTGTCAAACAAGGCTACATCCGCCTTTCTTAAGGCCGAGGACTATGCAGAACTGTGTCAAAGCGTAAATGTATGCAAAATGTACTATGACATAGACTTAGGCTATGAAAGATATATCGACCCGCGCACACGCAAACTGGTTATAGCCGACAATTTTGTTGACAACAAGATAATCCTTTACGACGAGGGCAAAAAACCGACCTTACGCTCAAATACACCTATTTTTATGACACGGTGGAGTATGTTCACGCGTATATAGAATTTCCCGAGGGCATAACAAAGGACGAGCTTAAACTTGATATATATGATTTTCTGGCAGACCAGATGTTTCTTCTCGTCAGCAGACAAAACTGCCGCATAATGCTTGACTATGCCGAAAACTACGATATACAGACCTCTGTGCCGAATGTGGGTTATCTTTACAAATTTTATGCCCAGCAGATGACAAAGGCCGCACCCGACAAGTACTGCGTTATATTCTCCAATCTGCGCAACTTCAAATATATAAACGAAACGGGCGGCACACGCACGGGCGACGAGGTGCTTATAAAATTTGCGCACTCACTTGTTTCTTATGTTGATGATGACGAATGTGTATGCCGTATGGGCGGCGACAATTTCGTTATGCTTATCAAGCAGAAAAATCTGGACAAGTTTATAGAAAAACTTGAATGTTGGGAGATAACAGGGATAAATTCCGCACCCGACAAGACTTTTGATATAACCGCATGGATGGGCATTACACGGCTTACCACAGACGACGTCCCGATAAGGGTAAGGATAGAGCAATCGTCTATCGCCTGCTCTTTCGGCAAGCATCAGCTTAAAAAGCGCGTTGTATTTTATGACGAACAGCTTGCGGGAATGTTAAGGCGTTCAAGGGAGATAACGGCACTTTTCCACCCCGCTGTGACAAAGCATGAGTTTACACCGTTCTTCCAGCCTAAAGTAAATATGCTTACGGGCGAGCTGATAGGCATGGAGGCACTCTGCCGCTGGAAACATGACGGCAAGTACATCTTCCCCGACCAGTTTATACCGATACTCGACCAACAGGGGCTTACACACGAGCTGGATATGGCTATCCTGAACGAGACCTGCCGCGCTATAAAAAAATGGCTTGATATGGGACTTAACCCGCCGAGAGTATCGTTCAATATATCGCGTAAAAACCTTTTTATCCCGCATATTGAGGAGATAATACTGGATATAATAAAAAGCAATAACGTATCCACCGACAGGCTTGAGATAGAAATAACCGAGACAGCCAAGGAAGACGAGATAGACCGACTTATAAGTTTTCTTGCCACATTGAAGAAAAACGGCCTTCAGATCGCCATTGACGATTTTGGCACGGGATATTCCTCACTGTCGCTTATCCACAATATCAATGCCGATATTATAAAGATAGACAAAAGTTTCATAAGCGCGCTCGACAGCAATTCAAAATCAAGCGTACTTGTCAAGACTATCATACAGATAGCCGACCGCCTTGATATGGATGTTATTGCCGAAGGAGTCGAAACCGCCGACGAGGGGAAGGCTCTCATTGATATGGGCTGTATCAACGCCCAGGGGTATTACTACAGCAAACCCGTAGATTTTGACAGTATAACCGAAATAATAAAAAACAACGGCTTTTCGCCTATTTTATAAAACAAAACGGTATTTTGTCCTTTACGGCAAAATACCGTTTTTTAATCATTTTTTCCACTTGAATTTCCACAAAAAAATATATACTTTACCACAAAAATATGATAGAATTAAAATACAGAAAGGGGAGGTAAAAATGAAAAAATACTTATGTTTATTGTTGTCAACGTGTATAATTCTTATGTCGGGCTGTGCAAAATCGCCCGATACCGGCGGAACGGACATACCAAAACCCGAGGTCGAGCCCACTACCGAGACCGTAACGGAGAGCGCGGCAAAGCCTTTGGACGACGAGGTGACGGTGTTTGACACGGAGGATTATGCACTGAAAATCAAATCGACCGACGTGAGCAAGATAACCGAGCCTACACTTTACGCACAATGCACCAATAAATCAAAGGATATGTATATTTTTTACATGGAGTCGTCCTTTATTGACGGTGTGGAAGCGCCCACTTTATGGATGTACGAATCCGAGGCGGGTACGGACGAAGAAACGCCGATAGGCTTTTTTATGGATGAGTTTGAAAAGCTTGGCGTGAAAGAGATAACGGATTTTGAAATGACGATAAGTGTGTATGAGGAAAGCTTGGATAATCCGCCTTTGGATCAGCAGACGATACACATTTTCCCGAACGGCGCGGAAAATGCGAAGGTTTACGAGCATGAGACTGCCGAGGGCGAGCAGGTGATATGCGACACGCCCGAGGCAAAGGCAACGGTCATTGAATGCGGCATGGACGAACTTGGCGAATACAGCGTATGGCTTTGGCTCGAAAACAAGACCGACAGCGAGATAATGTTCACATCTTCCGATGAGTACCTTAACGGCAGAAAAGCTGCCGACCCGTCGTTTTCGTGGGCTGTAGGCGCACACCGCAGCGCATATACACGAATAACATGGTACGCCGACGAGCTTTCTTCCATGAATATAACCGATGTTGACGAGGTTTCGCTTGAACTTCACGTCTTTGACAGCACAGACCTCGAAAAACCCGATTATTTCAAGCAGGAAGTAACTATATTGCCATAAAAAATGTTAAATTCCAATTTGACACAAAAAAGGCATTTAAGATTTTCGTTCTTAAATGCCTTTTTGTGTTGAATTTTATTTGCCTGTTCTTACTCTCCAGCCTTCTTTGTTTTCCTGTCTGGAGCGTGCTATTGCAAGACTGTCGCCCGGGACATCCTTTGTAATGGTAGAGCCTGCGGCGGTGTAAGCGTGTTCGCCCACCTCAACGGGAGCTACAAGGTTGGTATTGCAGCCGATAAATACATTATCGCCGATCTTGCAGCGGTGCTTGTTCTTGCCGTCATAGTTGACTGTGACCGTACCGCAGCCGAAGTTTACGCACTTGCCGACATCGGAGTCACCGACATAGGTAAGATGGCTGACCTTTGTGCCGTCGTCGATAGTGGAATTTTTGACCTCGACAAAATCACCGATGCGAACGTGCTCGCCGATCTTGCTGTTGGGGCGCAGGTATGCGTAAGGCCCTACAGTTGTGTAGTTGTCCACAAAAGCGTCTATCATAGTGGAATTCTGAACTGTCACGCAGTTGTTTATCTTAGATGAAGTAATGCGGGAATTGGGGCCGATAATACAGTCCTCGCCTATCTCGGTATTGCCCTCGATATAGCAGCCTGGCAGAATAAGAGTATCCGCACCTATCTTAACATCGCTGCCGATATATGTATTTTCGGGGTCTTGCAGAGTAACGCCGTTAAGCATATGGAATGCGTTTATGCGGCGCTTCATTATCTGTGTAGCCTCGCCAAGCTGTAACTTGCTGTTTACGCCAAGGAACTCGTTTTCGTCCTCGGCAACCATAATGCCGACCTTTCCGCCGTTGTTCTTTATTATTTCAAGTGTGTCGGTAAGGTAGTACTCGCCCTGTGCGTTGTTGTTTGTAAGTTTGTCAAACGCCGAAAGCAGGCTGTCGCCGTCAAAGATATAAACACCCGTGTTTACCTCTTTGCACGCCTTTTCTTCGTCGCTTGCGTCTTTCTGTTCTACTATTTTGTCAAAACTGTCGCCGTTTCTGATAATTCTGCCGTAGCCCGTGGGGTCGTCAAGTATCATGGAAACCACTGTTACCGCATTGTCTTCGCTGTTATGCTTATCGGCAAGCTTTTTAAGCGTTTCGGCTGTAATAAGCGGTGTGTCGCCGCAAAGAACAGCTATGCTTTGTCCGCCCTTTAAAAAGTCGCCCGCCTGCATTACCGCATGGCCTGTGCCAAGCTGCTCTGCCTGCAAACCGAATTTTACGCGGTCGCCTATCATTGCCTTTACCATTGCGGACTGATGGCCTACTATCACGCAGATATCGCTTGCGCCCGCCTTGATACTCTCATCTATAACATAGTCCACCATAGGTTTGTCCAGTACCTTGTGCAAAACCTTCGGGACTTTTGACTTCATTCTTGTACCCTGACCTGCGGCCAGAATAACAGCCTTAAATTCGTTGCTCATTAAAACACCTCAGTTCAAAATTATTATATGTTCTTATTTTATAACAATTCCGCAGAATTTTCAAGTACTTTATGTTATGCGGCAGATTTTTTTAGTCAAATTGAGTTTTTGGTGCAAAAAAAGGTATTCGGCTTAAAATTTGACACCTTATACGTATTCTGTTATAATTTAAGCTGACAGAAAGGCGGTGAGGATATGCGCAAAATATCGGAATTACGGGATTATGCGGCACAAAACGGGATAATTGCGGGCGTGACGAAAGCGAGGATATTTTCCGAACTTGAAAGCGTTCTGGCAAAACCCGTTCCATTTGTGGAATACAGTAAAAACGAACGTATAGACCCGTGTCTGACAGTATCGGGCGCACGTTCCGTTATATGTATAGGCTGTCCTTACCCAAGTGAAATAGCAGCGGATAAAGGCATATCTATCGCCGCTTCCGGTACGGATTATCACATTTTTGTATCGGAAGAACTTGAAAAGCTGCAGACGGAGCTCAAAATAGAAGGCGAAGCTTTTACCGACACGGGGCCGCTTGTGGACAGGTATACCGCCTATTTATGCGGGCTTGGCTACTACGGCAAAAACGGTTTTATTATAAACGAGAATTTCGGCACGATGTTTTTTATCGGCTATATAATAACAAACGAGGAGTTTGACGAATACAGCAGCCCCGTAAAAGGTGACTGCGGCGACTGCCGAAGATGCCTTGATGCCTGCCCATACGGCGCTATAAAAGGCGGAAGTATGGATTATAAAAAATGCGTATCCTACCTGACACAAATAAAGGGTGTGCTTTCCGACGAACAGATGAAGATGATAGGCGGACAGGTCTACGGCTGTGATGTCTGCCAGCTTTCCTGCCCCAAGAACAAAGGCAGGGTAAAAATTGAGCTGAGGGAAAAGGACTATACCCACTTTTTTTCAATGACCAATAAACAGTTCAAAAAACGATACGGGGATACGGGCATTGCATGGCGCGGCCGCGCCACGATAGTGCGAAATGCCGTTATTGCGCATATAAACACGGGCGGCGAAAAAAAAGATATAGAACGTTTTCTGACCGATAAAAATGAGGTCTTGAAAAGAACGGCGGAAAAACTTATTCAATGACCGCCAAGTATTTAGTGATGGCAAATCGGAGGCTAATATGGGCTATTGGAACACACGGGGACTGCGCGGCAGTGCCTTTGAAGAAATGATAAATATGACAAATGACGTATACAAACAGCGTAATGTGGCTATAATACAAAAGATACCTACACCGATAACCCCTGTCAAGCTTGATAAGGAGCACGGTCAGATAACCCTTGCATATTTTGACAAGCAGTCCACGGTGGATTATATAGGTGTGGTACAAGGGATAGCTGTTTGTTTTGATGCAAAGGAAACACACGAAAAGCGGCTGCCGATGCAGAACATCCACTCGCACCAGGTAGAGTTTATGGAGCATTTCGAGCGTCAGGGCGGTGTATCGTTTCTGCTTGTGCATTTTTCGCACACGGACGAGTATTTTTACCTGCCTTTCAATGTACTGAAAAAGTATTGGGATGCTGCGGAAAACGGCGGGCGCAAGTCCGTGCCCTACTCCGCTTTTGAGTCAAAGTACCTGCTTCATTCATCGGACGGCTACCCTCTTAACTACTTAGAGGGAGTGAATGTTTATCTTGAGGAAAAACAGGATTAAAACCGTAGTTTTTACACTTATCTTCACAATTTTTATCTCAGCATCAGCCGCCGCGGATGATCTGGTCTGCGGCGCTTATATTTCAAAAGGCGGGCTTGACATAGCCGATTACGAAGCCTTATGCGGTGTTAAAAGCAGCATTTATCTTATCGGCGTGCAAAAGACCTATCCCAAGGATAAAATTCTGGAATGTTATGCAAACGGCAAAATACCAATGCTTATTATAAGCAGGAACATAAGATTTTCTTCCCTGCCCGAGATAGCGGATGCGGCGGGGGAATACGACCTGCCTATGTATATCTGCATAGCGGGAGATACGGAATATTTCAAGCTGTGTGTCGGGATATTCCGCGCAAGATGCAAAAATATAAAATTCGTTCAGCCCGTCATGCTCTCCGACACCGATTACGAATTTGTCGGCTGCGACTATGCGGACTATATCGCCATAACCGCCACTTTTACCGAGAAAAACAGGGATGTCGGTTCACTGTACAACGCCGTTGAACAGGCGGATGTCCCCGTTATGCTTGACCTTGCCGTCAGCCGCTACAGCGAAAACGGCCACCAATACACTACCTTTGACGCAATAAAAGACCTTTCCTATGTCTACAATATAAAAACCGCTTTCCCCGACAAACTTTTCGGGATAAACTATATCAATATAACCTCGGGCGGACGGAAATTTGACGTGTACGGGGATAAAAAGATAAGGACGGTATACGGCGGTTTGGTATGTAAATACGGCACGGAGTACGGTTTAAATGACTTTTAAAAAGCAAGGTTTCTTTTTTGTGCATATCATCATTTCATTTTCTTAAACAAGCGATCTCAGCTTTTACTCATCCGAAATTCAAAAAAAGTATTATTTATAACATTTTCGTATTCACAATATCAAAAAATCATGCAGTTATATTCCGAGGACAAAAAAATCAATGACAAATTTGTCCTCTCTATTTTTTATTAAAAATTTTATGTTATAATAAAATAAAAAAGGAGGCGGAGAAAATGTTTGGCGAAAAATTCGACTCTTTGCTTAAAGAACTTGATATAAGCTCAAAAGCACTTTCGGAGTTTATGGATTGTGACAAATCTTATGTAAACAGAATACGTGCGGGCAGCAGAAATATCACAAGAAACGGCAAAGCCGCAAACACAATGATAAACGGCGTTTTTGACTGCATATCGGATAGCGGCAAATATGACGATATGTGTGCCGTGATAAATATATCTGCCGAAACAAGCAGAGAAAAAGCATTGGAACGCCTTGAACAATGGCTTTTTGACGGGTCGGGCGAAACAAAGGCAGGCAGGAAAGTCTCGGCTGTTTTTTCGGACAGATTCAAAGATGTTCTTAAACTTGCAAATCTATCAAATATAAGGCTTGCAAAATTGCTCAATATAGATGCCTCGCTTGTAAGCCGCTGGCGCACGGGTTTTTCCGCTCCCACTGCCGCAGAATTGCAGGACAGCCTTTGCAGGGTGCTGCTCAGCCGCATAAACTCACAGGGAAACAAAAGCGGGCTTGCGGAACTGCTTTCCGTGGAACATTCAATACTTAACAATGACGAGCTTGCATACGGCGCACTAAAGGAATGGCTGTTCGGCTGCTGTGATACAAACAGTGAAATAGTCGAGAAATTTCTTTCCGCCATAGACGATATCTCCTTTGAGGGCAAAATATCCGCGCTTCCCTTTGAAACGGCGGCAGACAAAGCCCTGCTAAACGACAGGTCTTTGTATTACACAGGAGACGAGGGACTGCAAAAGGCCGTTATACGATTTTTGGGAAATGCCGTCCGCAGTAAGGCAAAGGAGCTTTGGCTGTATTCCGACCAGAGTATGAACTGGATGACAAGCAGCAAGGAATTTATGCTAAAATGGTTTTCGCTTATGCTGGAATGTCTTAAAGGCGGCACAAAAATAACAGTTATACATAATATAGACCGCGGTTTTGAGGAAATGACAGCCGCAATAAAAGGCTGGCTGCCGCTTTATATGACGGGCAATATACGCTCTTATTACAGTACAAGGCCTGGAGGCGGAAGATTTACAAACACTATTTTTCTCATTCCGGATAAAGCCTGCATTTTTAACTGCGGTATAGCGGGACAGAACGAAAAAGCCCGATACGATTACATTACGGACGAAAACGGACTCATTTTTTATAAGGAAATGTATACCCAACTTATGAAAGACTGCAAAGAGCTTTTAAAAACGTATGCTCACAGCCTTAAACAAACATCGGTCATAAGCGAAACGAAGGGCGTGCATATAATACAGAACACCCCCTCGCTTGCCACAATGCCAAAGGAACTGGTGCAAAAACTTGCCGCGGGGAACGATGCTCTGATAAAAGAATGGGAAATGCAGAGCAAGCGTTACGGGATAAACCTGAAAAACGGCTTTGTACATGAATATATTATGCTGCCGGATGACGAGGCATTATTCGGCAATACAGTGCGTGTCGATACTACGCTTGACAAACTTTATTATACCCCCGAGGATTTTTCGGTGCATATAAAACATATTCTTGAATTTTCAAAAAATCACAGCAACTACGCACTGACTATTCTGCCCGAAATGCTGATGAAAAACTGTCGGTTGGTAATAGGCGAAAAGACCGTTATAGTCGAGCACAGAACAGCACCCGAAACGGATTTTATTTTCACACACCCGCTTATGCGCACGGCGTTTGCGGTATATGCCGAAGAAATCGGCCGTCAGAACCGTCTTTCAAAGGCCGAGGAAACACAAAAATTAAAGCAGTACTTATAAAAACCAAATAAAAAGGAGGTATACTTATGTTAAAAAGAAAGATCACGGCTTCATTGCTGGCATTATGCCTTGCAATGAGCTCAATGCCAATGGCGGCAATGGCTCAGAGCGTCGAAGACTACACCGCCTTGTCCTCCACTTTTAACAGCGGAGGAGTTTCAAACGGCCCAAGCAGTCACGCAACATTCAACATCCCGCAAACCCTGCGGATAGATGCGCTGACTGTCTATCATTGGAACGGCGGCAAAGGTTCAAAGCCCGGAAGCATAAGTATTTTTGATGCCGATACCGATCTGGAAATAGGCGAATTTTTGGCATACGGCAGAAACAACAATACTTACTGGGACTGCTTCCCCGACATATATCTCGGCGCAGGCAGCTATTATGTGACCGATTCGGATTGGAAAACGGCAAGCTATAACTCGGATGCCCCGGGCGGTATGGTAGAACTGCGCGGTGCATGGGTAGATGATGTTCCGCAGTTTCAAAACGATGTACCGCAATATGAAGAGCCGAAAAGTCAGGGTCTGCCCTATACTTATTCGGAGTGGGCAAAAAGCGATATTCAAAAGGCAAACGATATGGGGCTGATACCGTCATCACTTTACGGCGACGATCTCAGAAACCCAATAAGCCGCGGCATTTTTGCTTCCGTTGCGGTAAATGTATATGAAGAAATGTCGGGAGACAGGCTGAGCAAGGGTTCAAATCCTTTCAGCGACAGCTCGGCAGATGATGTTTTAAAGGCGTACAATGCGGATATAGTTGCGGGCACATCGGCAACGACTTTCTCCCCTAACAACAACCTTACAAGGGAGCAGGCGGCCGCTATGCTTGCAAGAGCGTATAAAAAAACGGTCTTTGACGGCTGGAGTTTATCCAACGACTATGCGCTTGAATATAACAGCGGCTCGCGTTTTTCCGATTACGGCGATATCCGCCCATACGCAAGGGAAAGCGTTGAATTTATGGCGGCAAACGGCGTTATAACAGGCATGGGCAACAATATGTTCGTACCCGAGGGCACACTCACCAAGGAGCAGGCTATAGCCATAGCGGTAAGAATGGCAAGCAAACTCGATACCTCGCCGCAAACAGGCAAAAAAACCGAAGAGCCAAAGACGGAGCAGCCCAAGGACGTTATAGTTCCAAACGGCGACCTTAAATCGGGCGATGTTATAAAATGGGGCACGGGCACTATCACATATACAGAAAAGCCTGTCAACAAGACCGAACTCACGGGCGGCGAACTTTCAAAATACAACAAGGGCACAGCAAAGGCGATAGCGGGTTATTCCTATTCAAACGAGGACGGCGACCACCTGCTTTTAGACCACAGAGAGACCGTCAGCTTTGATATAAGCGATATACCGGAGTCGGACAGGCCGTACTGCTACGCACTTTCTATAGAACCCGACGGTTCTTCGGTCATGATGTCCCCCGACCCCGACGAACTTGAAAGAGGCAGATATACATATCAGACCGTTCATTTCAGCGACCAGGTACTTATGTCCGAACAGGATAAAAGCGTTTTAGACCAATGGGTAAAGAAAGCAGCCTATAAGTCGGTCATGGAGGGTGTAAACAATGTCAGCCTTGAAATGTCGATAAAAGAAACCATTGAGAGCAAAATGAGCGAATGGGGTCTCGGCAAAGGCCAGCTTGCGGGCGAACTTGCAAGATATGTTGCATCACACCACAGCGTGGGCACTATCCTTACCGCAGGCGTGGACGGCGATACCGAAACACTCAAAAAAGAGCTTGCGAACGTAACGGGCGAATTTTTACTCGGAAAGCTCATTAAAACAGAAAAATACAACGATATAGTTACGGGCGAAGAGGTAAGCTCCGATATGGAATTTATCAAACAGTCGCTCGGCGACAATGCGGACGCCATTTCAAAGGGCATTGCCGAAAATGATATGGGCACACAGCTTATCGAGGTGGTTAAAAATGTCGAGAAGAACATATTCCCGCAGATCGACAAGGTAGAGAAATTTGCCAAGTTATGCGGCACTATGAAAAAGATGTGGGAAGACGATACGGTAAACTGGTTCTATGAAAAGAACTTCAAGGCGTGCCTGGAAGACGGCGAAAGTATGTCCTACAGCGATTTTTCAAACTATGCGGCTTCCGTTATGCGCGGCGCAAGCTGGAATATCAGCACAAAGGAACTTTACGAACAGTTCAATCTGCGCTATCAGAACGAGAAAAAGGTGGAACAGACCGAAGCGTCAATGAAAAAATATTTCAGCGTATGCAATGAGGAAGGCTATGACCTGTTTAACCCCAATAATTTCTCAAAACTCGGCGAATATAACACCTTTGAAAACAGACTTAACCGTCTTTGGAATATAAGAAACACCATAAAGGAAATAACCACGATCAACGGCAAAATTTCTATGGGCGATATCTCAAGCAGTATCGGTACTTCAAACGAAGAATACTTTTTTGCGGAACTTGCCGAAAAATGGCTGTATTACAAGAACAACCCCGGCAGCGGCAATTTCTTCCAGTATCTTGTCGATCACAAGGTACTTACGCTGAAACAGGCAAAGAAATATGACGAGAATGTGCACGAAACAAAACCCAACACCAATACGGATGTTGACGATTCCTGCCCATGTACGGGCGGCAGCACCTGTACCTGCGACCCGTGTACAAATCCGTTCTGTTCTTTACACAATGTTGAGATAACACATTCCGCAAATGACAGCAATCTCGAGACATTCGACACGACCCCGCGAAGTGAGTAAAAACACGAATTGAGGTGAGAATATGCTTGATTTAAACGAAAGTTATATCGGATATTCCGATAAGATACACGACCCCGCAATAAAGGCGGCATTGAAGAAAAACAAAGTTGCGGCATTCATATTTTTTATACTGCTTATACTTGCTCCGATAGTTATTTCGATAATAATAAGCATCAAAAATGACGACAACAGCGTTATAGCCGTTGGTTTTGGGGTCTCTGCCGTATTCTTTGTGTTCAATGTTGTTTATTTTCTTATCGGCAAGACAAAAAGGCAATGGGACGGTACAGTCGTCAAGAAATACACCGAAAGAAAACACAGCGGCGGCGATAATGATACACGCATGACCTATTATGTAGTTGAGCTGCGCACAGACAGCGGCCAAAAAAAGAAGATTTCGGGCACGATAAACCCGTGGTACGACTATCTGCACGAGGGGGACAAGGTAAGATATTATCCCCAATTCAACAACTACTACGAAAAATACGATAAATCAAACGACAGCTATGTATACTGCCCCGTTTGTATGTCCAAAAACAGCATCAATGACGAATTTTGCAAGCGCTGCAAAGTTCCGGTAATCAAATAAAACGTATTTTTCGTCAGTATAAAAAACGACGCTCCGTGAATTCGGGGCGTTGTTTTTTTGCTGTCTTTGCATAAAAAGGTTTTTGTTCTCATCATCGAAATAGGGCTAAATTTTCTGTTTTAAGCATATTCAAATTGTTGTTATATGAATTGTTAATAAAAAATCAATAAAAATTCTTGATTATTTGGAACATTTAATATATAATTATAGTGTAGGCAAATCAATTATTTGTGCAAAAAGCAAAAAGGGGATGTTTGTATGTGCAAAAGAAGATTTAAGGACGAAAGTTTAGCAAGAAAAGTATTTCGCGTTTTTAATGTAGTATTCCTTGGGCTGCTTGTATTGGCTGTGCTTATACCTATAGTTGATATCCTGCTCGGCTCTATGTCGGAGAACTGGTGGTTTGACAAGAGCGGTATCCCAAGTTTTATTAACGCAGTCAAAAGCGATAGCCGCTTTTTCGGCTTGAAAGTGTATGAAAAGGTGTTTGAAAAACAGTATTTTGGACAGAACTTATCCGTTTCGGTCATTACAACTGTGTCCTGCGCTTTGCTCGGACTTTTTGTTTCGGCAGTATGTGCCTATATCTCCGTGCAGCGTGATATGCCCGGCGCAAAGCTGTTTTGGCGCTTTGCAGTCTTTGCCATGATCTATGATGCAGGTATAATACCGCAGTTTTTCGCCATGCGGAAAATGGGTCTGTTAAATACCATTATACCCGTAATAATTTATGACAGTTTTAATTTTTACTGTATAGTTATACTGCGCAGATTTTTTGCGGATATGCCGCGCTCGGTCTTTGAAGCGGCAGAATTAGACGGCTGCACGCCTGTCGGTATGTTTTTTAAACTTGCGCTGCCGCTTGCCAGAGCGCCGCTTACAGTCGCAGGTCTTATACTTGCATCAAGCGCATGGAATGAGTATGTAAAATATTGTCTTTTTATAAGTGACAAATCGAAACAAAACCTCGCGACCCGCGCGTATTGGCTGGCTTTGGAACAATGGAACCGTGTAACGCATTGTTTTCCCGACTTTGATCTGCCTTACGGCACGGAAGCTTTTGTCTGGCTTGCCTTGACTGTCCTGCCCGTTTTGGCGGCAGTTTCGCTTGTGTCAAAAAATTTCATACCCGTATTTGACATGGAATATGTAAAAGAGTGATAAGTAAAGTAACAAAAAAGAGCCGCCACAAAGCGGCGACCCTTTAATTGATATATCATAAACTCTCCACAAGTTTATTCAATGTGCATCAAACGATACCCTGTGCCATCATAGCCTCTGCAACCTTGAGGAAGCCTGCGATGTTAGCACCTGCAACATAGTTATCCTTCATGCCGTATTCTTCAGCCTTGTTAGTCATTTCGTGGCAGATATTTACCATAATGCCGTGAAGCTTAGAATCTACCTCGTCGAATGTCCAGCTTAATCTCTCGCTGTTCTGGCTCATTTCAAGTGCGGATGTAGCAACACCGCCTGCGTTTGCAGCCTTAGCGGGAGCGAAAAGAACGCCTGCCTTCTGGAATACGTCAATAGCCTCTAATGTAGAAGGCATATTAGCACCTTCACCGACAGCCTTTACGCCGTTGGCAACAAGAGCTTTTGCATCGTCTTCGTTAAGTTCGTTCTGAGTTGCGCAGGGAAGAGCGATATCACACTTGATGTTCCAAACGCCCTTGCCGTCATGGTACTCGGCATCCTTATGAGTTTCGCCGTATTCGGAAAGTCTGCCGCGGCGAACAAATTTAAGATCCTTAACATATTCAAGATCGATACCGTTCTTGTCATATACATAACCTGTAGAATCGGAAAGAGAAACAACCGTTGCACCAAGCTGTGTAGCCTTTTCAGCTGCGAATACAGCAACATTGCCCGCACCCGAAACAACAACAGTCTTACCCTTGAAGCTGTCGCCCTTAGCGTTGAGCATTTCTTCTGTTAAGTATACAAGACCGTAGCCTGTAGCTTCTGTTCTTGCAAGAGAGCCGCCGAATGTAAGACCCTTACCTGTTAAAACACCCTCGTAAAGACCTGTTATTCTCTTGTACTGGCCGTACATATAACCAACTTCACGGCCGCCAACACCGATATCGCCTGCGGGAACGTCCACGTCAGCGCCGATGTGTCTGTAAAGTTCTGTCATAAAGCTCTGGCAGAAACGCATAACTTCGTTGTCTGACTTGCCCTTGGGGTCAAAGTCGGAACCACCCTTACCGCCGCCGATAGGAAGACCTGTAAGGCTGTTCTTGAAGATCTGCTCAAAGCCAAGGAACTTGATGATACCAAGGTTTACGGAAGGATGGAATCTTAAACCGCCCTTGTAAGGTCCTATAGCGGAGTTGAACTGTACTCTGTAGCCTCTGTTTACCTGTACATTGCCCTTGTCATCGATCCAGGGAACTCTGAACATGATCTGACGTTCGGGTTCTACCAGTCTTTCAAGCAGAGCTGCCTGCTCAAAACGGGGATTAGCCTCGATAACGGGCTTTAATGTGTTGAGAACCTCTGTAGCTGCCTGATGGAATTCGGGCTGAGCGGGGTTCTTTGCAATAAGTTCGCTTAATACACGATCTACATAACTCATTTGTAATTTCCTCCTATGCAGTGGTCATAGCATAATGCTACATTAATTTCGCCTTGGATGAATTTTTGTGCCGCCAAACTTTCATTTTGATTAGTTTGCGCTGACTTCATCCTTGTGGGATTATTATACACGCATTTTGCCTGTCTTGTCAACAGAAATTTCAAAATTTATTCAATATTGTTGATTTTTTTAGTTTTTAGATCGAATTTTGCAATTTTTTATTTAAAACTTGTGCAATTTCACAGTTTAAAACTTTCATTTTTATTTAATGAAAATTTATTTCATGCGCTGCAAAAGAAAAATTTCCGTCAGCGCCATAACCCGCACAAGGTCGTATAAAAGCCGCTTTTCATTCCATTTTTCGCACACCTTGTCAAGGCATATCTCATCCGCCTCGTCAAAGTCACGTCTTGCAGCTTTCACAACTTCTTCCGTCACTTTATCGACAAATTCTCTGTCGGGGCCTATGGGACGAAGCCCCGGACTGCCGTTATACATATTTTTCTTCACGATTTTTTTGACATAAGGCAGAAGTTTTTTTGCAATGCCGCCGTACATTGCCTGCATCATGGCATAATCATCCTGTGGTTTTTGGGGCAGCTGACCCGCAGGCGGTCTCCCGCCAAACGGCAGATCCTCTATAACACGTACAATATCTTCTTTTGCAAGAGTGTTTTGGGCATTTTCCTTGTTAAGCACAGCACCCATATCCGCGCTTAAATTTTTACTGCGATTTTTATAGTACATAGCAGCCTCGTTTTGATTTGCTATGTATATACTATGCAAAAGACTATAAAAAGTTGATAAGCTGTGTTAAAACAAAAAAATATTCACCGGCCTTTTTCGCATCGGCGAAAGCCAAAAACCTTTATCCATACGCAAAAAGGACGGAAAAATCCGCCCCTTTTATCACTTGTATTTATACTCGTCAGCCTTATACGCGCCGTCCGTGCTTTGTGTGATATAATACACATAGTTTTCCTTAAACAGCGGTTTTGCGGGAATAATATCCTTTGTTTTTATTACCTTTGTATCGCCGTCCGCACCGCCGCTCTTTTTAAGCTTAACATATTTAATGACCGTACCCTCCGCAGACGTTTCATACCAAAGCACTATACCCGTGTTATCGTAATTAAATGCGTAAGGTGTGCTTAATTTGACATTATCGGTCTTTTTATAATTTGTCAGATATGTCTTTTTGCTGCGCTTTGTTTCGGTATTATAATAGGAAGCAAAAATATTTTTAAACTCCCTGCCGTCCTTGCCCGTAATTATAACGGAGTCCCCGTAGTCCATTATATCGCCGATAATAAGGCTGTCCTTGTTTTCGGCCTCAACGGCAAGCTTTGCATCGCCAAACATATTCGCCCCGTCCTTTTTCTCGGGCGAGGTACAGATAAAAAGCCCCGTCTTGCTGCTGTCATAAATGCTTTTGAACATAGAATTGGATGCAAAAAACAGCGGTGTCTGTATATCGACATAAGTCGAATCGTACCCTGCACCGTTAAAGAACAGTGAGGGTTTCTGCTTTGCGCCGCCAAGCACAAAATCATAACTGCCCGTATTATACGCCGTGGAGTCGTACTTGTCCTCATTAACAAGCTCTATCGTTTTTTTCTTCCTGTAGCCTATGCTTGAATTGCCGACATACTCGTCCGCCTTAGCCGATTTTGAAATCTGTGTTACCTGCTCCAACTCGTACATACCCACAAATTCAAAAGCCGCATACACCATAGGGCTCCGCCTTAAATAGCCGTCTTTTTCCTGATATGCCTTTCTGGTATCCTCCGCATCGGGGCATATCTCAAAAACTACCGTATTTTGGTTATATGTAAATCTTACGGGAATGTCGGAAAACGCATTTTTGTACTTAAAATCGGGGAATTGGTCTATTACCGCATCCACAAGCTTTGTTTTGCCGAACTCATCCACCTTGTTGAGCGTGTAAACAAGTTTGTTTCTGTCAACCTTGCCCGTAAGGAAATAATGATAATTTCCCTGTGTGAAGTATGCTTTCGGCTCGCCCGAAAGACTGTATTTGACCTTTTTGGTCTGCTTGCCGCTGCTGTTGAATAAAACTATCTCGTCACCCGTCACATACGCCTTTTCATCGCTGCCCGTCTTTAACGAAAACTGCTCCGTAAAATCATTGTAGTCATGGTCGTAATCATATCCCTGCGCAAATACATTGCAGGATAAACTCATTATCAGCGCCGCTGCCAATGCAAAAAATCTTCTCTTCATAATTCCGCCTCCCCTATTTTTCCAATCTGTTTGTATATGTGATTATATCACTAAACTTCAATAGGGTCAATAGCGCTTTATTAATGTTTGATAATTTGTTTGAGTGATTTTTGTTTTTTGGATATTTATTGTGTCATTTGTATCATACAATATTTTTTATGTTTTTGTATACCGGGGAAGTAGACAAAATTTTTGGGGGTATTATATAATGCCTTATGTCCAAAAAAACTCCCATTAACTGAAATTATAAAAAAAATTCGGTGCAGTCATTACCGACCGCACCAAACATTACAGAACCGTGTACAATTCAATACCCAAGTGCAGTTATAACCGCATCGGCGACGACCGCCGCAAGCAGTACCATGCCGAGTATCACCGTCACTTTGGCATTGCATTTTTTATTGAAAAAATTATTGAAAGTCGGGTGAGCCCAGAATACCAGCAGCACACAGGCCGTGCCGAAGATAAGGCTGCTGATAAGGGAAACACGCCCTTGAAAATTACATATCCAGCGGGAATAGTCCCACAGGCTTTTATGTAAGACCGCCTCGATAAGCAGGGCACTCAGATATTCCAAAACGGTCACTATAGCCATGCTAAAAAAGAACACGGCGGCAGGTTTGTTTTTCTGCGGTTTAAAGACTTTCAGCACCACTATGCTGAAAAAACCGTATATAATGCAAAGCGGCAGATGCAGCCAGCCCCTGTCCACAAGGTGGCCTGCAAGTATGCCCTCTGCGACCATTTCATACGCCCAGCCGCAGAAGCTGTAGATAACAAATTCTATCACACGCGTCCAGAACGGGCGCGTTTTTGTTACAAATCCGTCCATAGGCTTATACGCACTTCAAAATAAGCACCGATAAGGGCGGTATACGAAGCACAACGCTCCACTCCCTGTTGTGGCTCTCTATGCGTTCCGTGTAGTATGGATATACGTTTATAACGCCGCTGCCGCCGAATTCCTCGGCATCGGAGTTAAGTATCTCGTGCCAGTTGCCCTCAAAAGGCATACCCTGGCGGAAACCTTCATAAGTATTCGGCGTAAAGTTGCAGATAACGACAAGGGTGTCCTCGCGCTTGCTGCCCTTACGGATAAAGGAATAAATACTGTGGTTGCCGTCATTCGCATCTATCCACTCAAAGCCCTGCGGGTCGTTGTCTTTTCTCCACAGTGCCTCGTTTTCAAGATAGATGTGGTTAAGGCGCTTTACATAGTCGAGCATGGTCTGGTGATGCTGATATTCAAGCAGGAACCAATCAAGCGGACGTTTTTCGTTCCATTCTATAAACTGGCCGAACTCGCCGCCCATAAACAGCAGTTTTTTGCCCGGGAAGCCGAACATAAAACCGTAAGCAACGCGCAGGTTGGCAAACTTTTGCCAAAGGTCGCCTGGCATTTTGTCAAGCATGGACTTTTTGCCGTGTACGACCTCGTCATGGCTCAAAACAAGGATAAATTTCTCGGTGTAAGCGTATACCATGCCGAAGGTCAGGTTATTATGATGATATTTCTTGTAAATAGGGTCTTTCTCGACATATTCCAAAAAGTCGTTCATCCAGCCCATATTCCACTTCATTGTAAAACCAAGGCCGCCGTCGTCCACGGGCTTTGTGATGTAAGGCCATGAAGTCGATTCCTCGGCTATCATGTGGACATGGGGGTTGCGCTTTAACATAATGGAATTAAGGTGCTTTATAAATTCTATTGCATCAAGGTTATCGCTGCCGCCGTACTGATTGGGTACCCATTGACCGTCTTCCTTGCCGTAGTTAAGGTAGAGCATGGATGAAACGGCATCCACGCGCAGGCCGTCGATATGGAATTTTTCCACCCAGTAGAGAGCATTTGCGATAAGGAAATTCTTTACCTCGCTTCTGCCGAAGTTATAGATAAGTGTACCCCACTCCGCGTGTTCGCCCTGACGGGGATCTGCGTGCTCGTAAAGAGCCGAGCCGTCAAAGCGCGCAAGACCGTGTGCATCTTTCGGGAAGTGTGCGGGCACCCAGTCAAGAAATACGCCTATGCCTGCCTGGTGGCATTTATCGACAAAGGTCATAAACTCGTCGGGATTGCCGTAACGGCTTGTGGGCGCATAGTATCCCGTTACCTGATAGCCCCATGAACCGTCGTAGGGGTGTTCCTCAACGGGCATAAGCTCGATATGTGTATAGCCCATTTCCTTAACGTAGGGAATAAGCTGATCTGCCATTTCAAGATAGCTGAGGAAGCGGTTTTCTTCCTCCTCGACTTTCTTCCACGAGCCCAAATGCACCTCGTAAATATTCATTGGAGCATCGAATTTTTCCTTATTTTCAAGGCACTCGTACCAGTATTGGTCGTTCCATTGGTGGTTGTTGATGTTGAATACCATTGAACAGGTACTGGGGCGAAGTTCGCAGAACTTGCCGTAAGGATCCTGTTTTTGTATCATAGAGCCGTCAGCGGTCTTGATCTCGTATTTATACTTGTCGTAGTCCTGCAAGCCGGGGATAAATATCTCCCAAACGCCCGAGCCCTCGTGCAAAAGGCGCATAGCATGGCGTCTGCCGTCCCAGGAATTGAACTCGCCTATAACGCTGACACGTCTTGCGTTGGGTGCCCATACACCGAATGCAACGCCCTCGACACCGTCCACAACGATAGGATTTGCGCCGAGTTTTTCATAGACCTGATAGTTTGTGCCTGTATTGAAAAGGTAAACGTCCGTTTCGTCTATGGTAGGCGGGAATGCGTAGGCATCATAGGTCTCCCAATGTGTTTCCTCGCCTGCGGTTATATCCAGTTTATATCTGAAAAATTCCGTTCTGTCCTCTATCACACACTCAAAAAAGCCGTCTAAGTGTATTTTGTCCATTTCGTAACGGTTTTCGGGGTTTTCGTCGTCAACTATCGTTATTTTATCCGCCTGCGGGATGAATGCGCGCACAACAAGACACTCCCCTTTTTTGGTCTTGAATTCGTGCATCCCCAGTATTCTATGCGGATCCCCGTAATTCGCATTTACTATCTGCTGAAGCTCGCTCATATTAACTGTTGTAAGCATTTTATCTGCTCCCTTCTCTTTTGTTTTATATAAAGGCTTGTGTTCCGCCTGTAATTCTATTTTGATTATACCACATATTATGAAAAATGTAAATGAATGTTTTTTAGTCGGATGCAAATTGGAATTTAGCGACGATTTGCTAAAGCAAATCGTCGCTGGAGCACGGGACTGGGAGTTGAGCGCGAAGCGCGATACGATTCCCGTGCGACTTCCCGCAACGCGCTTGCGCGCCACTTGTAATTAGGTAACTTTTTATAGTTATTGGCATGGGGCGGACTTATATCCTTTTGCCAGCAACTATTAAAGTTACTTATAAACAATGGCGCGCAAGCGCGTTGTAGGGGTCGCGCAGGAATCGCATCGCCGCTTCGCGGCTCAGCTCCCAGTCCTGCGCTCCAACACACTTTTGCAAAAGCAAAAGTGTGTTTATCTCCCAAATACATCTTGCAATGAACTCAACTTTACTGTAAAATAATACCTGTCGGAGGTGAGAGGTATGTTAATAAAAAAACATTTGAAGCGCTTAACAAAAACAGCACTTGCGGTTCTGCTTTTTATCGGTATGATGACGGGCGCTGTTTTATTTTTGCAATACAGCGGCGGTCATTCTTATATCCAAAAAGCCGAGGAAGCATTATCCGCGGACGATTACGAAAAAGCGGCGGAATATCTGAAAGAGATAAGTCCCAAAAGCAAATATTACCCGCAAGCGCAGTCGCTTTTAAATGATATAACGACCGAGCAGAAGTACCGCAAAATAGCCGAACTGTGCCATTTTGACAAGTCATTTTCTCCCGACACGTCAAAGCTGTACAAAAATGTGCGGGATAATTATGCCGCATATCTGCAAAAGCTTGTCGATGAGGAGAAATACGAGCAGGCATTGTATATCATAGAAAACACCGACCCGTCATTAAAGACCGAAGCTATCGAAGAAACAGAACGTGCCATACGCTCAAAACTTGAGGAAACTACTCAAAGTCCTCTGCCTCGACCTTAAATTTTTTATCCAGCTCCGTTGAATTTTTTGCGACGGCGATACCCAGTTCCCTGTCGACCGAAAGGGCGTAAAGCGTAACAAAGTATCTGCCGTCCTTTTCATTTGTATCAAAGCCGTCCGCATATCCGAGCCCCGTCCAGCCGAAAGCCTCGTTAAGGCTGTCGTATGCCTTTTCTATGCGCGCCTCGTCCTCGGGCGAAAGGGTCTCGTTCTCCGTTTCCCAGCTGACCTTTATCCAGCACATTTGGCTGTCGGGAATAGAAGCGTAGCCCTCGGCTTCATACTTTGCCTTAAATTTTTTCAGAAAAAGCTTGGCATTGCCGCACTCTTCCTCCCAGCACTCGCCCATACTGCCGACAGCACCGAGATGTACGGTAGCCATATCATCATCCACCCAACATTCTGCGTAGCACAGGCCGTCGTCCGTGTTTTTGTACAGTTTTATCATATCTTGTCCTCTTATGTAAGGGCGCTGCCAAACGCCTTATGTACCGAGACTTTGCAGCCCCAGACTTGTCAGCAGCGCTCTGTCTACCCTGTCCATTATATACTCGTCAAGGTGGCCTATCTTCTCGCGCAGGCGGCGTTTATCCACGGTGCGCACCTGTTCAAGCAGTATGACCGAGTCCTTGGCAAGCGAATGGTTCTCCTTGTCTATTTCTATATGCGTGGGCAGTTTAGCCTTGTTTATGCGGCTTGTTATTGCCGCACATATCACAGTCGGACTGTAGCGGTTGCCCACATTGTTCTGAATTATAAGCACAGGGCGTATGCCACCCTGTTCCGAGCCTATAACAGGGCTCAGATCCGCATAAAAAATGTCTCCGCGTTTTACTGTCATATTACCCCTCCACTGTTTTTCTTATATTCAGTATCGGGTGTATTTTTAAATTTTATACATTTTATGTAAAAATAATTATATCCGAAATAATTACAGCAATGTGACTTTTATGACTTTTCCGCCCCTGATGTAGGCGCGCGGCACACGTTTGCCGACATTGCAGACTATTTCGTAATTTATGGTATTTGAAATAGCCGCAAGTTCCTCAGCGGTCACTGCTTTGTCGCCGTCTATACCCATTATGGTTATCTCATCGCCCATTTTTATATTTTTGATATGCGATACGTCAAGCATTATCTGATCCATGCAGACATTGCCGACCACATTTGCATATTCGCCGTTGACGATGACCCTTGCACGGTTTGAAAATGCCCTGCTGTAGCCGTCGGCATAGCCGATAGGTGCGGTAGCTATTTTAGAATGTTTGTCGGTATAGAAAGTCCTGCCGTAGCCGATAGGGGTGTCCGCCTCGACTTCCTTAACGTAGCTGACATGGGTCTTAAGGCTCATGGCAGGTCTGAGATCAAGGTCTGTTCCGACTTCCGAACTCGGCAGCATACCGTATAGGATAATGCCCGCGCGCACCATATCAAGCTGTAATTCGGGCATATCTATTATAGCGCCGCTGTTTGCGCAATGTCTGATAAGCCCCGTATGTCCCATTTTTTCAAGTCCCTCGGTCATAAACAAAAATCTTTCAAACTGGGTATGGGTAAAGGTCTTATCCTTTTCGTCCGCAGTTGAAAAGTGGGTAAATATACCCGTTATTTCAAGGTTTGGCAGTTTAAAGATATCGTCTATCGCCTTTAAGCTTTCCTCATTCGGCAAAAAGCCTATTCTGCCCATGCCCGTATCTATTTTAATATGTGCATAGGCCGTTCTGCCCATTCTGACAGCTGTATCGGAAAGTTTTTTCGCCATTTCGGGCGAGTAGACCGCCTGAGTCAGCTCGTTTTCTATTACGGTCTCAAGCTGATTTTCCACCGTATAGCCCAAAATAAGGATAGGTACGGGGATATTAGCCTCCCTTAGTGCCTTTCCCTCCTCGCAGGTGGCTATGCCAAGCCAGTCTGCGCCGTTAAAAAGGCATATCTTGCTTATCTCGACCGCACCGTGACCATAACCGTCCGCCTTTACAACGGCAAGCATTTTTGTCTCGGGCTTCAGTCTTGTCTTTATCTGTTTTACATTGTGTTCTATCGCATCAAGGTCTATTGTTGCGATAAGTCTTTGGTATTCAAGCATTTTCACTCTTCCTTTTCTCCCATCGGTAAGAATACCGATTCGTCTATGGTTTCATTATACTTGAAATCCGTAAAATTTACAACAATTTTTTCCGCATTGTCTGCATTATATACCACAAGTTTTACGGGAACGCCTTTTTCTTCGTCAAACCACAGTTTTTCGGTGCAGAACGAGCGGTTTTCGCCGGGTATATCGGCAGATAAAACGCTGTAAGGCACACCTTTTTTTGAAGCGGTCGAAACGACGGCATCTTCCATGGACTTTTGGTGGTTCTCCCAGAAATCAAAAAGCAGAAGCAGGCTGCGCTCGGGGGAGTTGGATGTCACTTTAATTTTGTCGTTCGCCCCGTCCGTCTGCCATACCATTTTGCCGTCGTATACAAGCGCCGTGCCCGCATACTGTTCGGGTTTAAGCGTTTCTATGCGGTAACGCCCGTCTTTTTTGGCGTACTGTACCGTTTCGTATATGTTTTGACCTCGGTTTGATATGTAAGTGACCTCGGCGGATGCAGTGTAGCTCTCCATGCCCGACAAAACTTCCGCCGCCCCCGTCTTTTTGTCCGCACCGCAGCCCGTAAACGCCGCAAGCAGTATTGTGATGATCATGATTTTTAACAGTTTCACGTTTTGCTCCTTTTGTGATGTCGGGAGAGGAAGGCAAATTCCAATTTGACGGGGAGATAATGGCTATAGCAGAGGGCTTCTATCCGAAGCCCGCAAACCCCTCAGTCAGCCATTGTAGTTTTTTGTCAAAAGCCGATAAAATGGCGGCTGACAGCTCCCCTAACGAGGGGAGCCAAGAAACGCGCACCGCAGTTACCGGACTATCGGGAACCACGAAACTCCCGCTGTGGCTATTGAAGAAACGGGGTGTCGTCCTTGCCTGCCCTTTTAGGGTAGGGGGACCGCTTGCGGTGGAAGGGTTTGCGGACTTCGGGCAGAAGTCCGCTGTCCCCGCCAATAACGCCCCGTCAAATTCCAATTTACCGCCCGCCCCTGACATCACATTCATATTTTTTATAATTATATAATTCAAACCGCAAAAATATGTGTAACACACATTTTGTCCGCTGAATAGTATATTCACAGGCTGTCAAAAGGAAGTGCCGATATGCTTATACTATTGCTTAAATACTGGTTTTTATTCGGGTATACGGGGGAGGGCGGCAGTTTTCCCGACCCATTGTCACCACAGGAGGAGGAAGAAGCGCTCATTCTTGCGGAACAGGGTGACAAAGCGGCGCGCGACAAACTGATAGAGCACAATCTCAGGCTTGTGGCGCACATAGCGAAAAAATATGTAAACTACCGCAGTGAAAACGAAGATCTGATATCCGTGGGAACGATAGGGCTGATAAAGGCGGTATGCAGTTTTGACAGGCACAAAGGCAGCAAGCTTGGCACATATGCGGCGCGCTGTATAGAAAACGAGATGCTGATGTGTTTAAGAAGCGCAAAAAAACACCGCGGCGATATCAGTTTGCAGGACACGACGGGCACGGACAAAGACGGTGCGGGCATAATGCTCCAGGACAGGATAGCCGACACCTCAAAAAGTATCGAAGACAGAATAGAGGACAAAATTCAACTAAGCAAGGTCGGGAAATTGATGAAAGAAGTGCTGACCGAGCGCGAGCAGCAGATAATAAAGCTGCGCTACGGCCTTGAAACGGGCAGAGAAGTGACCCAGCGAGAGATCGCCCAACAAATGGAAATAAGCCGCAGTTACGTATCGAGGATAGAAACTGCGGCTTTAAAGAAATTAAAAGAAAATATGTAATTATAGTAAACGACAAAAGTCTTTGGACTTTGGGCGTTTACTTGCGCCGACTGCGAGCCGCAAAGCGGCTTTATTCCTTGTACGCAGTCGTGTGCATGCCCCGCAGGGTTATAGTAAAGGACATTTTTAAATGTCGTT
>JAFUAF010000027.1 GCA_017460805.1 Bacillota bacterium | reverse complement strand
TATTAAAGTTACTTATAAACAGTGGCGCGCAAGCGCGTTATAGGGGTCGCGCAGGAATCGCATCGCCGCTTCGCGGCTCAGCTCCCAGTCCTGCGCTCCAACACACTTTTGCAAAAGCAAAAGTGTGTTAAATTCCAATTTGTTACATAAAGATAAAATTTTTATAGATTTTTTTTCTGATATATGGTAAAATAAGAATTATAGTATGATTTTGAGGTAGAACAATGGACAAGAAAGCACTTCATGTACTTGAATTCAATAAAATAAAAGATATGCTTATGCGCTATACGGCATCGGCATTGGGCAAGGCGGCGGTGGAGCAGCTTGAACCGAGTGACGATATAGAAGTTGTAAAGGCGGCGCAAAAGGCCACAAGCGAAGCAGTGAGCATGATACTTAAAAAAGGCTCGTTAAGTCTTGGCGGTCTGCATGACATCGCGCCGCAGTTAAGGCGTGTTGAAATGGCGGGTATCCTTAACATTGAGGAACTGGAGCAGGTGCGGGATTTTCTCTATTCCTGCCGCAAGGCAAAGACCTACGCCAAAAGCGACAGTAAAAACGACAGTTTTGAAGTCCTTGAACCGCTTTTTGAGAGGATAGAATCTGTACCCGACCTGGAACGTGACCTTGAAAGGTGCATAGTTTCGGGCGCGGTCGATGATGCGGCAAGCTCCGCTTTGCGTGACATCAGACGTCTTATCATGCAGTCGAATAACCGTATAAAGGAGCAGCTTAACAGCATTATCCACTCTCAGACCTACAGAAATATGCTGCAAGACCCCGTTATCACTATCCGCAACGAAAGATTTTGTGTCCCCGTAAAACAGGAATACAAAAACACATTTTCGGGTATGATACACGACCAGTCCGCAACCGGTGCGACAGTTTTTATCGAGCCTATCAGCGTAGTTCAGCTCAACAATAAAATAAAAGACCTGCATGCACAGGAAACGGCGGAGATAAACCGTATACTCGCACAGCTTTCCGACAGGGTATACCAAAACAGGATCCCCCTTTCGGAGAATATAGAAATAATGGGCGAACTGGATTTTATCTTTGCCAAAGGCGAACTTTCGATAGCTATGAATGCGACAGAACCCGTATTTAACACACACGGCTATATAAATATAAAAAAAGGCAGACATCCGCTGCTTAACAAGGACACGGTAGTGCCTACGGATATTTATATCGGCAAAGAATTCAATACCCTGCTTATCACAGGCCCGAATACGGGCGGCAAGACCGTCAGCCTTAAAACCCTCGGCCTGTTTACGCTTATGGGTCAGGCGGGACTGCATATACCCGCATTCGATAACTCCGAACTTGCGGTCTTTGATGCGGTTTTTGCGGATATAGGCGACGAGCAGAGCATAGAACAGAGCCTTAGTACATTTTCTTCACACATGAGCAATATCGTTTATATTTTAAATAACGTAACGAACAATTCTCTTGTGCTTATGGATGAACTTGGTGCGGGTACAGACCCCACCGAGGGCGCGGCGCTTGCGGTCTCCATAATAAAATATCTGCACGCACTTGGCATAAGAACGGCCGTTACCACCCATTACAGTGAGCTTAAACTTTACGCACTTACTGCGGACGGCGTGGAAAATGCGGGCTGCGAATTTGATGTTGAGACCCTTCGTCCGACTTATCGTCTGCTTATCGGTATACCCGGTAAAAGTAACGCTTTTGCTATTTCTTCAAGGCTTGGTCTGCCCGAGCATATAATAAATGATGCAAAAGAGGTTTTAAGCCACGAGGATGTAAAACTCGACACCCTGCTTGCCGATATGGAGATAAGCAAGAGAAATCTTGTGGAAGAGCAGGAGAGGGCGGAGACCTACCGCAGACAGGCGCAGGAACTGAAGCAAAAGAACGAGGAACAGCGCCAGAAGCTTACAAAACAGCGTGAAAAGATAATGCGTGAGGCCAACGAACAGGCACGCAAAATAATTTCCGATGCCAAGGACGAGGCGGATGCCATTATAAAAGAGATACGCAAAATGCAGCGTGAGGGAATAGAGGGCAATACCCTTGACGAACAGCGCCAAAAGCTTAAAGCCAAAATGGAGGCTATGAACAAGGCACTTGAAGAAAAGAACAAGCCCAAGCATAAAGTTCCCAAAAAGCTGAATATAGGCGATAAAGTCTATATCCACAGTTTTGACCAGACGGGTATCGTTTCATCCCTGCCCGACAGCAAGGGTGATTTGATGATAACGGCAGGCATTATGAAAATGAAAGTCAATATAAAAGACCTTTCGATAGATACAAGCGAGGACAACACATATAAAAAGCAGGATAAACAGCAGCGTTCGGCAAATAAATTCCGAAAATCGCAGACGGTATCGCCCGAGATAGACCTGCGCGGAATGATGAGCCTTGAAGCGATAGAGCGCGTTGACAAATATCTTGATGATGCTTATCTTGCAGGTTTAACACCTGTTACAATAATTCACGGCAAGGGTACGGGCGCTTTGCGTGCCGCCGTACACGAACATTTAAGAACACATCCGCATGTCAAAAGCTACCGCCTTGGTGTTTACGGCGAGGGCGAAACGGGTGTAACAATAGTAGAATTGAAATAAACGGGAGGAAGAAAAATGAGTGAGAGAACAAAGGTACTTGTTGTTGACGACGACAAACATATAGCCGAACTTATATCCCTTTACCTTGATAAAGAGGGGTATGATACGCGCGAGGCTTATGCGGGCCGTGCCGCTATCAACACATTCAAGGAATATGCGCCGAATATCGTGCTGCTTGATATAATGCTGCCCGAGATAGACGGTTACCAGGTATGCCGCGAGATAAGGCAGATAAGCAATACGCCGATAATCATGCTTACCGCAAAAGGCGAGGTTTTTGATAAGGTACTCGGTCTTGAACTGGGCGCTGACGACTATATCATAAAACCCTTTGACCCAAAGGAACTTATCGCGCGTGTAAAAGCAGTTTTAAGGCGCTACGGCAACAAGCCTGTTGAGGAATCAAAGCAGATAGTGTACCAGAACCTTAATATCAACCAGGCGACTTATGTTGTTACCTACCATGACGTGGCACTTGAACTGCCGCCTAAGGAATTTGAACTGCTCAATTTCCTTGCACAGCATCCCAACCAGGTATTTACCCGTGAGCAGCTGCTTGATAAGATATGGGGCTATGAGTTTATGGGCGATACCCGTACCGTGGATGTGCATATCAAACGTATAAGAGAAAAAATGCCCTACACCGATAACTGGAGCATTAAAACAGTCTGGGGCGTGGGCTATAAATTTGAAACAAGATAAAAAATCGGCGCTGTGTTGCATACAGCGCCGTATTTTTATGCAAGAAAATATTTTAGTGCACAGTCGATAACATATTGTTTGTCTTCGGCTGAAATGTTGTAATAAAGCGGCAGACGCACAAGTCTTTCGCTTTCTTTTGTGGTGTATTCATCCTCGCCGTCAAAACGGCCGAATTTCAGACCTGCGGGAGCGCTGTGCAGCGGTACATAGTGAAATACGGTGTTTATGCCGCTGTCACGCATATACTCGATAAATTTTGAACGGTCGGCAAGGTCATTGAGTTTTATATAGAACATATGTGCATTGTGAACACAGCCGTCGGGAATATGCTGTAATTCTATTCGTCCCTTTTTTTCAAGCGGTTTAAAGACTTCAAGATATTTGTTATATGTTTCCATGCGGTCTGCGTTTATCTCGTCCGCGTGCATAAGCTGTGCATAAAGATAAGCGGCGTTTATATCGCTTGGAAGATAGCTGTCGCCAAAGTCTACCCAAGTGTATTTATCCACCTGACCGCGGAAAAATTTGGAGCGGTTTGTGCCTTTTTCACGCAGTATTTCTGCCCGTTCGTTATATTCGGGGTCATTGATAAGTATAGCGCCGCCCTCGCCCATGGAATAGTTTTTTGTCTCGTGGAAAGAATAGCAGCCTATATCGCCTATAGTGCCGAGTGCGCGGCCTTTATATGTGCTCATTACAGCTTGTGCCGCATCTTCTATGACTTTAAGCCCATGCCTTTTGGCAATATCCATAATGGTATCCATTTCGCAGGCTACACCTGCATAGTGCATACACACAATGGCTTTTGTTTTTGGCGTTATTGCGCGTTCTATCTTTTTTTCGTCAATATTCATTGTGTCGGGGCGGATATCGACAAAAACAAGCTTTGCTTTTCCGAGCACCATTGCGGTAGCCGTGCTTGAAAAGGTATAGCTTGGCAGTATTACCTCGTCACCCTCTTTAAAACCGCATAACAATGCCGCCATATCCAACGCACTTGTGCCGCTGGTGGTCAGCATTGCCTTCTGTGCTTTGAAGCGGTCCTCAAGAATTTTATTGCAAAGTTTGGTAAATCTGCCGTCGCCCGATATTTTGTTGGCCTCTATAGCCTCACGTATATAGACGAATTCATCGCCTGTAAACGGAGCTCTGTTAAAAGGTACCATGTTATCACTCCTGTTTTATTGCACCCGTGGCATTAAATGGTGCCAGCAAGATATTTTTTCTCAAATTCTTCCGCAGGTATCGGTTTGCTGAAATAAAAACCCTGATAATAATCGGGAGAAAGATCGGCTATTTTGTCAAGTTCCCGCTGAGTTTCTATTCCCTCGATACACACCTTTGTATCGGCGGAGTGCGCCATTTCCGTTATATGACGTATAAGGCCGCGGCTGTATTCGCTGCTGATGCTTTTCTCAACGAAAGAACGGTCAATTTTTACAATATCAACGTGCATTTCGTTAAGATACAAAATATTGGAATACCCCATGCCAAAATCGTCCAATGCAAGCTTTATCCCTGCTTTTCCGAATGTTTTTACATACTCGGTCATGTCGTTTTTGACAAGGCTTCCGCTTTCGGTAAGTTCAAGCGTAAGGTGTTTTGTGTCAAGCCCGCTTGATGTGATTATATCGAGTATCTCTTTTACGACTTCCGCACGTTCAAGCTGTACATAGCTGATATTGACATTGACCATTACATCCGGCACAAGTTTTGTCCACTTTTTGCATTGTTCTATCGCCTGTATGAGCGCCCATCTGCCAATGGGAATTATCAGGCCGCTTTCTTCAAGCAGGGGCACGAACTCGGTCGGCAGCACTTCGCCGAATTGCTCGTTACGAAAACGAAGCAAAGCCTCACAGCCCGATAATTTTCCTGTTTTGAATTCAAAAATAGGCTGATAGCATATATCGAACCCTTTGAAATTATTTTTAACGGAATACTGTAATGCGTTCAAAAGTTCTCTGTTCTGATTATATTGATTATAATCTTCTTCATTAAAATAGTAGAAACTTTTGGTGTTGAGCGAGGTTGCAAAAGTCGATGAGAACTCGCATTTTTTTATAAGTGCATCTATATCGTCCGTATACATTGTGTGAGGAACAACGCCCGCACGCAGTTTAAATGTGTAGGTATAGCCTATCCTTTCGTTTATGGCGGAGGCTGCATCGCTTATATTTTTAAACAGCGTAAAGGCATCCTCTTCGTTTCCTGTGCGCGAAAAGATAGTAAAAGCACCGCGTGTACGGTAATAACAGGTCTGGTCGGGCGAAAGATTTTTGTTTATGGCGTTTGATACAAGCCTTTGCAGTCTTTCGACCATGGTATCGCCGTGTTTTACTGTCTGCTCGTACATATTGCGGATAAAAAGACGCATTATAAAGCCGTCTTTCGGCAGTCCCTGCGTTTTTAATATCTCAACAAGCGCCGCACTGTCGCGGAAACCTGTTATATTGTCGGCAACACGCTTTTGACCCATTTCCGCTACGGTACCTACTATAAGGTCGGGACTTCCGTTTTTCCCTTTGAGCACTCTTGCACGCACCCGCACCCAAACGGGATTGCCCATATTGTCAAACCAACGGCAGTCCTGCGTAAATTCGCTTATATGACCCATTCTTATATCGGTCATGTTTTTGTTGAAAGCAGGCAGGTCGTCGGGATGTACAAAGGTCGCACATATTTTGCCCGAATTTTCAAAACTGTTTGACGGCATACCAAACTTTGCCGCTACATTTGCAGGAAAGTTGAGGGTTGCTTTCGCCATATCGCCGAAAAAAAGATAGTCGTTGGTGCATTGTCCCAAAGTTTCCAATACTTCTATAAATTGATTGTAATTTGCTATTGATTCTGTTCCCATAATTCATATCCCCTTAATACGTACAAAACTATATATACATATTTTAACATTATTCACGCCGTTTGTCTATATAATTTTGTCAAATAAAAAAAGGACTTCGGTGTGAAGCCCTTTTGATATTATGCTAAGCCCAGCAATATACCTATAAGTCTTACAATAAAAGCGGCAGCCCATGCAACGGCGCATTGCCATATTACAACAGATGCTGCCCAGCCTGCGCCGAGTTCGCGCTTTACGGATGCAATAGCCGCAACACAGGGAGTGTAGAGCAGACTGAACACAAGCAGAACTGCTGCGGAAAGTGCTGACATATACTGATCGACACCGCCGCCGTAAAGTACGCCGAGTACCGACACAACGCTTTCTTTTGCCATAAAACCGCTTATAAGTGCTGTGCATATGCGCCAGTCGCCAAGTCCGAGCGGTCTGAATAAGGGGGCGATAAGTCCCGACAGCATGGCAAGCATACTGTGTGAAGAATCTGCCGTAAGCCTTAAATTGATGTCGAAACTTTTTAAAAACCATACGGCGATAGTTGCCACAAAAATAACGGAAAAGGCTCTCTGTAAAAAGTCTTTCGACTTTTCCCACATCAGCTGCACAACATTGTTCAGCGAGGGCAGACGGTAGTTTGGAAGTTCCATTACAAAGGGAACGGGTTCGCCTTTAAAAAGCGTCTTTTTATAAATAAGCGCAACGATAATACCGTCAAGTATGCCTATTATATATAAAAGTGTTATAACGGGACCGCCCATGCCCGGGAAGAACGCATTTACAAAGAAGCCATAAATAGGCAGCTTTGCGCTGCAGCTCATAAACGGGGTAAGCAGTATGGTCATACGCCTGTCGCGCTCGCTTGGGAGCGTTCTTGTGGACATTATGGCGGGGACCGTACAGCCAAAGCCTATCAGAAGCGGCACTATGCTTCGCCCCGAAAGACCTATCCTTCGGAGGGTCTTGTCCATAAAAAACGCAACACGCGCTATATATCCGCTGTCTTCGAGCAGGGATAAAAATAAAAACAGAATTACGATTATAGGCAGGAAACTGAGCACACTGCCGACACCCTCAAATACACCGTCTATTATAAGTCCGTGGAATACGGGGTTCGCGCCTCTTTTTGTAAGAATATCGTCTGTCAGATTTTTAAGAGCATCTACGGCAGATTCAAGCAGTCCTTGGAAAAAAGGCCCGAATACATTGAAAGTAAGCACAAATACCGTAAACATTATTATTATAAACATCGGTATAGCCGTATATTTGCCTGTAAGCACACGGTCTATTTTTGCGCTTCTTATATGCTCTTTGCTTTCCCTCGGCTTAACTACACAGCGTTCGCAGATCTTTTGTATAAAATCAAAGCGCATTTCCGCGATAGCCGCACTTCTGTCAAGCCCGCGCTCTTTTTCAAGCTGTAAAGAGATATGTTCAAGGGTCTCGGTCTCGTTTTTGTCAAGGTTTAATTGTTCAAGTATAAGGCTGTCGCCCTCTATGACCTTGCTTGCGGCAAATCTTACGGGAATGCCCGCAGCACGCGCGTGGTCGTCTATAAGGTGGCTGACGGCGTGCAGACAGCGGTGTACCGCGCCGCCATGGTCGTTTTCGTCACAAAAATCCTGTCTGAGAGGGTATTCCTGATAATGCGCGATATGTACCGCATGACGTATAAGTTCGTCAATACCTTCGTTTTTGGCGGCGGAAATCGGCACAACGGGCACGCCCAGCATGGATTCCATCTGGTTTATGTCTATATAGCCGCCGTTGCCGCGTACTTCGTCCATCATATTAAGCGCAACTACTGTTGGGATATTCATTTCAAGCAGCTGCATTGTAAGATACATATTTCTTTCTATATTTGAAGCATCTATTATATTTATTATCGCCTTTGGTTTTTGCTGAAGAACAAAATCACGCGAGATAAGTTCTTCGCGGGAGTAGGGCGACATGGAATATATACCCGGAAGGTCGGTCACAAGGGTATTGGGATAGCCCTTTATCTCGCCGTCCTTGCGCTCCACGGTAACGCCGGGAAAGTTGCCGACGTGCTGGTTTGAACCCGTCAGGCGGTTAAAAAGCGTTGTCTTGCCGCTGTTTTGGTTGCCGACAAGTGCAAAGGTAAGTGTTTCGCCTGCCGCAAGAGGAGTTTCGTTGGCTTTGTCGTGAAAACGTCCCGGCTCACCAAGACCGGGGTGCTCGATATGCTTTTTGGGCTTTGCCTGTTCGGCCTTTTTTTCGGGTACATTGGTATCTATTTCTATTTTTTCGGCATCCGCAAGGCGCAGCGTAAGCTCGTAGCCGTGTATACGCAGCTCCATAGGGTCGCCGAGAGGTGCAAGCTTGACCATTGTCACGACTGCACCCGGTATCACGCCCATGTCCAGAAAATGCTGTCTGAGCGCGCCGTCGCCGCCTACTGTTTTTATAAGCGCCGACTGTCCTATCTTCAATTCGTTTAAATTCATTATATCCTCCATTATAAGTTGATTTCCCATTAGTAAGTATATCCTAACTAATCGGCTTTGTCAAGTTAAATCGTGTTATGCCGAAAAATTCATTTATAGTAAACGACAAAAGTCTTTGGACTTTGGGCGTTTACTTGCGCCGACTGCGAGCCGCAAAGCGGCTTTATTCCTTGTACGCAGTCGTGTGCATGCCCCGCAGGGTTATAGTAAAGGACATTTTTAAATGTCGTTT
>JAFUAF010000069.1 GCA_017460805.1 Bacillota bacterium | reverse complement strand
TAAATGTTTCATATCGGCACACCACAGAAGCAGCCTAATATCGACATTTTTACAATATCAGTTTATAATGGAATTATATCATACAATCAAATATGTTACAAGAGAAATTGCACTTGTGAGAACTATATTTTTTATAGTGATCGCAGGTGCATTTTTGCTTGTCCGATTTTGGGCGCAGAAAAACCCGCAGCTGGGGTGGCTGTGGATTTCTGCTAATCGGACTTTTTTTATTTTTGCGGCAGAGAATTTTTCGGAGAAATATTTTCTCAATTCCAGCCGTTTTGGAAATGGGCGTTGAAGTGTTCCGCAAAGACGATATTTTTGTCTTGCGATATTCTTTCGTAAAAATAACATTTCTTCCGCCCATTTCACATACCGCCGACACAAGCCCCAAATTGCCGTTACAATATCGTGCATAGGTGGTAAGCCACTTTTTTACAAGTGAATTTTGTGTCGGTGGTATGGCAAGCTCCCTAAAGTGAAAGCCAAATGCATTCACTTTAGAGCTTGCGAGGTGGGCGATGCCCTCCTTCGAACCACCCATTGTGACCGAAGCAAGCTTCGGTAAAATATTTTTTCGGATAAAATCTCCATACAAAAATGCTGCTGAATGTATGTGAGATTTTTTATTTTGCCCCAAATTTCTGCGCCCAAAAAGTTTTATGCCTTATTATGTGCAGCTATATTATAAAATTGAGACAGCAATAAAATAACCCGAAATATCGGGACGCAAAGGGGCAAAAAGTATGGATAAAAGATTGATCGGGTACGCCCGCATTTCTACGATTTCACAAAATGAGGACAGGCAGATGATAGCTTTACAGGAATATGGGGTATCGCCAAAGCGCATATACCTTGACCGAGCAAGTGGCAAGGACTTTGACCGCCGTAATTACAAGCGTATGCTTAAAAGGCTTAAAAAGGGCAATATTTTGGTAGTTAAAAGCATTGACCGACTGGGCCGCAACTATGAGGAGATAATTGAACAATGGCGGTATATCACGAAAGAGATAGGTGCAGACATTGTTATTCTCGATATAGAGATTTTAAACACTACTTTGCATAAGGATTTAATAGGTACACTTATATCTGACCTTGTACTCCAGATTTTAAGCTACGTTTCGCAGAATGAGCGTGAAGCCATAAAGCAAAGACAAGCGGAAGGCATAGCGGCGGCAAAAGCTAAAGGTGTGCATTTTGGCAGGCAGAAAGAGTTTATTTCGGATAATTATGTGGAAATATTTTGGAAATATCGTTGCAGATACATAAATATTGATGAAGCTATCGGAACTATCGGTTGCAGTAAAAGCACCTTTTATCATATGTTGAGGGATTTGCGCAAAGCTAATAAAGTGCCTTGACCTTGTTATTTTGCACAAAATTTATTAAAAATGTATACCTATTTGATAAAAATATTTTATAGCTATTTGCTACAACTTTAATGTATACATTATAGCTGATTTTCGGTAAAAAGTCAATATAAAATCCCGATTTTCGGCGTAGAAATCGCACTCCGAAATCGTATGATTTTTTAATAAAACGAGGGGGGTGCGGAATGAGAGATCTATATGCGGAACCTGTTTCAAGCTATGAAGAAATGATGAATTTATGCCGTTTGGAAACAAGGGAACGTGTTGCCGAAACAATAAGGTTGTGTTTGCCATTTGCCGATACACCCGAAGGCAAAATATTGATGGAAGAACAGCTATACAGCATACTTATACAAATGCTTACCTATATGCAGGTGAGCGGCAGAAAACTGCGCAAGGACAGACAGCGTGAGGGAATAGATGCAGCTATGGCTAACGGTGTGCATTTCGGCAGAAAGCAGAAATTTGTAGCCGAGAATTACATTGATGTATACAAAAGACTTGAAAGCGGCGAAATAAGCAAAACAGCCGCAAGAGCCGAGATAGGAGCAAGCACCAATACATTTATGAGAATGTATCGGGAATTAAAGCAAGATGGATTGATATAGGTGTTTACTGTCCGTGTCCGTATAGTCTGCAATATATCGGGCATTCAACCGCAAAGATAGATGCGGACAATTGCAAAGCAATTGGCTTTTGGCGCAGCCAAAAGTTGTGACAGTTGGCATATATACAGAATTTCGTTCGCTATCAGGTGCATAGGTAACGGCGGGATTTGAGTTTTAGTGAAAGGTGGGCAGGAGAAAACGGCTTATCAATCTCCGTTAAGAATTGGTTAATTTGCAAATTATAAAAAATAGATATGGGTACGCCCGAAGTTACACCCTATCTATGACAGCAAACACCGAATTTCACGGCGTTTTGCTGTCGTTATTTTTGTGTTTAAATACTGAAATGAATATCAATTCCGTCTGTGTCTGATATGTAGATAACATCTATCATCGTCATAGCAACTTCGTGCTTTTCGTGTACCGAAAGATTATCCCAATTCTTCAAAGGCTCGGTCAGCGGCGAAGTATCTATCTTCTTATGCTTTCTTGTCTGATTTCTCAAACTTTCTTCAAGTGCTGCCTTTTTGGTGTGCAGTTCCTTAATGCGTTTATTGATATAATCGAAAACCACATCATCGGCATTGGCGAGTTTATCCAAGAGTTTGCTTATTTCCTCGTCAAGCCTTATTATATCAGCATTAATGCTTTCGGTCTTGCTGTCGGGCTTTTTGCTTTCTTTTTTAGCTATTTCAAGCTGTTCAATACGCTCTTTCATAGCCTTGAAAACGGCGTTTTCCACTTCATCGGGGCGAATTATTAAACGCTTGCTCAAACAACCTGCCGCACGATAAGCACCCGTATCCATATAGTAACGCCATTGGATAGTGTGACTTGTGTTCCAACTATACATAATATTAAGTCCATAACCACAGTGCGCACATTTTGTTAAACCTGTAAGCCAAGAATTTAATGCTTCACGGTTATGCGGTATACGTTTGTTATGGCTCTTTTTATCTTGCACCGCAAGCCATACCTTTGAATCGACAAGTCCCTCGTGGTAAGCGACCTTTATAAATTTGCTCCCGTCTGCGTTTGTGTGCCAAAACAAGCCATGTACCGAGTCATACGCTTCTATATCGTCAAGCATTTCATATCCGAGAGAAGAAAAATACTGATATATATCCTTATCGGCTCTAACATAAAGCGGATTAAGCAAAATTTTAGACACTTGACTTCTGTCAAGATTTTGCTTTCTCTTTTTTGGTGACGGAACAATGCAATTTATATTGTTTTCCCTGAAATAGTCTATCACATCCTGCAAGGAAGTCCCATTGTGCTGATAAATATCATAAGCGATTTTTACTGCCTCCGCCTGCGGTGATGGAACAAGCACCGAACCCGTTTTGCCGTTGATGGTTCTTCTTTCGGGGACAAAGCCGTAATAAACCTTTCCTCCCTGATAAAAGCCTGTTTCTCTTGCCTTTGTATTATATGCGTCTGCCACTCTTGCGGCTATCGTTTCGCGTTCAAACTCGGCAAAGTTAAGAAGATTATTACGCATCATTCGCCCTTCTTTTGTTGCGGTGTTAAACGGTTCCGTAAGGGAAAATACGCTTATGCCGAGATTGTCAAGTTCGTTTGTGATGTTAAGATATTCGCGCATATTTCTGCTGAAACGGTCATACTTTTTCACGATAATTTTTGAGATCAATCCCTCTTTCGCATCGCTCATCATCTGCATAAATGCGGGGCGGTGTATTGCATCCTTGCCGCTTTTTCCGTCATCACAATAAATGCGGTAGTTTTCGTTTTCGCCTACATACTTTATACATTCCGCTTTTTGTGCATCAATGGAAAGTGAATTGTTATCCTTGTCCTTATCGCTGACCGAACGGCGCACATAGATAGCTGTTATCTTGTAATCTGATATTTTATTTTTTGTTTTCTTCATATAAAATCGTCCTTTCTAAATCTCTAAATTTAATAGTATAGAAAAGCCGATTTTGTACTACACATACAGTATAGCATAATCGGCTTTCATCTTCAAGAAAATTTTAGCTTGCTTTTTTTGCGGCAGGCTTGCTCAAAAGATCATACAGCGTATTTATTTTCTGCTGCTTTATAACCTCCGAAACCTTATCGGGTAAAGTAACTTTGACTTTTAAATTCTCCCCCATTTAAAGTCCCCCCTTCTTTAAATTTTTTAGCCTTTATTTTTTTATCCCATAAGACAATACACAAATGTGTCTTATCTTAAATATTATAATACTACACAAATGTGTCTTTGTCAAGTATAAATTTTAAAATTCTTTACATTTTTGTGTCTGTGTGTTATGATAAGTTTAAAAGAAAAATTTTTATGAAGTGGGGTTGAATGAAATGACGATAGGCGAAAAAATAAAAGCATTCCGATTATACAGAGGTATGTCACAAAATCAGCTTGCCGATGCTTGTGGAATTATCTCGGCTACGATAAGAAAATATGAACTGGGCATAAGAAATCCCAAACCCGACCAATTAAAAAAGATCGCCGCAGGTCTGCAAGTTTCCGACAGCGTATTTTATGAATTTGAAATATCAACAGCAGGCGAAGTTGCCGCCTTGCTTTTTATGCTTGACAATGCAATAGATATGGAACTGTTTGAAACAGAAGATAATGTTGCTTTGAAATTTACTGACGGATTTTTAAAGAAGTTTATGCGGGAATGGTTTGCTGCAAAGAACAAGACAGCAGAGATCAAATCCGATATGGAAAAGGTTGACAATGACGAAGCTAAAACCGCCATAGAAGATAAGGCAAACGAGTATTACAATTCATACAAGACTGCCGCTTTGGATAACCCCGCCGTTGTGAAAAAAGGTACGGAGGGAATTGTTATCAGAAACTTTGCGGCTTTCCTTGACGAAGAGTAATGCAATTCGCCGTTTCTTGTCCGCCGAAAGCCACAGCTTGTGGGGCTGTGGCATCGGCTGAAACGGGCATTTATTTTTTTATAAAAAGTGCATTTTTTAAGTCTAATTTTTAAGAAGAGGAACCACAGCACTTGGACGCCCAGTTCAATTTTTTCAATCACGAAAATCGTAATTGGCAAAAATTGACCCTAATTGGCTTGCCAGTGCTAAAAAATCAAAAGTGACCTTTCGATTTTTAAATTTTTGGGAATTCCCAAACCCTTTTGTTTTCTCTTGCCTTGCGGTAAGATTTTTAAAGAATACGACATAAAAAACAGGCGATACCGTTACAGTACCGCCCGCATAGAAAGGGAGAAAACGAAAACCCTGATTTTAATATTTTCGATTATTTATTTACAAAAAGCGTTTTTAATTTTCCGCTTAATGTTAAGTCCGATACAATGTTTTTTACTTCGCCACAGCGTGAACATTGCATAGGGAACGGAGCATTATATATACAGTCTTTTCTTTTTAAGTGTACATTATATTCTTCGTTAATACAATTTCTGCAAAAATTTTTATTGTAAATAATTATCATAGCATTAAATCTCTTTTGATAGTTTCAAAAAATGCGCTGCCCGTAAGAACAGCGCACCTTATAATTTGCAAATCAGCCCCTACGCGGGGTAATGACCGTACCCGTTTTTAACGGAATGGGCTTAACCGTTTTAGTTAAACTTATCTTTGCTGAAAACTGCAATCTCTTCTTCTTCTAGTTCAATACCATTGGCTTTAAGCCCCGATGTTGTGATAACATCTTCGGCATCAAACCTTATTATCTCGCATTCGGGTGATATGTATTTATCTTTCATTTTTAATTCTCCTTATTTTTTAATCTTCTGCTCCGCCTTGTCCTTCGCCGATTTCGTATTACGGCACAGCTTCAAAGTCAAATTTTTCGGTATTAGGTGCATCGGTAGTATCATTCAGCACTATACCCACGATATACGACCCCGTATCTGCGTTTATAACGCTGTCATCGTTGAATTTAACGCTTGAAAAAACGGTATTTATAAAGCCCGTATCTTTATTGATATAGCTTGATTCGCTTGTCGGTTTTATTATGTAATCGGGCGATGTGGTGTCGGTTATCGTTTTATTTATAATTTGAATATGATCATAATCGGCTACGGTCCTTTCATCGGCAGGGGTAAATTTGTAAAGGATATATACCTTGTTATTGGTGTAGTCTGTGCAGTAGCTTAAATTTGAATCAAGCGTTTTTTCTGTTTCGGCTATGGTATATTTCTTTACATTTGCGGTAAATGTATAAGAATTATCAGAATTATTATAGAGCCATTTCTGATAATATCCGCCAGATTGTAAAGATAATTTCAGCGTACCGCAGTAAACATCTCCGTCAACATAATAACCGCTTTTAGGTGCAATTTTTAAACAAACATTATCTCCCGAAAGCACTTGTCCCTGTTCGTTTATATCCAGTTCATCACGGTTTATTATCTCCATATTATCGGGCAAAATCATTGTCATATATTTTGAATCATACTCGGTTTCCATAGAAACGGTAACATTTTCGGCAGGCATAGTAAAGCTATAAGTTCCGTTTGTATTTGTTACCGTATATTCCGTATTGCCTGCACCTTTTACCAAAATACTCTTTAAACGATAGTTATTATATGGCTGTGGTGTTAAAGTAACAGTATCTCCCTCTGTTGCTGCAACCTTGTCAATAACCAACTTGCCGTTTTGCACACTTCCTTTTGTGACAGCATAAACAGCTTCGGAAGTTTTTGTAAGTGTTTTGCCTGCAAGCAAATTTCTATTAACTGTGCCGAGATAATAATTTCCCTCCGTATCGACCAAAGCTGTTTGGACTATTACATTTCCGATTGGTAAAAAACTGTTTGCATAAAGGCTTCCGCCATTTTCGAAATTTATTACTATATCGTTTTCAGCACGAAGAGCATATGCTGCATTTCCGTTTGCAACAGCAGTTATTCTGCCGCCATACAGATTTATACCCACATTTGAAATTAAAGCACGGCTCGCCTCACCGTCGGCTTGAACATCAAGAGAACCGCCGTAAATATTGAAGTTTGCATTAGTATATATACCATAATATGAACCTCCCGATGTTCGTACCTTTACATTGCCGCCATACTGATAATAATTGCTTACTTGAATACCGTTTCTGTAATTTCCGCGGTAAACTTCGATTTTTCCCGTATTTCCGCTTTGCCCGTATATATCCAATCTGCTTCCGTTCCAATCAGCCTGTCCGATAGCCGGTCCCGATTCGGTATAGGGGGCTTCTTCCGTACCGAATGACATTGTACAGCCGTCTGCAAGTATAAGTTCCACATTGCCGACAGTTCTTACCTGATGTGTATAAGCGATATCACTGTTTAACACATAATACGCTATACTCTGAACGCTGTCACCAAGTGAAGTTTCGCTGCCCGTAAGCACTGTTGCCGTAACGGTTTGGGTATTACCGTTTTCGTCAATGTAGCTGACCTGCTGTTCTGCTGCTTCCACCGTCACCGCCGTTTCAAACACGGGTGCAATAACGGGCAAAAATGCCGCCGCTGCCGCCGCAACAACAAATGCCGCCGCTTGTTTTGCAATTTGTTTTTTCATTAATAATATCCTCCTTAATTTTTTAGTGCTTTACACACAAAAAGCACACCCCACGGGAGACCTCTCCCATAGAGTGTGCTTTAATGTATATAAGTTTATAAAATTGAGCTCCTTGTAGAACTTCAGGTAGTCCTCGTCCTTCAGCTCGGACGGGGCCTTGGTCCAGATCGGCTCGATGTGGTTGATGACGTTGTCCTCGTCGGTCTCGACGCTCTTGCCGTCCTTCCACTCGGTCTTCTTGCCGAAGACTACCGGCACGGGCATGAACTTGCAGTATTTGCCCAGCAGCTGGCTGATGCGGCCCTTGGCGGCGTATTCTTCGGAGTCGTCGTCGAGGTGGAGGGTGATCACGGTACCGCGGTCGTCGTGCTTGCCTTCGCCCATGGAATACTCCGGCGAGCCGTCGCAGCTCCAGTGCACGGCCTTGGCGCCGTCCTGCCAGCTGAGGGTGTCGATCTCGACCTTCTTGCTTACCATGAAGGCGGAGTAGAAGCCGAGGCCGAAGTGGCCGATGATCGAGCCCATCTGGTCCTTGTATTTCTCGAGGAATTCGCCGGCGGAGGAGAAAGCGATCTGGTTGATATACCGGTCGACTTCTTCTTCCGTCATGCCGATGCCCCGGTCGATGACCTTGAGCACCTTTTCTTTCTCGTCCAGTTCGATT
>JAFUAF010000026.1 GCA_017460805.1 Bacillota bacterium | reverse complement strand
GGGATTTACAATAGTTTTAGCCTGCATTTGACAGCGTTCAAAAAGCCTGCGTTTATCATCATTGTCATTCATAAGGATGATTTTCTTTTCCGTATTGCTGTGCATATCCTCATAAATGCCGCGGGTTTTCTTTCGCTTAACGCTTTCATCCCAACGTACACCCGTTGCGATCATACGGTGCTTGCATTTGTTTTCTTTCAGCTCCCGACAGCAAAATCTGATTATTCTTGTGGGGCAAATGCACTTATGTACGATAAGTTCCCACATTGACATTCGGGGATATTCTATCGTGCATTTTATTCCCTGTTCTTCAAGGTCTTTAAAAACCTTTCTTATGTGATAGACAGTGGGCGGTGCATCTGCGGTGGTGTGGGAGTGATTTACCTCAAACGCTATGCCGCTTCGCTTTGCTAATTCTAAAAGCACTTCCGAATCTTTCCCTCCTGAATATGTAATGATCAGCGGCTTCTGATATGTTGCAAGACTCATTTCCGCCGCTGTTTTTAATCTTTCGATAGCATTTTTTTCTTTATCCATAGTTCTCCTTCAATAAAAAAGAGCCGAATTATAAAAACTCGGCTCCGTAACGTGTTGTATTTAATTGTTTGTTGTAAGATATGCACGCCAAACTGCACCTGCATAGCCTGTCCCGTAAAGTCTGATGCCCTCGGTTATGTCAATATTGCGCCATTCATTATTGATGAAAACTTGATTCCATTCGTGTGTCATATCATCCGATATGATTATTTTGCAGGGTATATCAAGTTTATCCATTATGTTTTTGAATGCGATTGAAAAAGAAGCACAAGTGCCGCTGTTTTCCGTGTATAAGTGGTTCAGATCGTAATTTAATTCATTATCATACGCATAGTGGGTACAAAAGTAGGCATATACATATTTGACCTGCTCTTCGGGTGCAAGACCTGCCGCCTTTGATATTATCTTATCCTCGGCACGGTCATTCTGCCTGTTTATGATACGGCTCATTTGTTCCGAGTACCTGTATTCGGGTACTATAACATCATAAAGTCCGTTTTCATCCTCGTCATAAGCCTGAAAGCCACAGTTTATAAGTCCTGCGTTTGGGTATGTACCGAAATATTCGGTCATTGTTTTGACAAGTTCTTCCGATGTAAGCTGATTATTGCTTAAATCTATGTACTCTTCGTGATTTGATACCGCTTCGTCTATCTTTATCAGTGGTGTATCTGCGGCATATACATTGCCGACAAAAATCATTGCTGCCATAAGGCAGGTTATAATTATTTTTCTCACTGGTTTGTACCTCCGTTAAAGTTATTTATCGTTTTTTCGTCTGTTTTTTCGATAGGTTTGTTTTTTCCGCCTTTATTGCGGCTGTCAACCATATCGAAAAAGTCCGAAAGGGTCATACCGTTAGCCGACAACTCGTCAACAACGCTTGCCGCCACAACAGCATTTTTCCTTTCTTCAAGGCTGTCAAGTTTGTCTTTGGCTTCGGTTATCTTCTTCTCAAAGTCCAAGACCTTTCTGACAGCCTTTTTCTTCTTGTTTTCCTTCATTTTTTAATAATATCTCCTTTCATTCTTCTTCCCTTGAATAGTCAAAAAACAATTCGGGGGCAAGCACATTTTTCTCCATATCAGCCGCACTTGAAAAATCACACGGCAGCTTGTACATTTCAATATGTATATGGTCCTGTTCAGCTTCGGGAATATTGAACACATCGCCGCCTATTTCGTGATATACTGTGCTTGTACAGCAGGGGAACAGCTTGTCCGCCATAATATCCTCGTTTTCCGTATCGTTATCTTTATCGGGTACGCTTGTATTTACCGCAATATTGTGTGCGACCTTACCAAGTGCATCCCCCTGATGCACAAGTGTCGGTGCTCCCAAAGATACGAAAGAAGCCGATGAACACGATATTTTTATCAAGTATCCGTCTTTTGTGTAATCAAAATCAGCCCCGTTATAAGATGTACAGATAACATATTCAAAACCTCGTCCCTCACGCTGTTTTACTTTGCATAGTCCCGATATAGGTGCATAGATAATATCGCCCGCATCAGCAGACAAGTCCGTTGCCAAGTGATATTTCGATTTTTTTGATATACTGCCGTACATAGTCTTGTCAGGACTTCTTTCTGGTGGGGTATATGTTAATACCACTTGTTTCCCAAAGTGCTTTGATATACGGCTTTCTATAGTTTCATCTTCGTCAATATCAAGCGGGAAAGAAAGGTTTGCTACGGCAAAATTGCCGTATTTATAGGTGTATTCAAACTTTTCTTTCATAGCATTGTTTTTGGCATCGTCGGCATCAAAACGAACAATATCGTTATCTATCAGAAATTTGACCGAATATTTCCTGCCAAAATAAAAGTATGTTGTGGCTTTGTCTTTTCTGTAAGTCTTGCTGTAAATGGGACTTTCGTAACTCTCCGTTACATTTCCGTCCGTATCGGTGTGTTTGTGCAGGATACCGTAATCATAAGTGGCTTTATGCAATGCCTCGGCAGCATTTTTAAGCTGTTGTTCTCCCACAAAACCGAACAAATTTGAAAACCATCCCAAGTTTTCTTTCTTAACCTGAATATATGCCAATGCCGCACGGTAATCTTCCGTTGTCCAGCGGTAGCTTTCAAGCATTTCATCATAAGAGTGATATACCTTGTTAAAACCACTGTATGTTGGCATTTTGTCCGAACCTTCACGGTCTACGGATGTTTTAACAACGGGGCGGTCAAGGGGAACATCAACGGCTAAAGCGTAAACGCAGCTATAAGAACGATCGTTGTTATTATCATTCATACCCTCAAGAGTAACGGCTGCATAGCCTTTGCCTGCCCACTTTTCCTGCATTTTACAATCCTTTTCGGAAATCAGCTTTATAATAGCTGTTGTATCAAGGTCTGACGGGGTCTGCCATATAAAAGACCCAATCGCGGCAACAACAACTCCGCAGATAGCAACAATAAGCACAACATTGACAAGTAAAATTGCCAATACCTTTATTGCCGCCGACTTCGCAGATTTTAAGGCTTCACCCGCAACTTTCTTCGCCTTGTTTGCCGCCTTGCTTTTGATAACTGCCATTTTCTGCTTTGTCTGTAATCTTTTAAAAGCATCATATTTCCTTTTTGTGTCCTGTGCTTTTTTATATATGTTTTTTGCGCTTTGTGGGGCGTTTTTTACCGCCTTTATGGTTGATTTTGCGGTATGATATACATCGACAGCCCCGTTAGTTCCCGCAACGATAACATCTTTTGCCGCAACAGCCGTTTCGCCTGTCTTTATCACATCGTCAACGGCTTTAAAAGCTAAATCTTCGTTACCTTTTTCGGCTATATCCTCCTTTATAGCCTTGATAACAGATTTGCCGCCGACTTTCAGCAATTTTCCCGATTGGTCTGCTTTTTCAAGGATAATGTTTTTCATATCCTGTTTCAGCTCGTGCTTTATACCGAGTGCCGCCGCAGCTTCCGCAGTTTTTTCACGGTTTATTTTTCGGTCACGCTTTTTAACAGATACTGTTTCGGGCTTTAAAATTCCCTTTGCCGTTTCCGCAGCTGTTATTGTACCCTCGGCAATCTGTAAAGTTTCATCTTCCGAGTTTTTCATAGCCGAATGTATGTTACTTTTGACCACACCCGCACCCAAAGAAACAACCGTTGTCCGCTGTGTTTTGTTTTGTTCGGCTTTTGCCTGCTTTTTTATCGGCGGCATCGAAGATTTGACAGGTACTTCTTTATGCTCTTTTATAGGTAGAGAATGTTTAACGACCATTTCGGAATACTGCTGTCTTTGTGTCTGCTGTTCGTCCTCACGATATTCAAAGGCGGCATTGTAGGTGTCGGGTCTACTATCATCCTTGTACAGATTTTTCATAGCCTCCAACTGCCGCTGATGTGCCATTTTTGAAAGTTTTGAACGCTGTGTTCCGTCGGTATATGTGACAGTCCCGTCAACCATATCCTTTGCCGTTGCCGATATTGCATAGTCCTGTGAGGTCGATATAATATCATCAACCCCCGATCTCTGTTCTATAACGGGTGCTTGTGTCTCCGTTTTTATAATGCCCTGCGGCATATCGGAAACATCAAGCCGTGGTTTGGGCTTATTTACGGCAGATTTTCTTGAAGCGTACAGTTTAAGCTGTTTCTTTAATGCCTTTTTATATGTGGGGCTGTCAATGTCAACCGCTTTATCGGGTGGTTGAGTAGGTGCGGAGTATTGAGGTTTAACAATATCCGTTTCGCTTGCAGGCTTGACTTTATCCACGCTGTCAGCGGGCTTAACAATATCCACCGTTGTTTCGGGTATGATAAGTTCCTTTCGTTTTTCGGCTTGTTTAGCCTTTTTGACCTTATCAAAAGCCTTGCCGCTTTTTTCGGGCTTTTTTCTCTCGCTATCCCCAAAACGTATCTTGCCCGAATAATCTCGGTAGGTAGCTTTTTCTTCGGCTTGTTTGATAATATCCTTTTTGCTCCGTACCGACTTGCTTTGGCTGTTTTCAACCTGTTCGCCGTTTACATCCTCTCGCCGCTTGTTTACGGCTTTTGAGTTATCATTATTCTTTATTATGGTTTTCATATTCCATAACCTCCGACAGCTTGGTAGTCATTAAACTATACAGTTTTGTATCTTGCGGGAAGCTGTCAACAAACGGCACAATGGCGTTCCCCGCAAGCAAAAGTCCCTGTCCTGCTGTGGCATTGGTAACAAATGACATCTGTGTCGGCGATATATTCAGCAATTCCGAAAGCCTTACTCTGTCCTGCGGGGACTGATTAAGCATTAAGATATACTCGCTGTTTGCAAGTATCTTGCCTGCAAGCGGGCTGTCAAGCAGATCGCCTATGTTTTGTGATATTCCCGTACAGATCGCCCCGTATTTTCTTGCACGTTTCCAAAGGCTTACAAGAAACTGTGCCGAAAACTGATTTGCAAAAAGCAAGTGGGCTTCATCAATTACTATCCAAGTGGTACGACCTATAAGGCGGTTACTTACAACACGGTTCCAAATTTGGTCAAGAATTACCAACATTCCAAGCGTTTTAAGCTGTTCGCCTAAATCTCGAATATCGTAAACGACAAATCTGTTATTGACATTTACATTTGTCTGATGTGCAAAGAGGTTGAAACTGCCCGATGTGTACAAACCGAGAACCTTTAACAGATTTTCTTTTTCCTGCTGTAATTCGGGAATAGTGATTTTTTCAAGTTCTTTGTAAAAATCGGTCAAAGTCGGCATCGGTGCATTTGACTTTTTAAAATACTTCTTATATAAAGTAGTCAACACCCTGTCAACAAGGGTGCGTTCCGCACCCGAAAGACCTATGCCGCTTTCTTTGGTAACGATAACGTCCAAAAAGCTGAACAAAAACTCGGTTTTAAAAGATAATGGGTTTTTGCTGTTTTCTTCGTTATCATCGCCGCCCGAATACTCCGCAGAAATATCCAATGGGTTGAAATATGTATCCGTATCATTTGATATTTTGACTATCTCCCCTCCAAAGTTTTCAAATAGGGTCAGATACTCGGCTTCCGGATCTATGACGAGAATTTCATCATCTTCCGAATTAAGCATTACATCTACCAAACACCTTTTTGTTGCGAAACTCTTACCCGAACCGGGCGAACCCAACACAAATCCCGCAGGATTTTTTAGTGCTTTTCTGTTGAAGAAAATCAAGTTTCGGGATAAAGCATTAAGCCCGTAGTACATACCGCCGTCATCTGCAAGTTCCTGTGTGGTAAAAGGAATGAAAATTGCCTGTGCCGCTGTTGTAAGTGTTCGCCTTATGCCTATGTCATTTTTTGCAAGTGGTAATGTTGCATTTAAGCCCGCTTCCTGCTCGCAAGCGATAGGAGATAACTCGCAGCCGAAACTACGGGCTTTGCCTTTCAGTTTTTCAACATTTTCTTCAAGCTCAGTAAGTGTTTTTGCGGAAGCGAATACGATTATCGCGCCCTGAAAAAGTCTTTGGTTACGCTCCTGCATATCGGAGATAAGCATATTTGTTTCGGTCAAGTGCCTTTTCAAGTGCTGTGGTATCATTTCGGGATCTGTACCCTGCTGTAGCAATTTCTGCTGTCTTGTTGCCTTGTCCTGTTCCATAAATGCCAGCTTCGTTTTAACCATTTCTATTGCGGATGAATTATCCATAGAATTGGTGTGTATGTTTATGGTGCTGTTGCAAGGTATCTCGGCAAGTGCGTTAAGCAGCTTATCCGACAAGTCCGTCGGAAATTTGCGTATCATAAGCACCTGACCGAAGTAATCGCCAAATTCAAAATAGGTCTGCTTGCTGTTTGGCTTGAAGTCAAAATAGTACGGTGCAATAAAGTCCTTTGTTGTAAGCCCCGTGCCTACCATATCCGAATAGCTGAATTTCATAGGTTCATTCGGGTTTAAAATGCTGTTGATATATTCCAATCTTTCTGCACCCGATACCGCCATTACATCGCACCCAAGCCCTTTGAATTGTCCTGTTAAGTCCGTTTCTATGCGGAGTAACGCAGGATAGGCAACATCATAGCTTTCGGCGGTTATACCAAAAGTTATGTATTTCTCACGGACAATGCTGTTCTGACCCTGCAAAGCCTTGTTTTCAAGCATCGTGTTATATTCGACCCTTAAATCGTCTTTACCGTCACTACGCATCGGAAACAACATCTTCTGCTTAAAGTCCTCTATGTCGATCCTGCGGTTATGCACCGTTATCTGTACATTTATTTCGGGTGAAAAATAATTTAATATCTCACAATATCGTGAAAAAATATCTATCTGCTCATCACGCTGTGCGACCTGATAATTTATATCGCTGAATTTCAGTGTTTTGGAAAAGAAATTATCACCCACCTGACAAATGCCGTTTTCAAACATATATCTATAGTGAAGTGTGTCCTGACAGGTTTTCGGTGCAGCTTCCGCTTTAGCCTTTTTCTTCTTTTTGGCGTTTTTCTTTTCTATCAAAGCCTGCTGACTTCTTAATTGCCTTATACGCTGCTTTTCTCGCTCTTTTATTGCACGTTTTTGAGATTTCAGCAATCTCATACTCTCTCTGTTTTTTTCTTTGTATTTTCTTTGAATTTCGTTCTCCTTTGGTACGAACAACCTTGTTTCCCCCTTTCTGCTGTTCTTCCGTTTTAGCCTGTTCAGCGGCTAATTCCTGATAATATGCACGATATTCCTCGACCTCTATGGGTGGGGCAGTGCCTACTGTTTCATATTTTCTTCTGTTTCTGCCAAACACGGCTTTTAACTTGATTTTTAAGTATTTTTCAAAGGTATAACCGCCTTTTTTGATAAACCCGATACAAAACGCAGGCACAACAGCAGCCATTGTTGCGTATGTTGCCAAGTCCATATTTATATTTCTTAAAATAAGAAATGTGGGTTCTCCGCACCCGAAAGCAACCGCACCGCAGGCTAACTGCCTTATGGATAAGCCTGCTATGATAGACTCTTTGTAATCCTTTATTTCTTCGGGTACTCTGACTTCTATACTCATTTACATCGCCCCCATTATCTGCTTTACAATTCTTCCGCTTGAAAACACCGATACCGCCAAAACCGCAGTATATATGATGTTTTGAAGCAAAAATGAATTTACAAATGTGCTTGTGTCCATACTGCTGTCATAGGAAGTTACAAAACTTCCCATAAGTGCTTGATATATAAGAAAACAAGCCACAATAGCTGTTCCCTGCAAACATACTGCCGTAAAACTTTTAAGAAAGTTTATTGCGGTTTGTCTGAAATCCTGTGAGGCAAGTGTTGAAAGCGGTATGGGTGATAAAAGCATCATAAGCCAAAGTTCAAAGGCTCTGAATACAACGGTAATTGACAATATACCTTCCACAAAGTGGACAAACAGCCAGCACACAAAAATAACTATATAGGTAAATGTGCGGTCGAAAAATTTAAGGTTATTTATCGCATCCGCCAATGTGCTGACCTGTGTTTGGTCGATACCAACACCGAAGTTATAATCGGCTATCATACCGCTGCCGATGGATACCATTGTTGCCTCAATGCCGTTTAAAAGTGCAGGGATATGGGTAAAAAATATAGCAAACACACCAAACTTTATAAGTATGTGTGCAGGCAATTTTATACTGTTTAAGCCTGTTTCACCACCATTGGCACGGTTTATCATAGCGACCAATTCGAGCAGCATAAACAATGTAAGCAATGATGCACCGACTGCATATACAGTACCTTTCATTAAATCGACAACGGTGCTGTTCGTTCCGCTGTTATACTGTGCGAGTGTTTGTGTCAGGCTTGTTGCAAAGCCGTTTTCAAGGGAGAGATTGCATAAGTCAGAGATCATAACTTCTATAAAACTCATTTAATCACACCTTTCCAAAACAGGGACTTCCGAAGAAGCCCCCATTATGTATTTCTTACGCAGTCGCCATTGTAAGGTCAAGCGCACCGATAGCCACGCCTGCTGCGATAATAATAGCCCCGCCCAAGATCTGCCATATCGCATTACCGATACCGGGGCCGTTAGAGTCCTTGATACTCATACCTAAAGTAACAAGACCCCATACAGCCCACAAGCCACCGCCTGCCGTTGCTGCCTTGCTTAAAAGATTCTTTGCAGTAGTAATGGCATCGCCGCCGTCTGCCGCAAATACATTCATACAGAATACCGTCATTGCTATCACGGCTGTAGCACCGATAGTTTTTAAAATTCTTGCTGTTCTCTCGTCCTTCATTTTTCTTTCGCTTAACATATTTTCTCTCATAAATTTTGTCCTCCTGAATTTTTTAATTATTTTTTATGAAAAAACTGCCGAGAAATCCCCATTTCCCGACAGCTTATCCTGTAGTTTGTAATTTGTTTTCCAAAATTTCAAGGTCTTTATCGTCAAGCAGATAATCTTCAATGTTAATATCATTGCTTGATTTTTCCTGTTCAGACCTTCTTGCTTCTTGCTTGGCATTGTATTTTCCTATGTCAAACAAAAATTCTTTTCTGTAGTCTCCTGTTTTTCGATAGTTTGGATGTTTAGTCAAATCATATTTTTTGGACTTAAAAGGCTTTAAACCTCGGATGAATAAAATGCACTCATTATTGTTAAGCCTGCCGACTTCATCGGGCGTGATAAGTTCACGCCCTAAAATTTGATTTTGCAGGCTGAAACTGCCTTGCTGTCCTTTTGTGGTACTGCTTGAACGGTGGTCAATGGTAGCTTTACCGACTCTCTCGGATATATTTTTCATAGTGGAGTTTTCTCCCGAACCGAGGAAAAGAGTAGTGTCACAGTTGCCGACCAAAGTGCCTGCCTGCTTGTCATACAATGCTTCGATTTGTGCCATATTTTGGACAATAACATCAACGGATATTTCACGCGACCTTATTATTGAAATGATTTTTTCAAAGTTCGGTATTTGTCCAATGTTGGCAAACTCGTCAAGCATACATCTGACGTGTACGGGGAGTCTGCCGCCGTAGTGGTTATCGGCTTTATCGCACAATTCCTTGAATAATTGGCTGTACATCATATTTGCCAAAAAGTTGAATGTAGCCACCTTGTCGTCAATGATGATAAATAAGATCTGCTTCTCATCTCCGAGAGTGCTTAAATTCATTTCGTCATACATTGTCATTTCCCTGACTTCCTTGATGTCAAATGCTGACAGGCGTACACCGCAGGAAATAAGAATACTTTTAGCTGTCTTGCCTGTAACGATTTGTCAAGGACTTTTTAATCATTTTTTGCAGAAAACGGCTAATTTCGGCATTTTTCACAATGGAATATTTCATAAAAAATATGATTAAAACGATATTGCAAGGAATATCGGCTTGTGGTATAATGAATATAGAAACAAAGGAAATGCAAGGAGAGCGGTATTTATGGCGGCTAACAGAGAACACAAGGACAGATTATTCAAGTTTATATTCGGCAATCGTCAAAACCTGAAATGGACATTAAGCCTTTACAATGCGGTAAACAATACAAGCTATACAAATGCCGCTGATATAAGGCTTACTACTGTTGAAGATGTTGTCTATATGAGTATGAAGAATGATGTATCTTTTCTTATAGGCGATACAATGAGTTTTTATGAACAGCAAAGCACTTACAATCCAAATATGCCAATGAGATTTTTAATTTATATCGGTATGGTATATAGCAAATTTATTGAAAATACAGAAGATTATAACCCTTATAGCAGTACATTACAAACAGCACCAACACCCAGATGTGTATGCTTTTACAACGGAACATCTGCCAAAGATGATAAAACTGTTTTAAAGCTGACCGATACCTTTAATGGCGAAAGTGATGTCGAAGTAAAGGTTTTAATGATAAATATAAACTATGGTCATAACAAGGAATTGTTAGAGGCTTGTAAACCGCTTAACGAATACTCTTGGCTTGTGAATAAAATAAGAGAATATCAAAAAACTATGAACAGCTTGGAAGATGCGGTCGATGCCGCAATAGAAGAAATGGCTGACGATTTTGAAATAAAATCGTTTCTTTTGGAAAATAAGGCGGAGGTGAAGCGTATGTGTATTACAGAATATGACGAACAAAAAACTATGGCTGCCTTTGGGAGAGAAGCGGCACATAAACAAGCGGTGCAAGGTGCAATTCGTATGATAAAACGAGGTAAAGACACACTCGAAGAAATTGCTGACATTATGGATTTACCGCTTGAAGAAGTCATTGCATTAAGCAAGGAAATTAAGGCTGTACCTGTATAAAAGACAACTGAATAACAAACAAAAAGGCTTTTCCGCAAGGTTAAGCCTTTTTCAATACCCATTTTTCAAAGACTTTTCCGACATTCTCGGTCAAGTCTTTTTTTGTTTGTATTTACCTAAAACTACCGATAACCTATACCTTATAAACAGTAGTAAATCTAAACAATTTTATTATATACATTATAACTGATTTTTGTTCAACAGTCAATATGAAAACCGCCCCAAAAGCCGAAAAAACGGCACTCCGAAAATGTATAGAATAAGAAAAGTCGGCGGTATCGGCGGAGGGTATTTCAATGAATGATACAGAATTTTTGGGAAAAGTGAAAAAGAGCGTATTGCGGAAACTTGATATTGAAAAAAGGCTTAATCAGCTTGAAACGGATAATCCGATAACTTATATAAAAACTCGCAAAGAGCGGCATTATTTGAAACTTCAGCTTACAGATGTGAATAACGATATTGAGATATTATATTTGTTGTATCTGTTATCTTTGGAATGTGATATAAGAGCCGAAGCAAAGTAAAAACCATATATCCCCATACATAAAGGCGCAAGCCTTAATTTATAAACAAAGGGGATTGAAATATATGGTTTACGGCTATATTCGTGTATCTTCAAAGGAACAGAACGAGGACAGGCAGGTTATAGCATTACGGGAATACGGTGTTGATGAGCATTGTATTGTTATTGAAAAGGCAAGCGGCAAGGACTTTGACCGCCTTAATTATCAGAGCCTTGTCAAGCGTTTACGCAAGGGGGACAGGCTTGTTATAAAAAGCATAGATCGCTTGGGCAGAAACTACAATGAGATATTGCAGCAGTGGCAGTATATAACCAAAACAAAGCAAGCTGACATAATCGTGCTTGATATGCCGATTTTGGACACAACGCAATATAAAGATTTGCTTGGTACTTTCATCAGCGATTTGGTTTTGCAATTATTGTCTTTTGTAGCTGAAAATGAGCGTTCCAACATCAGACAGCGACAGGCGGAGGGCATAGCTGCGGCAAAGGCAAGAGGTGTGCATTTCGGACGTGAGCGCAAGTATGACCCTGCGGCGTACTTTCCCATTTATGAGCAATTCAAGCGAAAAGAGATAAACCAAAGGGAAATGATACGGCAGATAGGCTGCTGTGACAGCACTTATTATCGTTTGTTAAAGGAATTTCGGAAGATGTATGCAAAGAAACAGGGGGCGGCGAAGTTATGAAATATATGTTGGATGTTTATACAGTTTCATTTTTCGGTCACAGAGATGTTTATTATTCAAAGTTATTAGAGAGCCGCTTGGAAGATATTATTTTCAAGCTGATAAAAGAACACGAGTTTGTTGCTTTTCTTACGGGCTATGACGGAGAGTTTGACCGCATAGCCACTTCCGCAGTAAAGCGTGCAAAACGTAATTATGCACAGCACAGGTGCGATATAACTTGGATAATGCCGTATGAAAAAGCCGATTACACTAAAAATCAAAAATATTATGATGAATTTTTTGATTATATAGAGGTATGCGCCGAAAGTGCCGCAAAGCACCCAAAAGCCGCAATTCAAGCAAGAAACAGACACATTGTTGACCGTTCCGATTATGTTGTGTTTTGGATAGAAAAGGAATACGGCGGCGCATATCAGACAATGAAATATGCAAAGGAAAACGAAAAAGCTATGATAAATCTTGCCGTTGAAACAGCAGAAAACTGTTGACTTGCATAAATATTTGTTGATTATTGCCTATAAGGTTTTTAGTGGGAAATTGTACAAATTTTATCAAAACCTATACAAAATGAGAGTGGAATTTTTTAAACGAACACTAACTTTTTTATTGCTTTTATGACCAAAATACTATATAATAGTATATGTATAATTGTATAAATTAAACGAAAAGGAACATCTATCAAAAATCATACGTTTTGGAAAAAAAGGGGGAATTATTTTATGAGCAACATTAAAAAGGTATTTGCCGTATTATTTGCGGTTATGGCGGTTATGCTGATGAATACGGCGGTATGGGCGGCAAGTATAGGTACATTAAGCAATTTAGAAATATCCGACGGTGTAATGACGTGGGATGCTTATTACAACAGTAGCACATCTTCATACGCTGCATACTATTTGGTTTATGTGAAAACCGAAAATGGTACTGAAATTATAGATGATCTTAGTCATAATGGCAGCTTGAAGATAGAATTCCCCATTGCAAACGCATTAAAACAATATACATCGGGTGAATATGAGATAACTATCGATGCTATGAAAGATGCAAGTACTTTGGTAGCTGAAAGCAAGATAACATATAATTTTGTAAACAGCAAAACTGCACTTAAAACACCACAAAATGTAACAGTCAACAATTTAGTGCTTTCGTGGGATGGTTATGCAAGCGGAACACCTGATCGTGCTAACTGTCGTTCGTTTTCTGCTTATATTTATGAAACAGATACGAATAAGGAAGTGGCAGAATATATCTTTCGTGACAGTACATTAAATCACTACAGTATAGACCTTTCACAAAATGCCGTGTTTAGTGCAGATAAAACATATTATGCAAAAATTCAAGGACAAATAGACGGCTTTATAAAGGATTCAATTGATTATGTCGATAGTGAGTATGCCCGCAGCAAGGATTTTAACGGCTGGGTAAAAATGGACAATATAAAGGGTATAACCAACAATAACGGTGTCGTATCGTGGGATGCGTATTCAAAGGCAAATCAATACATTATACTCATATATAACGATGCCAAGTATTCAACTCTTATAGATAGTTATACAGGAAATGTCACAGAATATGATGTTGAAAATGCGGTTACATCAAAATCCTATCCTAAAGGTGTTTATTATATAAAGATCACTGCCTACGGCTTAGGCTATGACTTTATAAAGTACAATGATACAGATACTTCCTTTAGAGAAAAACAATGCCAAATCTCCGCAGAAACAAAGTATGTTTATACTTCGCCCGGTATGTATACCATTTCTTTTGACGCAAATGGAGGCAGCGGCACAATGACCTCTATCACATCTGACGGTAGCCCCATTACTCTGCCAGATTGCAAATTTACCGCACCGAAAGGCGATTTAAGCGGTAAATATGTTTTTGACGGTTGGTACACCACAATAAACGGCACAACAAAGTTTGATGAGACCGCAAATATCACAAAAGATACTGTATTGTATGCACATTGGGTATTTAATATAAACACGGTAAGGAAAGAAATTACCGCACCCGAAATAGATGCGAAAATCGACACATACGGCTATGACTATTATTATGCAGATACAAACGGTGAGCGTGTAAAATTTGACGACCACAGTGTAGTTCAATTGGTTGACTGGGGTAAAAACATCACTACATTTGAAGCAAACGGAACATACACCGCAACGGTATATATTTCTAATGACGGCAAAATTAAAGACAGCATATATACCGAAAATACTGTGTTTTATATAAACGGGAAACAAGCGGAAGTTGTAAATTGGGGAGAAAAAACTGCTGCGGTAAAATTATCATTTGATACATTAAAATACAGTAAGATACCGTTTGATACCGAAGAAACGGATACATCTTTAAACGGTAAACTTACTCTTTTGGGTAGAGCATTGGAAGCTGTGGGCAGTGAAGATTTTCCTGAAGAATATTTTGCCGATAATTATACTTTTCTTTGGTATGCCGACGGAAGTTTGATAAAAACAATAGAGGGCATCGATGGTTTAAGCATAGATATGGATTACAGTTATTCGGGAAAGACGATCTATGCGGTGCTGAATATTGGCGGCGAAAATATTTACAGCGAGGAATTGGTCATACCGACAGTAATAATAAAAGGCGATATTGACCGTGACGGAAAAGTGACGGACAAAGATGCGGCATTGCTGCTTAAATATTTAAGCGGAAGTTTAACAACATTCAGCGATGCACAAATTAAAGCATCGTATGTAAATGACGATAATGAAATAAATATGCTTGATGTTATAGCAATACTTAATATTGCAGAAACCGCATAATTTCGGTTGATAAAGAGGATACAATAAGCAAAGGACAGCGCAACAAACCGCTGTCCTTTTGCTATGTGTGCCTATCTTTCGCTCCTTGCCTTTTTCAGATTTTCGATAAGCCTTTCTCGCTGTCTTTCGGAAATAACTCTCGGCTTGCGGAAAGTGATGTAATCTTTGGGAACGGTATAGGTCTTTGAGATTTCGTCTTGTTTTTTCAGCTTGTATGTATCGGGAAACTCGGCACATAGGCTGTCTAACTTTCTTATCTGTGTTGAGTCGGCGGTGTATATTTCGGCTGTTTTTTCCTCTGCATTAAATAATATAATCGTTTCTTTTTCGTAGGCTGATAATTGCATAGTGTTTAATTCTCCTTTTTTGATTATTTTCTTCCCATAAGTTTGGTAAAATAAAAGCCTTGCATATATGCCCACTAATATTTATAGGGTAAAAATGCAAGGCTTAAAATTTCCGCAATAATTAGGCGGTCTGTGTATTCATTTTTTCGGCATCAGTCTTTGCCATTCTCAAAACCTTATCTTCAAAACTTTCTTTTGCCTGTTCGTTAAAGTGCAGCATAACTTTGTAGGTCATTTTACCTATTTTTACTGTTGTGTAGTTCATTATAATTCCCTCGCTTTCACGATCAATCGTATAACAGTTATTATCAAATATATTATTGCAAAGGCAACAACGGTGTTAAGTTCTATCATTGCGCACCAATGCGGTTTTAATATCGGCAGGGCTGCGGCAATAGCAACAAAAGCGGTTTCTTTCCACGACCAATATTTTTTTGCCGTTTCTTCAAACCATTCAT
>JAFUAF010000025.1 GCA_017460805.1 Bacillota bacterium | reverse complement strand
CTCAAATCCCGTAGGGATTGCGCGAGCTTCAGCTCACGCAACTATATCCGCAGGCGGAATCGAATTTCGCCGAGGAAGCAGACAAAGTCTGCTTACCTTACAGACTTGCAAGTGTATCTTTGATGCACGTAGACAAGGCTGACAGCCAAAGAAATTTTGCACAAAAAAATTTGTGCATCATATTGTGAAAATAAAAAGGGGGCGGTCGCTGTGCACACGCAGGGATACTGCTTGCTTACGGCGGCTGTTTTAAGTATAGATGCCTTTGCGGTCGGGCTTGCCTATGGCGTAAACGGCATAAAATTTTCGCGTATGGGGCTTGCGGTTTTTATATCGGCTTGTCTTGCGGTGGTGTCGGCGGCGGTGTTTGCGGGCAATATACTGTTGTATTTCAGTTTTGGTAAACGTATCGGCGGTTTTTTGCTGACCGGAGCGGGGCTTGTGATCTTATTTCAGCAGATGGGTCTTATTGACGAATTTCCTCTGCTCGAACTGATAGCCTCGCCCGAAAAATCCGATTTTAACCATAACCGCATTATCGACTGCAAAGAGGCAACAGTACTTGCACTTGCGCTTTCGGTGGACAGCAGTATCGTCTGTGCAGGCGGCAGGGCGGGCGGAGAAAGTCTGCTGCTGCCTGTGTGCATATTTTTGTTCCACCAGCTGTTTTTAAAGGCAGGTATGCTGCTCGGCGGAAGAATTGCCGCGGACGGCTGTGAAAGGGTCTGCAATATCGTTGCGGGCGTACTGCTTTTAAGTCTTGGGCTCGACGGACTGATAAATTAAAAACCCCGATTGACGATAGCTTTGCTTTGTGCTATAATTATTATGCGGAACTATCGTATTGCATTATCTTATATTATTAATGAAGGCGAAAAAATGGAAGAACTTATCAAAAAAATAAATCATCTTGCTCACAAAAGCAAGACCATCGGCTTGACACCCGAGGAAGCGGAAGAGCAGAAAGCACTTCGTGCCGAATATATAAAGCGTTTCCGCGCGGGCTTTAAGAAGAATTATCTGGACAATATGTATTTTGTCGATGAAAACGGCAACGAAACCAAGATAGAAGCAAAAAAATAATGGATCTGTCAATAATTATCGTAAATTTTAACACAAAAAAACTGACCGAACAGACAATAAAAGCGGTCATTGACACAACGCATAAAATCGAATACGAGATAATTGTTGCCGACAATTCGTCAAACAAGGCAGAAACTTACAAAAGTGACGACCCGCGCGTCCATGTAATAGAAAACGTGGAAAACCGCGGCTTCGGCTATGCCTGCAATATAGGCGAAAAACAGGCAAAGGGCAGGTATGTCCTTTTTCTTAACTCCGATACTGTTATGCAGGAGGATACGCTTGATAAATGCGTTGCCTATATGGATAAAAATGCGGACATAGGCTGTCTGGGCATACGCACACTTTTAAGGGACGGAACGCTTGACCATGGCTGTAAACGCGGTTTTCCGACCCCGTGGAACAGTTTTTGCTATGTGCTGAAACTTGACAGGCTTTTCCCTGAGAACAAAGTCACGGGCGGCTACCGCATGAGCTATATAGACGAGCATGAAACGGCGGAAGTGGACAGCGTGAGCGGCGCTTTTATGCTTATGCCCAAGGAACTTTTTGACAAGTCGGGCGGCTTTGATGAAAGTATTTTTATGTACGGCGAGGATATCGACCTTTGCTACCGCGTAAAAACTATGGGCAAAAAAGTGGTATACTACGCCGACGGGCTTATGATACACCTGAAAGGCCAAAGCGGACTGAACACCAAAAACAAAGTGGTAATAAGGCATTTCCGTGACGGCATAAGGGTGTTTTACGATAAATATTACAAGGATAAGTACAATTTTATTGTGACGTGGTTTATGCACGCAGCTATTGATATAAGGTACTTTATTTCGCTTATACGCGCGAGGTTTTAAAATGGTCGATATACTTATGGCCGTGTACAACGGCGGCGATTTTTTAAAAAAACAGCTTGACTCCGTGCTTGCGCAGGACTATGGCGATATAAGGCTCATCATCTGTGACGACTGCTCGGATGACGGCTCGCGCGCGGTGATTGAAACCTATAAAAACAGATTTCCCGACAGGATAAGTCTTGTTTTTAATGATAGAAATATCGGCGTTAAAAACAATTTTTTTAAGCTGATGAAAATGTCGTCGGCGGAGTATGTGATGTTCTGCGACCAGGACGATATATGGGATAAGGACAAAGTCAGCAGAACCCTGTCTTTTATGAAAGAAAACGAGTACGGCGGGCCTTTGCTGGTGCACACCGATTTGCGCGTGATAGATGAAAACGACAAAGTTACGGCTGCATCGTTCAATGAAATGCAGGCCATAGATCCCTTTGACAACGGGCTTAACGTGCTTTTGGTGCAGAATACGGTCACGGGCTGTACGGCTATGATAAACAGGGTGCTTGCGGATATAGTCAAAAGGCCGAAGTGCAAAACCCTGCACGATTGGTGGCTTGCGTTGACGGCGGCGGCTTTTGGCAGGATAGCCTATCTGCCCGAAGCAACAATGGGCTATAGGCGGCACAGTCAAAATCTTCGCGGTGCAAGAAGCATGAAAAGTGCAAAATATATTTTGGGACGCGCCGCGGACAAAAGTGATGCCAAAACCATGATAAAACTTGGCTATGCACAGAGCAAAGAGTTTTGTGAATTATACAAAGATGATTTTAAAGACCGCGGTATGCTCGAAGCCTACGGCGCTTGTCTTGAAAAAGGCAAAATAGGACGGATAAAGACCGTCATTAAATATAAAATTTTAAAACAGGGGCTTATCCGCAGGATAGGTCAGTTTATATATATGTAAAGCAGGAACAAAAATGGGAAAAATAAAACAATTTGCCGATGAATATGGTGTACGTGCGCTTATTGTGCAGGGTATACATCAACTTAAATATAAAAACAAGGCGGCGGCCTATCTTAAAGAAAATGCGCTGACAGCCGAGGAGATAAAGCAGCAGAAAGAGAGCGATTTCAAGGAACAGGTGCTTATAAGCATAGTTGTGCCTGTATATAATACGCCCGAGATGTATCTGCGTGAGATGATAGAGTCTGTGCTGGAGCAGACCTATTACAACTGGGAACTGTGCATTGCCGACGGCAGCGACGGAGACCACGGCTATGTAAAAAATATAATCAAGGGCTATATGGAACTTGACAGCAGGATAAAATACACCTGTCTTAATTCAAACCGCGGCATAGTCGGCAATACGCAGGCGGCGATAAAACTTGCTGAGGGTGATTATATCGGTCTGCTCGACCATGACGATGCCCTTGCGCCCAATGCGCTTTACGAGTGCAGGCGTGCCATAAACCGCGGAGCGGATGTTATGTACTCCGACGAAGTGACCGTAAACGAAAAACTTGACAAACCGCGCATTATCCACTTTAAACCCGATTTTTCGCCCGTAAACCTTATGTCGCAGAACTATATCTGTCATTTTTTGGTATTCAAGAGCGAACTGTATAAAAAATTCAGTCTGAGAACGGGATTTGAGGGTGCGCAGGACTATGACCTTATACTGCGCCTTACCGACAATGCGGCAAGGGTGGTGCATATCCCGAAAGTGCTGTACTATTGGCGCAGCTGCAAGGCTTCTGCGGCTTCGGGCAGCGAGGCAAAGCCCTATGCGGTAGAAGCGGGCAGAAAGGCGGTGCAGAGCTTTCTGGACAGCATAGGCTGTGACGGTGTGGTAAGTTCCTACAACGACCAGACCCTTTATCAGACCGATTTTTATACCGACAGTGAGGTCGCACCCGTGTCGAGACCGAATAACTTTAATGTGGAGACCGCCTTTGAAAAGGCTGATTTTGTATATATCTGCGAAAAACATCTCGAGCCCTACAGCGAGGAAGCGATACATCAGCTTTTGATGTATGCACAGCTTGAAAATGTGGCGGCCGTGGGCGGTATCACGCTGAATAAAAACAAAATAGTAGGCGGTGCTTACCGCATGGATGCGGACGAATATCTGACACCCGTTTACAAGGGCAGACTTCACGGCCCGGGCTATATGCGAAGACTGCTGATGGCGCAGAATGTAACGGCACTTGCCAATACGGGCATTATGATAACAAAGGAAGTTTTTGAGGAACTGAAAGGCTTTGACGAACGCCTTAAAGATAAAGAACGTATGGCGGATTTCTGCATGCGCGCATGGCAGGCGGGCTATGACGTTGTTTTTGACCCGTTTGCAAAATTTCGGGTAAAGGGCAGACAGAAAAAAGAGAAAAAACTTTCGGCGCTGTTTAAAAGCAAGTGGAAAGATACGGTCATACGTGACGATCCATATTTCAACGAGGACACATACTGGTATCAGAGTTAAAAAAACACCCGCGGTCATTGCTGCGGGTGTTTTGCTGTTCTGTCGCCTTTAATTGTTTCGTATGTGTAGTAAAGCCATGCGGCCGTATAAATAAAGCCGTGGAAACTTGTTATTACCGAAGAAACACAGTGCTTTTCTTCGGTCAGTATTATTCCCGTGCCATAGGTTATGGTGCTTAGTATGATAGATACGGCGGCGTATTTTATATACTTTTTATCGAAAAAGCATAGGCAGACGAGCAGTATATCCAGCGGATATGTGTATCTTTCGTGCATGGACGGCAGAAAAAGCAGCGATGTCCATAAAAACCACGCCGCCGTATTGTAAAAACTTTCGGGGGTGTCATGTTTTTTTATATTGTTCAAAGACAGGTAAAGCCCCAACCCGCACAGTGATAAGGCTGTGAATATTGCTATGGGACGGAATGTGCCGATATTATTGAAAAGCACCCAGAAACTTGCAATATTATAGCTCATATCGGGGAAAGCCGCTGTCTGTCCGCCGTATATCCATATCAGCGCCATAGGGCTGCTGCCTTTTATATATGTAACTATGCCCGACAGGAAAAATACCGCAGCGGAAATCAAAAGATGAAGTATACTCATTTTTTCGCGCTTAAAGTACAGACATATGATAAACGGCAGCATAAATACCGATTGAAATTTGAATGAAAAGGCAATACCATAGTATATAAAAGCGGGGATATATTTTTCTTTGTACATATTTATGAGTGTAAGGACAAGGAAAAACGTGTATATCGAATCGCACTGTCCCCAGTAGGCCGAGTTTGCGGTAACTGTCGGCAGAAACAGCGTCACAGCATATACGCAGTTAAACAGAAGGCTTATTTGGGGCTTTTTGCCGCAGCCTTCGCACACAAGCGCCGCCGCAGCATAAGCGAGCATAAAGTCAAAAAATATTGAAAAACCCTTGTACAAAATGATACAGGGCAGGTTTATATATGTCATAAGTGCGATTATCGTCTGGTATAACAGAGAGTAGTTGCCTATCTGTATAGAAAGCGAGGCAAGACCGCCGCGAGCCTTTATCTCGTCAAACCACGGTATAAGGCAGCAATACATATCCACACTGACATAGTTAAGACCGTAAAGCCGCACTACAAGCCCGATAAGCGTTATAATAGCAAAAAAAAGAAAATGATTGTTGCTATTGATGGTATTTTTAAAATATTTTTCGGGAGCTGTCAAAAAAATCACCTGCTTTTATGTTGATCGTTTGTTTTGGCGTTTAAGATCTCGTAAGTGAAAAACACCCATGCAAGCACCGAAATAAGCGCGTGGTTGTATGTGAGATTGGGTGTGAGAGAAAAATCCTGTGCCGTAAGGATTATGGAAACACCATATGTCAATACGCTGTAAGCTGCTGAAAGCACAGCGTATTTTATATATTTTACGTTAAAAAAACTTAGACAGATAAGCATAATATCAAGAGGATACGCATATCTTTCGTGCATCGAGGGCAGAAAAAGAAGTATCGACCATATAAACCAGACGGCAGTGCCGTAAAAACCTTCGGCGGTGCCGATCCTGTTTTTGCCGCTTATGACGGCATACATACCCATACCGCACACTGCGACTGTCATTAATATGGAAAGATATTTGAAACATATAACATTCATACTGCCTATAAGCGTCCAGAAACTCGGGAAATTAAATTGTAAAAAACCAAAATCATTGGTCTGTCCAACGTATATCGTAAACGGTGCAAGCAGACTTCGTCCGTTAAGATATGCTGCCGTACCCGAAAGCATAAAGACTGCAAATGATAACGCACCGTAAAGCATACTGAAATCTTTTCTCGCAAAATACAGGCAAATTATAAAAGGCAGTATAAATACGGACTGTAATTTGAAAGAAAACGCAAGCCCGTAATATATAAAAGCCGCGGGATATTTTTTATTGTACATGTTTTTAAGCGTAAGCACAAGAAAAAAAGTATAGATACTGTCGCATTGTCCCCAGTATGCGGAGTTCATAATTACCGTCGGCAAAAACAGTATAAGCGCATATATACCGCAGAACAGGGGGGACATTTTCGGCTTGCCTTTGTATTCGCACACAAGTGCGGCCGCAGCGTAAGCAAGCAGATAGTCAAAGACAATGGAAACGGATTTGTATAAAACGATGCAGGGAAGACCCGTATAGGTCATAAGGGCGATTATGGTCTGATAAAGCAATGAATAGTTGCCCACCTGCGCAGAGAGCGAAGCAATGCCTCCTCCTGCCTTTATCTCGTCAAACCATGGAATAAGGCAGTAAAGCATATCCCCGCTCATATATCCGAGCCCATAAATGCGCACTGCAAGCCCAAGTACGGAAATTATGGCAAAAAAAAGTATATTGATATTTTCTTTTATTATTTTTATTAAATGATTTTCCGCTTTTGTCATTTTTCACCTTTGCGGGCAGTCCGATATGTCTTAAAGAATCTTCTGCCCTTATCAAATATATAACCGATACGATAATTATATTATATAAAAAAAGTATTGTCAAGCAGCGGGACTTTGTCGCAGAAAAAAGAAAAATCGAGACGGCGGAAATTTGAAACCCGCTCGATTAGCGGTGTCTAACTGTCAATTAACAAAGCCTACAAATTTGTTGAAAAAAACGGGCCTTTTTTCGTCATTTTTATTTCATTGTTTTCTATTTACAAAATCCGACAATGGTGTTATTATAGCTTTTGTAGCGCACTAAAATAAATTGGCGCAGGCAAAGTTTGTTAAAAAAATAACGGATAAATGATAATTATTATCTGTTATAAATGTCTTTACAGGAGGAAGATCCAATGAAAAACTTTGAACAATGGAATGGATTTGAGGGCAGACTCTGGAAAGAGGAAGTCAATGTCCGCGACTTTATCCAGAAAAATTATACTGCATACAACGGCGGCGAGGAATTCCTTGCAGGTCCTACCGATGCTACAAATAAACTTTGGGAACAGCTTCAGGCTCTCCAGAAAGAAGAACGTGCAAATGGCGGCGTTCTCGATATGGATACAAAGATAGTTACGGGCCTTACCGCACACGGCGCAGGTTACCTTAACAAAGACCTTGAAAAGATCGTAGGTCTTCAGACAGACAAGCCCTTAAAGAGAGCTTTTATGCCTTACGGCGGTATTAAAATGGCAGAGCAGGCTTGCCAGATGTACGGCTATGAGCCCGATCCCGAACTGCACAAAATCTTTACCGAATATCACAAAACACATAATCAGGGTGTATTTGACGTTTACACACCCGAGATGAAAGCTGTAAGACATGCTAAGATATTGACGGGTCTTCCCGACACATACGGCCGCGGCCGTATCGTAGGCGACTACAGACGTGTTGCCCTTTACGGTATCGACTTCCTTATCGAAGAAAAGAAAAAGGATTTTGCACACTGCGGCGACGGCACAATGACAGATGAAGTTATCCGTCAGAGAGAGGAGCTTGCAGACCAGATACGCGCACTTAACGGCATGAAGGCTATGGCAAATATCTATGGCTGCGATATTTCTCAGCCCGCCAAAAATGCACAGGAAGCCGTACAGTGGTTATACTTCGGCTACCTTTCGGCTATCAAGACACAAAACGGCGCAGCAATGAGTGTCGGCCGCGTTTCAACTTTCCTCGATATCTATATCGAAAGAGACCTCAGAAGCGGCGCTATCACAGAAAGCGAAGCTCAGGAGCTTATCGACCACTTTGTTATGAAGTGCCGTATGGTAAAATTTGCAAGAATAGAAAGCTACAACCAGCTTTTCTCGGGCGACCCCGTCTGGGCTACGCTTGAAGTCGGCGGTATGGGCAGCGACGGCCGTTCAATGGTAACAAAGAACGACTTCCGTTTCCTCCATACATTGGAGAACATGGGTCCTTCGCCCGAGCCTAACCTTACTGTTTTATATTCTTCAAGACTGTCCAAGCCTTTCAAGGACTATCTTGCTAAAATTTCTATCAACACAAGTTCTATCCAGTACGAGAATGATGATGTTATGCGTCCTGTATGGGGTGACGACTATTCTATCTGCTGCTGTGTATCGGCTACACAGACAGGTAAGGAAATGCAGTTCTTCGGCGCAAGAGCAAACCTTGCAAAGTGCTTGCTTTACGCTATGAACGGCGGTGTTGATGCCAAGACTCACGAGCAGGTAGGCCCCGCTTACAAGCCTATCACTTCCGAATACCTTGACTATGACGAAGTGATCGAAAAGTATGACAAGATGATGGATTGGCTTGTAGGTCTTTATGTAAACACACTTAACGCTATCCAGTATATGCACGATAAATACTACTATGAGGCAGCCGAAATGGCTCTTATAGATACAGATGTACGCCGTACATTCGCAACAGGTATCGCAGGCTTCTCGCACGTTGTTGACTCGCTTTCCGCTATCAAGTACGCAAAGGTTAAGCCTATCAGAAACGAATTCGGCATTATCGACGAGTTTGAGACCACGGGCGACTTCCCGCGTTACGGCAACGACGACGACAGAGCCGACGACATCGCGGTATGGCTTCTTAAAACCTTTATGGACAAGCTTAAGAAGCACCACACATACAGAAATTCCGAGCCTACAACATCTATCCTTACAATTACATCAAATGTTGTTTACGGCAAGGCAACAGCTTCCATGCCCGACGGCAGAAAGGGCGGCGAGCCTCTTTCACCCGGTGCAAACCCCAGCTACGGCGCAGAAAAGAACGGCCTTATCGCTTCTCTTAACTCTGTTGCAAAGCTTCCTTACGAGTGGGCGCTTGACGGTATCTCAAATACACAGACGATCAACCCCGATGCTTTAGGCCATAACGAGGCAGAGCGTGTACAGAACCTTGTACAGGTAATGGACGGCTACTTCGATCAGGGCGCACATCATCTTAACGTCAATGTATTCGGTACAGAAAAACTTATTGACGCTATGGAACACCCCGAAAAGGAAGAGTATGCAAACTTCACTATCCGTGTTTCGGGTTATGCTGTTAAGTTTATCGATCTTACAAGAGAACAGCAGCAGGATGTTATATCCAGAACCTGCCATAAAGTACTTTAATAACCGCATAAAAATAAGAGGTCGCTTAATCGCGGCCTCCTTTTTTGTTGGTTTATTCGGTTGGTTCTTCTTCGGCAGCTGCGGCCTCGCTTTGGGTATCGTCATTATTGCCCATAAGCTTTTCGGCAACGTTTGCGCCCAAAAATCCCGCAATAACACTTGGAAGGTCTATGCCCGTTGATTCTTTTACACCGTCTGTGACCTTTGTTACGGTGTTTATTATATCTCCGGTAAGCTTTGAAGAAGCGCTGTCGCCGTACATGGTTATCTTTTCTACCTTGCTTAACGGCTCTGCCGCATTTTTGACTACCTCGGGAAGTATGTTGAAATACATTTCAAGAATAGCGGCTTCGCCCATCTTTTTCATGGCTTCGGCTTTTTTGTCGATACCTTCGGCCTCGGCAACTGCTTTTTGCTTGATAACTTCCGCTTCGGCTTCACCTTTTATGCGTATGGCTTCGGCTTCAGCCTCGGCTTTGGCGCGCATAGCCTGTGCCTCTGCGGCTGCTTTTGCTTTAAGCGCATCAGCTTCTTTTTCCATTTCGTATTTCTTCGCTTCGGCATCCTGCTGACGCTTGTAAAGCTCGGCATCTGCCTTTTTCCTTATCTCGGCATTAAGTGCCTGCTCCTTGACTTCTGCTTCCTTGGTCATAAGGGAAACTTCCATTTCACGCCTTGCAATATCGGCGTTTGAACGGGTTATCTCTATCGTTTTACGCTGTTCTTCCTGTTGGATAGTATAGGCCGCATCCGCTTCGGCTTTCTTTATATCGGCATCCTTTTTAAGTTCTGCCTGCTTGATAGAAAGGTCGTTCTGACGCTTTGCAATATCGGTCTGAGTGTCGATGCGTGTCTGCTCGGCTTCCCTCTGTGCATTTGCCTTTGCAATGGCAATATCTCTTTCACTCTCTGCACGCGCGATCTCCGCCGTTTTCTTTATCTTAACAACATTGTCGATACCCAGGTTCTCTATAACGCCGTTGCGGTCAACAAAATTCTGCACGTTGAAGTTTACGACTTCAAGACCCATTTTTCTGAGGTCGGGACGTGCCGACTCCGCAACTTTCTGGTTGAAGGCTTCACGGTTTTGCACCATGTCAACAAGCGGCATACCGCCTACGATCTCACGCAGAGAGCCCTCCAGCACCTCTTTGGCTACTGATGAAATGTAGTCCGTCTGTGCATTAAGGAAGTTCTGCGATGCAAGACTTATCATTTCGGGCTCGGTGCTTATTTTTACGTTTGCGACCGCATCAACGGAAATATTGATGTAATCGGCTGTCGGTACTTCCGTGGAAGTCTGTACCTGAATGGAAACAAGCTTTAAATTAAGCAGGTCCTTGCGCTCAAAAAACGGTACTTTCCAACCCGCACGGCCGATAAGTACACGCGGATTTTTGCGTATGCCCGAGATTATAAGAGCCTTGTCGGGCGGCGACTGTACATAGCCGAGTATCAGCAGTACAACAAATACCGCTATTACCACGGCGCCTATTATAATTTTTGTCAGCATTTTATTTCCCCCTTGCTTAAACGATTTTAAATTCATATTTTATTATAATATACCGCAATAAAAATTGCAAGAAAAAAATCTTATATATAATACGGACTCAAAATTTTTATTTTTCTGTTGAGTTTAAAAATAATATATGGTATAATCAAATTAATAAAACCCAAGAATAAAAAAGAAAGGATGATGACCATGAAAAAAATTTTATTTGCAGCTTCCGAATGTGTTCCCTTTATCAAGACAGGCGGTCTTGCCGATGTTGTCGGTGCGCTTCCAAAGGCGTTTGACAAAAATGAATACGATGTCAGGGTCATTATCCCCAACTATGCCTGCATCCCACAGGAATATCAGTCACAGTTTGAGTATGTGGGACATTTTTACATGAGTGCGGGCTATATGCTCCAATGGGTGTATGTAGGCGTTATGAAATACGAATACGAGGGCATAAAGTACTACTTTATCGACAATAAGACCCATTTCGGCGGCAGTCAGCCCTACGGCAATATCTGCTGGGATATTGAGAATTTCTGTTATTTCTGCAAGGCTGTGCTTTCCGTACTGCCAATGATAGATTTCAAACCCGATATTATTCACTGTCACGATTGGCAGACGGGTATTATCCCCGTTTATATCAAGACGGAGTTTGCGGGCAGCGAATTCTACCGCGATATAAAAACCGTTATGACTATCCACAACCTGCGTTTCCAGGGCGTTTGGGATATAGAATATATCCGCGGCCTTACGGGTCTTCCCGACTATCTGTTCACGCCCGACAAGCTGGAATTCAACAAGGGCGCAAATATGCTTAAAGGCGGCCTTGTATATGCGGATTATATCACGACCGTAAGCAAGACCTACGCAAGCGAGATACAATGGGCATATTACGGCGAGGGTCTGGACGGCCTGCTCCGCGCCCGCAATCATCAGCTTTACGGTATTCTTAACGGCATTGACTACAAGATCTACGACCCGTCAACGGATAAAAAGATATATAAAAACTATGACGTAAAATCTGTTTTTGAGGGCAAGGCGGCAAATAAGCGTGCTTTGCAGGAACAGCTCGGTCTGCCCGTTGACGACAAAAAATATATGATAGGCATAATCTCGCGTCTTACCGACCAGAAAGGTTTTGACCTTATCAACTGCGTTATAAACGAGATACTTTCCGACGACGATCTTCAGCTTGTTGTTATAGGCACGGGCGAGGAACGCTATGAAAATATGTTCAAGCACTATGCGTGGGTATACCAGGACAGAGTTTCCGCAAATATCCTCTACAGCGACGATCTTGCGCATAAACTCTATGCGGCTGCGGACAGCCTGCTTATCCCGTCCGCTTTCGAGCCCTGCGGTCTGACGCAGCTTATTTCTTTCCGCTACGGTACTTTGCCGATAGTAAGAGAAACGGGCGGCCTGAAAGACACCGTTATCCCGCTTAACGAATACGACAACACGGGCGACGGCTTCTCGTTTACAAACTACAATGCACACGATATGCTGCACGTAATAGAATACTCAAAAGAAATTTATTACGAAAAGCCCGAATTATGGCAGGATATGATAAAACGCGGCATGCGTAAGGACTATTCATGGAACAGCTCCAAGGAGAAATATATGAAGCTGTATGACATGATGCTTACGCCTCCGCCTGCACCCGAGCCTGAAGAGCCGAAAGAAGAACCCGCACCCGCTGCGGAAGAAAAGCCCAAGGGAACGGATGCCGTAGAAGGTATGCAGTTATGATAAACAAATTTATAGGTCACTTTCTGACCATAACCCGCCACAGGCACAAGGTGATAGCGCATTGTGCCCGTGCGGGCATACTTTGGCAGGGGCTTTTTCACGATCTGTCAAAATATTCGCCCGAGGAATTTATTCCGGGGGTAAAATTTTATCAGGGCACACGCAGTCCAAACGAGGGCGAGCGCGAGGACTACGGTTATTCCCGCGCGTGGATGCACCACAAGGGCAGAAACAAGCACCATTTTGAATACTGGACGGACTACGACCCGCAGACAAAAATGATGTCGCCCGTTAAAATGCCGCTTAAATATGTCAAGGAAATGTTCTGTGACCGCGTTGCCGCAAGCAAGATATACGGCAAAGAGAATTACAAAGACAGCTATGCCCTTGACTATTATTTAAAGGCAAAGAAAAAACGTGTTATCCACCCCGAGACCGCGGCATTGATAGAAAAGCTTTTGCGTATGCTTGCGGACGAGGGCGAAGAAAAGACTTTCCGTTATATACGGAGATTGAAGAAATATTGAAGTTTTGGGGATATTCAAAGGGGATTTTTGTATGACAAAAAGAAGTACGGGTGTGCTGACGGGTATATTTTTTATACTTGCGGGCATACTGTTTTTGCTTAGAAATGTACTGCCGATAAGCTTCGGCACGATAATAATAACGATAGCGGGCATCGAGCTTCTGATTGCCCATTTTTACGGCAAAAGCCTGCTTGCACTTATACTGGGCAGCTATTTTACATATTGGGGCGTTTTGCATATAGTGCAGCTTGACGGGCTTATGTACACGGCGCTTGCATCAAGCGCGATATTCTTTGTGCCTGCGATAGTTTTTCTTATACTCTATCTTACACAGAAAAAACGCGGTCAGCTTACATGGCTGTGCCTGTTTGTGCTGCTTGGCATAGATACGCTGCTGAACGCTCTGACGGGTATAGATACTATCGGTACGCTGCTTATCTGTGTTGGCATCGCTCTTGCGCTCGATTATCTTTTTGGCGGCACTTATGCGTATACATCACGCCTGCAGCTTGGTATTTTTCTTATAATTATAGGTATACTTAAAATGGTCGACTGGCGTACCTATCTTTCCTATGTGCTGCCTGCGGCGCTCATCTGGATAGGTATAGTCCTGCTTGTAAAAGCGGCGGTAAAAGGGAGATAGTAAAATGGCTGAAATAGGCAAGGTAATAGAACTTGAGGGAAACAAGGCGGTAGTGGTGCTGGAGCGAAAAGAGGCCTGCGCCAAATGCCGCGCCTGTTCCGCGGGCATGAAAGCTGAGGAAATGCTTATCCGCGCGGAAAATATATGCAGCGCAAAAGTCGGCGACAATGTTGAAGTTTCGCTTGAAGAAAGCGATTTTATCAAGGCTGTGCTTATTATGTACGGTTTTCCGTTTGTGATGTTTATGGTCGGCGTGCTTGCGGGCTACTACGGCAGTCTTTCTGCAGGCATTCCCAATGCCGAACTTATCGGCTTTGTTATAGGACTGCTGCTTGTCGCGGTAAGCTACGCTATTATAAAAAGTCAGGAAAAACGCTGGCGCAAAGGCAACTTCGTTCCCAAAGCAACGGCGGTAAGAAACGATCTGTAATTCAAAAGGAGTTAATGCATGATAGGTACATTAACTCCTTATCTTTTTGGTGTTTTATCGTTTGTCAGCCCTGCAATATAATCAAGCGAAACACCATAGAATTTTGCGAGTGTGACCGCCAATTCAAACGGCAGTTCTCTTTTGCCGGTTTCGTAATTGTAATAAGTTGTTTTCTGCATATATAATAATTCAGCTAATTTTCGTATAGACAAGTCTTTATCTTCTCTCAAATCACGAAGTCTCGGATAATACCCCATAACAGCACTCCATACACAGTTAATAGAAAATTTGTACTTATTGACATTGTACAACATTTGATGTATAATTTTATTATATGTACAACGTATGATGTACAAACAAAATTATTTGAAACGGAGGATGAAAAAATGAAAAAAGCAGGTATGATTTTTATAACGCTGGTTATTATGTTGTTTTCTGCGGTATATGCGGCTGCCGCAGACGGAGTAATACGAAACGGAAGAACATTTGTACCCGTAAGAGGTGTGTTTGAACAGCTTGGATTCTCGGTAGATTGGAATGCCGCCGCAGAAAAGGCGTCATTATCGGACGGAAAACACAATATATCCATAATAAAAGGAGCAAACTATTTTAAGATAGACGGCAAACAGATCTATCCGGATGTTTCACAGCAAGTTATAAATAACAGTCTTTATCTTCCTGTTAAAGCCATAGCCGATGCAGTCGGAGCTGAAACGAGTTGGAATGCCGAAAAAAAGCTGGTACATATCAGCTATAACGGCAAGGATGCATATATAACATGCGCAGAAGAAAAAACTGTACCCGTTCCCGCAAAACAAACAACGGTCAAGCAAACTCAGCAAAGCAGTTCATCCGCCGCGGTGGTATCTAAAACATATATATTAAATACCAATACAATGAAGATACATTCACCGGACTGCAGTTCGGTGTCACAGATAAAGCCCGTAAATAAACAGGAATATACAGGAACGATCGAAGAATTATATTCACGCGGATTTACTGTCTGCGGAAAATGTCTTGCACAATGATATTGTAATAAAAAATGACTTAAGCAGAAATCATTGCTTAAGTCATTTTTTATTTTAAAACCGGAGCCGCTCAGTACTTATCGGTTTCAAGTATCTTATTTGCGTTTTGTATCCGTTCTTCGGCGGGCGGGCGTACATCTTTGAGTTTATAGTCAATGCCAAGTTTTTCATACTTTGACATGCCTAAATTATGGTACGGCAAAACCTCGACTTTTTCCACATTTTCAAGTGTTTCAATAAAATCGTGAAGTCTTTTCAGCTGTTCGTCGTTATCGCTGTAGCCGGGCACAAGGACATGTCTTATCCAAACGGGCTTTTTTACTTCGGAAAGGTACTTTGCCATATCAAGAATATTGGTATTCGGTGCACCCGTTGTCTTTATATGCTCGTCATTGTCGATATTTTTTATATCGAGCAGGATAAGATCGGTATATTTCAGCAATTCGCCGAATTTGGCAAGCCACTCTTTTTCCCGCGTAAAGGGCTGCCCTGCGGTATCCAGACAGGTCTGTACATTCTTTTCCTTTGCAAGTTTAAAAAATTCGGTCACAAAATCCATTTGCAGCAGCGGTTCTCCCCCGCTGACGGTTATACCTCCGTTGTCGCGCCAATAGGTCTTATAACGCAGGGCGCGCTTTATCAACTCTTCGGGAGTTGTCGGCTCTCCCGCTTCGCGTGTCCATGTATCGGGATTGTGGCAAAAATTACACCTTAAAGCGCAGCCTGCCATAAAAGCTATAAAGCGTATACCCGGTCCGTCTACAAGACCGAATGTTTCTATTGAATGTATATATCCCGTTGTCATAATTTTACCTCCGTATATAAATATGCCTTTGCCGAAAAGCAGGCTTTTCATTCTCCTCTTCGTTCAGATTATACCATTTTTATGCCGTTAAGACAATATAAAAGGTTGAAAAAATATAATTTTTGTGTTATAATTGTCGGGAAAAACGAAAAGGAGAACCAAAATGAATAAAAAAAGCACAACAAATATTACACATGCGGCGCTCATTGCTGCTTTATACGTCGTGCTTACAATGGCAAGCAACGCTGTCGGTCTTGCATCGGGCGTGATACAGGTAAGGGTATCGGAAGCGTTGTGCATACTGCCGTGTTTTTTCCCTGCGGCTGTCCCGGGGCTTTTTATCGGCTGTCTGTTGTCAAATATGCTTGCCGGCGGCGTGATATGGGATGTTATATTCGGTTCTACAGCCACACTTATAGGAGCAGTCGGTACGCGAATGTTAAGAAAACACCGCTATTTTGCTTCTCTGCCGCCGATACTTTCAAATATGATAATCGTGCCGTTTGTACTGCGCTATGCTTATCATATCGAGGGCGCAATATGGTATTTTATGCTGACGGTAGGTGCGGGCGAAGTTATTTCCTGCGGAATACTGGGTCAGCTGCTCTACAGTGCGCTTGTAAACAGAAAACTTGTCAATAATATGAATGAAGAATAAAAAGAATAAAATTAAAGAATAAAAATTGAAGCTTGTTCTTCATGCAAGCAAGTTCTCCGAATGAACGATAAAATAAGTAATACAAAATCAAAAGAGACTGTCAAACGGCAGCCTCTTTTTTGTTAAATGTCATCTATATTGTTGTCGATATCAAACTCATTAGTCACACTTGTTATTTCAAAACCGGCAAGCTTAGCGAGTTCTCTTATTGTATTGCGTGAAACTTTTTTTCCCTGAAATTCTATAAGATCTTCCATATCGCCTGTAAAAATATCCGCAGGCTGATATTTGCGAAGTACTATTTTATCTCCGCTTGTAAAAAATTCAACGCTGTCACCGACATTCCAGTCAAGGTTTTTTCTTAACTCCTTGGGTATTACAATACGTCCCAGATTGTCTATAGGGCGTGTTACGCCGATAGGTTTCATTGAATTAATTCACCTCCATTTGTTATAGCCATAGAGGAATATGCCCTTATTCCTAAAAATGCTGTTAATACACTCTTGTATATTATTTTATCAAAATAATTTGTCGTTGTAAAGTGAAAAATGAATTTTTTATCATTAAAATGTAAATATATCTTAAATCTGATAAAGTAATAACAAAATTTTTAGAAATTTAAAAAAAGTACTTGACATTTTGTGTATTTAGTGTATTATTATAGATAGTACAGTTAATACACTTAACGGAAAGGAGTTTTATATGTTCAATATAGATATAAGAAGTACCGTGCCTATATACGAACAGCTTGTGCAGCAGGTAAAGCGAAGTGTGGTGCAGGGGCTTTTAAAGCCCGGCGATGCTTTGCCGTCCGTGCGCAGGCTTGCGGCAGACACGGGCATAAACCCAAACACGGTCGCAAAGGCTTACCGCGAGCTGGAGCATCAGAAAGTCATAATCACCATACGCGGCAAGGGTACGGTCATAAACGACATACCTACACAGATAGACACCGATGCGGCGGATAAAATGCGCCCGTACATAACCGAGCTTATCTATGCGGGCAAAACAAAGGAAGAGATCCTTACAATAGTATCGGATATTTACGACAAGTTAAAGGGGGACAACAAGGATGCTTGAAATAAAAGGACTTACAAAAAACTTCGGCTCTTTTTGTGCTGTAAACGATTTTTCTCTTGCAGCCGATAAGGGCAGCATACACGGCATTATCGGCGAAAACGGCGCGGGCAAGACCACCGTTATAAAATGTATTACGGGTATTTATCGGCCCGATAACGGCAGTGTTCGGCTTGACGGCATGGATATATACGAAAATCCGTCAGCCAAAATAAAAATAGGCTATGTTGCCGACAGCAACACCATGTTTGAGGACTATACCGCAAGGCAGATGTGCGATTTTTTTGCCGAGGTCTATCCCGATTTTGACAAAGAAAAATTCGACCGTCTTAACGAAACTTTCAAACTGGATATGAAACGCAGGGTGGGCAGACTTTCAAAGGGTCAGCAGATGCGTCTTTCGTTTATGCTTGCCATAGCGCAGAACCCCGAACTTCTTGTACTTGACGAGCCGACAAGCGGCCTTGATGCCCTTGCCAAAAAGCAGCTTACGGACATACTTATTGACGAGGTGGATAAAAACGAGCTTACGGTCATAATTTCATCCCACCATTTAAGCGAGCTTGAAAAACTCTGCGATGAGATAACCATTATGCAAAACGGCGGGATAGAGTATCAGAGCAATATCGACGACCTGAAAGCAAAGGTGAAAAAATTGCAGGTGATATTTGACAAAGCGCCCGATTTGGAAGTGCTGAAAGAAAGCTTTGGCGTGGAGAGGCTTGGCAGCGTTTACTACCTTACAACGACCGATTTTGACGATAACACCATACCCGCCCTTAAACTTATGGGGGCTTCCGTTGTGGAAGAAATTGGCATAAGCCTTGAAGAGGTATTTGTTATCACGGCAGAAAGCAGGTGAGACCATGACACCTATTTTTAAACGAACATTTAAAAAAGAGATGATAACGCTGTTGTATATGCTTGTTATAGTTGTATTTTATCTGCTTGCGGACACGAGCAGGATATCTTCGCAGCTGACAAATATTTACAATGCCATTGCTTCAAGCGGTATTTCGGCGGAAGATTTTGCCGCAAGAAAGACAGAAAGCGAGCGGTCTTGGTTTATGACCGAGGAAATGAATAGCCAATTTGGTTACGCAATAACACAAAATACTTATGATGTGCTTGTACCCGATGCGGTCGAGCCGCTTGTGCGTGAAAAAGACAAATTTGTAAGTTTTGGCTTCGGTATGGGTGCTGCGCTTGCGTGCGCAGCGGCTGTCCATGTGTTTGCGAGTGAAAGAGGCAGAAAAAAGCCCTCATTTGTAAACGCCCTGCCTTATAAGCGCACAAGGCTGTTTTGGGAAAGGGCGCTTTGCGGTGTGATAGTTATAGTTTTGTTTTTTGCGGCGAATTATATCATTCTTTCGCTGTGGCTCAGGCATTTTATACCGCAGGCGCGCTTTATAGTGCAAAAACTGTACATGGATGAGGGTTATATGCAAAGTATCGAGCATATGACAAGACTTGGCGAGATATATCGAATGGGAGCGGCACAGGCTCTTTTGATATACGGCGTTATGCTGTTTGCACAGACCCTTTTCGGCAGAATGACCTATGCGGGCATCCTTGCGGGCGGTGCCGCGGCGGGCGGTATATGGATGATAGACGGGATATTTGACTTTTTTAATTATTACAATATGGGTATCGGACATAAATTAAGCGGGTATTTTATTGCTCTCAGGTCTGCGCTCTGCGACCACCGATCGGTGCTGCTGATATTTATACTTGCTCTTGCGCTTGTTTTTACCGTGCTTGCCTTTTTATGCGATAAGAAAGCAAGAGTGGAGCGCGCGGGCGAACTGTTTATGTTCAGACCCGTAAAATACCTTGTCTGCCTGCTGTTTGCGGCAGAGGGCGCTTTTGCGTTCTTCCACTTTATAAACAGACTCTGCGAGATAGCGCCGAACACCTTATTTGCGGGTATTATGCTGCTTTTGGCGGGTGCGGGTCTCACCCTGCTGTTTTTTAATAAACTGATATTAAAGGAGGCGGAGTAAATGAAACTTTGGCCTGTAATTAAAGCCGAATTTAAACGCAGTTCGTGGGTGCTGTGGGCTGTGCTTTTGTTTATGCTGCCGCTTTGCGGCGGCAGGGCAGTCGGCACGATAAAAGATGATGTTTACGGTATGTCAAGGTGGCTTGACTCAAGTGCATATTTTACCGATTCAATGCAGGAAAATATATGTCTGTGCGGTATCTGGGCGGCAGTTCTGCTTGTTATTGTGCAGTACATCAAGGACTATCCGAATTTTACGCGCGCCCTGCCTTATACGGGCAGACAGCTGATTTTGGGCAAGTCCGTTACGGCTGTGGTCATTGCGGCGGCAAACTCTGTTATCTATGTGGTAATGATGTTTATGCTGACATCAAAATACGATTGGTATATAAAAACCGTATATTGGTCATCTGATGATACCATAAGTGCGGGATATATAGTTTTGTGTGCTTTTACGGCTTTTCTGGTTATGCTTGCGGCTTACTGGTATGTTTCGCTTTGCTGCTGTGTCAGCAAAAATGTATATATCGGCGTGGGGCTGGCTTTCCTTGGCATGATGACACTCACGGCATTTACAAATCTGCTGGACGAAATAAATTTTTATGATATTCTGACAAAATTCAGGGACTTCCTCTCTCATATCGCGCCCGAGAGTTATGCGGTAAGCTTATTTATGATTTTCCTTGCTGTTACAGTGCTTGTGCCGTCTTTTTTCGGGGCGCTTAAACTCTACGGCGGCGGAGAAAGTTCTCATCCGCTTTTCAGATATGGTGCGGTAAATAAAATTGCGATACTGCTTCTTGCGGTTCTGTTTGCTTCCTTTGCGCCCGATGTGACGGGTATGTATGACAATATCCCGCTTGCACTTATGATAGGCGGGGCGGTAGGACTTGCATTGGGTATCGGGTTCAATAAACTGGTCATAAGGAGGTGCAGGGCATGAAAAAAACGGTTTTATTGATAGGACTGATTTGTCTTGTCGGCTGTGGTGCAAAGCCGAACAGCGGAGATTTAAGCTACACGCTCGAGGATCTGACCCCGCAGAGGGAACTTAATGCGGGATATGAAGATATGGTCGCCAAATTTGATATAGAGTCGGGCAAAAATGTATATGACCTGCATTTTGAGGATGAAAAGCGCATAGACACCGTGCTTGCCCTTGATGCGGATAAAAAACTTGACGATATGCGGGATATAACGGACGAGATATATTCCGCGCATGAAAACGGGCTGAAAATCTTTGCCGACAAAGAACATCCCGAAATGATGGTGGGGTTCAATATCCATAATTCGGTCGAGGGAAACAGCGGTTATAAGGTTATTTACGACGCGTACGAAACGGCGGCGGAATACCGTCCTTTTATAGAGGATATAAAGGCAAAAACAGGCCTTATGTACAGCGGTATGAAACTTGGGAAAGATTTTGAAAACAAGTATGACGATGTGCCGTCCGACTATAAAAATTTTGATTATACAGGCAGAAATATGCTTACATTCTCAAATACCGGATTTACGGTATATAACAGCGGTTACTACAGGCAGGCCGATGCCTATAAAGACCTGCCGCTGCGTGTGGTCTTCTATATGGACGGGGATAAAATAAAATATGTGAATATATTTTTCTTCACAAATGACAAAACAAAGACACTTACGGAGAAAAATATCAATGAACTGGCCTTTGACAGCACCGCCGCTGAACTTATGAATGAGCTTTACCCCAAAAATATAAGCCAAAAAGGCATAAAAAACGGCGTTAAATATAATATGTGCCGTAATATAAACGATGAGGACGGAAATATGGCAGTTAATGTGCTGTCACTTGAGTATTGACTCCCCTTTGTTTTTTATATATCAAAAACCCCGGCAGAATTGCCTGTCGGGGCTTTTGTTTTATACAGCAGATGCTGCTGTAGTTGTTTCTGTGGTGGTTTCCGCAGATTTTTTAGCGCCTTTGCGTTTGCCGCCTTTGCGCTTGCCTGTTGTGTCGGTGCTTTCGCCGTCAGCCTTTTTAGCGGGCTTTTCGGGCTTGGTGCCGTCCTCGCTCTTAGCGGGCTTTTCGGGTCTTGTACCGTCAGCGGGCTTTTCGCGTTTTGTACGCTTCTGTGTCGTTTCCCCCTCGGCGTCTGTCTTGGTGGGTTTAGCCTTTTTAACGGGCTTTTCCGTCTCAACCGCTGCCGTTTCCTCTGTTGCTGCTGCGGTATCGGCATAAACCATACCCGATGCAGCCATTGTCATCATTGCAGACAACATAAGCGTGTAAGCAAATTTTTTCATGCTTAACATCTCCTTTCTTTTTTTTGTACCCTTATAATAATAGTTGCAAATTAAAAAATCATTAGAGAAATATAAACTTTTGATTATAAAGAAAAGGAGATAAATAGATTTATCGCTTTTTAAAGTAAAATATTATACCGAGTGCGGCCGCAAGGAAGAGTGCGGACAGTCCTATACCCGCATAAAATCCGGGCGGCACGTATTTTATTGAGATATCGTGCTGACCGGCAGGAACTCTGTAGCCTAAAAAAGCATCCGCAATACAGATCTTTTCGGTCTCTTTGCCGTCTATAAAAATATGGAAGCCCTCGTCATACGAAAGGGAGGCAAAAATCAGCCTGTCCTTGTCAAAACTGCTTTTTGCGGTAATGGCGCCCTTGCTTTCGCTTATGTTTTCGAGTGCGTTTTTGTTTGCAAGACTGTAAAACTTATCGTAAGCGTCATCGTTAAGGCGCAGTATGAGCGGGCGTACAAGCCGCATATCACGCCGCATCTGTATGGTGATATCGACATTTTCGCCTTTTTTGTACGGGCCTATATCGTTTGCAAGTATATCGGTCTTGTCGGTGTACTGGCAGAGCAGGGGCACACCGTTTACTGAATAGAGTATCTTTTGTTCTGCACCGTCGGACGGCAGATATGAATATCTGGCATCAATAAGGTATTCGCCGTCTTTTTCGGGCGTAAATCTGTAGCCGATAAAACCAAGCTGGGATATATCATAGAGAGCCTCGGTCTGACCCGGAGCAAGATTAGTCAGCTTTATATCAAAATAATCCCAGTCACTGCCGCCCGTTGTTGTTTTAACGGCATTCATGGGCGGCTGTTCCTCGGGCATTATATCCTCGTACAGTTTCAGGTCTGTGCCGAAAAGCAAATTGAGAAACTTCTCCTGATTTCTGAATCCACCCGAAATGACCTCGTCTTTTGAATAAAAATCCTTGTCGGCGTTCAATGCACTTTCTTCTGCTGCAAACATAAGCGGGAAAGCGTGGGTGTTTTCGTAGATATAGCCGTTTTCGCTGCTTTTTATAAGTCTGTAGTTGTCTGATAAAAGCCTCATGGCGCTTGTTTTGCCGCCGTCACAGTGTACGGTTTTGTCTCCGTATTTAACGGCATTTGCGGGGTCGGTCGCCATAACGTATTTAACACAGAACAGCCCCTCGGCAACCGTATTGTTGGAGTAGTTTGCGGATATTCTGTAGTCGTAGGGGCACCACAGTCCAAGCTCCGACAGTTTTTCCATACTGCGCTGATTGGTTTGCGAGGTAAAAGTTTCAAGCGAGTTGTAGCCGATGCCCAAAGCTGCGTTTGCGTTTGAGGACGAAACATTTGTCATGCGGTAAAAACCGTCGTCGTTTATTTCGGACATAAGCGCCTGCGCATCATCTATAAGCTTTATACGCTCGCTGCGTGCGCCCCATGTGTCGTATTTTTTTATTATACCGATACCCGCGCCGCACATAAGTGCGGCTTCAAGCAGTATTAAACAGGCTGCGGCCGCTTTTTTGCCGCCCGATATTATGGGCATATAGATAATAATAAAAATACAGAATATGGCCGCACAGCATTCCTGCCATAAATTTGTGTTTATACCGCCGTATACCGCCAAAGCGGCAGAGATAACGGCGGGAAGGAGTGTGCTTAAACGGTTTGTGGTTTTGTAATGCCCGATAAACCTTGCCGAAAACATAATAAGTGCAAAGCCTGTCGTGTACGAAAATCTGCCGAAAAATCCCACGGGTTCTCTGAATAGATGCCATACAAGAAACAGCGGTCTTAAAGTAAAGCTGAGTATAAAAACAAGCATTATTATCCCTGCCGCTATCCTTTCTCTTTTGGGTACGGACTTTTCGCTCAAAAGCAAAAGTGTGAGATATACTGCCGCCGTACCGAAAAAACCAAACAGGGTCGCGGCTGTTGCCCCGTCATTTTGAATTATCGTAAAAAATTTTGCAACATCTTTCAGACCCCAGCCCCAAAGGCTTGTGACCATGTTATCATCAAACTTGTCCACATATCCCGAGGTTATGGTCTTTACATAGGGCAGAAAGGTCACGGACGATGCGCCGAGCGCAAACACCACTATAAGTGCACATATCCCTAAACTTTTGACGATCTCCGCGGGTTTTGCATCGTTTTTTTGGACGGCGTAATAAAAAATAAAATACATCACCGCAAAAATACAGCTCATATATCCCGTATAAAAGCTTGTTATTATATGATAGGTCAGCGCAAAAAATGTCATGGCAAAGCGCCTGTTTTCTATTACCTGTTCTATGCCGATAAGCAGAACTGGCAGCATGGCAACGGTCTCCAGCCACATTACGTTTATAACGCATTTCATACAGAACCCGCCGAAAGCATAAAGCACCGAAAAAGCAATGCACATTTTACCGTCAAGGCGCGCGTAATTGCTTTTTTTCAGATAAAAGCACATACCAAGGGCAATGAGGCCGAATTTAAGTATGGTTATAAGTGTATAAACATCCGAAAAGTATCTTTTGTCAAAAAACAGAAAAAGAATATTGAACGGGTCTATAAAAACCAAGCCCGTGGAAGCGTAGAGATTTATCCCAAGCCCCTGAAAGGCTATAAACGGGCTTGAACCGCGCTTTATAAGCTCCAAGTAACCCGACATTACCTCCAGATATTGAAGCTTCATATCCGAGCAGGCGGCGGAGTATTCGCCGAAAGGCCATACGCCCGTTGCTGCAAAAGAGACCGCCGCTATCAGTACAGCGATAAAAAAAGATAGAAAATACTCGTTTTTAAGTATTTTGTTTTTTCCTTCCATAAATATTACCTCAAATAAAAAAGCTGTGCCGCCAAATCTTCATTCGGCGTCACAGCCATTTGGCAATCAGTGACTCTTATTAAGAACTATGCCATATTTTGCATCAAGTGTAACAACAATAGCGTTGGGAACAACTTCCTTGACATTTTTCTTGGATGTAAGCACGGGGATATTCATTTCCTTGCCCACATTTATAGCTGTCGAGAAGTCGTCATGCTTGCCGTTGCCGACGATGATAGCGCTTGCTTTCTTCATATATTCGGCGAGTGAAGCATCTGTGCTGTCGGTAACAAAAATGTCGCCCTTTTCAAAATGTATCTCTGCCTCTTCGGGAGAAGAGATGACCTTTGTTGCGGCTGTAACGGTAGCATTGTTGCCTGCCTTTATTTTGCCTTCAAGGATAACGTCGCCAACGATACCTACTTTAAGTGTGTTTGTGGTACCTGTTGTGCCGAGAGGTGTACCGCCTACAAATACCATTGTGTCGCCGATATTGCAAAGGCCGTTTTCGATAGCCTTTTTAGCAACCGAGTCAAACAGGGTAACAAAGTGGTGGTGTTCCATTTCTACCTTAACCGGTGTAACGCCCCATACAAGGTTAAGCTGTCTTAAAGTACGGTCAACGGGTGTACAGCCGAGAATGGGATTAACAGGTCTGTACTTTGCTATCTTTTTGATAGCTGTACCTGTCATTGTAACAGCGCCTATACAAGCTGCGTTAAGGTCGTGAGCCGTTGTGCAGGCAGAGTGGCTTATAGCGTTTGTTATGCTTGTCATGGCAACTGTGTTGTTGCGGTCAAAATTCTTTACATAGTCGATGTTTGCTTCTACCTTTTCTGCTATTTTAACCATTGTTTTTACGGCTTCAACGGGGTATTCGCCCTTTGCGCTCTCGCCCGAAAGCATGATAGCATCCGTAAAATCGAAGATAGCGTTTGCAACGTCGTTAGCCTCGGCGCGTGTGGGTCTGGGGCTGTGTGTCATAGATTCAAGCATCTGTGTTGCCGTGATAACGGTTTTGCCCTTTTCGCGTGCTTTCTGGATAAGATATTTCTGTACGATAGGTACTTCTTCAAGCGGTATCTCAACGCCAAGGTCGCCGCGGGCAACCATGATAGCGTTGGAAACTTCAAGTATCTCGTCAATATTGTCAACACCGTCACGGCTTTCTATTTTAGCGATAATGCTGATGCCGAGACCGTCATTTTCTTCAAGGACTTTTCTTATTTCAAGTACGTCGCGTGCGGAACGGATAAAGGAAGCTGCGATATAGTCGATACCCATTTTGATACCGAATTTGATGTCTTCCTTGTCCTTTTCGGTAAGTGCGGGAAGATTTACATGGACGTTGGGTAAGTTTACGCCCTTTTTGCAGCCCAAAGTACCGTTGTTTTCAACGCGGCATACAACATTGCTGCCGTTTATCTCGGTAACCGTAAGCTCGATAAGACCGTCATCGACAAGAACGGTTGAACCGATGCTGAGGTCCTTGGGAAGGTCTTTGTATGTAACTGCGACCTTTGTATTGTCGCCTACTATCTCGTCTGTTGTAAGTGTGAAAGTGCTGCCCTTTACAAGTTCAACGCTGCCGCCCTCAACATCGCGTGTACGGATCTCGGGACCCTTTGTGTCAAGGATGATGGGGATAGGTGCGCCCATTTCCTCGCGAGCCTGCTTAAGGTTTTTGATACGCTGACCGTGTTCTTCATAGTCACCGTGTGAAAAATTGAAACGTGCGGCATTTATACCTGCTTCTATAAGTTTTTTGATGATGTCCACTTCGTTTGAAGCAGGACCGAGTGTTGCTACGATTTTTGTTTTACGCATAGTATTTCTCCTTTGTATTATATAGCAAGAACTTTTAAGATATCATAAAGTGTCTTGTCGTATTCACGCTTGTATTTAAGGCCTTCCGCAAGGTCTATGTCGGTGTACTTGCCGTCACGGACTATCATAATACGGTTTCTTGCGCCCTCTGCGATAAGTTTTACCGCATTGTAGCCCATAATGCCCGCCGCAAGTCTGTCCTTTGCCGTGGGCTGTCCGCCGCGCTGCAAGTGGCCTAAGATAGTGGCGCGGGTCTGTATGCCCGTTATCTTTTCTATATAATCGGCAAGCTCCTGAGAATGTCCTACACCCTCGGCAACCACTATAAGGTTATGGTTTTTGCCGCGGCTGCGGTTTTCAAGTATCTGCTCGACTACCTTGTCAAAATCTACGGGGTCTTCGGGTACAAGAACTTCTTCCGCACCGCCTGCCATACCTGTCCATAAGGCTATCTGACCGCATTTTCTGCCCATTACCTCAACAACGGAACATCTTTCGTGAGAACATGAGGTCTCGCGTATTTTGTTTACCGCATCCAAGGAGGTATTTACCGCAGTATCAAAACCTATGGTATAGTCGCTGCAATCCAGATCGAGGTCAATAGTGCCGGGGATGCCCATAATGTTTACACCGTGCTTTGACAGATCGAGACCGCCTGCAAGCGAGCCGTTACCGCCGATTATTACAAGTGCGTCAAGCTGGAGTATCTTACATACCTGTGCCGCCTTTGCCACGCCCTCGGGTGTACGCATCTCCTCGCTTCTTGCCGTATGCAGAACGGTACCGCCGCGGTTCATTATGCCCGAAACGTCTTTGCCGCTCATTTCGTTTATTTCGCCGTGCAAAAGACCCTCGTAACCGCGCTCTATGCCGACAACTTTTATGTCGTACTCATCTGCCGTCCTTACTACGCTTCTTATTGCTGCGTTCATACCCGGAGCGTCGCCGCCGCTGGTAAGTACGCCTATCTTTTTTACAGTTGTTTCGTTCATTGCTTTTACACTTCCTTATATAAAAGTCATTTTCTCTCTAATATAATAGTATAAGAAAATTTCTGCTCGATGTCAATATTTAGCCCGCCGAATTTCAATACAAAAATGCGGTTTTTATTGACATTTTTCACAAAATAAAAAACTTTTTTACTTGGTGCGGCGGGGGAATGTGAATTGCTGCTTGCCGCAGGGCGAAAATAAAAAAACAGCATCCGCAAATCAGGCCGTACTGTCATTGCGGATGCCGTTTTTGTATAGTGTAAATTTTTATTTTGACGGGTTAAAAGCCATAGCCTCGAGTGCATAGCCGATAAGGGTCATGCTGTAGGTAAAATCATCGGGCCAATGGTTGCCCTTTTGGGTCATTTCGTATGAGATAAGACCCTCAACGTGCTGTTTGTTGCCTATCAGATACTGAACGGCTGCTTCTGTGCTCGCATCGGCAAGAGCCCTGTAGATCTGAGGATGGCTTGCTTCGATATTTGAGGTATAGTTTATAACAAAGTTTTTGCTGTCGCTGAACTCGTCAAGGTAATGATCCTCGTATATGCAGACAAAGCTTTCCTCGGGTGCAAAATCGCCCCAATGATATTTAAGCTCCAGATCGCTGCCTATAAATACGCGTATTCTGTCCAGTTTAAATCTTTCGCCTACGGCGGCAAGAACATCGTTTACATTTACGGGCTGCTGTTTAAGCAGCATGTCTATCATATTCTGTGCGAATGTCAGTCTGTCTACAGACGCATGGTCTTTTTTGAGCATAAGTTTATCTTCAAGATAATGATGCTCTTTTATCATGTAGTCAAACATTACATAGCGGTTTTTGCCGCGCATTTTTGAAAGGTAAAGGCAGTAGTCCGCCTTTGTGAACAACTCGTCATAGTCCTTGGCATCCTTGGGGAAGGTGGCCGCACCTATGGAAGTTGTCAGGCTGATATTGTCGCCGATATCCTTGAATTCCATTTCAACGCTTGTGCGTATGGAACGCAGAACGCTTCTCAGGTCAAGCTCGTCTTTTATGTTTTCAAGCATGACCATAAATTCGTCGCCGCCAAAACGGCCGATTATGCCGCGGGTTCCGACACAGCGGCTTATAATGTCGGAGAATTGTATAAGTATCTTGTCGCCGTAAAGGTGGCCGAAAGTATCGTTTACAAGCTTGAAGTTATCAAGGTCAAGTATGGCGATAACAATAGATTCCTTCGGGGCAAGGTTCTGTATTCGTGTTTTTATAAGACGGATGATGGAAGCTTTGTTCAAAACGCCCGTCATCGGGTCTTTGTAGGCGCGCACATAGGTGCTTTCAACGCCCAAGGTAGAGTTGTTGACAACGCTTGCGACCGTACCTACTATATAGGTATTGCCAAGTGTGGTAACGATCTTTGAGCAGCGTATGATATTTTCTTCGATATTTTCGCCTTTGGTAAAAATAGAACTCTTGAAGCGGTAGGTAAAGCTGTCCTTGCAGCTGTCTATATCAAAGCACATAGCCTGGAAGGTGTCCTTATGTTCTTCTATGACTTTGTTTTTTGAGTCGTTTACCCATGCTTTAAAGTCGCCGCTGTACAGAGGCACACGCTGGTTAAGTGCGTGAAGGAATATATCAAACTGTCTGGTGGATGGGGTATATTCAAAACATATCAGCTCCATATTGATAAGGTGCTGACGCACAATGGCTTCGCGTTCGAGCGCATTATAGTACATATTTATGGTTTGAGAAATGTCCACAAGACTGCCGTCTATAAGATCCTCCTCAACGCCTTTATAGCAGTCAAGGGTAAGAAGCGTGAGAAAATATTTGTCGTCTTTTCCGCGAAGACGCACAATACCGCTGTAATGCTTGTCATCTATAATATCATCCAAAACGGCCTGTAAAGCCTCTTTGTCATCATCGTGCACATAAGCCATGAAAGAGCGCTGTATCTTAGAGCCGAATGTATCAAAAAATTCCACATTGGCCGTTTTAACACAAAAGTTCATATCAAAGGTCGCTTTTGAAAAATCCTTCAATTCCATCACCCGCCTGAAATTAAAATTCGATTGCCGATCTGTGACGGTATATGCTCACAGATATATAGATACATTATAATACTTTTTTTCAAAAAAGTAAACACATTTTATAAAAGAATTTTGAAAAATTTTGTCTTTTCGGACAAAAAACAAAATTTTTGTAAAAAAAACACGCTGTAAAGCGGTTTTGATTGACTATTTTTTATAGATGTGATACTATCTAATTAGGAAAGGGGGCATCATTATGGATAAAAACCTTACGGAAGAGTTTCTCGATCTTTATGCCCGTTTGGAAAGTGAGGGCAGGGCGGCCTATTTTAAAAAAGCACCCGAAAACGAAAATATAATCGGCAGACTGATGAACCTGCCGCAGCTTCGTGAGTATAAAGAGGATATAAACTATTGCAGGGTGGTGCGCAACTTCCTTGTGCATACGCCAAGGGTAAACAGCGGCTATGCCATATCTCCCGCGCCCGAGATGGTAGAGCTTTTGAAAAGGCTTATAAAGGAAATAAAAAATCCGCCCCGTGCGATAGACTATGCCATTAAAATAAACAATATGTACACCGTAAACCTTAAAAGCAATATCGTGGATGTGGTGCGCTATATGCAGACAATGGGCTTTACACACGTCCCCGTTATAGAAAACGATAAAATTTACGGCGTTTTCAGTGCAAACGTGCTCTATACCTATCTTTCGCAGGCAAAAGAGGTCGGAACTTTCGATACCTCGCTGGAGCTTGTAAAGGACTATCTGCCGCTGCACAAGCATACCAACGAGTATTTTGCCTTTGTTTCAAGGGATACCACGCTGCACGAAGTCTCAAAATTATTTAAGATAGATGTGCGCAGCATGAAACAGCTTTCCGCTGTCTTTCTTACCGAAAACGGACATTCCGACGAGCATATCCTCGCCATGATGACCCCGTATTCGATACTGCGCGATGCACCCGATATTTTTTGATTGAGTATTTTATAGTAAACGACATTTAAAAATGTCCTTTACTATAACCCTGCGGGGCATGCACACGACTGCGTACAAGGAATAAAGCCGCTTTGCGGCTCGCAGTCGGCGCAAGTAAACGCCCAAAGTCCAAAGACTTTTGTCGTT
>JAFUAF010000024.1 GCA_017460805.1 Bacillota bacterium | reverse complement strand
TCTCAAAAATCGGAAATGTTATAATAACGACAAAAAATAATCGTTGTTATTTTAAGAAAGTGAGGTGATATACTCCGCACAAAAATTAAATATTGTTACTGTTTTATTAGCGTAGGCTTTTTATAGGTCTGCGCTTTTTTTGTGGAAAAAATGGAGGTTTTCAAAAAATGGTTTTAAAAACGGATAAGGAACTCACGCTTGAAGAAATGGGTTTGTTTTCGATAATGGTAAACATTCCCGAAGCCAAAGAAGCTACTGCGGAGTACCTTTCAAATTTTTCTGTCAAAGATTCTTACAAAAAAGTTTTAAGGCTTTTAAAGGTTCTTGTTGACGAGGGTTATGTTATCCGGCACGGCAACATTTTTTCTACCGTACTCGAAAAGGCAAACGAATACATAATTGAATAAATTAGGAAATTTAATTTGCTTTCAGCGAAGAAAATAAGGAGGACAAGCTATATGCCAATTTTCAGAATAAAAAAGGATAAAAATTATACCTGTGTGTCAAATCATTATTTACGCAATGCAGGAACAACAAGTATAGATGATAAAGTTTATTTCTGCGGTAGTGATGTTGCAAAGGCATTGGGTTATTCAAATGCCCCCGATGCTTTACAAAGGCATTGTAAATTTGACGGTATCGTGAAACACGATAGCGTGGACTCAAAGGGACGTAAAAACACGCTTTTGTTTATATCCGAGGGCAATGTATATCGTCTTATAGCACATAGCAAATTGCCTGCGGCAGAAAAATTTGAAAAATGGGTATTTGATGAAGTCATACCTTCCATTCGTAAAACCGGAATGTATGCCGCCATTGATTATTTGCAGTCACCACAGTTCCTTATTGATGTTGCAGGAAAATCAGGAACAGATAAGAACCCAAGACATAAACAAAGTAAAAAAACTGACAAATGAGTTGTGCCTAATAAAAAAACAATACACTGATTTAAGCGTAGTTTCAATACAGAGGCTGCGCTTTTTTATTTGAAGAAAGTGAGGAAAACATTATGACAAATGAAAATTTGATACCCGAAAGATTTTACTTTCACGGAAACGAGATCGAGCAGTTTATACACATTCAGGTGCCTATTGCACTTATTAAAGACAAGCTTTTCAAAGGAATATCTACCGATGCAAAGCTGCTGTATGGTTTATTGCTGAACAGGACAGGCTTATCTATCAAGAACCACTGGCTTGACAACGAAAACCGTACTTATATTACCTACACCATTGAAAACGTTATGGAAGATTTAGGCATTGGCAGTACAAAGGCGAAGAAATTGTTTGCGGAGCTTGTTGACATTAACAGCACAGGTATCGGGCTTATTAAAAAGGTTCGTGTGCTGAATAAGCCGAGCAGGATCTATGTTTTAAACCTTATACATGTGTTTGAATATCTCAAACGTATATGCGGCGAAACACAGGTTATCAATGAGGAAATATGTAACGACAATAAAATAATCGCTGAAAATAATCCACAAACCGATGTGGATTATTTTTTTACCCATTCGGAAGCGTCCGTCGAAGAGACTGATGTGCGACCTACTGACGGTCACGAGGACGACTTTCTGACGGACACGCCTGCGTCTGCTAATTATAATAATATTAGAGATAAAGAGAATATAGATATTTATTCTATCAATCCATCTTGCGATAGGTCGATTGATGGGAATAAATGTGCGGATATTTCAAATGCCGATTATTTAAACTACGAAAACCTTATCAAGTACAATATCAACTATGACGAGCTTGTAAATAGCATAAATATCGGTGTTTTAAGCAATGACAGCCTTGAACATTTAAACGAGATAGTTGAACTAATGACAGAAATTGTAGCTTGTAACACCCAGCCTATAAAAATCAACGGCAACAGCTATCCTGCGGAAATTGTCAAAAGCCGTTTTCTAAAACTTGATTATCACGATATTTATGCGGTTTTGGAGTGGTTTGAAAAGCCAAATGCCGATGGCAGTAATCTTGTTCGTGTTAAAAATATGCGTGCTTACTTGATAAGTATGCTGTTCAACAGCAAGACCACCCGCAATACCGATTTTAAGAATTATTTTAACGCAAGCTACTATGGAAATTTTAACGAAGGAGCGTGATTTTATGGGAAGATACAGAGATCAGACACTTGGGATAAGGCTTACAGCGGATGAAAAAGAAAAAATTTTGGCACACATGAAAAAAGCGGGATTCAGAAATATATCCGATTTTTTCATATATTGCACTTGTAATTGCAGGGCGTTCAATTTTGATTTAACACCTCTGCTGGCTGTTAAAAACGAAATGAGCAGGATCGGTTCAAATATCAACCAGATAGCCAAAGTTGCAAATACAAGCAAAAGCATTTACCGTAGCGATGTTTTGCGCCTTGAAAACGAGGTAGACGAATTGCGGGAAATCGTACACAAAAATTTTATGACAATAAAGGATGCGAAAGAGAATGGCTTACACGAAGATTAAACAGATAAAAACTAACACTCATTTGCAGCAAAGCCTTGAGTACATCTTAAATCCCGACAAGACAGAAGAAATGCTGTATGTTGACGGATATATGTGTGATTATAAGTATGCCGCGGATGATTTTAACGATATTTACCTTAATGCTATCCATAAGGGCAATAACCTTGCACACCATATTATTCAATCCTACGCACCCGATGACAATATCACACCCGAAAAAGCATTGGAAATAGCACGGGAATTTATGCGGCGTAAATATCCGAATTATCAGTATGTTGTTGCTGTGCATAATGACCGCGAACACCTGCACGCACATATAATTATGAACGCTGTGGACTTTGAAACTTACCATAAACTGCACACCAATATCAACAATATTCTTGAAATGCGTGAAATAAGCGATGATTTATGTCGTGAGAATGGTTTATCTGTCATACCGAAAGACACGATAAAGCGTAAGCACTTACTTATGGACACAATTGACAAACATATCTCCGATGCACGCAGTTTTGACGAATTTTTAGGTCTTATGCAGGAAGCGGGCTATGATGTAAAAATCGGTAAGTACATAAGTTTCCGCGGCAGAGGCGAGGAACGTTTCCGCCGCGGAGATACGATAGGCGAAGCGTATTCCGAATTGGGCATAAGAAAACGCATAAAGGGAGTTGACATCAAGCGCGTTCCGAAGCGTATATATGATGATAAAAATGTAAAAATCTCAAATAAAAATCGCGTTAGATACGCAATAAATGATGCCTTAAAGGTTTGCACAAACTTTGATGAATTTATAGCACACCTGCGGGCTAATGGTATGGAAGTCAAGCAAGGTGTACACCTTTCTATGCGTGTGCCTGTGGCGCATAAATTTACCCGCACCGAAAAGCTGGGTTATGAGTATACGGAAGAAATGTTGCGGCTGTATTTCAATAATCGTGCCGAATATGAGCGAATAAAAGCAAATCACAACAAAACAAAAATCGAGAAACTTGTGCCAAATGCCGAACACAGTAAATCTGCGGCGGTTTACAATATTAATACGCAGATACGAATGTTTAATCTTATGGGCGAATATGGCATAAAAACTCCCGAAGAATTGGATGAAAAAATTGCCGAACTTGAAAAGCAGGAAAAGCAATATGCCGACAGCATAAAATCGGTTGAAGCCCTTGTTGAAAGCAACAAGGATAAAATCAAAGAACTTCGTGAATATAACCGCACAAAACCTTATTATGATAAATATAACAGCATCCGTTCGGCATCAGAAAAAGAACTGTACGGTGTTGAGTATAAGCTGCATTTGGACAGCTATAAAAAGGCTTATAAACGGATCAGCGGCTTAATACGCCCCGATGGGTCCATATATGAAGAAAGTACACTAATAGCACATATAAAAGCGGAAGAAGAGCGAAAAAAGCTGTTTGCCGAAAAACATAACTCCGTTATGACGGAACTGCGAAATTTGCATTTGTTAAAAGAAAACATTGAAAGGATAAATAACGGCGGAGATTATGAAATAGACAGGCTTGCCGATAATGCCGAGTTTGACCGTTCCGCAGCCACACATAATATCAACACTCAAATTCAAATGATGAACCTTATGGATGAATATGGCATCAAGACTTATGATGAGTTGACGAAAGAAATTTCAAAACTTGAAAAGGATATAAAATCTTGTGACAGCAATATTGCCGAATACGTACAGCGCACAGAAAGAAACAAGAACGCCTTCGAAATCCTGCGTGATTATCAGCGTTTAAAGCCATTTTATATGAAATTTATCAAAATAGTCTCCCCACCCGAAAAAGAATTATACGGGGTTGAATATCATCTTGAATTGGAGGCTTACAAAAAAGCCTGTGCCCATATAGAGAGCCTGAAGTTGCCCGATGGTTCATTTCCGACCGAGGAAAATATAATACGCAACATTTCCGATACGGAAGAAAAAATCTCGGAATATACGGGAAAACGCAAAGAGTTGGAAAAAGAACTGCGTAACTTGAACCGACTGAAAGAAAACATTGATTCAATCAATGACAGCGACATCGAAGAAGATGAAATTGCGGAGACAAGGTCAATAGAACGCTATTCACGGTAAACTAACACTTGCTCAAATAAAAAGCCCCGAAACATTATTGACAAATATCATATATTATGCTAAATTAAAATAAGCAACGGTGCATCCTGTATATATGGGACTGTGCCGTTTTTTATTTGGCATAATTTATACGTTTTCAGAAAAGGCGGGTAATAATATGATAACATTAAACGACTATCTTTTTTCGGGCAATACAGTTTTGAAAATACTACATCAATATTCGGATGATTTAAAACAGCAGGCTAAGGAAAAACATAACTCCATAGACTTTGCTCACGCAAATTTTCTTATACAGGTCATCGAGCTTTTGGAACATAATGACTTTTTAACATCTCAGTCACAAAGAATAAAGGAGTTTTACAAGCTGATGACACGCGAATATCCTTTTCTTGCATTTACTTTTAAGGGGCGGATAAAATCGTTGATAAGGGTCGAAGAAAAATTTAACGGATATATTTTAAAGTACATATATGATAACTACAAAAATAACGGGAAATATCCGACGGAAGCGGAAATAAAAAATAATCTTATGCGTTTCAGAGACCTTATAGCTTACAGAATAGTTATTTCTCTGCCTGTTTGCCATGTAGAAAACCTTGAAGAAAGAGAAAAGACCGAACTTAAATATCTTTATGAAATTGCGGAGATACTGCCCGAATTTTTGGAAGAGAGAGGGTTTACTGCCGAGATCTCGGGTTTTGACAATAAAAAAGCCTCGCCTTATTTAAGTGAAAATGTAAGAGAAAACTACCGTGACTATATAGCGTTTCCTCGTCCATCTGGCTATCAATCGCTGCATATAACATTTTATGATAATCTTGCAAGGTGTTTTACCGAAGTACAGCTTCGTACAAAAGATATGGATGATTACGCGGAGATAGGCGATGCAAATCACTTTGGATATGAACAGCAGCAGGAATCAAGCCGTTCAAGGAGGGATATAATTCCCGAGGGAGAGTGCATATATTTTGACGAGGCTTATGAACGTCTGATAAAATTACAGGAACTTGACCTTTCAAAAATAGATGTCAATATGTTCAAGGCATATAACAACCACCTTATAAATGACGGGTGTGGGCTTTTCAGAGGCAGACAGATCTTGCCGTTTGAGCATTTGTCAAGGTTTCAGAATGATATTCTTGATTGAAATTATAGTAAACGACATTTAAGGAACAAAAATCCCTTTCGGTACGCAAGTTGTATGCGAAAGGGATTTTTACTCGCTCGGATCTGCTATGGCTTCGGCAAGTTTATTGCTGACAGTATCATCGCCGCCCGTATTATTAAGTACCAATTTAAGAAATATGGGAGTAAAAAGAGTTGTTGCTATGACCATTATAACTATAGGTGAAAACATAGCTGGTTCAAGCAGGTTTGCGGCAGCACCTTTCTGTGCCACAATTAGAGCCACCTCACCGCGTGATACCATACCTATACCGATAGCAGCAGCTTCTTTATTGTTAAATTTGAATATTTTTGCACCCAATCCGCAGCCTATCATTTTTGTTATTACTGCTATTATAACAAGTGCAAATGCAAATGCTATAAGACGTGGAGTTATACCGCTTACGTCCGCTTTTAAGCCCACACTTGCAAAAAATATAGGCGAAAAGAACAAATAACTTAACTTTGAAACTTTATTATTGATATAATTTCTGACACCATATTTACAGAGCAGTATACCCGCAAAATATGCACCTGTTATATCTGCAACGCCAAAAAATCTTTCGGCGGCATAACTCATCATAAACATAATTGTCAGTGCATATATGCTTATACGATGACTTGTTTTTACCGTGTGAATAAAATTCTTTTTTATAAAAGATATAAGTATTCCTATAACGGCAGTCAGCACAAAAAATTCGGCAATATGCAGAAGAACAAGAAAGATATTTTCACCGGGACCGCTCAAACCAACGATCACTGTCAGCACGATTATTCCGAATATGTCGTCTATTATTGCCGCACCCAGTATCGTTGTCCCCATTGCACCATGTAATTTACCCATTTCGCGCAAAGTTTCAACGGTAATACTGACTGAGGTCGCAGTAAGTGTTGCACCAATGAAAATACCTTTTAATGCACCTTGAGGATCTGTGCGTACAATATCGGGAAAGAAAAGGTAATACACACCAAATCCTCCCGCAAGGGGCAGTAAAACTCCCAAAAGTGCAACAACAAAAGATGCCTTTCCATTTGCTTTCAATTCATCAAGGTCGGTCTCAAGTCCCGCAAGAAACATAAGCAGAATAACGCCTATTTCCGATGATTTGGTCAAAAAATCACTTTCGGTCACAAATCCGAGTGCGGATGGACCGAGAATAAGCCCTGCCAAAAGTGCGCCGACCACCTGCGGCATATGTATCTTTTCGGTCATAAGCCCTACGGCCTTTGTTGACATCAGTATAATTGCAATAAATAAAAGATAGGAGTATTCGTCCATTTATATCACCTCTGAATTTTACAAGCAGGCATCCACCAAAGCCTTGAAAAGTGCAGCGGCATTTTCATCGGATTCAAAGGATAGCTCGGGATGCCACTGAACAAGCCATAGAAATTTCTTGTTCTCCATATAGGCGGCCTCGACAAGACCGTCCGCTACTGCCATAGGTTTAAGTAAGGAGGATAGTTCTTTTACGGCTTGGTGATGATAACTGTTTACACCGATATTTGTGCTGTTTGCTACTTTGGATAGGGGTGTATTCTCTATCACGGAAACATAATGCACCGTTCTGTTATACGGCGGCTTCATCGTATGTTCAATGCTTGATGAGTGCTGTGTTTTTAAGTCCTGATACAATGTACCGCCCAAAGCTGCATTTACAAATTGTATGCCGCGGCAGATACCTAAAAGCGGCTTATCGGCTTCTATTATGTATTCAAGCAATATCTTTTCCATTTCGTCGCGTTCTTTGCAGACTTCACCGCAGGTATCTATTTTTTCTTCACCGTACAAAGCAGGATCGACATCCTGTCCGCCCGTAAACAGAAATCCGTCAAATCTTTTCGCAAGACTTTTCAGCATTTCTCTATCTGTTGACAAAGGCAGGATAACGGGTATCCCGCCCGTATTGATAATGCCGTTCAAATATCCGGGTATCATCCACAAACTGTCTTTCTCTCTATCATAAAGTGGCATTACGCCGATAAAAGGTTTCATATAACATCATCCTCCACTATCAATTTATAAACCGCCGTGTTTTGATATGCCATGATCTCGTTATGAGAAAAGGCCACAATGCCATCTATCGGCGATATTATTTCCTGCCTTATCTCGGCAGTATAAGGGTCTGCGATTTTTGCAAGAAGCCGACCTTTTTCAACTTTTTCTCCCGCACTTACAAGTTTTTCAAAAAAGCCTGCACAGGCAGTTCTTACGTTTACAAGATCGCTGTTTTCGACCACCCGTGAAATATAGCCCTCGTAGCCTTTGTATTCAATAATACCTTGCTTTGAAAGAAAATTCAAGACCGCATCAACAGCCTGTTTCGCACTTGTTTTATCTATTGCGCTCGTGCTTGTTGTGTAGAGCGAAAAAGCAGCAGTTTCCCATATCTGCCAATTATAATTGAGTGTTGCGGTATCGAAAGGTCTTGGATTATGCAGAACTACATAGGGCAGCCCGAATTTTTTTGCAAGTTCAACATCCTCGCTGCCCGTTTTCATTACTCTTACCTGTGGAACAAAATCTCCGGGCATATAAAACGATGCAAATTGTATGCCGTATTTATAGTCCTTGATGTTCTCAAAAATACCCGCAGCTATTCGCTGAGTGGTTTCACCAAGCGAATAACCCGGGAACATTCTGTTTATATCTGTGTTGTCTATCGTCCAAAAACGTTTTTTGACGTTGACCGAATAGGGGTTTCCACAGGGAATGACAAGTATCCTGCTTTTTATTCTGCCTTTTTCTTCAAGGTGTTTCAGTTTTTGTATAAGCTGAGAACAGACATATATCTGCTGAAACTCGTTCCCTCGCATACTGCCCATGATGCAGACCGACTTTTCACCCTTGCCGAAGCGATAGCCCCTGACACGGAAATCATCCCTGTACAAGCCGTCTATTTTGTATAGTATTTCGCTTTTCATGCCTGTACCTCCGTATGTTTTAAAATTCTTCCCATAAGCGAACCGTCCTCAACAACGGGATATTCTCTTATGGTGAACAGCCAACCGTCGCCCGGTGCAGTTATCTCACAAAGCAGCCGGCCCGAAAGAGGATCTACAATTCTGCCTATAATATCACCTTTTTTTACGATACAACCGTGATTTTTTTCTTTTAAAAAAATCCCCGAAAAAGGTGCGTTAAGATAATAAACATCATTTCCGCTTTCATCGTTGCTTAAAATCGGTCTGCGTACCTCGGACACTTCGCCCGACCATATCTCCATGTCTTTCATAAGCGAAAAGATACCGTCAACAAGCTGATCGCCGTATTCTTTGGTTATGCGCATACCAACGCCCATTTCAACAACAAGTGTGTTTATGCCGCGGCTGTTAAGGCTGTAAGCAAGGGTGGATTCAAGCACAGTGCTTGCGCCGTGTACCCATATAAAATCAACATTGGACTTCATGGCTATGGGAACAAGTTTGTCCTTATGCAATGTATTTATTCTTATCTGCGGCACTTCCGTCAAAAAAATATTGCTTGCGTGAATATCAAGGCAAAGACTTGTGCCCTCGATATCCTTTATTATTTCTGCGGCAATATGCTCATTCATATCTCCGTTATGGTTTCCGGGGAATATACGGTTCATATCCAAATCAAACGCAGGTATGCCCCTTGTTATATTGTCAATACCAAAAGGATTCATTGCAGGGTATATATCCACAACGCCTTTAAGATATTCGGGATGTTCCGATATACGCCTTGACAGTTCAAAGCAGACATACTGTCCCTCCAGTTCATCGCCGTGTATGCCTGTAACTATGCTTATACGCCTGCCGTGTTTTTCAAGCAGTTTTGCATCCGAATCAAACGGCATTATGCGGTGTTTTTTTATTTTCAGTTCTTCATCAACGGGAAGCTGAACGCTTGCGACTGTCAATATTTTATCAACAATTTTACTCATAATATTTCCTCTACTGTAACTTTTACTTCCTGTTTTTGTTTTCCTCCGCCAATAAAAACCCCTTGATTTATTGTGCAGTCCTTAGCATCTCTGCCCGATGAAATTTTTATATAGGTATCATCAACAAGCCTGTTGTGTGTCGGGTCAAGCGGATGCCATACTCCGTTGTCAAATACCTCTGCCCAAGCGTGTGTTGCTCCCTCTCCCGTCATCATACCCGCAACATAACGGCAGGGTAATTTTTCGAGCCTGCAAAGTGAAATAAGAATATGCGCATAATCCTGACATACACCTTTACCAAGTAAAAACGCTTCTTCCGCTGTTGTGGAGATGTTTGTTGCGCCTTGTTCATACACAAAGTTCTCAAACAGTTTATCCATAAAATGTTTTGCTGTTTCCAAAGGATGTCCCGACCGTTTTATTTTATTGTAAAACCCCATTATACCTTCTCCGGGTCGTGTTAGCTCTGTGTAATATCTGAATAAGCCTGTTTTGTATGCATCTTCCGTTATGTTTTTATCCTTATCTATAACGGCTTGTCCGTTTACATCTGCGGCAAAATAATTATGTTCCCAAGATGCAGTTCCGTAAATACAGCGGTTGCCGAAAGAATCGGTCTGCGTGCTGCTGTATTGCTTTGGATAAATCTCTATGCTTTCGGTCAGAATTTGCTGTCTTGCATCGTTTGGCGGAAAACAGCGCAAAGTAAAATGATGATCCCTTACGGGATATTCAAATGTAAGCTGCATATGATAGCTGAAATTTAATTTTTTCATACCGCATCATCATCCTATAAGCCTATTACAGGTCTTATTTCCGTAAAATCTATAAGTGATTCCACTTCTTTTACAATGGTTGGATAGTCCAATTCAGTCTTTTCTGCCATATAGTTAAGATGTACTATTACGGAGGTGGAGTATTTCAGACCTGTCTGCGGCACCCTCACACTTAATCTGTGTATCTCTCGCCTTATCTCATCGGGACTTGCATTCATTCTTGCATACAAGTCAATACGTTCAACACGCTTGCCGAGTTTTATAATACTGCGCACGTTTGCTTCGTCTATTCTGTCATCCGCCATTCCCCAAAATGCCGCAATATTGTCAACAACTTTCTGTAGTTCCAAAAGAGGGGCCTCGGAGATTTTTGCCTTGTTCATTGCGTAGACCGCAAGCTGAATATACGCCAAAGTTTCGCTGCCTATTTCCTCCCGCAGGACTATTGCATTATCATAAGCACGCATAAGGTTTGAGTATATCGAGTTTGGGTCGTTTTCGTCAAAACAATATCGCCTTGAAAAATCCTCTTTAGATGTGTAGATATTGGGAATATCCTGTCTTTTGCAGAAATCGGCGTATTCCTCGGGTTTCAGGTCTATCATGGTATCAAAATGTTTTGCAAATGACCGTAATGTTGTATAAACTCTTTCGCTGTACCGCCCCAGCCAATATAGTCTGTCACTGTTTGAAAATGATAAAATTGCCATATTACCGCCTCCTATTCAATTATTCTTGAGACTGCGGGGACTTTTCCCTATGTCTCGTCAACTTAATACCCAAGTGTCCTTAAAGCCTCCGCCCTGTGAAGAATTTACTATAAATGAATCGGGGTCTCTCGAAAACCTTGTCAGTCCGCTTTTCCATACCAGCGGTTCATCCGCCATAAGCACAAAAGCCCTTAAATCGGCTTTTCTCGGCACAATTTCTCCGTCATCGTAAATATCTATATCAAGAAAATCAATAACTTCCTGTGCAATAAATCGGCGCGGTTCTCTTTTGAGCAGTGCAATGAATTCTTCTTTTTCCGTCTTTGTCATTTTGCTGCCGAATACTACGCCGTAACCGCCCGCTTCCGCAACATCTTTCAAAACAAGCGTATCTATGTTATCAAGCACATATTTCATATCTTTCTCATAATAGGGCAGGTATGTGGGAGCGTTCTGCAAAATAGGTTCTTCGTTTAAATAATACTTGACCATTTTGGGCACAAAATAATATATGCCCTTATCATCGGCAACACCGTTCCCGGGTGCATTTATCAGTGCAACATTGCCTTTTCGGTAAATATCGTAAATATGCGGTATGCCGATAACGGATTCTTTATTGAAGTTCATCGGATCGAGGTATTCGTCCGAGATCCTACGGTAAACCGCACCGACCTGTTCTTTTTTGCCCGAATAATCTATGAAATACAATCTGTCGTTTTCGACCGTAAGTTCACTGCCCGTTACAAGGTGTGCGCCCGTCTGCTCAGCAAGATAGGAATGTTCAAAATAGGCGGCATTGTATCTGCCGGGCGAAAGTATCACCGTATGACCGCCCGTGTTTACATAGTCCATTGTTCTGCGCAGAAGTTTTGCATAATTTCTGTTGTCCTCTATATGATATTTTTCAAAGGTCGCAGGTGAACTTCTTCTGCAAATGTCCCTTGCTATCATAGGATAAGACGCACCCGACGGTATGCGCAGGTTATCTTCCAATATGTACCAGTTTTTATCTTCGCCCTGCACAAGGTCAATGCCCGAAATGTGCGTATATACACCCTTTGGCGGACAGACGCCCTCGCACTGTACAAGATAGCCGCTGCCCGAATAAACAAATTCCTCCGGTACAACACCGTCACGAATTATCTTTTTATCGGAATAAATATCCTTTATAAATTCGTTAAGTGCCGTAACTCTCTGCTTCAAACCACGCTCCAGACAGTCAAATTCCGCCTTTTCTATAATTCGCGGTATAGTGTCAAACGGAAAAAGCTGCTCTTTGAACACATTATTTTTATATATCCCAAATTTGACGCCGTAACGTGCCAATAATTCATTTATCTGTTCCGAATACTTGTATAATCCGTCTGCTGCCATATCAAACACTCCTTTCGTAAATTGCTCTAAAAGCAAAAACGAAGATGCCCCGTCTATACAGACGAAACACCCTCGTTATGCAATTATAATATCATTTTATCGGATGTTTGTCAAGAATAAAATGCAAGTTTCAGCCCGCGTTCTTGCAAAATTATAATGATTTTTTATACAGTTCCACAATTTCCTCGTATGAGAATACAACGGGATTATTTGCTATATTCGCTGATGATACTTTTATACAGTTTTCAGTCAGCCAAGGAATATCTTTTTCCTGTATACCGAGTTCGGAAAGAGTGCATTCCAAATCTATAGCCTTTAAAAGTTTTCTTATTATTCTCGGACAATCGGCAGCTTCATTTCCGCCCATAGTTTTTGCTATTTGCGTATATTTTGCTGTATTTCCGACATAAGATGCTTCTGTTACAACAGGTGTCAAAGCTGCAAGACCTTTTCCGTGAACAACATTTTTCAATCCGCTTACAGGATGTTCCATGCCATGAGCGAGAGTTACACCTGCCGTGTTTATGACCATACCGCCTATCGTACTTGCAAGAGTTATATTGTTCCAACCCTCTGCATAATCCGGGTCGTTGTATACATTTACAAGATCATCGGAAATAAGTTTTATGGCATATAAACTCAATATATCGGTAAATGGCTGGGCAATTTTTGATGTATAGGCTTCTATGTTATGGCACAGCGCATCAAATCCTACAGATGCAAGTATGTGTTTGGGCATTGTTTTCATACAATCGGGATCAATTATAGATGATTTCGGAACTATGGCATTGCATCTCAATGATTTTTTATCACCGTTTTCGGGATTTGTAAGTACAGCAAATCCGTTGCCCTCGCTTCCCGTACCGCAGGTCGTTGGTATAAGAATGACAGGCAATGCTTTTTCGCTTGTTTTTTTGTTAAAAATATAATCGTTTATATCTCCGTCATTACAAGCAATAAATGCAGCAGCTTTTGCACAGTCCATTATGCTTCCGCCGCCGACACCGATAACCATATCACAATTTTGGGCTTTTATTATTTCGGCTGCTTTATGTGCTGTTGTGGTCAGCGGGTTTGGTTCAACCTCATCAAAACAAACACTTGATATTTCCGATTTTTTTAAAATCGTGATAATTTTGTCAAGAAGTCCCGTTTTTTTAGTGCTCGCTTTTCCTGTTACAACAAGGGCTTTAATGCCGTATTTTTTTGCGACATTTCCCGCTGTTTCAATTACACCGCATCCGAATATCAGGTTTACAGGCAAATAATAATTAAAATTCATTTTATTTCTCCTTTGCCTGCATAAAAGACTTTTTAAATATTTCAAGGCCCGTTTCAAGCTGTTCGTCACTTATGCAAAGCGGTGAAAGAAATCTGATAACATTACCGTGACTTCCTGCATTTTCAAGCAGCAGACCGTTTTGCAAAGCATTTGCAATAATGTCCGATACAAGTTGAGAAGCAGGCTCTTTTCCCTCTTTGGTTTTAACAAACTCAATACCGAGCATGGAACCGATACCTCGTATATCGCCTATTTCCTCATTATCTTTCATAAGTTCTTCAAAGAATGACCTTACTTTTAAACCAATATCTTCAGCTTTTTTTGCGTAATTATCACGTTTATATATTTCCATCGCCTTTAAAGCCGAAGCACAGGAAAGAGGATTACCGCAATATGTTCCGCCTATCGTACCCGCAGGAACGCTATCCATAATTTCTTTGCTTGCCGTTATTGCACTTATAGGAAGGCCTGCCCCCAAAGATTTGGCTGTTGTTATAATATCCGGTGCTGCTCCTGCTTCTTTCCAGTATTCACTTGCGTAATATCTGCCGCTTCTGCAATTACCACACTGTACCTCATCAGCTATCATTAAAATACCGTTATCGTCACATATTTTTCTGACAGCCTTTACCCATTCGATAGGTGCGGGAATGAAACCGCCCTCACCCTGAATTGGTTCGATTATCATAGCCGCTATATCACTTGAGGGTGCAGCTTCATCAAAAAGACAGGTAAGTTTTTCCAAATAATAATCTATGGCTTCGGTTCTTGAAAAGCCTTTTGGCGCTCTGTAAAGATATGGGTATTCGGCACGGTAAATATCCGATGGAAACGGTCCCATACCTTTTGAATACGCTTTCTTTGCCGTAAGAGCCATTGCAAGATTCGTTCTGCCGTGAAAAGCTCCCGAAAAGCATATTATACCTTTTCTTCCCGTATAAGCCTTGGCAACTTTTATTGCATTTTCATCCGCTTCTGCTCCGCTGTTTGCAAAGTATGTTTTTTTCTCCTTGCCTCTGCAAGGCATTAATTCGTTGAGTTTTTCCGAAAGCTCGATATATCCTTCGTGTGCAACAACATTAAAAATGCAATGAAAATATTTTTCCGACTGTTGTTTTACCGCTTCAATGACTTCATCATTGGAATAGCCGATATTAAGAACGCCTACACCGCCTATAAAATCCAGAAACCTGTTTCCGTCAACATCCTCTATCAACGCACCTTTGCCCTTTGAAATACACACAGGGTATGTCTTTCCGCAAAGTGCCGATGGGATCGCATTATCTCTTCTTTCAAGCAGTTTTGCTGCTTTTTCTCCCGGAACTTTTCCCGTGACAATAATTGGCAGATCTTCTTTTTTTAACATAATATCTCACTCCATAACATTTTAATTTTCATACCATCCAAGCACGCCTTTATCAAGATTGATATTGACCTGCTTTATCTCCTGATATTCTTCCAGACCGTATACCCCCAGTTCTCTGCCGATACCGCTCATTTTATAACCGCCCCATGGAGCCTGATTGAATGTGGGCTCACAGCAATTTATCCACATAATGCCTGCACGAATTTCTTTCATAACCCTTATTGCCCTTGCGCTGTCATTTGTGAATACCGCCCCTGCAAGACCGTACTGTGTATCATTTGCCATAGCTATTGCCTCTTCCTCTGTTTTAAAAGTAACTATCGAACATACGGGGCCGAATATTTCCTCTTTTACTATCGTCATATCCTGTGTGCAGTTATCAAAAACCGCAGGTCTTACAAAATATCCTTTGGCAAGTTCTCCGTCGGTCACCCTGTAACCGCCGCACATAAGTTTTGCGCCCTCTGCCTTGCCTTTTTCTATGTAGCCAAGCACCTTGTTCATTTGACTTTCCGAAACTAACGGACCTATATCGGGGTTATCAAGTCCGTTGCCTATGGTCATTGCTTCAGCCTTTTTTACCAATTTTTCTACAAATTCATCGTGTATTTCTTCCTGTACATATATTCTTGCACAAGCCGAACAAACCTGTCCCTGGTTAAAAAATGTACCTATCATAGCCCATTCCACAGCACTGTCAATATCTGTATCGGCAAATATCACATTGGGCGATTTGCCTCCAAGTTCAAGGCCTATCTTTTTAAGATTGCCCACGGCATCGGACATTATCGACTGTCCGACTTTTGTTGACCCCGTAAAAGTCACCATATCCACATCGGGTGAAGCGGCAATAGTATGGCCTACCGAGCCGCCCGAACCGAGAACCAGATTTGCACAGCCTTTCGGAAGCCCCGCTTCTTCAAATATCTCAAATAATTTTACCGTAGAAAGAGGACAGTTTGAACTGGGTTTGAAAACCACCGAGTTTCCCGCTGCAAGAGCGGGAGCAAGTTTCCATACCGACATAAGCAGCGGATAATTCCACGGTGTTATCTGACCAACGACACCAACAGGCTCGGCAACGGTATATGAGTGCATTTTCCCGAAACCGTTATTTACCTCGTAAGTATATCCGCTTGGCGCAGTTATAAGCCCTGCATAATATCTGAAACAATGTATTGCATCACTTACATCGCCTTCGGATTCTCTTAAAGGCTTGCCGTTGTCAAGTGTATCGAGTTTTGCCAATTCATCCTTGTATTTTTCCATTATATCCGCTATTTTAAGCAGCATATCCGATCTGTCCTGGCCATCCGTATCACGCCACTGTCTTGTTTTGTAGAACGATTTTTTCGCTGCGGCAATAGCTTCTTTTGTATCATTTTCCGTACTTTCCGTGGTATAGGCAAGTAATTCTCCCGTTGCGGGGTTTATTACTTCTCGTTTACCGCCGCCCGAGGCTTCTTTCCATTCACCGTCTATATAATTAAGTTTCAACTCCATAAACACTCATTCCCTTTCCGAAAATTTCTTTTTATGTTTCAATATAAGCAGCAGCCTGCCCAAAGATGCAATACATAGTCTATAGACAAGCCGCCGCATAGGGGATATATAAATTTTACAAGCCAAATTCTGCTTTGGTATCTGCCAGTGCTTCGTCCATTCTTTCTATCACTGCCGCTATCTGTTCTTCTGTTATAACAGCGGCAGGCTCGAAACGTATACACTTTGCATTTACAAGTGTTCCCGCTGTCATTACACCCCTTGCAAAAAGACCTTTTGCAACACTGTAACCCACATCGGATCTGCAGAACTCAACCGCAAGCATAAGTCCCGTACCTCTTACATCATCAATAACTGTCGGATACTTTGCTTTTAACTTTTCAAGACCTTCTTTGATAATAACCCCCTTTCGCCTGCACTCACCCGGGATATCGTTGTCTACCATAAATTTGATCGTTGCAAGTGCGGCCGCACAGCATACAGGGTTACCGCCGAATGTGGGAGAGCCGAGAAGCCAAGGGTTGTCTATCAGTTCCTGTGTCCACATTTGCGGTCTGCATATTATACCCGTTATAGGCATTATACCGCCGCCGAATGCTTTGCCGAATGTCATAATATCGGGTGTAACGCCCTCATATTCACATCTCCACATAGTACCCGTTCTGCCCATGCCTGTCTGTATCTCATCAAATATAAGAGCTACATTGTATTCATCGCATATTTCTCTCAATTCTTTTAAATATCCGTCCGGAGGAACTATAATTCCTGCTTCGCCCTGAATGGGCTCAACTATTACGGCAGCTACCTTTTCACCGACTGCTATAAGATTTCTTATGGCTTTTCTTGTGTCTTCGGCATTGCCGTATTCAACGTGCTGTACCTGCTGTACCATAGGTGTATAAGGCACTCTGTATGTATTTTTGCCGCCCATTGATATAGCACCCATACTCTTTCCGTGGAATGCACCAACCGTTGAAATGTACCAGCGTCCTCCCGTTGCGATTCTTGCAAGTTTAAGTGCCATTTCAACAGCTTCGGCACCTCCGTTTGTAAAGAAACAGTGTTTAAGGTCACCCGGGGTAATGTCCGCAACAGCCTTTGCAAGGTATCCTCGCAGGGGATCGAGAAGTTCCTGCGAGTGCAGCGCCTGATGGTCGAGCTGTGCCTTTACTGTGTCCATTATTTGCGGATTTCTGTGACCGCAGGTGTAAATACCAAAACCGCCGAGACAATCTATAAACTCTTCGCCGTACAAACCCTCACAAATACTGTCATGATCTGTCCATTCTACCGTTGCGGAATTGGTAGAAACGGATTTCCTGTACTTAAGCCAGCCGGGGCTTACATATTTATCAAAATACTCTACCGTATCGTTGGTAATAGTCTCCTTTTCTTTGTCTGTAAGTTTATCGCTGTGGATAAACTTCAAAACCTTTTCCAAATCTTTGCTTACTTCGCTGTAACTCATTTAAAACGCTTCCTTTCAATAAAAACTTATAAAAAATTATAAAACACTATTTTTTTAACTCCGTCCATATTTCGTCGTAGATCGCTATGGTGTCATTATCAAGGTTTGTATTATAATTACCTTTTTCTATGACCTCGGCAGGAGGGTTCTTTGCGGGATTTGATGTGTATTCCTCACCCATAAGTTCAACAGCCGCTTTGTTTGGACAAAGATACGGGAACTCCTCCAGAACTTTCTGCATTACTTCGGGTCTGCACATATAATCAATAAACTTATGTGCTGCCTCAATATTTTTAGAACCCGAAGTTATGCACCAGTTATCAAGGAACAAAAATGCGCCTTCATCGGGGAAAACTATCTCTATATCGGGATTTTCGGCATTTGCAAGTGCGATCTCAGCACTCCAGCAGAAACCTAAATTACATTCACCCGCAATAAGTGCCGATTTGGGAGAATCACTGTCGTAAAGTTTTATATTGTTTTTAAGTTTCATTACCTGTTCTTTAACATCAGCCAGTTTTTTGGGGTCAGTCTCATTAAGATCGTATCCCAGACTCTCCGATGCAATTCCTATCACGGGTCTGAAATCATCAAGCACAACAAGCTGTCCCGCATAATCGGGCTTGAACAAGTCTGCGTAAGAGGTGATCTCATCCGTTATCCTTTTTTTGTTTACCGCAATACCGCCCACTCCCCCAAGATAAGGAACGGAATACTTACCTTCGGGATCATAAGAAGGTTTTTTATAACTTTCGGCAATATTTGAAAAATTCGGTATTTTTGAAAGATCTATTTCCTGTACAATGCCCTGATTGATGCATTGTTCTACCATATAGTCGCTCGGTTGGATAATGTCAAACGCCCCTTCCGATTCTGCCTTTACTTTCGCAAGCATATCCTCGTTTGATGAATAGGTAGATACATTGACTTTTATACCCGTTTCCTTTGTAAAATCATCAATAACGCTTTGCGGAACATATTCCGTCCACACAAATAAATTCAAGGTTTCTCCCACAGATGCCGTTCCTCCTGTGCCCGTTTCGCCCGAAGTACCGCCTCCGCAGCCTGTAAATGACAATGTCATTGCTGCTGCCGTAAATAATGCTATAATTTTTTTCATATTAGTCTCCTCCTTTATTTATTCCTACTTAAAACGCCCGATTGTGTTATCACAACAAAGATTATCGTTCCGATAAGTATAAGTGCAGATAATGCATTTATATCGGGTGATACGCCGCTTTTTATACTTTCCATTACTTTCAGCGGGAATGTTTTTGTCTGACCGTTTGTAAAGTAACTGATTATTACATCATCTATGGATAGAGTGAACGCAAGCACCGCACCGCCAAATATTCCCGGTGCAAGTACAGGGAGAGTAATATTGAAAAATGTTTTTACCCGTCCCGCACCCAGATCCATAGATGCTTCTTCTATAGATTTATCATATCCCGAAAGCCTTGCTCTTATATTAAATACAACAAACGGTATGCTGAAAGTTGTATGAGCAAGCACAAGTGTCAATGTCCCTCTTGGTATATTGGTGTTTGAAAACAATGTCAAAAGCGATATACCCAACACTATTTCGGGTATTACTACGGGTATGTATAACAGTGCATCTATAACAGATTTACCCTTGAACTTATATTTATACATACCTACCGCCGCAAGGGTTCCTATTGCTGTCGCCAGCAGTGTTGACACTATTGCGATAAACATTGTGTTGCCGAAAGATTCAAGCAATGCCGTATTGTCAAACAGCTTTCCATACCAATCTGTCGAAAAACCTTTCCATGTCATATATGGCTTGGAAGTTGTTGCATTGAATGAATTTGTTACTATAACCGTTATAGGCAGGAACAAAAACAAATATATCAGACAGCAGTATACTATCGAAAAGCCTTTTTGCAGCCTTTTTTTGTTTTTTCTTGTCATACACTACACCCCCAGACTTTCCATATCTCCGCCGCATTTTTGATATAACTTTACCAAAAGCAAAGTTATAATAATAAGAACCATAGATAACGCTGCACCCAGCGGCCAGTTGTTACCGCTTTGGAACTGCCTTTCTATCAGGTTGCCTATTATATCAGAGTTTCCTCCTCCCAATATATCCGATACAAAAAAGTATCCGAGAGAAGGAATAAATACCATTATCGAGCCCGAAAATATACCGCTTGCCGTAAGGGGTAAAATAATTCTAAAAAAAGTCGATACGCCCTTTGCACCGAGGTCTGCGGAGGCCTCCAGCAAACTTTTATCCAATTTTTCAATAGCTGTGTAAAGTGGAAGCACCATATACGGGAAAAGGCTGTAAACCATACCCAGCACCGTCGCCGAGGGCTTAAACAAGAAATCTATGGGTGAGCTTATCAGCCCAAAATCAAGAAGCCTGTTGTTAAGCCAGCCGTTTGTGCCCAAAAATGTCCTCCATCCGTATATTCTTATAAGTGAATTTGTCCAAAACGGTATGATGACCAACATATAAAGTATGGCTTTTTTCTTGCTGAGAGTCCTTGCGATAAAAAACGAAAAGGGATAGGCAAGCACAATACATATTATTGTAGTTAATGCCGCTATCGTAAGCGACTGTGCATATATCTGCACATAGTTGGCATTAAAAAGCCTTTTGTAGTTATCCGCCGTAAACCGAAAAACTATGTTGTACTGTTCATCTATTCCGCAAAAACTCATAACCGCCACATATAAAAGCGGTATGACTATAAAAAACGCAAGCCAAAGGACTACGGGGCCTATCATTACCAAAGACGGCAATGTATTTGATTTGAATTTCTGTTTTGTCATAAGACCCTCTCCTTTCAGGTAAACATAATATTGTTTAATGCGTTGAAGATACGATTGCTTTCGGATTGGATCAGTTTTGCATCATCAATGTCCCAATATACATAAACATCTCCCGATACAGGTATTTTTTGTCCCGCAAGACGTTCTATCTTTATTTCATGGCCGTTTGGAAGAACAATTATTGTCTTTAAAACAGAACCTACATATACCTGCTCTTTTATGATACCTTTAAGTGCAAATCCGGTTTTAGGCTGTTCCGAATATTTTATTCTTTCGGGGCGGATCGAAATAACGACCATATCATTCTGATTGAATGTATTTTCACTTCTTGCGGTAACATAACCTGTTTCAAGCATAATATCTATGTCTTTGCCTTTTATGCTGTTTACACATCCTTCAAAAATATTTGTCTCACCTATAAAAGTGGCCACAAATTGTGTCTGCGGTTCTTCATATATCTTTTCGGGAATGTCTACCTGTTCAAGAATGCCGTTATTCATTATCGCTACCCTGTCGCTCATCGACAGAGCTTCTTCCTGATCGTGCGTAACATATATAAATGTTATATTCAGTTTTCGCTGCAGCCTTTTAAGTTCAAGCTGCATCTGCTTTCTCAGTTTCAGATCAAGTGCGCCAAGGGGTTCGTCGAGTAAAAGCACTCTCGGCTGATTTATAAGTGCCCTTGCTATTGCAACACGCTGCTTTTGACCGCCCGATAGCTGTGACGGATATCTGTTTTCAAATCCTCCGAGCTGAACAAGATCCAACATTTCGGACACACGTTTTGCAATTTCTTTTTTATCTGTCTTTTTCATTTTAAGACCGTAAGCGATATTGTCATATATCGTCATATGCGGAAACAGCGCATAACTTTGAAATACGGTATTGACATTTCTTTCATATGGTTCTTTTTCCGCAATACTTTCGCCCTCAACGGTTATTGTTCCGCTTGTGACTTCTTCAAAGCCCGCTATCATTCTGAGTGTTGTTGTTTTTCCGCAGCCCGATGAACCAAGCAGCGTAAGAAATTCTCCCTCATATACATCAAGGTCAAGATTTTTAACAACGTGATTGCCTCCGTCATATATTTTATTAACATTTTTCAGACTGACTATCACTTTTTTATCCATACAAATCACCTCTCGTTAAAGGGCTTTATCGCCCCTCTCACCTGTTCTTATACGAACGGCATCTTCCATATTTCTTATAAAAATTTTACCGTCGCCGACCTTATCTGTCGCAACATTTTCTCTTACTTCCGAAATAATATCCTCAACTTTGTTATCCTTTACAACAATGCTTATCTGCACTTTCGGCAAAAGGTTTATTGTGGTATTGTAGCCCCTTATCTGATTTACTCCTGTTTCTCCCACAACACCTTTTTGTGTGCCGCATCCCATAACGGTGGATATGGTCATACCGCCGCAGTTAAGCTTGTCAAGTATGCTTTTTATGGTTTCAAGTTTTTCGGGCTTAACTATCATAATTATCTCTTTCATATATTTCCCATCCTTTCTTATTCTAAAAAAATGGGACACCTTCCTCCAAGAAGATGCCCCGTTGCGATCTTTGTCTAAAAAATTTCTGTAACATGACAAATATTTTCTATACTTATTTTTATACACTATTATTTTAACAATTACAATTACACTTTTTGATGATTTTTGTACTTATTATTGATTATTTGCCTTTACCATTTTCAGCAGCTGCATTCTGCTGTTTACGTTAAGTTTTCTGTAAATATTCAATATATGTTTTTTCAGCGTATTATCACTGATCACAAGTTCATTGCAGATAACCGCATTGTCTGTTCCCGATAATAAATATTTAAGCACAGTCACTTCACGTTTTGTAAGATGATATTTTTCCGCCGCATCAATTATATCTATTTTTTCATCTTTTTGTTTTTCCTTTTCGCAATGCAGTCTGAATGCAAGGTGTTCTTTCAGCATATCCAAAAGAAAAATATCGTCATAGACAAAATCATCCTTACCTATGGTTCTGTAAAGTGTTATCACGCCCAAAAACTCTTTGTTATACGCCAAAATCATCTGTAATGCATAATGCCAGCGATTTTTTAAGTAAAAATTTTTATAATAGTACGTCTTTACTCTTTCGGCATCATCCATAATATCGGTTTCCCTGTAGACCATACATTTACCGCTGTACATAATGCCTCGGCTGTAATCCTCTTTATCACCTTCTATCAGTTCATCAATGTCAGAGTTAAATCCAACTCCGTTCTCCAGCCCGTGTTTTCCATCTTTCCTCGAAAGAAAAAAATCGGCCGAATCAAAATTCACAAGCAGTTTGATCTGCTCAAGCAAGCTTTTTCGCATTTCAGTCAAGTCAAATGTCGAATATATCTTGTATATGATATTGTTGACGACCAACCAATCATTTGTTTCAAATCTGTGCATAAAATCACCTTTTTTCTTATATTAAACCATAATACACAACAGATGCTCCGTTTTCATATCGTGGTACAAGCGACAATTTTTATCAGAAACATCATACACACCGATTATATTTTTAATATCTTCGGCATTTGCACAAAAGTTTCCTGTAGTGTTTTCAAGAGTTTTCAACATTTCAGGCTTGAACGATAAAGTACATTCGTTTTCAAAAATTGCGGCATAAAGTATCTCCGCCTCAACCATATCCTGAAAGATATGACTTCCGTAAGAAAGTTCGGGCATATAGCCCGCTTTACTTTCGGATATTTCACAGATGGTATCAAAACTGCTTATTTCCGAAAATGTTGCGGCAACACCCAATTCGGGCGAAGATGTACATATCCTTCCCGGAACAAGCAGCAGAAGATTTTTGTCAAGCCCTCTGAAATGCCAGTTTATCTCACCAAGTGCTCTTGAAATTTTGGCTTTATCGTTATACTTCATATTGTAATAAGCGATTGGATCGACATAGACGATATAGTCCAATTTCTCTGCTTTTGACATACCCATAGAAGCGTTTACACACTCCAAAAATATATTTTTGTCATCAACATTTTCGGGCATTTCAACACCCATGCTGTCTTTTGCTACTTGCAGCGGTCGGCATTGCAGAAGATTGATAACATAGTCCCCGTCCTCGGATAAATTTATTGTATATTCAATATCCACGGGATAATTATAGTGCTTCGCTATCGTCTGCATCATTTCTTTCATATCCGCCATAAGGTCTTTGTTTTTAACTATGCCGCCGCAGGTTATGCTCATAAATTTGCGGTTTATGCCTCGCTCCCTGAATTGATGTTCAAGCTCGTAATCGTGTTCAAGGGTTTTGGCTTTCAGATAATACGGCAGTATATCCTCTAATTTTGACAGATCTTTGCCGACAACTTTTCCATCGATCAAATCTATCACATCTATTTTTCTTTGTCTTACGGAGTTTTTTTCATCAAATATGACCTCGGGTTTATCCATGTGAACAAGTCGGGGATAAGAACCCTCAACTCTGTCAACGGCACCCGTACCCAAGCCCATTACAAGGCGAAGCATCCCCTGTTCGGGGTCGGTGTCTTTTGAAAAACGGTAAGGGCTGTACGAATACCCTACACCTGCGGCACAAGGCATAAAATATTCGTGATACCTTGAACCCGAAACACGCTGAACAAGCAGCGACATCTGTTCATCTCTGCCCTGTAAATTTCTGCGCATACGATAGTCAAGCGCACCCTTGCTCATCGTACTTGCATATACTATCTTTACCGCATTTTCAAACTCAGCAAGTCTTTTTTCGGGGCTGCCGACATTTGCACAGAATACCGATTCATACTTGCCCGCAAAAGCGTTGCCGAAACCGTCCTCCAAAATACTGCTTGAACGCACGATTATCGGGTTTTGACCGTAATAGTCGAGCAACCGCATAAATTCTTCTTTTTGTGAAGATGAAAACTCTCCGCTTTTAAGACATTCCGCAAAGCCTTCCGCAAGCGAAAAATATTCTTCGGGTCTGCGCTGTCTTACCCTTATATCCCAAAAGTGATTGCGCACTATGTAAGAATAAAAAACATCCGAACCGATATAAAACGAATCGTGTGGTTCCAGCTTTTTGTAAATATCCGGTGCATGGTTTTCGATAAGTTTTCGTGCAAGCAGCATACCACAGGCCTTACCGCCTATCATACCTGTGCCGATCATTCTTTTTCTTATGTGAAAATAGTCCTCGGGTGTAAAATTTGCCTTGATAAGTTTGCGCATTTCCTCATCACGCGACATCATTATGTTGCACATACGGCTGCATTCTTCGGTAGTGTCCTTGCCGTCACGATATTTTTGTTCGGTCTCCGCAAAAAATCTATCCCAGCTGTCCGTGCTTTGGTTGTCGCTTTGGTTTTGTGCCGTGTTCATTAGTTCATAAAAATGACTGACCTTTATGCTGTCGCTCAAAGGCTCTATTTTGTTGTTTTCCGTGTCAAAATAATGCGGCATGAACATCGTTTCGGAATATCTGTTCCATACTTTCAAAGGACGCACATAGAACGCCTTTTTATCCGAATAAACATCCAGAAATACCTGTGCCGTATCTCTGATATTGGCTATCGCTCTGAAAGAGTGTCTGCCGCGGATTATCGGAAAATATGCCACGGTATCAAGGCTGAATAAAAACGGACAAGTCACCATAAAAAAGTTGCCCATCATCAAGTCCGTAGCCCATGCCGTCTGCAATTCCGAAAGACAGTCAAAAACATAAAAAGCATCAAGCCCCTCACGCTCGATAAGGTTGTGTATCTCCACGGTAAAAGTTTCAAACCTGTGTGATAATTCAATGTTTACGACCTTGACTCCCTGCTGCGCCTCAACAAGCGGCTCATGCGATGCAAAACGCACATAAATAAGGTTACGATTGTCGGCTATCGCCTGTTCGACATAAGGCTTGACAAATACCTTAAACTCGTTAAGCTCCGTCACCCTAAACACAACATTATCCCCTAATCTTATATTGTCAAGTGCCCGATCCATATCGGGTATACCCGATAAAATTCTTCCGAATGCTCCCATAAAAAACGCTCCCTTCCACAAAATATTTGTAATAAAAAAACGACAAGGAAAGCAAACGCCTTCTTTGTCGTTAAATAAATTTTATCACTGTTAAAGGATTTAGTCAACAAAAATTTTCGCTCAGGTGAAAAATCAAAGGGGTCTGGGTTCTACCAGTCGGGTTTTAGGGCGGAAAGCCATAACGATGCGTGAGAGGTCTGCCACATTTTTTGAAAGTGAAAAATACTTTTTCAACGTATCAAAAAATTCAAGTGGTAGACCTCTCGCTCTGCTCGCAAAGGATAAAATCAGATTTTAAAAATTAAAAAAATGTGGTAGACCGCATAAGCGTGTTCTTCAAAAGTCGGCAGGACGATAAATGTCTTGTCGGCTTTTATTTTTTGCAGCATATATCTACATATTTTTCAAAAACCACTCCGCAAAACGGCACTTTTCGGGCATATAGTGTAAGGGTTAGTTTATGAAAAGTAAGTATGGGGGTATTTAAAAATTAGAAAATTAGAATTTTTCAAAAATCACTCCGCAAAATGCCAGTTTTTGGACGTATAGTAGAGGGGTAAATATAGGGTAAAATTATTTTGCTTGATTATGCGAAAAACCGTAAACTTTTTATTAAATATTTGATTTTTTGAAAAATTATACTCCGCAAAATGCCCTTTTTCTTCTATATAGTGAAGGGGTAAATTTTAAGGGCGTAAATTGGACTATAAAGTACCTTGTTTACAAAATGTTTACAAATTATTTTTTTAATTACTCGGTTAGTCCGAGTAATTAGGATGTAAGATAATTTAACAAAAAAATTTTTGTAAAAAAGACTCCGCAAAACGCTTATTTTGGGGTATATAGTGAAAGGGTAAATTTTTAAAATTATTTTTTTAATTCTCCCCTACGGGTTTAGAATTAAAGTTTATACTGTATCTTGAAAAAGAAAACACGCAAGATAACGGCGATGTAGTATAACAACAAAACGGGTACATTCCTTTGCAAGTGAGCCACGCGGCAAATACGCCAAGACTTCCGTAAAATTTATGGAACGAGCGATAAATATTCTGCCATAATACAAATGCTATTTGTGGGCGAAGAACTTGCAAGGGGACAATGATACTTCCGCATAGTCATAGTCCGAGCGTTAAAAGCGCCGCAGGCATTGAGTGCGGTTCCGATGATGTCGGAAAGGTGAGATTCCTATGGAGCAGTTTCGCACACTGCCGCCCGTAATGTTTTGATTATTATAACAAGAAATGAAAAAGGAGATTAAAATTATGACAGATACTTTAGCAGATATAAATGATGTCGATGTTGACAGAAAATTAAATAAGCAGGAACGCATCAAAGAGTTTATAAGACAAATAAAGGATCCGTATCGTTTTAAATGCGGCGATATTATTGTTGAGTCACGTTATTCCGCAAATGGTCTTTTTTATAAAGACCGCCTGCAAAACATATTTAAAAATATTTCGTAAAAACAGTTGCATATTCCGCAAACTTATGTTAGAATAAATCTTGGAAAAAGAACTGAATATGATTATTTCAAAACTCCTTGATTTTGCGGGATTATGCCGTAAAATTTAAGGAGGTTTTTTTATGCCAAAATACTATGCTGTAAATTATGTGCGCCTTTCGTATACGGATGACAGAACCTGCGAAAGTGACAGCATAACAAATCAAAAAAAGTATATTGAGGAATTTGTTGCTAAAAATCCCGATATAGAAGTTGTGGATGTTAAGGTCGATGACGGATATTCGGGAATCGTATTTGATCGCCCCGCATTCAAGGAAATGATGGAAGATATTAAAAGCGGTAAAATAAACTGCGTTATTGTAAAAGACCTTTCAAGGCTTGGTCGAGAATATAACGAGACCTTTACATATCTGCGCAGGATATTCCCGGCACTTGGTGTTCGTTTCATAGCCATAAACGATAACATTGATACGGCAAAAGAAGCTGTGGCGAATGATTTATCTGTATCTTTTAAGGGTGTTATGAATGACGAATACTGCCGCGATATTTCCGTAAAAACAAGAACGGCATTGAACATAAAACGTAAAAACGGCGATTATGTCGGTGCAACACCCGTTTACGGGTACAAAAAGGCTGATGATAACAACAATAAACTTGTCATTGATGAATATGCCGCCAACATTGTAAAGGAAATTTTCAAAATGCGTATTGCAGGTGTAAGCGCGGACAGGATTGCTGTACACCTTAACGATATGGGTGTGCTTTCCCCGCGTGAATATAAAAAGGACAGAAATATCCCGCTGCCGCGAAACGGTTACTGTGATAAGGAAAATTCAAAGTGGTCGGTAACAACAATAATACGCATACTTAAAGATGAGATTTACACAGGCAAACTTATTCAGGGCAAGGTCGGAACACCGAACTATAAAATCAAAAAATTAGCAGCACGCCCCGATGATGAAATATTCATTACGGAAAATGCACACGAAGCTATTATCGACAAACAAAGTTTTGCCCTTGTGCAAAGGCTTATGCAGATGGATACAAGAATATCACCCGAAAAAGATAAGCTGCATTTGTTTTCTGGTATGCTTATATGCGGCTGCTGCGGAAACCGTATGACACGAAAGACCGTTACCCACAAAGGCAATAAATATTTTTATTATTACTGCCCTACGGGAAAGAAAAACGGCTGTAATGGCGGAAATATGATAAAAGAAGCCGATCTGATAAAATGTGTAAGCGATACAATAAAAGAGCATATCAAAAATGTTATCTCGCTTGATGATATTTTAAAAAATATTGATATACAAGCAATAAACTCGGATAGGTGCAGGAAAATAAAAATGCAGATCGAGGAAATTCAAAGCCAAATAAGAAAGAAATCTGAATATAAAGCCGCTTTATACGAAAATTTTGTTTCGGGTGTTCTCGATAAAGATGATTATAAAGCTTTAAAAACTTCGTACTCTAAAGACGAACAGCAATTAAGAGAAGCCCTTGCAAAACTTGAACAGGAACTTGACGAGTGCATAAACAATACTTCAAACAAGGCTTTATGGACAGAACATTTCAAGCGTTTTGCAAATGTTGAGGAACTTGACCGAAGCACTGTTGTTCAGCTTATCTTAAATATAACAATATTCGATAAGAAATATTTGCAGATAACATTTAATTTCGATGATGACTACAAGCGTATGTTATCGGAAGTTGAAAATATGACGGAGGCGGTATAAATGGCAAGAAAAAGCAGAAAGAATATTACATTAATCAAAGAGCCCGAAATAAAAACAGCAATATATATCAGAACAGCACAGTATATAAGGTTATCGGTTGAGGACAGTCACAACAAGGGCAATTCCATAGAGAACCAAAAACTGATACTTGATGATTATATCGCACAGCACCCGAATATGAAACCGGCAGGGACTTATATAGACAACGGCATCAGCGGCACTACATTTAAAAGACCCGAATTTCAGCGTATGCTTGACGATATAAGCGCAGGCAGTATTGATTGTGTTATTGTTAAAGACCTTTCAAGGCTCGGCAGAAATATAATAGATACGGGTTTTTATATCGAGAGATTTTTCCCCGAACATAAAATTCGCTTTATTGCTGTAAATGATGATATAGACACCGATAACCTTAAAAGCAATGACAGCCTTATGATATGCCTTAAAAATATCATAAATGAAGCCTATGCTTTGGATATAGGCAAGAAGATAAAGACACAGGCAAGACAGGCTATGCGCGAGGGGCAGTATGTAAGTGCAAGACCGCGTTACGGTTACCTTAAAGACCCAAACGATTGCCATAAGCTGATAGTCAATCCCGAAACTGCACCCGTAGTAAAAATGATTTTTGAATGGTTTGTGGGTGGTATGTCAACAAATGAAATAGCCCTACAACTTGTAGCAAGAAATATACCTACACCCAGTGTGTACGGATATAACAAAGGTTATATTACTTCCAAAAAATCTGTTGGACAAAACAGTTGGGTAAGCCGTACTGTCAGGAATATCCTTGAACAGGAAATATATACAGGAAAGCTGGTGCAAGGCAAAACGAACACAATAGCAAAGAAGCAGTTACCGCGAGATAAGAGCAAGTGGATAGTTGTTGAAAACACCCACGAAGCGATTATCTCACAAGAATTGTTTGATAAGGCACAGGAGCGTTTGCAAGCCTTGAAAAATAAAAGCAAACAAAAAACAATAATACCTTATACCGAAAATATATTTAAGGGAAAAATATTCTGCGGTCATTGCGGAAGATCGTTGCACAGGCACAGAGACAGCCGTTCGGGTAAATATCATTATTACTGCCTTACCAACCAAAGATATAAACGCGGCGGTTGTGAAAATGGTCTCATATATGAAAATGAATTATTACAAGTAATAATGTCATCAATGAAAGCGCAGGCAGATGTATTGATTGAAAACAAGGATATATTCGCCGCTTCTATACAAAGCCAACCCCAAACCAATGCGGAAATAAAAAGGTTAAAAACATACATATCCCAAAACCAAAATTTTTTAAGCAGTTTGTATGAAAATCTGGTAAATGGAATAATATCACCCGAAGAATACCAAACAATGCGTAGGGATTACGGCGAAAAAATAAGCGAAGCGGTAAAGCGTATCCACGAGGTCGAAAAGCAGCGTACCACAGCCGAGAACGAATATACACGTTATTGCGAAATGGATAGGGCTTTGGAATTGCTTTTTGACAGCGGCAAATTCACAAAGGAGATAATCGACAAACTTATTTCCAAAATAGTGACATATAAAGGGAAACGTGTAGAGATAACCTATAACTTTGAAAATGAATTTGAAAGCGGGGTGCAAACAAATGGCTAAATATGTTGCTGCCTTGTATCTGCGATTATCTGTTGAAGATACAAAGGTTGAAAGTATGAGTATAGAATCACAAAGGCTGTTATTAAATAAATATGCCGAAAATCTTGCAGAAGATATTGAAGTGGTCGAATATGTTGATAACGGGTACAGCGGCACAAACTTTGAAAGACCTGCGGTGCAGGAACTTTTGACGGATGTGCAGAATTATAAAATAAACTGCATATTGGTAAAGGATTTTTCAAGGTTTGGGCGAAACAGTATAGAGGTAGGATATTTTACACAGCAAATATTTCCGCTGTATAATGTCAGATTTATTTCTGTTAGTGATCAATTTGACAGTGCCGAACACAAAGGTGATACAGGCGGTATGGAAGTTGCGTTTAAATATCTTGTAAATGAGTATTACAGCCGCGATCTTTCTATAAAAACAAAATCAGCCAAGTATACAAAAATGCGGCGCGGCGAATATAACGCGGGAAATTATCCCTATGGATATATATCGGGCTCGGATGGGAAACCTGTCATAGATGAAAGTGTTGCCGATGTAGTACGAATGATATTTGACCTTACTATTGAGGGCAAATCTGCTCCGTATATTACAAAGGTACTTTTTGAAAAGAATATTCCGACACCTGCACAGCATAAAGCGGCGCACGGAAAGACCGGCTATCTAAATCCCGATGCAAAGTATTGGAATCCATCGGCAGTCAGACAGCTTGTGGCAAACGAGATTTATATGGGAATGTTTGTTATGTGTAAACAGCGGGTTATAGATGTCGGAAGTACAAGAACCGTGATGCGTGATGAAAGTGAATGGATAAAAATCCCTAATCATCATCCGGCTATTGTTTCGGAAGAAATATTCCGCAAGGCTAATGAAACAAAGCTAACGTTCAAGAAGAAAACAAACAAGACGCATATATACCCTCTCCGCAAGAAGATATTTTGTGGATGCTGTAACCACGCAATGAGATACAGAAAAAACAAAATGCCTGTGTTTCTATGCGAATATACAATGGCAGATGATACCGAACCCTGCTATCAAATGATAATTTCGGAAGATGATTTACATAGCTCCGTGTTTGATATTATTCTAAAACAAACTCAAAAATTATCAGACAATATGGCTGAATCAGATGTAGCCGCTGTCAGCAATGATCCATTATCAAGTATTGAAATGAAAATATCCGAATTTCAGCAAGAAAAACAACACCTTTATGAAATGTTAGTGTCGGAAGAAATCACTGTTGACGAATTTAAGCAGCGTAAAGAGCAATGTAATGAAGAAATGCGCAGATACAAACAGCAATATAATACATTGCAGAAAAACACCGATAATATCATTTCCGAAAATATAACAAAAAATAAGCTGCTGAAAATCATTAAAGAAGTTGAAAATGAAAATACCTTAACACAGTCACTGGCTGATATGCTGATTGAAAAAGTGCACGTTTATCCCGACGAAAGTGTTAAGGTCAAGTGGAAGGTTAAAGAATTTGAAGATGTGCTATAAAAAAAGATAAAAATATTTTTAGTTATAGCTTGACATACGGGTGCCGTAGCAAGTGAGGATGAAGACGTTTAATGCCTGTTTTATCTCTAAGACGTTTGAACATCTTTTTGAAAACTGTACGCTGAAGCGGACTTCCGTAAATATCAACAAACAGAC
>JAFUAF010000023.1 GCA_017460805.1 Bacillota bacterium | reverse complement strand
TGGCTCCCGATAGTCCGGTAACTGCGGTGCGCGTTTCTTGGCTCCCCTCGTTAGGGGAGCTGTCAGCCGCCATTTTATTGGCTTTTAACACAAAACTACAACGGCTGACTGAGGGGTTTACGCTTGCCATTAACACCCCGTCAAATTCCAATAAGTAGTTACTTATAAACAGTGGCGCGCAAGCGCGTTGCGGGAAGTCGCGCAGGAATCGCATTGTACGGCCATTACCCCGCGCAGGGGCCGCTTCGCGGCTCAGCTCCCAGTCCTGCGCTCCAGCGACGTTTTGCTTTTAGCAAATCATCGCTATCTACACCAAACAGCTTTCGCAGGTGTGTCCCTTTAATTTAAGCACTTCTTTTCTGTCTTTTGGGTTTTTGTAGGCATCCGACATCATATCGGCAAGTTTTTCAATACCCTTATACCCGTAAAGCCCGCCGCCCGAAACAAGGTTGACAAAACAGTCCGTGGCAAAGTAGAACGCGCCTTTTTGCCCTATCGACAGTACTTTTTCATGCTCTTCATCGGCGATATTCAGCATATTTACATTAACGGAAGAAAAAATCTCGACATCGGGATAATCCTCCTTTATCCGGTCAAAAGACGCTTCTTCCTCAAAATTAAGGGTGTCGGCAATAATATACTTTACATTGAACCCAAATTCAAGCAGCAGCTTTGCAAGTTGAAATTGCCTTGCCACAGCCAGAAAATCGACCGCTATAGGTGTATCTTTGATAATGCTTTTTGCCCTTTCAAGCGCCGTTTTTGCCCTATCTTTATAAACCGAAAGATCGGGCATTTTTATTTTAAGTTCATTGCACAAAAACTTATATTCTTCTTCTATTTCATCAAGATCGAAGGCCGCGGGAAGATAGATATGCTTTGCGCCAAGTCCTTTTGAAAGTTCCTCGCCTCCCGCTTTTCCGGTTGGTCTTGTCGTTATATTAAACGCACTTTCCGCCATCAGTTGATAATCATCATAAGTTTTGCAGAAATGGATATCTTTCACATCAAAACTTTTCAATATCTCAAAAAGTTCGCTTTCGGTATCGGGGTACATATCGTTGCCCAAAATACTTACCGAATTTTCATTTATCGGTCTTTTTTTCAAAAGCGAATAAAGCTGTATCCTCATCTTGGCATCGGGCGAGATAGTCATGCGCATGGTCGGTGTCATATAACAATCCGTAAAATCCACATCGGGGTATTTTTCGCCGAGTTCATTTATTATCATTTCAAAATCACAGCCCGCAAATAGGTGTATACAGCTTAAATACAGCAGTACTGCGCGCGGTTTTTCACTCATTTTTTCAAGTATATCGCTCACACCGTCAATTATATCGCTTTCAAGCGTGCCGTCAAACATATCCTCTTCCGAAACGGATATCCAGCTCATCCTGTCGGGCACATTCATCTCCGCCGCGGTCAGGATAACGCCCCTTAAGCAGCCCTGTGCACAGGCAAAAATCTGATGCGCTTCGGGTATCAGCATACCAGTATGCACAATATTCCAGCCGCCCCTTGCGGGAGGGTTATATTCAAGCCCCGTTTTAAAAAAAGCGTTTTTATCCGCATCCTTTATCTTTATACTGCGGGGCTTTTCGTATTCTATCGCTTTAAGCATTTACTCACCCCCGCAAATAGAAATTATGCTTTCCGCAAGTTCTTCAAAGCGTGAAACAAGTTCGCTTTCGGGACAGACCTCAAAAACGGGAGCGGCCTTTTCCTCCGCAATCTGGATATCCTCGCTGCGCTCTATCGTGCCTATTACCTTTGTTTCAAAATCGTCCACAAGTGCCTGTACCAGAGTGTCTTCGTTCTTTACATTTCTTTTGTTAAGTATAATGCCTCCAAGCTTCGCATAGCCCCTGCCTTTGAAATTTTCAACAGCCATACAGATATTGCCCGCCGCATAGCGTGACATTTTCTCACCCGAGGTCACAACAAAGACCTTGTCGGCAAAGCCCTTTCGCATAGGCATTGAAAAGCCGCCGCAGACCACATCGCCCAAAACATCATAAATAACGACATCGGGTTTATACACATCATAAGCGCCCAGCGCTTCAAGCTTTTCAAGCGCGTTTATAATGCCCCTGCCCGCACAGCCAAGCCCAGGAACGGGGCCGCCTGCCTCGACACATACAATGCCGTTTTCATTTTCAAAAACTATATCGGAAAGACCGATATTATTGCCCTTATCCCTTATGCTGTCAAGGACGGTGGGTATTTTTTTGTCGTTTCTCAAAAGCGCCGTGGAATCGGCTTTAGGATCGCAGCCTATCTGCATAACTTTATAGTCCTTTTTGGCAAGCGCTGCCGAAATATTGCAGCAGATAGTGGACTTTCCTATTCCGCCCTTGCCGTATACCGCAAATTTAATCATGGTAGTCTCCCCTTGAAATCTTTATCTCATAACCTATGCTTTCCATTCTGCGCTCCAGACAGCCGCGGCACTGTGCACTTTCATCGCCCGTGCAGATCTTATTGTCATAGAGCATATATTTTTTTCGCACCGCTGTCGGCGAAAGGTTGGGCATAATGACATTTGCCCCCGCAAGCACGCCCTCTTCACGACCGCGCGGGTTGATCGTACCCAAAGCCGTAGTTGCGGGCAGAAGTACATTAGGCAGCAAAATTCTGCATAAACTCAATAAAAACAATGTCAGTTCATAGCTTCCTTTCGGCTCGTCCTTAAAAGGTGTATCCTTATGCGGCAGAAACGGACCTATGCCTATCATGTGCGGTCTGAATTGTTCAAAAAACATCATATCATCCGCAAGACATTCGCTTGTCTGATAAGGCGAACCGACCATAATGCCCGCGCCTACCTGATAGCCGAGTTCCTTTAGATTTTTAAGACAGGCCATTCTGTGCGCCCACGACATTTCCGCAGGATGAAGTTTTTTGTAGTGTTCCTCATTCGCCGTTTCATGCCTTAGCAAATATCTGTCCGCACCCGCCTTGCGCCAAAGTTTATAGGTGGCGTATTCCTCTTCGCCGAGGGAAAGCGTAACAGCGCAGTCGGGGTGGTTTTGTTTTATTTTCCCGACGACTTCCGCGACCTGCTCGGGCTTGAAGATATGCTCGCCGCTTTGCAGTACAAAGGTGCGGAAACCGAGCTCATAACCCTCGTCACAGCAGGAAAGTATCTCGTCTTCCGTTAGGCAGTAGCGCTGTAAATTCGGGTTGGATTTGCGTATACCGCAGTAGTAGCAATCATTACGGCAGATATTGGAAAACTCCACTATCCCGCGGATATAGATTTTATTGCCGTATATGCTCTGCGCTGTGTCTTTTGCGATACCCGCCGCATATAAACGGTCGTCCTCGTCCCAAGTGTCAAAAAGAGTTATCCACTCGGTTTTTGAGAGGTGTTTTTGCGTATTGAGTTTATCAATTAAAACCTTATTATTCATAACAATTCCCTCACTTCGGGTATCATTTCAATCGTTCGCTTCAATATCCCCTGCATATACGCCATAGCCACGCCGTAATTTGTAAACGGCACATCCGCATCTACGGCGCTGTTCATTCTGTACACCATTTCCCTTGCGTTAAGCATACAGCCTCCGCAGTGTATCACTAGTTTATACTCACTTAGATCCTCGGGGAACTCCCTACCCGAAGTCAGTTCTATCTTAAATTCCTTCCCCGTATATTTTCCGAGTAAATTCGGCAGTTTTACACTGCCTATATCTCCGCATTGTCTGTGGTGCGTACAGCCCTCGGAGATAAGGACTTTATCGCCGTTTTGCAGTCTATCTATAGCCGCAGCGCCTTTGACAGCAGTTTCCAGAAACCCCTTATACCTCGCCATTAAAATAGAAAACGAGGTCAGTTTTATATCGCTTGGCACTGCTTTATTCACAAAACCGAAGACCTGACTGTCGGTAATTACAAGTGCAGGCTTTTTTATACTGTTTTCAAGCAGGAATTCAAGCTCCGTTTCTCTCACCGTACAGGCCGCCGCCCCTGCCTCGAGTATATCGCGTATAGTCTGCTGCTGCGGCAGGATAAGTCTGCCCTTTGGCGCAGCCTTATCAATGGGAATAACCAAAACGACCGTATCATTTTGGCTTAACAGGTCGCCCACAAGCCGTCTTTCATTCTCATTTGTATCGACAAGCCCCGCCACCAATTCCCGCAGCCCGTTTATATTCGTCTTTTCAAGTGCACTTACATAAAATTCCTTTTCGGTATTTTGGGGCACGCTGTCCAATAAGTCGATTTTGTTTTTAACTATGATATAAGGTATCTTTTTCTTCTCAAAAAGCGCGATAAGTTCTGTTTCGCACTCGTCTGTTGACTTGGTGCAGTCGGTCACAAGAACAGCACAGTCGGTCTTGTTAAGCACCTGCTTTGTCTTTTTTACGCGCAGTTCGCCAAGCTCTCCCACATCATCAAAACCCGGGGTGTCGATTATCATAACGGGCCCCATCGGCAGCAGCTCCATTGACTTGTAAACGGGGTCTGTGGTCGTACCCGCCGTGTCCGATACCACCGCAAGTTCCTGGTTTGTAAAGGCATTGACCACACTTGACTTGCCTGCGTTTCGTCTGCCGAAAAAACCTATATGCACTCTCTCGCCCGAGGGCGTATCATTCAAACTCATATTATCACTCCTAAAAAAAGCCGCGTTCCCATTGCAGAAACGCGGCTGTAACAGATATACTTCTACCATAAAATATATCTTATGTCAAAACTCACTTTTCTGCTTCCACTTCAATAAAAATTTCGGTGTCAGGGGAAATTTAACTATTAAACTGATTTTTGCCGCCCGAATAAAAGGCTTTCGGCTCTTATTCGGGGAGCGGTTTTATACAGATGCGTATACCGTTTTAGCAGACACGCCGTCTATGCGGCCTATACGCCCCGCAAGGTCGTTTATCTCGTCCTGCGGCGCATCAATGGCAATGCTGATTATATTTACATTTTTGCTGCGGTAAGGTACGCCCATTCTGCCGATAATTTTATCCGCGTGCTCATGCAGCAGGTTGTTTATTCCCTCTGCGGCAGCGCCCTTCTCCACTATTATCGCAATAAGTGCGACCCTTGTTTCCATAGAAACTCGCCTCTTTTATTTTATATTGCGGTCTTTTTAAGCGTTTCGTTGATATTATCAACAAGCGCGGAAATCTCTTCAATGGATTTCTGTATAAGACCCGAGCTTTCGTTTGTTGCGTTTACATTGTCGTCAAGCGCACCGAAAGCACTGATAGTCGTTTCAAGTATGCTTACAAGCTGCTTAACTGTATCTTCGTCCATAGTATCGTTTGCATTACAGAACATAACGATATTTTTAAGCAGGTCGTTAACAACAGCCGCTCTTTCGCTTGTAGCCGTTGTGGACGCATCTATAGTATTCATATTGGCAGTAATGTTCTTGACATCCGCTCTCAGCTTATCGGACAGGCTCAAACATTCGGCGGTTATCTCCGCAAGCTTTTCATGCTGTTCCGCCAACTGGCTGTGACGTGCGATAAGTACAGTCTTTGCGTGTACTATACAGTTATCGGGTGTATTAAGGCCCCTGAAAATAGCGATAGCCATTTCGCGGCAAGACCTGTAACCGCAGGCATGACAGTTGAAAGTTCTGTCGGCAACGGTATGCTTGCCCATTTTCTCGTAAATGGGGTCAAGCTGTCTTTCCGACGGCACGGGCGAAGGCTGTGCGGGACGGTATTTTCTCTTGAAGTCCTCTATATTAAGCTCTTCGTCAAATTTTCTGAAAAGTCTGTCTTCGCCTTTGCCAAAAAGGCCCGTTTTACGGCGTTTCTTTGCGTCTTTTTCAATTTCGCGCATGGTAGCCATAACATCAAAAACAGTCTGGTTTGTACCCGATGCGGGGCCTACATTACAGCCAAACTCACACGAAAGCACATCAAATACCTCGGGGTGTTTGAAATCGGGCATTTCGGCATACATATCAAGTTCGGGATAAACCTTATGCACACCCTCGGATGTGGTTATGTTGATATCGGGGTCATGCAGCCATATATTGTCGCGAAGTCCGCCCGGACGCGGGTAGATAGAACCCACCTGACCCTGCTGCTCGTCAAACTTGTACTCGTAATCATCTATAGCATTATTGGGTATTCTGATATTTTTCTTTTCAAAATAGTCCATAAGCTTTTTAAAGGTAACATTGTAGTTTACAAGACCCGTTTCCATAAACTCCGTCTTTTTTGCGATACACGGCGAAAGAACGGCAATGGGATTGGTCTTTAAAAGATAGTTTTTGATGTATGTAACAGCGCACAGAATGGGGCTGTGTATAGGCGCAAGATTTTCCAGCAGATTAGGCTGGTATATCTCCACATACTTAACGATAGCGGCACAGGGCTGGGTAATGATATTTCCCACCTGCTTATTTTCTATCGCCCTTAAATGCGCCCATGTACAGATATCTGCGCCCAGCGATACATCATAGATTATACAGCCCTGCTGTCTGAACCAGTCCAGTATTCCTTTCCACTGTGTCGGGAAAACCGTTTTGATAGCGGGTGTAGCAAGGATAATGACCTTGTCTTTTTTCATACGCTCGATAGCCTCTTCGGTATCGTCAATAAAATCTCTTGCGCCGTGGTTGCAGGAACGCACGCACTCGCCGCAGGTTATACATCTATCGGGGTTTACCGTGGTAACAAAACGTCCGTCATCCAGCTGTTTTGTAATATTCGCTTCGGGCGCGGGACAGTTTCTTACACATGCATTACAGCCGACACATTTATCGGCATTTACAACTATTATCTCCTTCATATCTTAAATAACACTCCTTTATTTACAACAAAAATGATATACGGATGGGTAAACTCCGTATTATTGCTTTTTAAGCGCATCGGCCTGTTTCTGCAATGCCGAAAGGTCTATGCCGCCCTTTGGCTTTTTACTGCCGAGTGAATCTGCCTGTTTCTGGAGTGCCGAAAGGTCTATGCCGCCCTTTGGCTTTTTATCGCCGTCGAGAGAATTTGCCATCTGCTGAAGCTTTTCAAGCCCGTTGTTCTTTTTCTTTTCGGGCTGCTGTTGCTGCTGAGGAGATTTATTGTTATTGCGCTGAGGCATGGGTGTAAGCTTGGGCTCGTTGGGAAGTTTGGGCGAGAATGACTTTGCCTGCTGGAACTTAGGCACACCGCCGCTTTTAAGTGTATTTTCCGTACCTGTTATAAGTTCAACTGCCCTTGTCAGATCGTTCATGCCGTTTTGTGCGAAGTTGTCAAGTACGCCTTTGATATTAGCTATCTGCGCATTAAGACCCTCGATATCTTCAAGCATAGCTGCCTTAAGATTATTGGATGCAACGCTCATCTGCTCTGCATTGTTCTGTGCTTCCGCAGTTGTCAGAGCGGCATTTTTCTCTGCCTCATAAATTATCTTTGCTGCCTCGTTGTTGGCCTCTATAACTATATCTTCCGCAAGTGCCATAGCATCTTCTTTTGCCTTGTCTGCCTCTGCCTTTGCGGCTGCTTTAAGGCTGTTTCCGGATTTCTGGGCTTCAACGAAGATAGCGCTCAAAGCCATAGCATCATCGCCCGACTGCATTGCATTTATCTTTGCATTTGCATCCGCAAGGCTTGTGCTTAACTCGGTCGCAGTATCCTGAAGTGTCTTTATTTCTGCATCCTTGCTCTTTACCTCATTTTGAAGGTCGCTTATCATAGCCTCATAAGTCTCGTTCTGTGCCTGAAGTTCGGAAAGTCTGCCTCTTTCCTGTGCGATCGCCGCCTCGAAAGCCGCCTCTGTATCCGAGCCCGACTTATAAGCCGCAAGCTGTGCTTTTGTTTCGTTAAGCTGATTTGTCAATTCGGAAATACGAAGATTGAGCGAAGCAAAACGCTTTAAAACGTCGTCCTTGCTGTAACCCCCATATGTCACAGTCCTCATAAATCTTGTCTCTTCCATTTTTGTATTCCTCCTGAAAAGTGCAAAACCGCGAAAAGGGGTGCAAGCTTTGCTTAATTATTATGCTTATATAATACACCATTACACTCCAAAAATCAACAATTTTAACTAAAAAATAATCTTTTTTTTATTAAATTCGACAATTTATACAAAAATCACCAGAAGTCCTGACAATCTTCTATCATTTTTTTCACTTCGGGATTTTCATACAGCCCAAGGTCAAAAAGTTTGTCCGCCTGACGATTGGTTATATTGCCCGACATCGAATACACAAACTGCCCGTGGGTACGCTGTGTGCCGTCCCATGAATCTATCACTTTTATCCACCCTGCTCTGCCGAGTGCGCGCTCATAATACTTTGTTTCGGGGCAGAATTTTTTGGCAAGCGCAACGGCAGCCTTTGTGTGTCCATAGTAGTCGCAGGAATATGTATCTCCGTCGGGGGATATCCAGCCCAGTTTAAAATTCTTGTCATTTTTAAAGAACATCTTTTCAAGCGGGAGCGGGTATTCCTCGTCACTTTCTATTATCTCGACAAACGCAAAATCATCCTTCGGGTCAAAATGATAATAGCCGCCCTTGCCGTCCAGTACAACGGGCAGTCTGTCCTCGGCTATTATATCTTCAAATGACGAACCCTCAAGAGAAGCCATAGTATCACAGTAGCGGTAAAAATAATAACCGTTTTCGCCTTTATATATAGCATATTTTTTCATATCATCACCGCCTAAATATAAGGAATGACCATGGGGATTATCCTGTCATTTTCTATTTTGACAATGCCGTAGCTCGGTCTTGAACCGCCGCGGGGTTCCGAAAGCGAACCCGGATTCATAACTATAACATCGCCGCCAAGCTGTAAATGCGGTGCGTGTGTATGCCCGAACAGACACAGATCCGCCCCAAGTTCAAGTGCTCGTTTTGTCACGGCATCGGCATTGTACTTCACGTTGTAATAATGCCCGTGTGTGAAAAACACCTTTTTGCCCTCAAACTCCACCACGCTTTCATGCGGCGCAGTGCTGCCGTAATCACAGTTGCCCGCCACAACATACACGGGAAGTCTGTAATTTCTTCTGATAAAATCCACATCCTCGGTATTGTCGCCAAGGTGTATAACGGCATCTATTCTTTTTGAAAATTCATGAACAAGCTCTATCGCCCTGTTAAGGCTTCGGTGCGTGTCACTTATGACCAATATCCTCATAGCGTTCACCATAACTTTCTTCTCTTGACTTCAATTTAATTTTATTATATAAAAAATCCCCTGTCAAGACAAAAAAGCGTACCAATAATTGATAAGTACGCTTTTTTGTAAGGAAAGGTTGGGAATATATAAAAAGGATAGTTAGCTGAGTGAAGTCACTTTATTGCTTACGGTACCGCTTGCTATCTTTGTGTCGCCCGTTATCGTACCGCCCGAAGCATAGCCGTTTTCATCGAGTGTGCCGCTGTACGTGCCGCCAGAATAAAGGGTGTAGGTATTGCCCGCGGTAATTAAGTCGCTGCCGATGATAATTGCCTGTGCGGTGGTTTTTACTGTGAAAGTCGCAACAACATTTCCGCTTGCATCGGCAAGGGTGAGCTGTGTACCCGCGCCGTAGGCGCTGCCGCTTGATGAGCCGCCCTGCTGACCGGGTCTGCCGCCGCCCATGCCGCCTTGGCCGCCCGTACTGCTTCCGCCTATGCCGTAAGTTACGATATAGCCGCTGCTTGCTGTCGGGCTTTCCGCCATACCGCTGCTGCCCACGGAGAATACCGTGCCGCCGTTATAATAGAAACCGTCGCCGCTCTTATCGCCCGTGTCGATAGCCGTATCACCGTTGCTTGTCGGGCCGTTTACCAGAAGCACACCGCCGTTCATATATATCTTGCCGTTGCTGTCCACGCCGTCGCCCTCGGAAACCGAGTTCTCGCAGTAAACGTAACCGCCGTTTATCTCGATATAGCCGTCCGCATTCTGATCAAAACCGCCGCTTGAAGAGCCGTCGTTTCCGCCTGCGGCGTTGATATTGTCGTCACTTGAATAAATCGTGCATTCACCGCCGTTTATGTATATCTTCTCGGCTTCGATACCCTCGTAGCTCTTTGTTATATTAAGGGTACAGCCGTCATTTATCGTCAGAGTATCATCGGCATGAACGCCGTCATCCCCCGCGGAAAGCGTGATATCTGCGTTTGTTATCGTTATCGTGCCGTTTGTGTGCAGGCTGTCGTCCGTAGAATTTACGGTTATATTTGCGCCGCCGTCAATTACAAGGTCTGTGTCGGATTTTATGCCCTTAGCCGAAATATCAGCCGTTTCGTTGTTGGTATAGCCGCCGAAACCGCCCCATTGACCGCCCTGACTTGAAGAAGAAGCCGTTATAACACCCGTTGTCGTGATATTAATAACCGCCTCGCCGTTTATATTGATATGATCGGCCGCCTGTATGCCGTCACAGTAGCTGTTTATCGTGATATTGCCGCCCTTAATGTCTGCATAGCCCTTTGTGCAATGTATGCCGTCATAATTGAAATTTTCTGTATCGGCAGTACCGTCGGGCAAGGCGTTAAGCTCTATCGTGCCGCTTTCAATGCTGACATAGTCCTTGGCTTTTATCGCATTATTCGGTGCATTTACGGTAAGGGTAAGATTTTTTATCTCCACCTCGTCCTTGCCGCTTATGCCGTTTGAATAATTTCCGTTTACCGTAAGGACGCCCTTGCCCTTAAAGCTTAAACCGTCATGCGAGAAAATACAGCCGTTCGGCTCGTCTGTTGTACTAACCGTTCCGTCTTCCGCGGTCTCCGTTTCAAAAACGGTCGGTGTTCCGTCCGAAAGTGTATTTGTCGTGCCCTTTTTTGCGCTTATCTTTATATCGCCGTTTATACCGTATACCGCAGGCCCCGAGGAATTTGAAACACTTATGCCGTTAAATTCAAGCTCGGCGTTGTTGTCCGAATAACTGTCGGGGATATCCACTATTATCTGTCCGTCCGACAGACTGCCAGAAAAGGAGTATGTACCCGGGCTTATTATCGTAATTGTATTTGCCGTATTATCTATTTTAACATAAACACTGTCCGTGCTCTTGCCGTCGGCTGTTATATTGTTGTCGGCAAGAACAATCTCGTGCGTGATCGCATCGGGTATCTGCACAAGTCCCGCCGCCGATTTTATAATAAGCGCCGCATCGCTCTTATCCACAGCCCCGTCATTGTTCACATCCGAATATGAAAGGTCGTTAAGTTCAATATTTCCCTCGCTGTAGTTTGTTACAGCTATCGAATCAAGCAGATCGACAGTACCGCTTTGGTCGGCATCTCCTCTTACTGCCGCAGCATAAACATTTGTGCTCATACACGCCATTAGTGCCGCAATGACCGCCGCTTTTTTCTTCATAAAAAATAGCCCCCTTTTTCTCATCTTACGGGCTAATGATATACCGCCAAGATTAAAACAAAATTAGAGGCTATTAAAAATTCGATAAAATTTTATGGCAGTTTGACGACCAAATCGTTTAAGCGCATATATTACTTACTTTTCAAGTCTTATAAGCCTTACGGCTATTCTGCTTTTACCGCTTAATGTACAGGTAAAAAGTGTCATGTCCCACTCGCCCGAGAGCATGCCCTCCACATCCGTTCCGTTAAGCTGAACGGTTTCTGCCACTTCATACAAAAATACATTTCCGTCGCCATCGGTAAAGCTGACTCTGTCGCCCTGAGAAAGAGCTTTCAGCTTTGCGAAATGGCTTGGAAAATTATGCCCCGCAATAATAATATCATCGGTGTACACCGAGCCTTTATAGCAGCACGGCGCACCCGTAAGCGCAGGATAGCTGAACCCGCCTTTTATCGGAAGTTCAATATTGATAGTCGGCAGGCTTAAAATACCGATGTATTTACTGCCGTCCACTTCTATCTGCGGCATATCAACATCCTCGTATTCCTCGTACAACGGAGTTTCTTCCCGAAAAGTCTCGTTTTCCTTTACAGGTATCTCACTTCGCAGGACATCCAGCGCACCTGCCGCCGTTTCTCCCGCCTGTCTGTCCATATATATATTTCTTAATGCAAGAAACAGAGCTGCCGCAATAAGCAGCAGCCCTATAACTGTAAAAAGATCGGTTTTACTTTTTCTCATTCTTTTCTTCCCTTTTTACGATACTCTCCGATCGTCAAAAATACCAGACCCGCAAGTGAAAGCCCTATAACAGGCAGCCATGGCTGTCCTGTCTGCGGAAGTTTTCCTCCGTCCGTCTTTCCGTTTTCACTGACGGAAATATTTCCTCCGTGATCGTTATTTCTGTCCTGTGAATCATAGCCGTAACTTTCATCGGTCACACTTTCCGTTTCTTCGTCTTTGTCTGTATTCCCTATACCGTTATTGCCGCCGTCCGAAAAGCTTCCGTCTGTATTATTGTCAAATTCCGTATAGTTCTTGTCATCGGTTTCGGTATTTTCCTCGTTTTCAAAGGTATCCTTTTTTTCCTCCTCTTCGATAAGTGTTTCGGAGGTATTGGTTATTACCCATGATGAACCCTTTTTTTCGACATTTACCTTATAGCCCGCGGCAACTTCCTTTTCAACGACTGTCCAATCGCTGTTTTTATCCAGTTTATCCCAGCTGAAACGCCAGTTGTTGTCTGCGTTAAGTGTCTTTTCCTCATATACTTCGCCGTCTTTAAGCAGCTGAACAACTACCGATTCCGCACGGTCTCCTCCGCGCCACACCTTAGTGACGGATGCCCGCAAAGGCATTGCCTTGACAGAACTGCCGCCCTTGCTGCTGCTTCCGTCCTTGCTTGCTTCGCCTGTGGAACCGCCCCTGCTGCGTGACTGTGTTGTTGTCTCGGTCGAAGTCTCCGTTGTCGTTTTGTCGGCATCCCCGCCGCCATGTTCCGAACCGCCTTCGTCCGATTTTTCGTACTTTACTTCTATAACGACATCTTTGCCGTCAACTGCAATAAGTGCGGGAGACGGAGTATATTTACTGCCGTCCGCCGTAACGCTGTCGCCCATTACAAGATAAACACCGTTTTCAAGTCCGCCGAAAACGCACACATTTTCACTGTTTGTCCGCTTTTCTGCCTTTGGGTTCGGTTTGTCGCGCAGAACATAGCCCGCCAGTGTTGATGCAGCCGATTTTTCGGTATAGTTTACGTCATACTGTGCAAATTCTTCGGCAGGCACTATTTTCCCGTTCTCAATACTGCCGACCCTATATATTCCAAAACGAACATCGGGCTGTACATAATCAAGTTTAAGTTCAAATTTTTCCGCCGCATTTACCGCAGCCGCAAATGCAATTATAAAAAGCACGATCAGGAACGGAATGCCTGTTTTTTTGCTTATTTTCATAAATTATACACCATCCTCCCGAAGAACATCACTTTCTTCTTGTATTTATCATCATTGCTATAAATAAAATCAGCAGTATAGGTGCCGCAACAACAGGTGCAACGATTATCGGTTCTATCTGTACGGCATCTGCCGCCGCCATTACGGATCTTGACTGTTTGTCGTTTTCGACACGGTGCCCGCGCACAAGCAGTCTGTGTGTATTTACACCGTAAGGCGTACATGTTATAAGCGTACAAAGATCGCTTCCGTTTTCTATTGCAAGAGCCTCGGTCTCGCCGGGCAGCACGATAAGCACCTGATCTATTTCGTAAGTATAGATCTCGTTAAGCACACGGATAATAAATTTATCGCCTTTTATCAGTTTGTCAAGGTCTGTAAACAGTTTTGCCGACGGCAGACCCCTGTGTCCCGAAACAACGGCATGTGTTCCCTCGCCGCCGACGGGAAAAGACGAACCCGCAAGGTGTCCTATCGCCACCTGCAAAACACCCTCGTCGGTACCGTGATATATCGGCAGAGAGACCTTTATTTCCGGTATCTCGATATAGCCGATAATGCCCGTGCCCGACACATCAAGTATACTTTCGTACCTTGCTTTATCCTCCGCTGTCATTTTCCAGCGTCCGGGGTTTAACGCAAGTTTTGCATTGTACTCCCGCGCTTCACGGAGCATATCATCATATTCCGTTTTATCGAGTTTTGCTATTTCATCAACATATCCCGCAATAGCCTTCGACTGATGGAACGAGTTCCAATAATCGCTGACAGTCGGGTACAACAGCAAGGAAAGGCCTACGAACAGCATCAAAAATAAAAATATCGTTGATAATTTGTCTTTCATAAAACTTTCCTCACAGTTGTTTCCCATGCTCCCCAAAAAGGGGAGCATGAAAAAACATAAAATCAATTAACATTCATATACATTTTACCGTATATACCGAATATAAAGCTGTTTACTCTTATTCTTCTTCCTTGCGCATACGTCTTTTTGTTACAAGAAGAACGCCCGCCGCAAGTACAAGAGCACCGCCTGCACCATAGATGACCTTAGTACCCATACCACCGGTCGTAGGAAGGATAATGCCCTTGGTATTTATGATATTAAGATCAACTTCGCACGTTCCGGCATTTGTAGTGACTGCGCCCGTTCCGGCATCGGCATTTGTAACACTGACGTTCTTTTCCGTTACGGCTGCAGTCAGAGTGGTAAGCGCAGGATCCTCCGATTCCGCATCATGTGTTGCTGTGATAGTAAACAGAACATCTTCCATCTTATTATAACCGTTGGGAACCTTTGTTTCAACAAGTTTGTAATCGCCGTCATCAAGACCGGAGAATGTATATGTGTTTGTTGCCTTATCAACCGTAATTTTATAATTATCAGAAGAAATGTCTACATAGCTTTCGCCGACTTTCTTCTGAAGCTCGAATTCTGCTCTGTCTGCTACTGCCGGTTCATCACCCTCATAACTTTTATTTACAACAGTCTTGTATGTAAATACAATTACCTTGTCGGGTGCAGTTTCTTCACTGTCATCATCACCGTCAAAATCATCGTCATTGTCATCATCTGAACCGTCATGATCCTTATCGCCCTGTGCATCATAGCTGTAGTTTGTTGTATAATCAACGGTCAATTCGTTGGGGTTACCTGCGGAACCTACAACAGCAGCTTCTTTATCGAGTGTAGCCGTATATTCAACAATAATTTCGCTGCCTGCCACTGCACCTGCTGCCTTTGCATCAAATACGATAACTGTTATTTCTGTACCATTCGTTTCATCATACTCGCCGACTTTCACAGAATAATCCGTGTCTTTTACAAGAGTTTTACTGCCGATCTTTACTGTCAAGCTGTCTGTATTATATTTAAGACCTTTGGATAAATTATCGTTAAACTGAACACGATAAGACTTGTAGTTTTCAAGGTCGCTTGTTAATGTAGCTTTAAGCTGGAAAGGTACCGCGTCGCCTGTGTCGTAGTCTGCGGAATCCTGCCAATCCGATACATCTCCGGTCGTATCATTTATATCCTTAACTTTCTTCTGGGATGTAGTTGTAGCAAGCTTGGGCGATACACTCAGATTATTGTTTACTACCTCAACTATAGATGCATTGTATTTTTTAGAGCCCTTTGAGTCTACAATGATATAGTAACCGGGCGCACAATTATCCAGTGTACCTATGGTTCCGTTTACCGATATCGCAGATCCGCCCGACAGAACATCTATAAGTTTTTGAGATAAAGCATTTGCATCGTTTTCGGTCTTTATGGCAGATGCAACTGCGCTTGCATAGTTGTCCGCAGGAGCGGGATCTGTATCAGTCACTTTGTAAGCTGTTTTTAATGCAGTTATAACATCCGAGCTTAAACCCTCTGCCCACTTGATATTACCAAAATCCTTGCCCGCACCTATATTGCCTTCAAAAATTCTGTATGCGGTATATGTATGACCCTCAACACAATTATTGAGTGTAATAGTATACGCAGGAGTATCCTCGGCATAAGAAACCGTAAAGCTTGCCATACCCATGATCATTGTTGCCGCTAACGCTGCGCCTAAAAATCTTTTTAAATTCTTTTTCATAATTATACATCCTTTCGTTTTTTAATTATTTTTATTAAAATACTGAATTTTCAGGCAAGTGCCGAAGTTTATTACTGCGGCACCGCCATAATTTAAAAATCAAACAGTCTGCCCTCCCCCGTATTTTTTTATATACAGGAGAACTGCGCCTATCAGTATAAACGCGCCCCCGACTGTGTAGGGTAATGTTCCTTTGCCTCCTGTTTCGGGGAGAACAAAGCTTTCTTCTTCGTCTTCCGCTGTGTTGATTATATCAACAACGGCATCATCGCTTATCGGTGTTTGCTCAAACTCACTCGTATCGGCAAAGGTATTTTCGCCGACTTTATAAGTTGTTGTCCATCCCGTAAGCGAACTTGTTTCGGAAACTATATAGGAATAATCTACTTTTGTTCCGTCCTCAATGCCCGTTTTGTCAAGATAAATCTTGTCTGTCCAGCCGTTTTCCGCTGTAAGGACACCTGTGAGAACGGGATCCGGAGAAGTGATGTACTCGGGGTTATCTGAAATTACCTGAGCTTTTTCAACTATTTCCACACCCAAAGCCATTTCCGATTTTGACCAGTGCCCGCTGTTTTTACCGCTTATTTCTACATTTCCTTTTGTTATGAATTCGGTGTAGATATAACTGTTCGTCTCATCCTTTGTCCAGATCTCTTCCCATGTTTTTACCGTCTCTTTATTGACAGGTATCCTTTCATCGCCGTTTATGATATCAAACGCATCAAACCCCCAGCCAACTGCATCCTTGGTACTGGTACTCTTGCTATTCAGATAGGTCAGGCTGACCCTTACTTTTGAACCCACGGGACAATCGAATGTGCCGCTGTTGTCACACCAGTCTTCGCCGTTTTTGTCCTGTCGTGTAACAGTAAGGTTATATCCCGAAGCTGCGGGTTTAAGATACCGCTTATATACCGCATAATCAACGCTGTCGGCTGCGGGTGTTATTTCGCCGCCGTCTTTGTTCAGCCACTTTTTATTGATAATAAGCTCATAGGCCTTTTCTTTATCGACCTCGGTGTTTTTAATGATAACATTGTCCGGGTCGCTGTCGTCCACCGAAGCCATGTAACCGTCATACTGTCCTACTTCCGCTATCTCATACTTCATGCACTTTGCCGTTCCGTCAATATTTTCGGCTATCGGCAGGTCTGTAAAGGTATAAGTCCAGTTATTTGAAGCATCAAGTATATGGGTACGTGCCACACCGTAAGGAATATATGTGGGTTCCGCTCCGTCATTGTTTATCCGTACATCATAGATCGAATCGGTCGATGCAAGGCCTATAGTCGCTTCGCAGGTCACATCGGCATCTGCGGTTATCGGCACATAATAGTATGCCTTTCCGTCTCCGATATTTACCTGACGCGCTTCAGCGTATTCTATGGTCTCATCGCCGTTTTTTACCTTAATGGTGCCGAGACCGTAGTATTGGCTGCCGTAAAATCTGAGCTGCGCTGTCGAGCCTGCTTTTACAACCCCGATAACTCTGCCCTTTACTCCGTCGCTGAATGTATAGTCCAGTTTAACCATAACACCGTCGTCGGAATATAATTTATTGACTGCCGCCGTTATCGCCGCACCCTCGGGAGCATCGATCTTCGCGCCGTCCTTGTTGTACCATTCTTTTGTTGCTTTTATCTTTTGGGTCGGCATTTTGACGTTTGTAATAATCGCTTCGCCGTCTTCCACCACCGCTTCGGATATATAACCCTCGGGGATATCCAACTCTTTCACAAGCTCATACGCAAAGTCCGCATAATACTCTTTGCCGTCCACCGTTACAAATCCCGAAGTGGGAAGGTCGGTAAACTCCGCCGTCCATTCCGTTGAGACCTCATCGGGCTTTTGTATCGTTATGGTTTTGAACGGTTTGTCTTCTGTTATATATCCGGGTGCGCCGTGCTTTAAAACATTTATGGATATCTGTTCAAGCTGTTCGTCACTTGCCTTTATGGAGCCTGTGAACTTGTGGGCTTCGCTGCCGGTATTAAAACTGAAAACATAAATATTGTGGTTTTCGCCCGTCCAATATGATGTCGTTTCTATTGAAGCACCGTTTTTGTATTCGGCATTTATTACATTGTCCTCGCCGTCGTCCAGTTTAAACGTCATTTCGGGCCGCCAGTCCCAACTTTTCGGAACTGTTATGATAAGATCGTAAACCGCATTTTTCTCCGTCGTATAAACAAGTTTTCTTGCTGCACCGTAAGACGAATACTCGATTTTGACTTCCGAAGAATTTTCATAGTCAACTTCGGGTCTTACTCTATACGAACGGTAAACGCTTGCCCCGATACTTTCCGCATTTGGTACTATAGGTGTGCTGCCGTCCTCGTCAAGCCACCTTTTAGTTACGGGAAGAGTCGTCTTTTTGATCGCCCTGTTTGCAATAACACCCGTTTGATTTTTATTTGCTATCACAACGTAATCATCGGGCATCGGATCGGGAAGATGCCTTATGCCCGTTTGTGCGTAAGCATCCGGGTCATTTCTGTAGAAGTAATACAGTTCGGGCTTTTCGGGCAGTTCATAACCGCTCGGTGCCTTTGTCTCCACAACATAGTACATTATATTGGGGGATATCCTGCCGTTTTCTTCAAAGGCTATCTCTATCACACCGTCTTCGTTTGTAACAAGAGGCGGGTCTAAGTCGACCTTATTGTATTTCTTTGCGGTGCTGTCATACTGATAAAGGTCAAATTCCGCACCGCCAAGTCTTTGGTTGTAATTTGTTTCCGACACTTTTATCAACTGATATGTCAGTTTGTTGAAAGAAGCACTTGTTTCGGATTTTTCCCACTTGGTATTGCCTTCGTTATGATATGCACTTTCATCCGTATAACCCTCGATCTCGGCTGTGTTTGTAACGCCGAGATTCTGGTCGTACTGACGTTTTATAAATTCATTCACATCATAGACATATACAAGCACAAGCGCCTTTTCATCAGGCACATCCATTGTGATCGTACTGGTTACCTGTGTACCGTTCTGAACGGTATCGTTTGACCATGTCCAATCATCTGCCGGCACCTCGCTGCCGCGGGTCACGACCGTTTCGATACGCCCGTCGGAATTGGGCACCTTTTCCGTTATGCCGTAATAAAGTTTGACAGATGTCGGCGCAAGATCGATATCACGATAGGAAGTTCCGCTTTCCGTATCGTCTCTCTCGCTTGTGTGGAACGAAAGCTTATCGTAGAACCTGTATGAGCCGTCCTGTCCAAGCTTATCTTCGCCCGCATTAAGATTTACCGTATAGGTAAGCGACTGGCTGTCTTTATTCCAGCTGCCCGTTTTTGAAACTTTCTGCGGTGTGACTTCCGTCCTGTCAACATCAAGCTCGGTCGTCTGTTCCGCACTGTCGTATACGGCACCTTTGTCCGTTACACTGACGCTGTTTTTTAATGTAAACAGTTCTCTTTCGTTGGTGTCGGGCATATCATTTACTTTGCATGTATAAACTATCGTTATCTTTGTTTCTGCCGGCGCTGTGCCCGCAGTCAGCTTTGTTACAACATTGTTTCCGTCAAGGACGGTCGTCCATGTTGATGTTCCTCCGCTGTGCCATTTCTGAACACTCGGCGAAACCGTACTGTCTTCCGCATCGTAAACCTTTGTTCCGTCTACCGTGACCTTTGTTACCGTTACGCCATCGGGCATGGTATCTGTTATTGTAAAATTATTTTCCGTGTTCTTTGCATCGTTGAGATTTACTTCTACCTGCCATTCGGCCGTTCCGTCAACACTTATATAGGAAGTGTCGTTATCCGTAAAATCTCCGCCTACACTCCTGCGGCCGCGTTTTACAACACCTTTGCTGTAATTGTAGTATGCGGTATTGGAGTGAATGCCTGCTTTGAATGTGTTTTTAACGGTCTCGTTTCCCGAAATACCGTTTGTATCAAAAGTCGTGGTATATGTTATTGTCGGATTACTTCCGTATTCCTGCGCCGAAATATCTTTCAGAAGCTTGACCTCATAGCCGAGATATCTGCCCTCGTAGCTGCTTGGCAGATAAGTTACGGTACCGAATTTATCCTCACCGAATTCAGCCTTTAACGCAGCAACAGCCGCCTCGGCCTGTTCCTGTGTGAAATAATGTCTTTCGCCGTCGCCCTCAACTTTTTCGGATATGGTTATGCCTGCCGGCACATTACCCGCTTCTTCCGCATAAGGTATGTTTAAGCCCGCTTTCCATTCAAGCTCTCTTATGCCCGCATCGTCACTGACAACTCTTTCAAAGGATTTGCTTACGCTGCCCGTGCTGCCGAAAACAGAAGCCGCCGTTCTGCCTACTTCCTTGCCGTCCGCCGTTTCCACATAAGCTGTATTGAACTGGGCGCCGTATTCCAACAGGCGATCGAAATAATCGTCATCATCTATACTTTCGTCATAATCCCAGTTTTTCATTTTGGTCGTATATGTCAGCGTATATTCTTTTTCATCGCCCGTGATCTCCATATAGCCATATCCGCCGTAGGGATTGTCTTCATCGAACTGTTTTATTGTTTGGGAGACACCTTCCGGCCAGTTATCTCCGAATGTTGTTTCCAGATTCTGTTTTTCCGTACTAAACATTCTGTCATAGACATAAAAACCTTTAAGCGAGGTTTTGCCGTCGCCTATGTGAACGGTTCATTTGACTACGTCACCCGACTGAACACCCGATTTGGTGATCATCGGTCTGTTTTCCTGTCTGACATCGACCTTTGTATTATCGCCCGCAGTTAAAACGGGTTCTCCGTTTTCGTCTTCGGTATGAACGTTTACTTTGTTGTCAAGCGGTATCGTAACGCCCTCTTCAATACTGCCGAGCATATACGAGTATGTTACTTTATATCCCTCGTAGGTATACGAATCATTTGTCTCGTTATATACGGAATGAGCAAGTTCGGGAAGAGTACCGCTCAGCCTGCCGTCCTCTGTGACCGTGATCCGATTTCCGTAAGGCGAATAAACTTCGTCAGCGTTCGAGGTATAGTTTGGATATGCCGTTCTCGAATATTCCGTAACAAGCAGCGATGTGCCGATCACTTCGACCCCTGCTTCATTCAGCGCCTTTACTACTCCGTCCTGTGTCGTTGTCATAACGTCATCCAGAACGATATCGCCGCCGCTGCCTCGTCTTGACGAAATATCTATCTCATAAGTGACCTTGTTTTCCGACTCACTGTAGGAGCCGCTCTTTGATACCGAAATATCGTTCTTGCCGTTTGAACCCTCGGGATAATTAAACTGGCTTGCAGGTATTTTCAATTCAACGGTATCCGAGAATTTTACTTTTACACTGCCGTCGTCCTGTACAAGTTCTTCGCCGAATTCGCAGGCAAAGTTTACTGTACCCTCGGACTTTGTATCGCCTTTTTGCTTGGCATTTTTTATATATTCATCCCTGAACTTGACAAGTATCTCATAAGTGCCGTCATCGTTCTTTTTGAATGAATAATAGAACGCATCTTCATCACCGATCTTATTAAGCTTTTCAATATCAAGGATAGAATCCGGGATGTTTACGCCTTCGGGCATTGCATATTTATACGCATACAGCTTTTCGTCGCCGTTTGCACCGCCGTTTTCTATCAGAGTACCGTTTGTTGTTATATCATCCAAAGTGGTAATAAACCTCAAAGCAAGATCGGCTTTGTTTGTCTGTGTTGCCACGTCATAGGAAGCCGACTGGAATTTAACCGTCTCGGGCGTTGCCGAATAAATATCATTGCTCGCCATCAGCATTACTCTCGGACTCTTTTTCAGTACAAGCGGCGACGGGCTGACAACTCCGTCTGTAAATTCATCGTCTTTTTCTTCCTCCGTCGTCGTCTCGGTCGGTATTTCTATCAATGCCATTTCCGTTGACTCCGCCACGGTCGTATCAACAATATTATCCTGTTTTTTCTCTTTTTTAATTACGGCTTCCGTTGTCTGCTCGCCGTTTTGAGACTGATCTGTCGTTATCTCCGGGCTTTGTTCCGTAACAGCAAAGTCCCCGTCCGGCCGCGCCTCTGCGTCCGTGTCTTCATCCTCGGGATAACAGGCATCGGTGTGGATATGTTCCTCAAGGCCGCATATCAGTACGCGTTCCCCGCTGTAACATTCATCACTGTGCTCGTGTCCGTCGGTTTCTTCCATGCCGCAGATCAGTTCGCCTTCTTCACTGTAACAGCTTTCACTGTGCCAATGCGGCGGACTTTCTGCCAGAGAACAGGTCAGTACCTGCTGTATTTCGTAACAGTCATCCGTATGGGTGTGTTCCTCCATGCCGCAGATCGGCTGCCTTTCCATTGTTATTGCAGGCAAGATGAGCATATAAGTAGTAATAAAAACCACTATTGCCGCAAGCATTGTCACTACTCTGTACCACAGCCGTTTACCGTAGTGCTTGTGAACAACGTCATTTGCCCGCCCGGTATTATCGTTTTTCACAAGTCATCCTCCTTCCGTAAGTATTCTGTTTATATTTCCGCCTGTGCGGATATATTCAACATCAGATCTAAAAGCAAGAAATGTGAAAAATATTTTTATTCTATTTTACTGAACTGATTTATCGGCCATACCCTGAATACTATCTTGCCGACTATCTGTTCTTCCGATACACAGCCAACGGTACTGCTGCGGCTGTCAACGGAAGTCGCCCTATGGTCTCCGCAGACAAATATCTTGCCGTCGGGCACCTGATAAGGCAGTTCCAGATCACACTCGCCAAAGGCTTTTTCGGCAACATAAGGTTCATCCAACACTTCTCCGTCAATAGAGATATTGCCGTCCCGGTCGATATCCACCCACTCCCCGGGGAGCGCGATCACTCTTTTAACAAGTATTTTATTATTATAATAGAAAGAAATTATATCCTTTCTCTCAAAATCTATACCCTTGACCGAAACCACGATGTTCCCCTCATAAAGTGTGGGGGTCATGGACGAACCGTATATCTGAAGCACCGGCAGCAGCAGCGTTGCAACAAGCACGGCAAATGCCGCGACCGTAACAAGTACATACACCGTACTTCTGAAAACCGAGCCGTACCTTTGAACATACCTTATTCGGTTAAGTTCCCTTTCCAGCTGTGCGGAATCGGGTATATCATAGTTTTCCGGTTTAATTTTCGCTTTCTTCATCCGCCGCACCATATTTAAGTTTAACATTGTATATATATTGGTCTGCCGCCGCCTGCGCCGTCTCAAAAACCTTGTTGAGTGCAAGCGCTGCATCGGCAATATTTCCGCTTTTTTCTAATAAAATAGTCTTTTCTTCAAGCCGTTCTTTCGTTTTTTCAAGTTCGGCTTTAAGCGCCTCTGCCCTGCGTGTCTGTTCGAGCAAAAGCTCCACCAGCTCGGCGCGGCTTAATCTTTTTAATTCTTTGTCTGTCATACTTCCTCCGACAAATATTGTTCTGCATTCTCCGTGATTTTTAGCAGACAATTTATGGTATCTTATAAAAAAATTGTCTTATAGTTTTATCCTATACCATATTTTAACATGTTGTTCACAATTTAGCAACACTTTTTTAAAAAAAAATTAAAAATTTAAAAAAGCAATATGAACGGCTGTATTTCATGCCCTGTTTTTTATATAATTGCACAAAAACCACAGCATTTTAACATTATTTCCGAATTGTAATTAAATTCCCAATTTTTTACGAAAAAAAATAATGTAAAAAATTTTAAGAAAATTGTAATATCCATCTTGCAAAAAATGATGTATAATGATATTATATATTAAATAATCGGAATAAGCCGTTATCAATAAATAAAATCCGGCAAAAAACCGAATAAAACCATATAGCAAACTTATACTGTATTCCTCGGTTTTTATAACAACGCCCGACCAAACGGCAAAGTTGAATTACGCAAAATAATTTGAATAATAATTTCAATAATAATTTCAATAATAATTTCAATAAGGAGGTAATATAATGATGTCAGGAAAAGTTTTATCCGAAAACGAGCTCAGAAAAATATCGGGAGGTTCGGGCAGCACGCAAGGCTGTTCCGTAAAGGCTGTCGGCAATCCCACGAAAATGGCCGCAAAGCAGACCAAGTGTCCTAAATGCGGCAGCACGGCACTTACCGACCAGCGCTTTACCACCGATAACGGCATAACTGTTTATGAGGGTCAGGAATGTTCCTGCGGTCTTGCCATTATATACGGAAATAATATTATGTAACAAAAAAGCTGTTGCAGATCCGAATGCTGATATGTACCCTCTTTACTGGACACCCAGTAAGGAGGGTATTTTTTATGCGTTATACTTATGAATTTAAGAAAGAGTGTGTGGAACTTTATCGACAAGGACAATGGGCTGAATGCCCGGAAGGCATTTCGGAAAAGAGATTTAAAGATACAGTTCGCGAATGGGTGCGAATTGAAGAAGCACAAGGGTGTGAAGCTTTAAAACATAAAAACCAAAACAAAGTATGGTCTCCTGATGAAAAATTAGAATTAGTTTTAAAGGTTATTTCAGGGCAATCTAATAAATCTGTTGCATTAAATGCAGGAATAAATCAGGGAATGTTA
>JAFUAF010000022.1 GCA_017460805.1 Bacillota bacterium | reverse complement strand
CTCAAATCCCGTAGGGATTGCGCGAGCTTCAGCTCACGCAACTATATCCGCAGGCGGAATCGAATTTCGCCGAGGAAGCAGACAAAGTCTGCTTACCTTACAGACTTGCAAGTGTATCTTTGATGCACGTAGACAAGGCTGCAAAAAAATTGACGGAAGACCGATAGTCTTCCGTCAAGGCTGTCGATTTTATCGACAGCCAGACCCGCTGCGTTTGAACAGCGGGTTTGTTTTTTTATTAAAGTGCAGCCTTAGCTGTATCTACAAGCTTTGTAAATGCAGCTGCATCGCTTACTGCGAGGTCTGCAAGCATCTTTCTGTTAAGAGTAACGCCTGCGTTTTTAAGGCCGTTCATAAACTTGCTGTAGGAAAGACCGTTAAGTCTTGCAGCAGCGTTGATACGAACGATCCAAAGTCTTCTGTAAGCACGCTTTGTCTGCTTTCTGCCTGCAAAGCTGTGTGCCATAGCCTTCATTACGGACTGCTTAGCAACTCTGTACTGCTTGCTTCTTGCGCCAAAGTAGCCCTTAGCCATTTTTAAAACTTTCTTATGCTTCTTACGTGCGTTTAATGCACCTTTAACTCTTGCCATTTTTTAGTCCTCCTTAGATATGATCAACTATTAGATGTAAGGTAAGCAGCGCTTCATCTGCTTTACGTTTGTCTTATCAACTAAGTCAGACTTACGCAGGTCTCTTAATCTCTTTGTGTTTTTCTTTGTCAGGATGTGCTGCTTGTTAGCTTTTGTTTTCTTAAGCTTGCCGGAGCCTGTTACGGAAACTCTCTTGGCAACAGCCTTTCTTGTCTTTAACTTAGGCATTTTGATTTCCTCCTTAAATAACTGTTATCTTATGCTTTGGGCGCAAGGAACATAGCCATTGTGCGCGCTTCCATTTTGGGAGCCTTGTCAACAACGCCGTATTCCGCAACCTGTGCCGCAAAGTCGTTCATTATCTCGACTGCCGCATCGGTACGTCCAAGCTCTCTACCTCTGAATCTGATGCTTATTTTTACCTTGTTGCCTTCTTGAAGGAACTTGATAGCATTCTTTACCTTGACCTGTACGTCATGAGTGTCAATGTTGGGAGATAAGCGTAATTCCTTAACGGCAACCGTTTTTTGTTTCTTGCGTGCTTCTTTTTCACGCTTTGCCTGGTCGAATTTGTACTTGCTGTAGTCCATTATCTTGCACACGGGCGGTTTTGCCTGAGGCGAGATCTTGACTAAGTCAAGACTTTTTTCATCGGCGATCTTTTGTGCATCGCGCGCCGACATTATACCAAGCTGTTCGCCGTCATTTGAAATTAAGCGGATTTCTTTATCCCTGATCTGCTCGTTTATCATTAAATCAGTAATAGCAGACACCTCCTAAAAATTTTTATCAGAACTTTTGCCGCAAAAGAAAAAGCAGCGCGTAAAGCTCTGCTCTAAAACCGATTCATTGACACATAGACCCAAGGTAAGGGCATATGAAAAATGAGTGACCTTAAAGCACGTTAGCCGTAAGGTGAGAAGTAGAGCTTCTTCTTTACAGATAAATATTATAGCACGATATAGGTCACTTGTCAACTGTTATTTATATTTTTTTTGAAAAAACGGCGCAGTAAAAACCGCGCCGTTTGAAAATTCAGCTTTTATTTAGGCTGCTTGCCGATGTAAGCAAGGATACCGCCGTCTACGTAAAGGATGTGGCCGTTTACCGCATCGGATGCATCGGATGCAAGGAATACAGCGGGGCCTGCAAGCTCTTCGGGCTTTAACCAACGAGCAGCGGGTGTCTTGGCAACGATAAAGCTGTCGAAAGGATGTCTTGAACCGTCGGGCTGTCTCTCACGAAGAGGAGCAGTCTGAGGAGTTTCGATATAACCCGGTCCGATACCGTTGCACTGGATGTTGTATTCGCCGTACTCGGAGCAGATGTTTCTTGTAAGCATCTTAAGACCGCCCTTAGCAGCTGCATAAGCGGAAACTGTCTCACGGCCGAGCTCACTCATCATAGAGCAGATGTTGATGATCTTGCCGTGACCCTTCTTGATCATTGAAGGGATAACAGCCTTTGATACGATGAAAGGTGCGTTAAGGTCTACGTCGATAACCTGTCTGAACTCTGCTGCTGTCATCTCGATCATAGGAATTCTCTTGATGATACCTGCGTTGTTTACAAGAATGTCGATAACGCCGATCTCGGCCTCGATCTTCTTGACCATTTCGTTTACCTGATCTTCGTTTGTTACGTCGCATACATAACCTGTAGCGTCAATGCCTGCTTCCTTGTATGCTGCGATACCTTTGTCAACAAGCTCCTGCTTGATGTCGTTGAAAACGATCTTTGCGCCTGCTGCTGCCATACCGCTTGCGATAGCAAAGCCGATACCGTAGGATGCGCCTGTTACAAGTGCAATTTTGCCTTCAAGTGAGAAAGGATTGCTCATAATAATGTACCTCCTGAAATAGTGTAGTAGTTCCGTACAGACCTTGTCCATACGGATTTCTAAAATAATTATAATACAAATATTGCCTTTTGTCAAACTAATATGTCGGTAATTTTACAAAAAAATTATATTTTTGTTTCGGTTTGGTTACGGGAGTGTGAAATTGGAATTTGTCGGGGCGTTATTGGCGGGGACAGCGGACTTCTGCCCGAAGTCCGCAAACCCTTCCACCGCAAGCGGTCCCCCTACCCTAAAAGGGCAGGCAAGGACGACAGCCCGTTCCTTCAATAGTTGCGACGGGAGTTTCTTGGCTCCCGATAGTCCGGTAACTGCGGTGCGCGTTTCTTGGCTCCCCTCTTTAGGGGAGCTGTCAGCCGCCATTTTATTGGCTTTTAACACAAAACTACAACGGCTGACTGAGGGGTTCGGTCATTACCCCGCGTAGGGGTTTACGGCAGCCAATTACACCCCGTCAAATTCCAATTTGAAAAATTCACATAAAAACAGCCGCTTTGCTTGGCGGCTGTTTTGGATCGAAATTTAATTGTGATAATAAATATGAATAATACAGTTGATCCTAAAAAGTATCATGGGAACGGTGGGTATAACTATTTTCTGAGAGATATCCTTGCGCCGTAATAACCTTGGGGATAAATATATACAAAACCTACAGTATCGGGTCGTGGCGGAGCATCGGTAAGGATGTCGTCAATGCCGATGTCCTTCCGTGTGTATGTAATATCAAGCCCTGCCGAGTTGAGTATCTGCTCGGGATGGTCATAATAAGCGTAAGCTGTTTCCCCGTACCCGTTCAGTTTAAGCTCCTCAAAATCTGCGCTTTTCAGCATATCATAGCTTTCTTCGCCGCAGAAATACAGGCATATTTCAAGATAATATGTACTGTCATCACTGTAAAACTTATCAACCTGCGCCTTTAACGTACCGTAAACGGCTTTCCGTTCTTCGGCGTTTGCGTTTTTTACAAAGACATGGATAATTCCGCTTGCTTTGTTTGCGGGGTCGGGAATAGCAAAACACTCTGCATTTACAACATCGTTTATGTTTTTTGTAAATTCCATAGTTCTTATAATGCTGTCGTAAGCTCTTAATGAATGCTCGTTGGGTTCAAACAATCGTTCCTCATTCTGTCGGAAACCGATTTCAAAATCAAAGTCATATTTGTTGTCGTGGCAGTAAATATACCTGGATGTATCGGAATTCTCGTCAAAAAACACCGTACAATCGGGGAAATTTTCACGAATGTATTCATCGGGGAAAGCGGCATTATATTCCGCAATGCGTTTTTCCTCGGCAATATCGCAGTACTTGTCGTAAGCGGTCAGTCCGATAACGGCAAATACTATCGCCGAAAAGAAAAATATCAATTTTTTTCTCATTGCCTCACTCTTTCAGAAAATCAATAACGATCTTGCAGAATTCCTCGGGTTCACGGTAGATATAAAAATGGTCGCCGTGATACATTTTCAGAAGCCCGTTTTTTATGCTGTTTGCGATAAGGCGGGTATGGGCGGGGCGTATCATATCCTTATCGCCCGCCGTTACCAGTGTTTTTGCCTGTATTTTATTTATCTGCGACGTTTTTATATGCGGTTCTTTGAACATAAGGTAGTAATAGGCGTTTTGAATTTTGTTGTTCTTGTCTATTTTAAGATTTATCCAGGAAAGGAAGTAGCCTATTGCAACGAGTACTTTTGTGCTTAGATTAAAGCCCGAAAAGTCCAGATTGCCGCCCGCAAGTATAAGTTTGTTAATTTTATCGTTGTTTTCGGGCGCAAAAAGCATGGCGATATTGGCGCCGTCGCTGAAACCCAGTATATTAACTTTCCCAAGTTTAAGCGTATCAAGCACATTTTCAAGGTCAACGGCCATTTTGTTAAGGCTTAGCTCTCCGTCGCCGACAGTGGACTGTCCGTGGCCGCGGCTGTCGATGACAAGCAGGTCAAAATGCTCGCTTAAAATAGGGATATGCTTTGCAAAGCTTTTGCCGCTTTCGGCGTTGCCGTGCAGCAGAACAAGTGTTTCGGGCTTGTCGTTTATATACAGTTCGTAGTATATCTCCGCGCTGCCCGAGGGTATTTTTCCTGTGTGTAATGCCATAATGTCACCTGTCAGATGTCAAGGTCTATATCAAGGTCTTCGACACTTTTTGTATAGAATTCCGCAAGGGTCTCTATAAGGCAGAGACCGTTTTCGATATAGGTGTTTACATTTTTGTTGAGCATCAGCTTGTGAAATTCCTGCGACATATAGCGCTCGCGGTCGAAAGTGGCAGTGCCGTCACGCATCGCATACAAAAACTGTGTATGCTTTTCCATAAACAGATTTACTTTCTTTTCAAGATTGCGGTCTGCTTTGATAGCGGCGCGGGCTTCCTGATACTGTTTATATTTGTCGGTCTGCTTTAAAAGCTCGGATACACGCTTGCCCATGTGATTGGCAAGTATAGTCAGCTTATCCATAAATTCACCCCCGTTTACATACTTATCTCGGTAATTATAGGAAGTATCATAGGACTGCGCTTTGTCTTTTTCCATAAAAAGTCGCGCAGGGTGTCCTTTATAAGTGTTTTGATATAGCTCCAGTCGCTTACATTTCTGCCGTCAAGGCCGTAAAGAGCTTCTCTTACGACTTCGCGCGCTTCGACCATAAGTTCCTCGGACTCGCGCACGTATACAAAGCCGCGGCTGATGATGTCGGGGCCGCTTAAAATAGCGCCGCTGTATTTTTCCATTGCAACAACGACTATCATAAGGCCGTCCTGCGAAAGGTGCTTTCTGTCGCGCAGAACGATATTTCCGACATCGCCTACGCCAAGGCCGTCAACAAATACCTGACCGCTCGGCACAGCCTGCGGAAGTACCTTGCCGCCCTGTTTGTTTATTTCAAGCACATCGCCGTTTGCCATTACAAATACGTTTTCTTTGGGCATACCCATATCCATTACAAGCTGACGGTGCTGAATAAGCATTTTGTACTCGCCGTGGACGGGCATTACATATTTGGGCTTTAAAAGTGCGTGGAGAAGCTTTATTTCCTCCTGTCTTGCGTGACCCGAAACGTGTACGTCCATAAGACCGTCGTAAATGACTTCCGCGCCCTTTTTAAGCAGCTCGTTTATAACGCGGTATACGTTTTTCTCGTTGCCGGGGATAGGCGTTGCGCTGATGATAACTTTATCGCCGGGGCGTATCTCTACCTGTCTGTGGTCGCCGCTTGCCACGCGGGAAAGTGCGGACATGGTCTCGCCCTGACTGCCCGTGGTTATGATAACAAGACGGTCGTCGGTGTATTTGTTTATTTCCGTTACATCTATAAGTGTGTCGTCGTCTATTTTAAGATAGCCAAGGTCCATGGCGGTGGAAACGACATTCGACATACTTCTGCCGATAATGCAGACCTTGCGGTCATGCTCTGTTGCACAGTTTACTATCTGCTGTATTCTGTCGATATTTGACGAGAAAGTGGCTACCATTATACGCTGGTCTTTGCTTTCGTCAAATATTTTTTTGAATATCGGGCCTACGTTGCTTTCGCTCATGGTGTAGCCTTTTAATTCAACATTCGTGCTTTCACACATAAATAAAAGTACGCCCTTTTTGCCCAGTTCGGCAAATCTTTGAAGGTCGATGGGCTCGCCCTGTATAGGTGTGAAGTCCACTTTAAAATCGCCCGAGTGGACAACAACGCCTGCGGGTGTGGTAAGTGCAATGGCAACGGAGTCCGCGATACTGTGTGTGGAGCGGATAAATTCGACTTTGAAATTCTTGCCGAGCGTTATTGTGTCGCCCGCGTTTACGTTTATTCTTTCAACGCTGTTCAAAAGGTTGTGTTCTTTTAATTTGGTCTCAACAAGGCCTATCGTCAGCCTTGTGCCGTAAACGGGCACATTTATCTCGCGGAAGAAGTAGGGCAGAGAACCGATGTGGTCTTCGTGACCGTGTGTAAGCACTACGCCCAGAATTTTGTCCTTGTTCTGTACCAGATAAGAAAAATCGGGGATAACCAGGTCTATACCGGGCATATCGTCCTCGGGGAAAGCAACGCCGCAGTCGATTATCATTATTTCGTCTTCGTATTCAAAAGCGGTTATATTCTTTCCTATTTCGTGCAGGCCGCCCAAAGGTATTACCTTGAGTTTCGGCTTCGGTTTGGCGGGCACGCGCGGTGCGTGCGTTGTGCGCCTTGGTTTTGTCTGTCTGTTGTTTGTATATGCCAATATGGCACCTCCTTAGTTTGTTGGTTTATGTAAAGTTTTGTTAATTTCAAAAGTTATAAAAAGTACGCACCGAAATAAAGGGGTCGAAATATGTCGTATTCTGACATCCCCTTTTTCGGATATGTTATTATACTGTTGTCCGCTCGTATAACATAAAATTCAGAACTTCATCTCGTAATCTGCGTTTTCGTCCTGCAAAAGTACAAGAATTTTATTATATTCGGCCTCGTCCTCAACGGGCTCATAGATACAGTTTTCGTTGTCGTCCTCGACTTCTTTGAAGATAAATGCTTCGGGCTCGTCCTTGTCAAAATCCTCGGCTTTTACCAAAAGAAGATATTTTGTGTCCTTGTAGTCAATGCCGTCAACCACAAAAAAATCGGTCTCCGTGCCGTCGTCATCGGTCATTGTTACCATTTCATAAGTTTCGTCCTGCCCCTCGAACAGATCCAGGTCGTCGATATTAAGCTTATCGTCGTTCATTGTTTTTCTCCTAATTATTTGAATTTATGTGCATTGCAGTCAAGCCAGCCCTGTAAAATAAAGACGGCAGCCTGCTTGTCTATGACTTTTTTGCGCTTTGCGCGTGATATATCGGCCTCGAGCAGTGTTCTTTCCGCACCCATTGTGGACAGTCGTTCGTCCCAAAGCTCAACGGGCAGTTTAAGCTCTTTTTCAAGCCTTTTTTTAAACTGCTTTGTCTTTTCGACACGCGGGCCCTCGGTATTGTTCATATTTTTGGGGAAACCAAGCACAATAAGCTCTGCGCCGTACTCTGCGCAAAGCTCCTTTATGCGTGCCATGCTTGCCACAAGGTTGTTTTCTTCCTTGCGGCGGATTATCTCCAGACCCTGCGCCGTCCAGCCAAAGGGGTCGCTTACGGCAACACCTATGGTCTTTTCCCCGAAATCAAGTCCAAGTACTCTCATTTTTTACTCCGCAAGATTGTTGTTTGCAAGGTAGTAATTTACAAATTCTTCCAAAAGCTCGTCACGTTCAAGTCTGGACATGATGGTGCGCGCGTTTTTGTAGCTTGTGATGTAAGTCGGGTCGCCCGAAAGAATGTAGCCCACTATCTGATTGATAGGGTTGTAGCCCTTTTCAAGCAGGGCATCGCATACTTCCGCAATTACCTCGTAAACAGGACCCTGAGCGCGCATTATTCTGTAGGAATGTGATCTTTCCTTTTTCATGGCGTCTTTCAAGCCTGTCATTACCTGTGTTTCGTTCATTTTGTTTTTATCCAAAACAATCACTCCTTTATCGTAAAATGCAGTAAAATACCGCTAAAATTGTATTTAATTGTACACGGACACAATATATTATTATAATAATACCATATTATTCAAGCAAATGCAAGTTTTATTTGTGTTACATAAATCGACTTAATATGCCGCAAAGGGCGGGAAGAGTGCGTTTGTCATGCTCCGACCATATACGCGGGTGTCTGTGCATAAAAAGCGCAAATATGCCCGCAGGGGCTTCGGTACGGCCGAATGAAAGAACTATCATTGCGCTTTCGTAGGCGTTTTTTTGCATATACTCCGCAATAAGCGGAAATTTTTTCTCGAAATTCTGGTAGTGGCCTATGGCAAGGTATTCACGCTGTACAAGCTCATCTTTGTATGCTTCGTAAATTGGCCTTAAATGGCGCGGATGTACCGAATTGCACAATGAAACGTCAAATATCGGGTCGTCGTCGCTTTTGCCGCAGTATTGTATGCAGTCTATATCATAATATCCGAGCATCTTGCGCATAATGCTTATAGCCAGATTTTGCCCCTCGGCTTCTGTTTTTGCTGCATTGCAGCGTGCTATAACGGAGATGAGAAAATCGTCTTTTTTGCTCTCGTCCACATAGTTTGTCGGCAGGATAACGCTGCCGCTTATTTTTATTTCCTCAAGGGAGCTGTACATATGCTTCTGATAGATAACAAAGCGGTTTCTGCCCTTTGCCTTTGCCTGATAGAGGCAATGGTCGGCTATCATAAAAAGGTCGTCATAGTTGTCGGAGTCTATGGGATAGCGCGAAACGCCGATAGAACCGGTCACATTTATATCATCGGCCATATTTTCAAAGCAGGTCTGCAAATGTGTACGGATAGAACGCATAAGCGGTACAAGAAAATCTATGCTGCCATCGGGGTCGCTGTATACAATAAGAAATTCGTCCCCGCCTATACGGCCGACAGCGCCTTTTTTGCCGATAATGTCCTTTAAAATACGGGCTGCGTTCATAATTATCCTGTCGCCCGCCACATGGCCGTAGGTGTCGTTCACGCCCTTGAAATTATCCAGATCTATTATTATGAATATTACCTTGCCGCCGCTTGCTTTTGCGTTTTCAAGCGCCTGTAAGGCATAAGTTTTTATAGCACTTTTATTGAGCAGGTAGGTCAGCGGGTCAAGACGAAAAATATCTATATAAGGTCTCAAAGAGGTAGAGCCGATGGCATAGTCGGGCATGGAATTGAGACCTAAAGGTATAAAGTGCAAAAAGGTGCGCTGATAGCCGTCTTTGCCGTCGGTGTCAAAAAGTTTTGTGTAAACAGTGCAGAATGCCTCGCAGTTCGCCTCTCTGAGCGCATTGGAAAACAGTGCAAACTGTTCTTCGTCTGCGGGAAGTATCTTTTCCTCGTCCAAAAGCTCTTGGTGATGTTTTGTGACTTCGCCGCTGTATATTATGCCGTTTTTTGAATATACGGTCATTTTGTCGGCTGATTTATCGAATAAAAAATAGTTATTTTCGGAAAGAAAAAGCATTTTTTCGCAGTTAAGACTTTCCGATAGGGCGGGAAGATAGTTTTGTGACATAAGGAAGATGTCGAATATCTCTATCGCGGTGTAAGTACTGCCGCCAAGGTCTTTTTTGTACATGACAAATACGGCGTTTCTTACAGCGCCGTCAAAACGTGTGCATTTTAAGGTAAAAATATCCTTGTCGGCAGTGCAGCTGCGCATATGTTCAAAAAAACTGTCCTTATATTCCGAAAGTATAAAATCCGAGATAAGGAAAGAGTATACCTTGTTGAAATAGCGGTAAACGGCTTCATCGGCAACTTTTACCATGGACTCGTCGTTTATGAATGCGCATCCTATATAAATTTCGCTTAAATTGTCAGCAGCGGCAAACATACCAATGCCCCCTTGTCTTGAAATGTACATACCTGTCCATTTTCTCTATACCTATATTAAAACAAAATATCGGCGATTAGTCAACATAAATTCTGCTAAAAATATAAGAATATATTGCACGGGGAACAATTATGTGGTATAATTAAACTACTATACTATACGATTTTGGCGGTGATAGAATGTTCAAATTTATAAAAGACAATCATCTTAGGTACAGTTTGTACCTGATGGGAGTGATCCTGATATCCATAACATTTTACAGGGCGACGGAAAACCTGCATATACTTGACTTTTTCCCGATAGTGTTCAAGGTGCTTTCTCCGTTTATAATAGGCATAATCGTTGCCTATATACTCAATGCGCCCGTAAGATTTATCGAAAACAAGATATTCAGGCGCATAAAATTTTTAAAGCCCAAAAAAGGAACGGACGAAAAAACGCTTAAAGCCAATGCAAGAAAAGATAATTTCTGCCGCAACGGTGCAATAATTTCGGCAATGGTGCTGTTATTGGGTGTTTTGATATGGATGGTTGCATACATCCTGCCCGAAATAGTGCAGAGCGTTCAGAAAATAGTGGATTTTATAATGAACCTCGACTATATCAATATCCGTTTTTATATAGCAAGGCTTGCCGCAAAGTACAACATCCTTATAACCGAGGAAATGTACGAGGAATTTTTCAAAAGCATTACCAATATGCTCAATTCTTTGGCTGATGTTTTGCAGTATCTGCCCGATATGGTACAGTCGCTTGTCGGCTATACGATAAACTTTGCAAAGGGTTTTATAAACGCAATAATCGGTATTTTTGTTGCCTTTTATATCCTTTCCGACAAGGATAATGTGCTTAAAAAGTGCGAACTTTTCGCATATGTTATACTGCCGCCGAAGGCGGTAGACGGGGTAAAGACTTTTATAAAAGCGCTGAACAAGGCATTTGAAAGCTTTTTTATCGGCAAGTTTATGGACTCGTTTATTATAGGACTTATCTTCTTTGCGGGGGCAATGATACTCGGTCTGCCATATCCGCTGCTTCTCAGCCTTATAATAGGCGTTACGAATATGATACCTTACTTCGGTCCTTTTATCGGCGCTGTGCCCGTGGCTATACTGGTGCTGTTCGTAAGCCCGATAAAATGCCTGTGGGTAATAATATTTATCATTGTTCTTCAGCAGTTTGACGGCATTATACTCGGCCCCAAGATACTTGGCGATTCCATAGGCGTAAAGCCGCTTGCGGTAATGTTTGCCATTATTGTCGGCGGTGCCGTTGCGGGACCTTTGGGTATGTTCTTCGGCGTACCCATCTTTGCGGTCATTATAAAAGGCATAATGGACTTTGGCGAAATGCGCAAAAACGTCGCGGGAGGTGCGGCGAATGGATAAGCCTGTAAAAGCCAATCTTTTTATGCTTTGCTTTATGGTGTACAACGGGCTTTTGCCGATCGCTATTGCGGTGTTGATAAAACTTATACCCGGTGTTGACTATGATATGTTTGAAAAGTATATCACACTTTTTCAGCATCTGTTGGTTTTTGCATTGCCTATCGGCTTTTACTGCATGGTCACGGGCAACAGGTTAAGAGATATCGTGCCGCATGACACGCTTGCGCTTAAAAATGTGATACTTGTCGTGCTCATTGCGCTCTTTACCCTGCCGCTCATGCTGTGGGTCGGCAGCATTACGGAGTTTTTCGTGCCCGATAATGAGGATATTGTAAGTCAGTATATAGAGCGGTATTCAATGGGCTTTCTTGTGGCGGCTATAGGCGTTATGCCCGGTGTTTTTGAGGAGCTGATGTTCCGCGGAGTGATAATGACGGGTTATAAAAGAATGGGGCTTATAAAAGCGGCGTTCTTTTCGGCGCTGTTTTTCGGCATAATGCACCTTGACCTGTATCAGCTTGCTTATGCTGCGGTGGCGGGTATGATATTCGGCATATTGGTACATTATACAAATTCGATATATTCCTCTATGCTTGCCCATTTTATCATAAACAGCATCCAGGTGGTGCTGAGCAAAATACAGGATCCCGATACGGCGGCAAAAGCAGAAGAATACACTCATATGGAAATTTTTGCGGACGCAACGATATTTCTTGCGTTTACGCTGCCCGTGCTTATCGGTCTTTTATACCTTTTTATCCGCGTAAACAAGGGCAGAAATATAGATTACAAATATTCGCTCGATGCACGCAGGGAGTTTGTGACAGACCTTGAAGCGGGCAGGGGCAGAATAATAGACGTGCCCTTTGTATCGGTGATCGTATTTTATATTTTATACATGAAAATTATGAACTTTATGACGGCTTAACGCTCAAAAACGTGAGGTGGAATTATGGACAACAACATGATAAACAAAATAATGCTTTTGCACGAAATGAAAATAAAATATCTTAATTTTGATGCGATATTTTCCGACGAAACACCCATGTTCCGTACACCTGCGGAACCCGAAAAAAACAGCCGTGTTGCCATAAGATTAAGGGTAGCGAAAGACAATGTGGACAAGTGCAGCATCCAGCTTGAAGAAAGCTTTATCAATATGGAAAAAGTACGTACAACAAGCCGCTTTGATTTTTACGAGGGAAGCCTTATAACAGGGACGGATCCGATAGAGTACTATTTTCTTATTGAAAAGGACGGCAGAAAATACTGCTATAACAAGCAGGGCGTTTTGCCGCAGGCAGACCCCGCCTACAACTTTGCCATTATGCCGGGCTTTCATACTCCGGACTGGGCAAAGGGCGCTGTTATGTATCAGATATATGTTGACAGGTTTTTTGACGGCGATAAAAACAATGATGTGCTGGATGACGAATATGTTTATCTCGGCGCAAGGGCAAAAATGGTAAAGGACTGGTATTCTCCGCTTGAAAACTTTGATGTTTGTAATTTTTACGGCGGCGATTTGCAGGGTGTTATCGAGAAAATGGACTATCTTAAAAGTCTTGACATAGATGCGATTTATTTTAACCCTGTTTTTGTGTCGCCCAGCAACCACAAATACGATATTCAGGACTATGATTATATAGACCCGCATTACGGCGTTATCGTAAACGACGGCACAACACTTGTGCCCGAGGGCGATATGGACAATTCGCGTGCGGATATGTACATGATAAGGACTACCGACAAAGAAAACCTTGAAGAAAGCAACAAGCTGATGATAAGGCTTATAGAACTTGCTCACTCAAAGGGGATACGCGTTATCCTTGACGGTGTGTTCAACCATTGCGGCGCGTTCAACAAGTGGCTCGACCGCGAGGGATTTTACGAGAAAAACGGCTACGAGGCGGGCGCGTTCAAAAATAAGGACAGCAAGTACAGAAATTACTTTAAATGGATAGATGATGAGCATTATGACGGCTGGTGGGGTCACGACAACCATCCCAAACTCAATTTTGAGGGCTCAAAGGAGCTTTATGACTATATTTTGGGCATTGGCAAAAAATGGGTGTCTCCGCCTTTCAATGCCGACGGCTGGAGACTTGATGTAGCTGCCGATCTGGGCAGTACAAAAGAATTCAATATGAAATTCTGGCGGGATTTCCGCAAGGCTGTAAAAGAGGCAAACCCCGAGGCGATAATCCTTGCCGAGCATTACGGCGACCCAAAGGATTGGCTTATGGGCGACCAATGGGATACCGTTATGAACTATGATGCTTTTATGGAGCCTTTGACATGGTTTTTGACGGGTATGGAAAAGCACAGCGAGTCCGCACAGCCTGAAAAATACAATAACAGCGCGGATTTTGAAAGTACGATGCGTTATTTTATGGCGCGTTTTTCCTATCCGAGTTTAAGTGTAGCCATGAATCAGCTTTCAAACCACGACCATTCGCGTTTTCTGACAAGAACAAACAGAAAAGTCGGCAGACTGCATACAATGGGCGCACATGAAGCCGATACGGGCATAAACAAGGCCATAATGCGCGAAGCTATCCTTTTTCAGATGACATGGATAGGCGCACCGACCATTTATTACGGGGATGAAGCGGGCATGACGGGCTGGACAGACCCCGACAACAGACGGCCTTTCCCGTGGGGCAGGGAAGACCCCGAGATACTGGATTTTTACAGAGCGATGATAAAGGTGCACAAGGCATACAAAGCCTTTTCAACGGGAAGCCTTGATTATCTGTATAATTCGAGCGGAGTTGTATGTTTCGGACGCTGGAACGAGAACGAGCATATAGCCGTTATAATCAACAACAACGACAACGAGCGCGAGACGATAGTGCCCGCATGGGCTATAGAGGCCGAGGACGGCGATATTTTCGAGCGTGTTATCATGTCAAATCATCATACATTCTCTACGGATATTGAGGTCGCAAAGGTGAAGGAAGGAACTTTTACCGCTTTTACGGCATCTTATGGCTGCTCGGTCTGGGTCAGCACCAAAAAGGACTAAGCGGGTAAATATTATTATGGAAACAAAATTTTATGATATAGGACTTAATTTGTTCTGCCGTCAGTTCAAAGAGCCCGAAAAGGTGCTGAATGATGCGGCGGCGGAGGGTGTGGCCTGTATACTTACGGGCAGTGATATGCACGAAAACAGGCTTGTGGACAGCTTTGTGAAAACACATGAGTGTTACGGTACGGCGGGTATTCATCCGCATAATGCCGACAGCGCCAAAAAAGAGGATTTTGACCTGATAGAGGAATATGTGTCGAAGAACCCGAAAATAGTGGCTGTGGGCGAGTGCGGGCTGGACTATGACCGTATGTTTTCGACCAAGGAAAATCAGATACGCTGCCTTGAAAAGCATATCGTTATTGCGGAAAAGCTGAATAAACCGCTGTTTCTGCATGAGAGAGATGCGGCGGAGGACTTCGCGAAGCGGTTTAAAAATCATCCCGAGATTTGCAAAAAGTCCGTTGTGCATTGTTTTACGGGCAGCAGAAAAACGCTTGAAACTTATCTCGATATGGGCTTTTATATCGGTATAACGGGCTGGATATGCGATGATAAGCGCGCGGGGGAACTGCGTGATGCCGTGAGTATCCTGCCGCTTGACAGGGTAATGCTCGAGACCGATGCGCCGTATCTTATACCAAAAAATGTAAAGGGGCTCGGCAGGGTCAATGTTCCGCAGAATATAAAGTATGTGGCTAAAGACCTTGCCAAGTATATGAAAGCCGATGAGGAGGAACTTATCGCAAAAGCAAAGGAAAATACCGAAAAGGTGTTTTTGGGCAGTTTAGGCTAAGGCGGTAAAATTGGAGGTAACGATAATGGACATTATACTTGTAACTTTTGTTTTGCCCGTAGTATGCTGTATTGCTGCGGCTAAAGCTGCGGCTAAAGTAAAAGGTCTGTATAAAAAGCGCTGGTATATGGTTTTGCTTTGCAATATATATCAGTTTTGCCGCCTTGATTTTGCGGGCATAAGGGCTGTTGTTGATTTCATAAAAACAGGATCGCCAAACGAGGATTTTTTACCGTTTATCTTTGTGTTAGCTATAATGAATTTTATTTTGATTTTTGGTATGCTGCTGATAACCGATATAAAGAAAAGCTGACAGAAAGGAGTTTTTTCTATGATGTACCCATTTTTGACGCTTGATGATGAAACGGAGATAACCCATTCCGAATATCTGTCATCGGGCAGGGTAAAGGTATATGTTGAAAAAGCCGATGAAAAAGATTGTTTTCACTATATGACCTGTTATCTTCCGGACTATACTGTTGAAAATATTTTCGGCTTTAATGAAGACGAAGTGAAGAAATATATGGAAGTGATTCGTTCGACCGCACATCTGATACCGGAGTTTTCAAAAGAGGGATGGTTTGTCCATGAATGATATGCAGAAAAAGTTTTTTGAACATCTTGCGGTCATACAGAAAAGCTGTGTGGAGAATTGTATGGCAAAGCACGGCACTTCCGACAAGGACACCGAAAATTTGATGTATGATGTGACCTATGATGTTATAACAAAAATGCTTGAAATGATAGACGGTTATTCGGACTACAGCAATGACAGACATGATATTGTCAATACAGCAACGGGAGAAGGGCTGAAAAACGACCCCTTTATCGAATTGCATGATATGACGGAAAATTTTTTGAAATAGAAATGTGAGGAAATAATAAAATGTCAATTACCGAAGAAAAAAGAAAAAAACTGGACTTTCCATTATACTGCATAACTGCCGCCAATCTTTCAAACGGCAGGAGCAATTTTGAGGTGGTGCGTGCCATGCTTGAGGGCGGGGCGAAGATAATACAGTACCGCGAAAAGTATGCGGATATCCGCACCCGCTATGAGGAATGTCTTGAGATAAAGAAAATGTGTGCGGAGTACGGCTGCACTTTTATAATAAATGACAATATAGATATTGCGCTTCTGGTGCGGCCCGACGGTGTGCATATCGGACAGGACGACCTGCCTATTAAAGAGGTAAGAAAGCTTGTGGGCGAGGAAATGATAATCGGTCTTTCCACCCACAGCCCCGAACAGGCAAGGCAGGCAGTCGCCGACGGGGCGGACTACATAGGTGTGGGGCCGCTTTTCCCGACAAAGACAAAGGACAATGTCTGCGACCCCGTAGGTCTTGAATACCTTGAATATGTTGTAAACAATATCGATCTGCCCTATACCGCAATAGGCGGCATAAAGGAGCATAACATGGACAAGCCGCTCGGCGCGGGTGCAAGATGTATCTGTCTTGTGTCCGATATCACGGGTGCGGAGGATGTTAAGGCGAAAGTCGAAACACTTTTAAAAAAGATAGGTGAGTACAGAAAATGAAAACGCATATTAAAACCGCACTTGGTGAACAGCCCGCCGATATAGTTTTAAAAGGCGGCTATGTTGCCGATGTTTTCAATCACAGGATAATAAAGACGGATGTTGCCATAGAGGGCAGGCGAATAGTGGGTCTCGGCGAGTACAGCGGCAAAAAGGAGATAGATGTAACGGGCAAGTTTATCCTGCCCGGGCTTATGGATGCCCATGTACATATAGAATCTTCGCTGCTTATCCCGTCCGAGTACGCAAGAGCGGTAGTGCCGCACGGTACGACCACCGTAATTGCCGACCCGCATGAAATAGTGAATGTATGCGGCATAAAGGGTCTTGAATATATGATAGACGACGGAACGATAACGACCATGAATATGTGCTTTATGGTGCCGAGCTGTGTACCCGCCACGCCTTTTGACCACTCGGGCTGTGTTTTGGATGCCAACGAGGTAAAAAGAATGTTAAAAGACCTCAATTACGGCGCAAGACTGCTCGGACTCGGTGAAATGATGAATTTTCCGGGGGTCGTATACTGCGACGAAGATACCATAAATAAACTGAAAGCGGCGGATATTATCGACGGCCATGCACCGGGTATTTCGGGCAAGGGTCTTAATGCCTATATCTGCGGCAATGTCATTACCGACCACGAGTGCGATACAGTTGAAAACGCGCTTGAAAAGGTAAGCAAGGGTATGTTTATTTTTATCCGCGAGGGCACGGGTACAAAAAATCTGGAGGAGCTTATCAAGGCGGTCACGCCGTTCAATGCCGACAGATTTGCCTTTTGTACCGACGACAAGCACGCCGACGAGATACTTGAAAACGGCACTATCCGCCATTGTGTAAGAAAAGCCGTTAAGCTTGGGCTTGACCCCATAACGGCAATAAAAATGGCAAGCATCAATCCCGCGCGTGTTTACGGTCTTAAACACAGGGGCGGTATAGCACCGAATTACTATGCGGATATAATAGTTGCGGATTCGCTTACTCTCGATAATATAGAACAGGTGTATTTCAACGGAAAACTTGTTGCCGAAAACGGGGAAAACACCTATGAAATGCGTGACAAAAAGACAAAAAGGGATTATGTTACAAATACGGTGCATATCGACAAGGTAACACCCGAAATGCTTTATAACGAATTTGACCCGTCAAAGCCCGTTATCCTTATGCACGAGGGCAGTCTTGTGACCGAGGGCATTTACAGGGAAAACGCGGACGGACTTGTTATGGTCGCAAATATAGAAAGGCATAAGCACACGGGCAATATAGGCAAGGCCTATGCGGCGGGTTTTGAGATAAAAGGTGGTGCCGTGGCACAGACCATAGGCCATGACAGCCACAATATAACCGTTGCGGGCGACAATGCCGAAGATATGGCGGCGGCGGTAAATGCGTTGGGTACACAGGGCGGCATTGCCGTTGTTAAAAACGGAAAGGTGCTTGAATATATGCCCCTGCCCATAGGCGGCATTATGACGGATAAGTCCGCAGAAGAAGCTGTAGTGGAGTTTGACAGAATAAACGACGCCATAAAAGAGATAAGCCCGAATGCCTCAAATTCAATTTTTATGGTGCTTTGTTTTATCTCGCTTCTGGTTATACCGCATCTTAAATTAAGTGATAAAGGTCTTTTTGATGTGGATGAATTTGATTACTTTAAATAATTGTGTTGTTATACAAAAAGGCCGCTGCGGTAAGCAATGGCCTTTTATTGTTAAAATTGTCTGCTTAATAAGGCATATGCCGTCAAATTTTGTGAATATGGTTTATTGAAATTTACAGGCGGTTTGTGGTAAAATTTAGTTTGGTATTTTAGGAAATTATTTTATACGAAAAGAGAGAGATTATGAAAACCAAACGTGAAGATATAAGAAATATAGCGATAATTGCCCACGTTGACCACGGCAAGACAACACTTGTGGACGAGCTTTTAAAGCAGAGCGGTACTTTCCGTTCAAACCAGGTCATCCGCGAGAGAGTTATGGACAGCGGCGATATAGAGCGTGAGCGAGGCATCACTATTTTATCGAAAAATACATCCGTTTATTACGAGCATACAAAGATAAATATTGTCGATACCCCCGGCCATGCCGATTTCGGCGGCGAGGTAGAGCGTGTACTTAAAATGGTAAACGGCGTTGTACTTGTTGTTGATGCTTACGAGGGTGCTATGCCCCAGACAAAATTTGTTTTGAGAAACGCGCTTTCACTTGGTTTGCCTGTTGTAGTCTGTGTCAACAAGATAGACCGTCCCGAAGCACGTCCCGACGAAGTGGTAGACGAGATACTTGAACTTTTTATGGAACTCGATGCTACGGACGAGCAGCTTGACAGTCCTTTTGTTTTTGCATCCGCAAAACTCGGCAAGGCGGCTCTCGACCCCGCCGAAGCACTTGATGCACCCGATATGAAGCCGCTTTTTGATACGATCATCGAGCATATCCCCGCACCCGAGGGCGACCCCGATGCAGATCTTCAGATGCTTGTAACAACTATCGACTATAACGAATATGTCGGCAAAATAGGTATCGGCAAGATAGAAAACGGTTCTATCAAGGTAAATGACGAGGTTGCTATCGTTAATATCCATGACCCAGAAAAGCTTGACAAGATAAGAGTTACAAAGTTATACGAGTACGAGGGTCTTGAAAGAATAGAGGTAAACAGTGCAACTATCGGTTCTATCGTAGCTGTAAGCGGTATGCCCGATATCCATATCGGCGATACCATCGCGGCAGTCGAAAACCCTGTTGCTATTGAAGTAAACAAGATAAGCGAGCCTACGCTTGCTATGACATTCAGCGTAAATGACAGCCCGTTTGCGGGTCAGGAGGGCAAGTTTGTAACAAGCCGTCACCTGCGTGACAGACTGATGAGAGAGCTTAACACGGATGTCAGCCTTAAAGTGGAAGAAACGGATATTGCCGAGGCATTTAAAGTCAGCGGCCGCGGTGAGCTTCATCTTTCTATACTTATAGAAACTATGCGCCGCGAAGGTTACGAATTTCAGGTATCACGCCCCGAGGTGCTTTACCGCGAGGAAAACGGCAAGCGCATGGAGCCTATGGAACTTGCAACTATCGATGTGCCCGAACAGTATGTGGGCGCTGTTATCGAAAAGCTTGGCACACGCCGCGGCGAAATGATAAATATGCAGCCCTCAAACGGCGGTTATACACGCCTTGAATTCAACATCCCCGCACGCGGTCTTATCGGTTACAGAAACGAATTTTTGACCGATACACACGGCGACGGTATTTTGAATACTATTTTTAACGGTTATGAGCCGTACAAGGGCGAGATCGTAAGCCGTCCGCAGGGTTCGCTTGTTGCTTTTGAAACAGGCGAGGCTGTTACCTACGGTCTGTTCAATGCGCAGGAGCGCGGCGACTTGTTTATCGGTGCGGGTACTAAGGTATATTGCGGTATGGTCGTCGGCAGAAATGCGAGAACAGGCGATATGGAAGTCAATGTCTGCAAGAAAAAGCAGCTGACCAATACCCGTGCTTCGGGCTCGGATGATGCACTTAAACTGACACCGCATATCGTTATGAGCCTTGAACAGTGCATAGACTTTATCACAGATGACGAACTGGTGGAGGTTACTCCCGAAAACCTCAGAATAAGAAAGAAACTTCTTGACCCCGTTGCAAGAAGAAAAGCAGCAAGATGCTGAAATTAGGGCTGTCGGATATCCCGACGGCCTTTTTTGGTGCAGAAAAGTTTTGAATATTGACCGTTATACTGATTTGGTATATAATTAAATAAATTGTTGTTTAACACACAACCTTTTCGTGAGTGGAGGAATTGTTATGAAAGAAATGTCAAAAATAGAACAGAAATTTTCAAAAAAGAAGAAAGTCATATCATTCGAGGTATTTCCGCTTAAAAAATTGGAGCAGATGGACACGCTTTATGCGACAATAGACCGACTGCGCCGTCTTTCGCCCGATTTTATAAGCGTTACCTACGGTGCGGGCGGTGTGGGTGCGGCAAATACCATAACGGCGGATATCTGTGCAAAGATACAAAACGAGTACAAGACGGACTCCATAGCGCACCTTACCTGTCTGCACAATTCAAAGCAGGATATAGATTTTCTTCTTGAAAAATTAAATGCAAGCGGTGTAAAGAATATCCTTGCCCTGCGCGGAGACAGAAACCCCGATATACCCGAAAAAAACGACTTTAAATACGCGTCGGACTTAGTGAGCTATATAATGGATAAAAATATGGGCTTTGAGCTGTCGGGTGCGTGTTATCCCGAGGTGCACCCCGAAGCCAAAAACATGGCGGAGGACATACTCAACCTTAAACATAAGGTCGATGCGGGGGTCGGCCACCTTATGACCCAGCTGTTCTTTGATAACGATACCTTTTATAATTTTATGGAAAAGGTGCGGGCTGTGGGGATAAATGTGCCCGTTGAAGCGGGTATAATGCCCGTTACCGATAAAAAACAGATAGAAAAAATGGTCGCAAAATGCGGCGCAAGCATACCCGTGAAGCTTGCAAAAGTGCTTCAGCGCTTCGGCGATAACAGCGAGTCGATGCAGAAAGCGGGTATAGAATATGCCGCAAAACAGATCTGTGGCCTTATGGAAAACGGCGTTGACGGTGTGCATATCTACACCATGAACAAGCCTGAAATAGCCGAGGAGATACTGAAAGCTATCCGCTGACAGATGTTTGGAGGCGGGAATATGGAATTCGCTGAAATGTAATAATTGCGGCGAAAATGAAATATTTATTTTTAAGCTGTCGGAACTGCTGTTTGATTTTTCGGATGTACTGAGCATAAAATGCGGACATTGCGGGAATACAATGTGTTTTGATAAAAGTAAACTTTCTGCCGTATCCGATGAGGTAAAGAACAAAAGCGGCGGGATAGTCATGCTGTTATGTATCGGGCTGCTTCGTGTTTTGCAGGCAGGAAGGGAGTCGGGCGACATGGATGCAGCACTCGCGTCGATAATGATTTATGCCTTGCTATGGCTTGCGTACGCATTTTACAGATACAACAGCTTTAAAAGAACAGTGCTGTATAAACTCTATGTCGAAGATGATGTGTCAAAATTCCGCTTTGTCGGTATTGACAAAAGCGTGAAATAGTGTTAAAATATTTATACAAATAGGAATACTGCCGATAGACGGTCAGTTTCCCAATAACGTTTACTTAAAAATAACCGTTTTAAGCTGGTAACTATGGGCGGTTATTTTTTTGTGCTGTTTTTGCCTAAAGCATATCCAAGGCTGAAAAAAGTTGCACATAAGCACACGATGCCTATAAAGGTGTCTACGCTCAGCATATCCATCACCTCCTCATTCCAAAGGTCTATGTAAAAAACTCACCTCGCTTCGGAACAAGGAAACTAACCGCCTACCGTTTCTGGCAGTATTCCCATGAGCAAAATTTTAGCATATTTCATACAATAAGTCTATTGATATTTTATTTCATTTATATTACAAAATACGATTATGGGGAATTAACCATTGAAAAAGTGGAACATTTTATATATAATATATAAGTAAAATTTTGGCTTTAAATATGGTTTATTATATATATTGGAGGTTTTTTCTTTGTCAAAGACCGAAAAAAAGGGTGTCGGCTTTGTAAAGCAGGCGGCGATACTGGCGGCGGCAAGTCTTATGGTGCGCGTGCTGGGCTTTTTATACCGACTGCCGCTTACCGACATGATAGGCGACGAGGGCAACGGCATATATTCCGCGGGATTTTATCTTTACAATATGTTCCTTATTATGAGTTCGGCGGGTCTGCCTGTGGCTATAAGCCGCATGGTGGCGGAAAAACTGGCGCTCGGGGAATATACGAACGCTAAAAAGATATTCCGTGTGTCCATGATAACGGCATCTGCGCTGGGTTTTGTGTGTATGCTGATAATGCTGTGCTTTGCATCACAGTTTTGCATGATAATAAAAAGTGAAAGAAGTTTTTACTGTATACTGACTTTGGCGCCTACGGTTTTCATAGTGTCGGTAATGGCGGTGTACAGAGGTTATTTCCAGGGGTTCGGCACAACAGTTCCGACGGCTATGTCACAGCTTATAGAGCAGGTATTCAATGCCGTGTTCAGCGTTTTTATGGCGTGGTTTTTAATGAAGACAATGACGGGCGATAAAATAGCGTGGGGCGCTGCGGGCGGTACGGCGGGTACGGGCATAGGCGCGTTTGCGGGACTTTGTACTCTGTTTTTTGCCTACTATATCACAAGGGGAAGCAGAAAACGCCGTTTTGCCAAAGATGAGGGCGGCTATGACATAGAAACGGGCTCTCAGATATTGAAAAACCTGCTTAAGATCGCAGTTCCCGTTATTACGGGCACGGCGATATTCTCGATGACAAACCTTATAGATATGGCTATGGTAAAGGACAGGCTTTCGGCGATAGGCACATATTCCGACAAGGAAATGGATGCGCTTTACGGCCTGCTTACGGGCAAATATGTCACTTTGACAACTCTTCCGGTTTCTATCTCAACGGCGATAGCAACGGCTGTAATTCCGAGCATAGCATCAAGTCTTGCACTTAAACAGCACAAGGCGGTGCAGGCAAAAGTCGATACGACCCTCCGCCTTACAATGATGATATCTATTCCCGCGGCTGTGGGTCTGGGTGTTTTGGGAAATCAGATACTTATGATGCTTTTTCCCAATCATCCCGAGGGCGGCACACTTTTGAGAGTGGGTGCGCTAAGTGTTATCTTCCTTGCGTTAAGTCAGATATCAACGGGCGTTTTACAGGGTCTGGGCAAAGTAAATGCTCCCGCATTCAATGCGCTTTGGGGCAGTCTTGCAAAGATACCCGTAAACTATTTTCTGATAGCGATACCAAAGATAAATGTTGTGGGTGCGGTAATAAGCACGACGGTCTGCTACATGATAGCAAGCCTGCTCAATTTCCGCGCGCTTGTCAAGGCAACAAAAGTTGCGCCCGACTATGTGGGCATGCTTGTTAAACCCACCGTGGCAAGTGCGGTAATGGGCGTTGTGTGCTGGGGTGCGTACAAGCTGTTTTATATGATACTGCCGAGCAATACCATAGCGACGTTGTTTGCCGTAATACTTGCGATGTTTGGGTATATGGCGGGCATGATAGCCGTAAAGGGCTTTGTAAGGGACGACCTGCAAAGCGTTCCCATGGGCGGCAAGCTTATAAGATTTCTTGAAAAGATAAACAGGATATGATGTTTTAGGGCTGTCGATAAAATCGACAGCCCTTTGCTTTCAAAACCGAATCGTATAGATGCAAAGCGTCCGTATCGTTCGGTTACAATAATATTTCAAAAATATTTCAAATATAACAAAAAACATTTGCTTTTGAATTGATTTTATAGTACAATGTAAATAAGCGTATTAAACTATTACTCCGGTAATAGCATAAATAATATTTTACGGAGGTAGAAAAATGGAAAAACTTAACAGATCATTACTTACAAACGGCTTTAAATTCAATGATGATTTAAAGATCGGTACAAAGAAAAAGCTTGGCGAAAAGGTTATCCAGTTTGGTGAGGGTAACTTCCTGCGTGCATTTGTTGACTATATGTTTGACGAAATTAACGAGCAGGGTCTTTTCGAGGGCGGTATCACACTTATCCAGCCTATTCCGGGCGGCGACTTTTTAAGAAACGTGCTTAACGAGCAGGAGGGTCTTTATACTCTTATCGCGCGCGGCCGCGAGGACGGTAAGAAAGTTGCGGCAAAGAGACTTATCACTTGCGTAAACAGATGTATCAACCCCTATGTTGACCTTGATGTTTACAATGCTTGCGCAAAGAATCCCGAACTTCGCTTTGTTGTTTCCAACACAACAGAAGCAGGTATCACATGGAAGGAAGAAGACTTTGTAGAGGACAAGCCTCAGGATTCTTTCCCCGCAAAGGTATGTAACTTCTTATATGTAAGATTCAAGGCATTCGGCGGCGACAAGAGCAAGGGTCTTGTATTCATCCCCTGCGAACTTATCGACGACAACGGCAAGATGCTTAAGAAATACGTTCTTCAGCATGCAGAGAAGTGGGGCTTAGGCGCTGACTTCATCGCATGGATAAATGATGCCTGCGTATTCACAAGCACACTTGTTGACCGTATCGTTACGGGTTACCCCAGAAACGAAGCTAAGGATCTTTGCGAAGAATTCGGTTACGAGGACAACGCTATCGACACATCCGAGATCTTCCATACATGGGTCATCGAAGGCCCCGCAGAACTTGAAAACGAGCTTCCTTTCCCCAAGGCAGGCCTTAAGGTTATTTACACACCCGATGTTAAGCCTTACAAGAAGAGAAAAGTTCGTATCCTTAACGGCGCACATACCTGCTCTGTTTTAGGTGCTTACCTTGCAGGTTACGACATCGTTCGCGACGTTATGAACGACGAAGTATTCTACAAATATCTTGCTGATGCTCTCGACAACGAGATCATCCCCGCTATCACAAGCCCCGAGCTTACACATGACGACTTAAAGGGCTTTGCGGATGCAGTATTCGACAGATTCAAGAACCCGTTCATCGACCACAAGCTTCTTGATATCTCTCTTAATTCCACATCAAAGTTTGAGGCTCGTGTTCTTCATACTATTCAGGAATACTATGCACAGAAGAAGGCTCTCCCCAAGATCCTTACATTCTCGTTTGCGGCTTACCTTGCTTTCTACCGCGGCACAGAGATCCGCGAGATCGGCGACGCTATGAAGGTTCCTGTACTTGTAGGCCACAGAGGCGACGAGGAATACTTCATCAAGGACAGCGCAGATGTGCTTGATTTCTATGCTAAGGCATGGAATGGCGTTGACGTTTCCGACAAGGCACAGGTTGCGGAGCTTGTTAAGAAGGCTTGCGGCAACAAGGACTTCTGGCTTGGTGCAGACCTCAATACAGAACTCGGCGACTTCCCCGCAGTTGTTACAGAACATCTTTACAACCTGCTCAACAAGGACGTTAAGAGTGTTATTGCTGACGTTATCAAATAATTTATCAATTTAAACGATATATTAAATAAGAAAATAAATTTTGCCCCTGTTTTCTGACAGGGGCAAAAGCCTAACGGAGGGCATTCTATGGAGAAATATATTAAAATACATCCTAACGATAATGTTGTTGTGGCTATCTATGACGACGGCATCAAAAAGGGTGAGAGCGCAATGGGCGTGACAGCTGTTGAAGATATCCCGAGAGGTCATAAAATGGCTGTTGTCGAGATACCCGAGGGTGAGAACATCATCAAATACGGTTATCCCATCGGACACGCCACAACAACTATCAAACCCGGCGAGTGGGTACATTCTCACAACGTAAAAACAAATTTAAGTTCCACGCTTGAATATACATACGAGCCCAAACTCAACCCCATTCCCGTTACACGCAAGGAGACTTTTATGGGCTATGTGCGTAAAAACGGCGATGTAGGTATCAGAAACGAGATATGGGTAGTAAATACCGTAGGCTGCGTAAACGGCGTTTCCAATGCTATTGTTGAAAAGGCGAGAGCAAAGTACGGCGACAAGGTTGACGGAATTTACAATTTTGTTCATCCCTATGGCTGTTCACAGCTTGGCGAGGACCACGAGAACACACAGAAACTGCTTGCGGGCATGGTAAGACATCCCAATGCTGCGGGCGTTCTGGTTTTAAGCCTTGGCTGCGAAAACAACAATATGAACGAATTTAAGAAAGTTCTCGGCGAGTGGGACGACGACAGAGTAAAATTCTTTATCTGTCAGGAACACGGCGATGAAGTAGAGGAAGCTGTTGATGTGATAGGCGAGCTTGTTGAGTACGCTCAGCAGTTCAAGCAGGAAGAAGTTCCCGCAAGCAAGCTTGTTATCGGTCTTAAATGCGGCGGCAGCGACGGTCTCAGCGGTATTACCGCAAACCCGCTTGTCGGACGTATTTCCGATATAATGGTAGCAAACGGCGGCAAGACCGTTCTTTCCGAAGTTCCCGAAATGTTCGGCGCAGAGACCATTCTTATGGACAGATGCGAAAACAAGGAACTTTTCAACAAGACAGTCGATCTTGTAAACAATTTCAAGGAATATTTTATCTCCCACGGCGAGCCCGTTGGCGAGAACCCATCTCCGGGTAATAAAAAGGGCGGTATCACAACTCTTGAGGACAAGTCGCTTGGCTGTACTCAAAAGGGAGGTACATCCGATGTCAAGGGCGTTCTTCTTTACGGCGAAAAGGCAACGGCAGACGGCTTGAGCCTGCTTCAGGGCCCCGGTAACGATATTGTTGCCATAAGCGGCATGATGGCAAGCGGCTGCCACCTTATCCTATTTACAACAGGCCGCGGCACACCCGTGGGTTCACCCGTGCCTACCGTAAAGATCGCTACAAACGACGACCTTGCGACCAGAAAGCCCAACTGGATAGACTGGAATGCGGGCAGACTTATCATTGATAAGGAAATGGACAGCTACGCAGAGGAATTCTTCAAGTACATACTTGATGTTGCTTCCGACCGCGTAAAGACCAAAAACGAAATAAACGGCTACAGAGAGATCGCTATTTTCAAAAACGGCGTTACACTGTAAATCATCCTTAACAAAGCCGTAAAGGAGATATAATATAATGAAAAGAATTTGTTCTTTGCTTATGTGCGCTGTTATCTGCGCTGCGGGCGCGGTAAATGTGTCGGCAGATATACTTTTGGGCAGCAGTACAAAAACTACAACGCAGATAACTCTTACCTCGCCCGACTGTATCTATCTTGAAGGCGCGAGAATGGTAAAGATCGCACCTTACATGAAATACAAATACGGCTGTGAAGCGCTCTGGAACGCAGAGACAAAGACAGTTGATTTTTATTACAGATCGCCGAACGGACTCAGTGACGGACATATGCGCGTCAAGGTCGGCGCAAGCTACATCAACTACAGCGGCGGCTTTTCAAAGGCGTATTTCAAGGCAAACGGCGTCGAAAAGGACGAGGCGTATGCCAATATGCCGAATCAGGTCATAAACGGCAGCGTTTATGTTGATGCAAGCGCTCTTTCGGGCTTTGTAATGGATAATAATGTGATATTAAAACCATAATTTTTTAAGGAGGCTTAGTGAAATGGGCTTTATTGACGAAAACTTTTTATTAAAAACAAAAACAGCACAGAAACTTTTCCACGAATATGCAAAAAGTGAACCTATCTACGATTTCCATTGCCATCTGAATCCTCAGGAGATCTACGAGAACAAGAATTTCTCGGATATCACAGAGGTATGGCTTGGCGGCGACCACTACAAGTGGCGTGCAATGCGTTCTTTGGGTATCCCTGAAGAAAAGATAACGGGCAAGGATGTTGACAGCTTTGAAAAATTTGAAAAGTGGGCAGAGACTATCCAGTATGCTATCGGCAACCCGCTTTACCACTGGACACACCTTGAATTACAGAGATTTTTCGGTATCTATGAGCCTTTGACAAAGAAGTCCGCAAGAAAGATCTACGATCAGATAAACGAGCTTCTTGCAAAGCCCGAGTTCAGAGTGCGCGAGCTTATCAAAAAGAGCAATGTTGCAGCTATCAATACAACGGACGATCCTGCCGATTCACTTGAATGGCACAAGAAGATAGCGGCTGACGAGAAAGATTTCAAGGTTTATCCCGCTTTCCGTCCCGACAAGGCGCTCAATATCGACGCACCTACATTTGCAGACTACATCAAGACACTTGGTGCAACAGAAAACACAGAGATAAAGACTTTTGCAGACCTCAAGGCCGTTCTTAAAAAGAGAATGGATCTCTTTGATGAAATGGGCTGCCGTGCATCAGACCACGCTTTCACATACGTTCCCTGCGTAAAGGCAACAGATGCGGAGCTTGATGCTATCCTTGCAAAGGCACTTTCAGGCACAAAGCCCGAAAAGACAGAAATCGACAAGTACCGCACACAGCTTATGCTCTTCCTTGGCGGCGAGTATACAAAGCGCGACTGGGCTATGGAACTTCATATGAACATCAAGCGTGACAACAACACAAAGATGTTTGAGAAAATGGGTCCCGATACAGGTTTTGACTGTATCTCCGACTGGTCAAGCTGCGAGGGTCTTACAAACCTTATGGATCTTCTCAACTACAATGACAGTCTGCCCAAGACACTTTTATTTGCGGGCAATCCTGCCGACAACCAGGTTATCGGTACTATCCTCGGCTGCTTCCAGTCAAGCGAAGCCGCAAGCAAGATACAGTTCGGTACAGCTTGGTGGTTCAACGACAACAAGGACGGTATGGAGCTTCAGATAAAGGCTCTCGGCAACCTTGGCGTGCTTGGCAAGTTTGTAGGTATGCTTACGGACAGCCGCAGCTTCCTTTCGTATCCCCGTCATGAATATTTCAGAAGAATTCTCTGCAATATCATCGGTCAGTGGATAGAGGACGGCGAGTATGACAGCGATATAGAATTTGCGGGACAGATCGTAAAGGATATTTGCTATAATAACGCGGCTGCATACTTCAGACTTTGATAAATATTATCACAACTTTTCAGCAATATTACCAAAAATGCAATTATTTGTTAAAATTGTGTTACAAGGGCTTTGTTTCGGCAAAGCCCTTTTTTTGCGGGTTCTGCACACATCTGTAAATTTCAGGTAACAAAAATATAATTTTTTTGTAAAAAAACTATATTTTCACTTGATTTTATTTTTCGGTTGAGTTATAATTATACCAAACAAAAGGGACTTTTGATATATGGGTTATAAACATTGACCATATGTTAAAGTTTCTTTATACCGCGGCAGTTGGGCTCGGATAAGGGAACAGCTGCGGTTTGTGTTTTATGGCAGCGATGTCATTTAATTCACGATCCAAAAAATAAGGAGGAAAAAAAATGAAAAAGAATTTAAGAGTATTTGTAAGTTCTTTCATGGTCGGCGTTATGACCGCAACAAGCACAGCCGTACCCGGTTTAAGTGCCGTAGCGGCATTTGCAGCCGAGGACGAAGTGGTTGACGAGGTAGAGAGCCCCGCAGCCGTAGAGGTTGTAGAGGAAGAGACCGACACAACAAGCACTTCTTCAAGCAGTGACGAAGCTGTTGAAGAAGAGGAAGAATCACCTGTTCTTGTAGCAGGTACTGCATCAGCGGTTGTTAAGGGCAACCTTCTTGCAGGTACGGACGGTGACTTCGCAGTAGGCGAAACCGTTATATCAAACAAGAATATCGAAGTTACGGTTCCCGCTGTATCCGGCGGTGACAACTCACTTGCACGCAAGGATGATTCCGCAGCACCCGTAACAGTCGGCGAAAACGAATATACTTTCCATTATCAGACAGGCGGCAAGAACACAGCTAAGACTACTCTTGACGGCGATGCTGATAATGCAGGCACATTCCGTGAAGCTTTTGCTATCAAGGCTGTTGCAGACGGTACACTTTCTATCGACTGTAAAGTAAATGACGGCAAGACAGCAGCTATCGTTACAGGTAACGAAACAGACGGTTTCACAACTGTTGGCGATGCTAAGCAGGCTTCAAGCGGTGCCGATGAATTTGTAACACTTACCGCCGATCTTAAAGCAGGCGACGAAGTTCTCTTCATCGGTAAGGGCACAAACGTACCTATCTACGCTTTATATTATGAGGTAGAGGAAACAGCGGAACTCGTTGAGGTAGAGTCCGAAAACCTTCTTCCCAATACACCCGATAAGGTATTTAACTTTAACGAAACTGTATTTGATACAGCTCAGATAAGCGCTACTGTTCCCGTTGTATCGGGCGGCGACAATACATTCGTATACAAGGATGACTCCGCAGCACCCGTAACTGTTGGTGAGAACGAATATACATATCACTATCAGACAGGCGGCAAGAACACAGCCAAGACTACACTTGACGGCGATGCCGATAATGCAGGCACATTCCGTGAAGCACTTGAATTTGATGTTAAGGTTGACGGTACAATTTCTGTTGACTGTAAGGTAAACGACGGCAAGACAGCAGCTATCGTTACAGGTAACGAAACAGACGGTTTCACAACTGTTGGCGAAGCTAAGCACGCTTCAAGCGGTGCCGATGAATTTGTAACACTTACCGCTGACGTTAAGGCAGGCGACAAGGTTCTCTTCATCGGTAAGGGCACAAACGTTCCCGTATACAGCGTAACATTCAAGTACATGGGCGAAGCAGAAGAACAGGGCGATGCTGATTTCGGCGACCTTGCAACTCCCGAAAAGGGTGTTACATACTCCGCAGACTTCGTTGCTATGGCAGCCGACGAGGCTACAAAGGGTACTCCTCTTAACGGCGTTAAGCTTGGCAGCGACACAATGAAAGTTACGGCTTCCGAAAACACATCTGTTCGTAACGATGCTCACGGCTCAACATTCAAGCCGGGCGACAAGATCGAATTTGCTGTTGCAGGCAAGGCTAAGATCGACTTTACGGCTTGTATCTACGGCCGCAGCACATGGACACTTACAGATGCAAGCGGTGCTGTTCTTACAACATTTGCAGGCAAGAACACAGAGGCTCCCGGTCACGAAGAACAGGCTGACGGCGCAGAGACTCCTCAGTACTATACATACAAGGGCGAAGCAGGTGTTCTTACACTTACATTCGATCCCGCTGCACCCGGCGAGACTTATGTTCATAAGTTAGACGTAACAAGCGTTCCCGATGCTATCGGCGAATATGAGAACTTTGAAATGTGGTTTGATGATGTGGCACAGGATGTTGACGGCGGCCTTGACAACGACGGCAACCCCAAGATCATCAAGACATTCGATCAGCAGGAATTTGCATTCAAGGACAACAAAGTTAAGCTGGTAGGTAACAAGAATACCGCTTACGAAGACGGCCTTGAAAAGTTCACACCTAACAACAATAACTCCGCATTCATGAACCTTACAAGAAACGGTGAGACTCATAATGCTTACAAGGCTGGTAACAGAAATGCTACCGCTAACGATATCACAACTATCCCCGATTTCGGCGATGGTACTGCTCTTGAATTCGAGTGTGTTGCTAACGGTACTTTCGTAGCATACGTTTACACAACATCATTCGTAAGAGTATGGGATTTCGATACAGCTACAGGCGAAAGACTCGGTTACACAGACTCGGGCGATACACCCGAATTCGTAGCTATCCAGGCTGAAGCAGGTCATACCTATGTATTCTCTACAACAGGTAAGACAAATAACTGCGGTTTCTGCGGCGTTGAGTATGCAGCAGACCAGGAAGCAACAATTACAGTTGATCCTTGGAACACACCCGCTGATTCCACATACAACTTTGACGGTTCTTCATTCACACTTGAGGATGTATTCCTTGGCACAACAGCAGCTACTATCAAGAAGAATACAAAGAGCGTTGACCTTGCTGTAGGTCATACATACGAAGTTAAGTCTGCCGATGCGGGTGTTGGCGCAACATTCGCAGGTACAGACTCCCCGATCATCAAGATCGCAGAAGATACTAAGTCTATCCGGCTTGACCTTGTAGAGATCCCCGATGTTATCCTTATGGGTAAACTCTTTACATCAAACGGTGCAGACCCCGATGTAACAAGCGTTAAGTTCAAGAACAAAGTAAGCGGCAACGTTACGGAAGCTCAGCTGAGCAGAGACGGCAAGCTTTACACAGCTTACATCAAACCCGGTGATTATGATACAATCATCGAGTCCGAAGGCTTCACAACTATCGACCATGTTAAGGTTGAGAGCGGCAAGAACAATGAGAACAACATTTATCTTAAGGCTAACGATCCTAACTTCATCGATATGACAGTCGATATCGAAAAGCCCGAGGGTGAGCAGAGATTGACTTATGTTCGCAACAGCGGTATGAATGGCGATAATTACAACTTCAGAAAGAACAATGCAACTTCTATCAGAGGTCTTGCAGGCGACCAGATCATTATCCCCGTAAGCGGCAAGCAGAAAGTTACAGTATCCGGCTGGTATTCGGGTTCTTGGGATATTAACGGTCAGAATGCCGTTACAACATCCTCCAGCGCAAACGCAGCTAACCCCGATACTTGCGTATACTTCACGGACGGTACGGAAACTTCCGTAACTGTTAACCTTCTTAGCTCCGATGTTGTTAACTATCTCTACTGGGTTAAACTTGAAGATGTTAACGAATTTGATGCTAACAACACAGTTATCCAAGTACCGAGCGAGAAGTTCCCGACACTTAAGGCGGCTAACGAATACATCGGCGCACTTGCTAACAGACCCGAAGGTGAAGCAGGACGTATGACTATCGAGCTTACAGACGATATCGAAGAGCAGATCGTATTTACAGAACCTTACATCACTGTAAAGGGTAACGGCCATAAGATCCACTGGTACTATGGTGTTGGTTCGTTCTACTATTCGATCGACAAGGCTACAGGTCTCTTCGATGAAGAACTCTACTATGACATGTACAACTCGAATGAAGGTGACGGCAGCCTTTGGGGCGGTGTTGCTATCATCCGCGGCGATCACTTCATAGCAGAAGATACTGTATTCCAGAACACATATAACTACGAAGTAACTGCAATGGATGCAAGCGACTTTGTTCGTGCAGCAGGCGGTCTTGTAAACGACAGACAGGTTGGTACAGACGTAGGTATCTATAGCGGCAAGGAGCGTTCAAACGCATTCTATATCGAGGCTGACGATATCCAGGTTTACAACTGTGAGATCCTTTCATCTCAGGATACATTCGGCAGAAACGGTTCCGCTAACAACGGTTACCATGTATACGTAAAAGACTCTGTGATCGGCGGTAACGTTGACTACATCTGCGGTGAGTTCACAGCTGTATTCGATAACTGCGAACTTCAGTGGAAGACTTATACAGACGACAAGAACAACGACAAGATCGGTTACATCACAGCAGCTAAGACATCACCTTATGTATTCAGAAACTGTGTTATCACTCAGGATGATGCTACTAAGGTAGTTAAGGGTGCATACGGCAGAACTTGGGGTGCAAACTCCAACGCAGCATTCCTGTACACTCAGACCAACAACACTATTACTGATGCAGGTTGGGGCGAGATGACAACAGGTGACGGTGCTTCCGCTACATTCTATGACTACTGCAACTTTGATGGCGACGGCGACAAGGCTCCCGCAACATCATTTGCAACAGAGATCCCCGAGAAGTTAGTTGATCAGTACACATCTGATGAGGGTATAACCAATATCCTTACATTCACTCCTGTAGACCTTATGAGTGAAAAGACAACAGTTGTTGACGCTCCTACAGATACAGAGGGTTATGTGGATGCTCCTGAGTTTAAGGTATTAACTACAGGCGACATTCCTACAGCAGAGTATGAGATCGGTAACGATACTATCCTTATCGCAGCTGTTAAGGATCTTACACAGGATAAACTTACATTTGTAAGCTCTTCCGGTAAGGTTATCGCTTCTACTAAGTGGGTTTATGACTCGATCCAGCTTTCCGACGACTTAACAGTTACAGCTAAGGATCTTGGTCTTGAAAACGGTTACTTGTTCGCTGTTAAGGTTGTTGGTGTAAGAAGTGCTTACATGACAGCTGACGGCTGCAAGGCTCGTGAAAACGATGTTGAAGGCTTCAAGGCTGTGTTTGGTGAAGTTGAGGAAGTTGCTGACATAGTAGATGAACCCGAAATAAACGTTGTAGATGGCGGCAATACACCTGCTTGATAGAAGGAGGAATTGATTATGAAAAAATATGATACACCTGAAATCAGCATTGTTTCAATTCAGAACGACGACTGCGTTATGTTAAGCAGCCTCGGCGCTACAACTGTAGATGGCTTAGATAAGGTTAAATACAGTGATATTAAATAATTGCTGAACTTTAATTCAAACAGAGACACGATTTTTCGTGTCTCTGTTTTTGTCTTGGGGGAATAGACGTAAAATTATATGTAAAATAAAAATGCCCCCGAATTTGGGGGAAAATTGAAGAATAATGGGGGATGTGAACGGCGAGGAGAGAAATAAATTATAATTTGTAGGGGAGTTTTTCTTGCGGGGCTCCGCCCCTGCACCCCGCCCACTTTTTAGAAAAGTGGGTCAAAACATATTGCGCAAATAAAGTTTTACGCAATTCAAGCTTAAACACCGCGGCTATAATTTTTTTCCGCAAATTATCATTTGCGACG
>JAFUAF010000021.1 GCA_017460805.1 Bacillota bacterium | reverse complement strand
GTCAAAAAAACAGGCGGACAAGAATTCCCCGCTATCAGGCAAAAGGTTTATGATGCCATAAAAAACAACGATCAGACCGAAAATGCAATTATCAACTATGTTTTAACGCAGGCGGCAAGCGACAAGGTCTCATTTGCAACCAAAGGCGGCAAAACCTATGTTTGTTTCAACAATGATGTAATATCCGATTTTTTTAACGATTGGTTTGTTGTTGTAAGCGCACATCATAACAACAAAATGAGCGATAATACATATCGACCGCTTTTAAAAGCTATGATCTCGATGTATTCTCTGTCGGAAGATGATGAAAACAGTAAATGACCCGGTCACTATTTCACAAAAAAATATAACCCGCCCAGTCAGGTTTTCACAAACTTTATTTTGAAAGAAAATTATGTGTTGAAATCGGGTCGGTTATATAGTAAAATGAAGAAAGGAAGGAAAATATGGAAAATCAGAAAGAAAAAATCGCAAGAATAAGCGAACTTTTAGAGAATGAAACTTTGAAATTAACCAATTCCAAAGAAAATTGGCTTGATTTCCTTACCGTAGCCGCAAGGTTATACAAGTACGATTTTAAAGACAGTATCATTATTGCGGCACACAAGCCAAATGCAAGTATGTGTGCGGACTTCAACCTTTGGAGTGACAAGCTGCACTACAAGATAAAGCAGGGAACAAAGGGCATACCGCTTCTTCGTGAAGTCAACGGCTATGTGAAGCCCTACTATGTATATGATATTTCCGATACGGAAAGGCAGAAAAACTCAAAAAAGGTGGGACTTTGGCATATCAAACCCGAACACAAACGTGCAGTTGAACAGCGTTTCAGCACCGCTTTTGGTGCGGTTGACGATAACTCAAACCTTGAAGCACTCATAAACAAGCGTGTTGATATGCTGCTTGACGAAAATATCGGTGCATATATTGATGAGGTCGAATATAACGCCAAAGGTTCTTTGGTTGAAGAACTTGACCGCCAAAACCTTGCGATAAGATTCAGGTCTATCGTAGAGGAAAGCGTTAAAATAATGGTTTGCGAACGTGCAGGAATTGCCCGTGATATTGATGATGAAGCACTCAAATACATAGGCGATTTTAATACCGTTGATGTTATCACACAGCTTGGAGCAGCAGTAAATGACACAGCAAGCACCGTACTTCGTGAAATTGAAAAGGAAGTACGCTACTGTGAGAAATATTTAAACAATGAAAGGACTGATTTTAATGAGAGAGACAGTAAAGAACGGAATGAGGATGTTTTACAGTATGGAAAGACAGGAATGGCTGCCGCAGTACACGGAGGAGAACGATCTGACGTACAAACTCGACCTGAAAACAATGACATATCTGCCATTGGTGGAAACAGACCCGCAGGAGCCGTACACGCTGACGATGTGGGGACAGCGCAGGCTGACATACCTCAAAGAGAACAAGAAAGGCACCTATCAGAGATTGATGATAAAAGGGCTTTGGGAACACCTCGTAGCAACGGACAAAGAAGCGAACAGGCTGGAAGATACACTGATGCAGCAGATGTCGGAGCGCGAGGGGATAACAGAGGAATTGAAGAAAACCGACCAAATGAAATGGGTAGGCCTTCGCAACAACCTGAAACAGAGAGTCCGCGAGATAGTATTGGAACAGGTAATATACGCATAAGTGAGACGGCAGAGGACAAAACCCCTGCCGTTTCTTCATTTATACAGACCATTGAACTTGAAAAATACTCCGCACCCGATGAAAACGGCAGAGTTGAACGTGTCGGAATGGCTACCGCAGGAGAGGTTTTTGATAAACTTGAAAAGTACCTTAAAGACAACGGTATGTTACCCGATGACTATTTTTTAATGAGTCATCAGGTGTCCGAAGATATGGAAGTACCTAAATATGTGCAGTTTATTTGTCAGCCTTCTTGGGGTGAAAGTGAAGGAATATACCTTGACATCGCTATGGAAACAGCAAACGGCATTATAGACTTTGCGACCGGCAAGACCCTTGAGGATAACTATGCCGCATTTAAGCGTATGGGCGAAATTGCTACGGAATGTAACATAATGCTGAACAGTAACGGCAGAAAAATCGAACGTGACGGCATTTCCACTCCCGAATATATAAAAAATGTTATGGCAGATAAGAAAGTAAAAGCAGATAATAAGGCTTTTGTTGAGAACTTAAAAAATGCCGATGATGATATAGCCGATTATACGGAATATAAGATTTATCAGCTTAAAGACGATCCCGAATTACACGGGTTGCGTTTTGAAGCGTACAAAAATCTTAATGATACCTCCGACCCCGATATAAATAATTATGACCTTGTTTATGAAGGCAAGATTGTAAACCTGCCCGGCTTTAATGTTGAAAATAAGCTGAATATGATATATGAGCAGTTTAACCTTGACCATCCGGATGATTTTACAGGTCACTCGCTTTCAATGAGTGATGTTATTGTCTTGAACGACGGAATAAGGGAAACAGCACATTATGTTGACCGTTTTGGTTTTGCGGACGTTACCGAAATATTCATTGACCGAAATCTTGAATTAAGTAATATAGTAGACCGCTTTTTTTCGGATGAAAATTCTGTAATTGAAAGTAACAGCGGCGAATGGAAAATTGCTAACGGCGGTTACGACCTTGTTGCTGAAATATACCATAATAATATACCTGTCTGCGGAATTATAAATGCTGTTGGCGGGTACGAAGTCGATGATTATCAAAACAATCCTGATGTGGTAAGAACGGTTATAAATGTACTGAAAAGCAAAAATATTGAGGTTATAGAAAATAATACCATTGATAATACACTTTCTGTAAACGAGGAATCTCCAAAGCCCGAACGGGTGCAGGAAGAAAATAAAAATATAATCGGCAATACCCCTTACCGTTCTATTCCCGACAAGACATACAGAACAATGCCTAAAGACCGTGCCGAACTTGTTATAAAGCGTTTTGAAAACGAGGATATACATTATAGCGGCAAGATAAATGATAACGGTTCTGTAACGCTTACATTCAGCAAGAATGACCTTGACGAATGTAACAAGATAATAAACGATGTTGCCGCACAGCAGGTGGTTGAGGAACACAGGCAGAAAACAAGGGAATTATACAAACCTATCAACAGCACCGACCTTGATAATCTTGAAGCCATTATGTTTGATGTGGTTCGGGGTTACATTGATGATGCCGACCTTGATATTAAAATCAAGGACTTGACCCTTTACGGTTCTCGCAGCAGGGGCATTGAAAACGAAAACTCGGATATTGATATAGTTGTCGAATATGACGGCTATATGAAAGAAGATGCGGTTTTCAATATCTTAAACGAGGAAGATTATCATTTTGCGGGTATTAAAGTAGATTTCAATCCTATTCACGAAGAAGAAAGCGGAACGCTTGAGGAATACCTGCTTCGCGTGAATAAATATTTGGATGAGCAGATAAAAGAAAACGAAAAGTCTGCCGAAAAAGCGAATAGAGATGATATTATCGGCAATACTGTTTTCAAGTATATCCCTAAAAAACACTATGAAAAGTTTGACAAAGACTTGGGTCTTGCTATCTCTGCGGCATTTACGGAACTGAACATAAAGCACAGCGGCAAGATAAACAACGATACTGTAACTCTGACTATGAGTAAAAATGACCTTGAAAAGTGCAATGAAATAATTGCAGAGGTCAAGGCTAAACTTGAAGCCCCTGTTGCAGAAAACACCGTTGAAGAGCAGCCAACAGGCGAAAAGACGTATACTCTGCCCGATAATGTCAAGGCAAATATGCCCGATCCCGATATTACTATCGAGGAAAGAAACGATTTCGGGTACACTTATGATGCTATGCTGCCGCTTACACAGGATGTTGCCGCTGATATATGGGAAAACAAAAACTTACCTGTTTATCTTCTCTATGATGACGGAACAGAAAGTATGGCGGAGTCAATAGAAGATATTGACGACCATAACGGCATTTTCGGCATTGAAGCCCCCGATTGGGAGAAATATATATCCTCTCCCGAATATAAAAATATGGAGACCGCCAAAGAAGTTGCCTCCGCACCCGTAACCAACGAGGAACATATACGGGGAATACCGAAAAGCATTGTTATAAAAGCCCTTGTACACGGAAGCGGCTTTGAAAACGGGAAATTCAGAATTGAAGAAATGTACAAGACCCAAAAAGATACAAAACAGCGTATATCAGCACTCAAAAACGAGTACGGCATAGGCGGTTACGGCACACCTACGGATACCGTCGGAGATATTAAGGGACTTAATCACGATGGAAAAGGCTTGGAAGTTGAATGGATAGGCGAAAGCGGCACACTCAAAGGTATGCTTAAATGGAATGATGTTGACAAGGTTTTAAAAGAACTGGTTGAAAATGATATTTACATTACAAGTGCCGAGCGTGAAAAATATGAGCGTGAAATGTACGTCAAGGCACAAATAGACCTTATGAGTGAGGGCGATGTTATAAGCGTGAACGGCGAAAACTTCACTTTTGTCAGAAAGGATGATGGCTACAGGATAGAAGTAGTACCCGAAGATCCCGACTCCGATTTTTGCTATAACACCACTTTAGATAAAAATACCTATTATATCGACAACTTCCGTCTTGAAAGAAACGATTTTCAGATAAATGCCGCAGGTAAAGAAGAAAAAACAATTACCGAGCCTGCACCGCAGGCAAAAACGGATGATAAGATATATCGTTTTTATCACGGGCGAGAAGTTGGAGAACTTAAAATGATGTTTCAGCCTAACCCACACGATTTTACAACGGTATATTTCAATGCTGATACAGTAAGGCTTGCGGCGCGTATTGCCACCGAAAACGGAAAAACAGATAAAAACCTGTTCTTTAAAATGATCGAGAGTTACGGCAACCGTGACAGGGTAAGTGATGATACACTTTTCTATATGAACGCAAAGAATGAGTTTGACAATAACATAGCACTTATGGAAGGACTGTCCGAAGAAAATATGAGGGCGGTCTTAAATTTTGCCCAAACGGGTAAATTGGAAATTCCGCAGGTGCAGGAAGAAACAGTTAAGCCTATCGTTCAGGAAGCAGCAGAAGAAACGATTGAAAGCCCCATAGCAGAAGAAGCTGTTGAACCGGACGTAAATTTCCCCAATACTGTTGCCCACAGAAATTTTGTACATCTTCAAAAACTCTACCCCGAAATTTTCAGCGGCGAACATTCGGCCGAAAAATACAAGGGCACAGATGGTATGGAAGATTTTTCCATAGAAATAAACGGCAATGAGCTGACCCTTATGCACACTTTCGTGCAAAACGGAGATCTGATGTATGACCCTCGAATTGATTACAGAATAGATTTTGTGCTTCAAACGATACAGGCACTTAATTATGAAATGTCCTCAATGGGTCTTTATCAGGAATACCCCGAAAACAGCAAGGGACAGCGTGATACGAACAATTTTACTGCCACTTGGATAAAAAATCTTGAAGATCAGAAAGACAGCAGATATTTAGCTTGGGCGGTTGAAAATTTTGAGCATAACGGCGAGGAATACGGCTTATCGGTATACTACGATGAAAACGGCAATATAACCGAAATGCGAGGTGATGACGAAACTATTGAAACATACAAAGCAGAAAAAGGTATTGTTGAACAGGAACTTTCACTTCCGGAAGAAGAAAAAACAATACATTTCTACAAATACGGCGATTTTTACGAAGCCTTTGGTGCGGATGCCGAAAATGCTGCAATTTTACTTGACCTGAATATAGCAACCCGCAACGGAGAAAAGATGGTTGGTGTTCCCGAATTCAGCGTTGACAACTATATAGGAAAACTTGAAGATGAGGGCTTTTCCGTTTTGATTTCGGACACAACAAGAGAAGAATATCTCGGAGAAGATACTCAAAACAAAAACCACAGCGAATGGCGCACCACATCTAATCCCATAGCAGGCGATATGATGTATTCCGTATATCGAATAATTGATACGAATGATATTGATTATTCGGAGAACAGAGAAAATGCTATACCCTATATATACGATGAAAATATGTGTATGAAAATAGCAAAAACTCTTAATGACGAGAATATAACAGATTTTGATTCTGCAACAAAAAGAGCCGATGAACTTATGTCGGAACTTACTCCCATATACAGAATGTTGACCGATGCAATTCAAGACCATAGGACTATCCACTTTAAGAATAAGCCCAAAGAGGAGGTCTATGTTAAGGATGCCCGTGATTTGAATATTAGAAATGAAACACTTGTATGGGGCGAGGATGGTTATCAGCTTCGCGGTGATACAAACAAAGGCGAAGATATGTATTTAATGAATTTCGGCACAAATAAGTACAAGATTTTTGAATACATAATATCACACGATATGGAACTTGACTATATTGAAGCACATACAAAAACAGCACGGGAACTGAGTGAGGGGGATATTGTAAAACTGCCGCCCATTACTATGGTTTCCACAAGGGGCGATACAAAGACTTTCCCGTCGGAATACGGGCTTGTTGAAAGCATTGACGATAGGATGATACATTTTCAAACCTATAAAGATGTCGAACTTACAAGCACTGTAGGTAAACACGCCGTATCATTCGACAGCCTTGACCGTGATGGTTTTGAATATATAGGTATAAAGGAAGAAAAAGCCGTTGACCATATCGAGAGTGCAAAGCAGCTTATAAGCGAGTATATCGAAGCCGAGTTTTCGACCGAGAATGAAACCGCAACGGCGGACTTCCTTAACTTGGAGTCGGTAAGCCTTGCGTTTACTACGGCTGACAGTCCTCGTGATGAGGAAATCGAGGTCGAAGCGGAAGCAGATATAATAAACCGACAGATAAACGTATTTGTTGGTGATGTTCTTGCGAAAGAAATAACTTTTGACAGTGCAGATGATTTTGAATTTTACCTTGCAAATATGACTTTCGGTGAACTGACCTATGTTGACGATGATATGTGGGACAAGTATTATGAAGTCACCGAAAAGGAAGCCGCCGAAAAGCAGGCACAGGCTAAAGAACAGCCCAAAACAGCCGAAAACTTTGTATTAACTGAAGAAAAAATGAATATCGGCAGCCGCAAGGAGCAATTTCAAGCCAACATTGAAGCTATAAAGCTGCTTAAACAGCTTGAAGCGGACAAGGCACAGGCTACACCCGAACAGCAGGATATTTTAGGTAAATATATGAGCTGGGGCGGTCTATCGGATGCCTTTGACGAAACAAAAGACAGTTGGGCGGCGGAATACGCAGAGTTAAAGGAAGTTTTAACGCCCGAAGAATATAAATCCGCAAGGGCAACGGTCAAAAATGCACACTATACATCTCCCACTATCATTGATGCGATGTACAGAACGCTTGAAAGACTTGGATTTAAAGGCGGCACGATATTAGAGCCTTCTATGGGTATCGGTAACTTTTTCGGCGCGATGCCTGATAGCTTGAAAAGCAGCCAATTATACGGTGTTGAGATTGACGAATTGACAGGTCGTTTTGCTAAACAGCTTTATCCTAATGCTAACGTACAGATAACGGGCTTTCAGAAAACAGCGTTTAACAGCAATTCTTTTGATGTTGCGGTTGGTAACGTGCCTTTCGGCAATTACCGCATTTATGATAATGAGTTACAATGTCACGATCTGATACACGATTACTTTTTCAAAAAAGCACTCGACAAGGTTCATCCCGGCGGTGTTGTAGCGTTCATTACCTCTATGGGTACTATGGACAAGACAAATGATGCTGTTCGTAAATACCTTGCGGAACGTGCTGAATTGTTAGGCGCAGTACGCTTACCCGATACGGCTATGAAAAATGCTAATACGGAAGTTACAGCCGATATAATCTTTTTAAAGAAACGTGATGAAGTCCTTGACTTTGAGAAAACCCCCGAACTTATGCCCGATTGGGTAAACACAAAACCTAATGCCGAGGGATATGTTGTAAACAGCTATTTTGCTGATAATCCCGAAGCTGTTGTGGGTGAGCTTGACAGAGTGTCGGGTCCTTTTGGTCCCAGAATCATCTGTAAACTCAAAGAGGGACAGGACTTTGCGGAAACGCTTGAAAAAGCCTTATCTACGATAACAGGCAGTTTTGAGTATGACGAACTTGCAAACTCCGTTGAGGAAGAAATAGACCCCGATTATCTTGAAGTATCTTACGAGGGACACCGAAATTTCTGCTATTGCGTTGTAGATGATAAAATTTATTATCGTGAAAATCAAATGATGATACCGCAGAATTTTGAGGGCAAAAAAGCCGAGAGAGTCAAGGGAATGATTGAGATCAGCGAGGTTTTGCAGGAACTCATACGTTTGCAGCGTGAGGACTATCCCGATGAGGATATTGAAAAACAACAGGCTTTATTGAATACGGTGTATGAAAAGTTTACAAAGAAATTCGATTTACTTTCCAAAGATGTAAACAAAAATCTTTTCAAAGAGGATGATACCTGCGAACTTGTAACATCGCTTGAAAACCTTGACGAAAACGGCGAATTGATAAGCAAAGCCGATATTTTCACTAAACGAACAATCGTGCCTTATGTACCGCCCACTCACGCCGATACAGTATCGGATGCCTTAACTATCAGTATTTCCGAAAAGGCAAAGGTCGATTTGGAATATATGTCACAGTTATGCGGCAAAACTAAAGAAGAAATACTTGACGAAATGCAGGGCGTTATATTTGAAAACCCCACAACAGGCAAGTATGAAACAGCAGACGAATACTTATCGGGCGATGTCCGTGAAAAGCTGCGAGTAGCTTCACTTATGGCGGAAAGTAACCCTAAATACAACATAAATGTGGAGTCGCTGACAGCAGTACAGCCCGAAGAACTTACCCCGAAAGAAATATCCGTGCAGTTATGTTCAACGTGGATACCCGTTAAATATTATGAGCAATTTATGTACGAAACTTTTGATACTCCACGCCGCTGCCGTTCCGAAAACAATTATTACGGCGGCAACCCTTTCGCAGCGGGAAAGAACCCTATGACCATTTCCTTACAGTATGATGAGCGTTCCGCAACCTATGGCATATCTAATAAGGGTTCATCAAAAGCCGACAGCTATAACATAAAAGTAAATCAGACCTACGGCACATCAAGGGTAAATGCGTATAAAATACTTGAAGATACGCTGAATAACAAGACCGTTGTAGTCAAGGACTATATCGAAGAACCCGACGGCAAGAAAAGAGCTGTTGTAAATCAGAAAGAAACGATTTTAGCACAGGAAAAACAGGAGGAATTAAAGCAGTTATTCAAAGAGTGGATATGGCAAGACCCCGACCGTGCGGACGAATTGTGCGAGATATATAACCGCGAATTCAATTCCCTGCGCCCTCGTGAATATGACGGTTCTCACATAACTTTTGTAGGTATGAACCCGAATATCGAATTAAGGGAACATCAGAAAAATGCCATTGCACACACCTTATATGGCGGAAACACATTACTTGCACACACAATGGGTGCGGGAAAGACCTTTGAAATGGTAGCCTCCGCAATGGAAGCAAAAAGGCTTGGCTTGTGCCACAAAAGCCTGATTTGCGTGCCTAAACATATCGTAGCCCAATTTGGCAAGGAATTTATGCAGTTGTATCCCAATGCAAACATACTTGTAGCGACGGAGAAAGACTTTTCAAAGAAAAACCGCCGTCGTTTTTTCAGTAGAATAGCAACGGGGAATTACGATGCTGTCATCATTAGCCACTCACAGCTTGAAAAACTGCCCCTTTCTCCCGAAAGGCGAATTGAGTTTGTGCAGGGACAGATAGACGAAATAACAGCGGCGCTCGATGAACTGCGTATTATGGAAGGTAAAAAAGGCTTTACGGTCAAGCAAATGGAAAACGAAAAAGCCAACCTTGAAACAAAACTTGATGCCCTTATAAAAGAAGAAAAGTATGATACAAACGTATTTTTTGAAGATATGGGCTTCGACCGTATGTTTATAGACGAGGCGCACTATTTTAAAAATAAGCAGTTTGTCACTAAAATGGGCAGAAGCGTTGCGGGTATAAATGCTTCTTCCGTATCACAGCGTGCAACCGATTTGGAGATGAAAATCAGATATATGGACGAGATAACAGCCAGCCGCGGTACTATACTTTCAACGGGTACGCCCGAAATTACACCGTATCTATAACGGCAAACGTTGATAATTACAGCGTTTGCCGCCTTTATTTTTTTGTTTAAATACTAAAATGAATGTCTATTCCGTCTGTGTCTGATATGTAGATAACATCTATCAT
>JAFUAF010000020.1 GCA_017460805.1 Bacillota bacterium | reverse complement strand
TGCCCTTTTAGGCTCACGCCCGGAGGGCTCCGCCCGGGAGGGGTAGGGGGACCGCTTGCGGTGGAAGGGTTTGCGGACTTCGCTCGGTCATTGCCTCGCGCAGAGGGGCAGAAGTCCGCTGTCCCCGCCAATAACGCCCCGTCAAATTCCAATTTGACTGTATCTTATTTCCCCAAGCAAAACTCGCTGAATATCTTGTCTATAATATCATCCTCGACAGCCTCTCCGACTATCTCGCCCAAAAATGTATATGCCTCGGTCATATCCATTGTCAGAAAGTCCTCGGGCATACCGCTGTCTATGGTGTTTATCACATTTTTAAGGCTGTTCAGTGCCTTTATAAGGCTTGCCTTATCGCGTTCCGCGCCTATCACGGCCTCTTGGCTGACATTTATACTGCCCGAGATAAACATCCGTTTTATCTCGGCTTCAAGCGCATCAAGCCCCGTTTCCTCCTTAGCGGAGATATCCAGCACCTTACAGCCGTAAGCCGCAAAGTCCGCGGGGTTCAGCACTCGTTCAAGGTCGGTCTTATTTAAAAGAATTATCGCCTTTTTATCCCTTGTCAGTTCAAGTATCTCGCTATCCTCTTGAGTAAGCGGCGAAGAGCTGTCTATCACCGCAAGGATAAGCTCCGCCTCGCGTGCAGACTTCCGCGAGCGCTCCACGCCCATTTTCTCCACCGTGTCCGAGGTGTCGCGTATGCCCGCAGTATCTATCAGATGCAGCGGGATGCCGCCCATATTGACACTTTCCTGCAAAATATCGCGGGTCGTACCGGGTATATCGGTCACGATAGCGCGTTCTTCCTCCAAAAGGCTGTTCAAAAGCGAGGATTTGCCCACATTCGGTCTGCCGAGAATTACAGTCTTCACACCCTCGCGCAGTATCCTGCCCGTTTCCGCGCTGTCTATAAGCTGTTGTATCTCCCCGCTCAATTCGCGTATGCCGCCTTTTATATAATCAAAAGTTTCGGTCTCGTTGTCGTGTTCGGGATAGTCCATATTTACCTCGATATGCGCTATCATGGTTATCAGCTTTTCGCGCAGAGCCGCTATTTTTTTGGACAAACGCCCCTCAAGCCTTGCCATAGCCGCTTTTCGGCTTTCTTCCGTGCCCGCGTTTATTATATCTGTGACCGCCTGCGCCTGGGTCAGGTCTATCCTGCCGTTTAAAAATGCACGCTTGGTAAATTCGCCGGGTTCTGCCATTCTTACGCCCGTTTCAAGCACGGCATCAAGCACCGCCGCCGCCGTGGAATACCCGCCGTGACAATTTATCTCCACCACGTCCTCACAGGTGTAGCTGTTCGGCGCGCGCATTACCGAGACCAAAACCTCGTCTATCACATTTTCACCCTTAACGATATTTCCGTATGCCAAAGTATGTGTTTTCCGCTTGGAAAGCGGCTTGCCCGTCTTTGGCACAAACAGCTTGTCCGCAGTTTCTATCGCCGTATCGCCGCTTATGCGCACTATGCCTATACCGCCGCTGCCCGTTGCCGTAGCAATGGCCGCAATGGTATCAAACTCCGTCACAAATGCCATAATTTCCCCTCCATTGAAAATGGGAGAGGGTCAAAACGACTCTCTCCCTTTGTATTACTCATTTTCGTTTTTATGCTGCTTGCTGTAGCTGTTTTTCATGGTTATAACAACATATCTGTGGGGCTCCGTACCCTCGCTGTAAGTTGTTACATATCTGTCGTTTTGAAGTGTTGAGTGGATAATGCGTCTTTCATACGGATTCATCGGTTCAAGCACTACATTCCTGCGGTTATGCTTGCACTTTTTGGCAAGATTGAACGCAAGGCGCTCCAAGGTTTCCTTTCTTCTCTCGCGGTAGCTTTCCGTATCGAGAGTTACGTTTATATAAGGATAGTCGCTCTTGTTTACCACAAGACTTGTAAGAGTCTGAAGACTGTCAAGTGTCTGACCTCTTTTACCGATGATAACGCCCATCTCGTCACCGCTCATATTGATAACAAGCTGCTTGTTGTCAACAAAGTTGGAATCAAATTCCACCTCTATCTTCATAGCGGCAAAAACGCCCTTTAAGAAATCCTCTGCGGACTTGATGATAACAGCCTTGTCCTCGTCGGAAAGCGGAGGACGTTCGGGCTTTTCTTCCTCTTCGGAAGTCTCCCCGACTGCTGTTTCCTCTTTTGCCTTTTCCTCTTTTTTGGCTTCCTTTTCGGCTGCTTTGGCTGCTGCCTTAGCTTCCTTTTCGGCCTTTAACTTAGCTTCCTTTTCGGCCTTTGCCTTTTCCTCGGCTGCCTTTAATTCAGCCGCTCTCTTTTCTTCTTCCGTAGGTTCGTTCTCGTATCCGGGAAGATAGACCTTAACTTTCGCAGGTCTTGCACCCAGGCCTAAAAATCCCTTTGAACCTTCGTCAACAACGGTAAATTCCACATCGCTGATGCCCACGCCGAGTTTAGCTGCACCCTCTTCAACGGCTTCGCTTATGGACTTGCCTGATATTTCTACTGATTTCATTTTTTCTTAGCCCCATTTCTCTCTTCTTGCTTTAATTCTTTGTTTTCAAAATGTTTGGTCAAAATAAGCTGCTGAATGACCATAAATACGTTACCCGTTATCCAGTATACGCCAAGACCTGCGGGAACGCTTGTTGTGAACCACGCCATAATAAGCGGCATAGTAATGTTCATGACTTTCTGCTGACTTTGTATATTGGGGTCTGTCGATACGTTCTTGCGTGACATAAGCCATGACGAAAGCCATGTTGTAACACCCGAAAGTATGGGCAGTATAAGTTTTCTGTTCAATGCAAAACCCACGGTCTCCGTAAGGTTAAGACCGAGAAAGCTTTCTATGACCGTCTTTTCCTCATACATCGCGGTAACATTCGCATCGCCCACAAGACCGACAAACTGCTTTACCTGTGCGGGGTCGATAGCATTTAAAATATAGTTGAACATGGACACGTCAACATCCGTGCCCTTTTCTATGCCAAGGCTTGCGCAGACCGTATTGAAAAGTCCGAGCGCCTCGCTGTTGCCCGAGCTTATGCAGTCGATAATGCCCTGCGAAACTACGGAATAGATCTCGTTTATTTTGTCGATGTACACAAACGGATGCTGCATAACATAGTACAGACCGAAGAATATCGGCATCTGTATCAAAAGAGGTAAACAGCCGCTGAACATATTGTAGTTGTTCTCGCGGTATACACGCTGTGTTTCCATTGTCATTTTGCGCTGTATCTCGGGGTCGTTCATCATACCCTTGTACTTGTCCTGTATCTTTTGGATCTCGGGCTGTATTTTGCGCATTACAAACATGGATTTTTGCTGATTGTACGCAATGGGTATCATTAAAAGTCTTACAAATACGGTAAACAGAATTATCGTTATACCCAGCGAATTTGTCTGTGTAATGCCGTAAACCACATTATACAGCAAATTGATAACTATGCCCAGCACCTTGGATATCGGACCTACGATACGTCCCGGCTCTCTCATAAGGCGTGAGGCAAGAAATAAGTTGAATGTCAATTTGTCCTCCTTGAAGTGAGCGGGGGATTTTGCCTTTGAATTGAATTCTTACTGTAACGGATCATATCCGCCCTTATGGAAAGGATGGCATTTGAGAATTCTTTTGACCGACAGCCACAATCCCTTAAAAAAGCCGTATTTTTCAAACGCCTGATACGCATACTGTGAACAGGTAGGCGTAAAACGGCATACGGGCGGGAAAAGCGGAGATATGAATTTACGGTAAAAGCTTATCAGAAGCATACAAAATTTAGCCGCCATATAATCACTTCTTTTTTCATTTTAATTTTTTCATTTTAAAATTTTACTTTAAAAGATTTTGTTTTCTAAGTAAGTGTTTCAGGGATCTGTCAACCTCGCTGAAAGGCAGTCCGCAAATCGACGCCCTTGCTATGACGATAATATCATAGCCCCTGCTGACCTTCTCCTCCGTAAGACGATAACTTTCACGGAGTAACCGCGTTACCCTGCTGCGAACCACGGAGTTGCCGACTTTTTTGCTGACGGAGTATCCGATGCGGTTGCAGTCCATTCCGTTGCGGTAAACATACATCACAAGGTTTCTGTTTGCCAGGGAACGGCCGCGGTTGTAAATGTAACGAAACATAAAATTTTTTTTGATAGTCTGGGTAAATAACATAGTATACCCCTCTTTCAATGTTAGCGCTGAATTAAATTTTCATGCTGTGTCGATACAGCCGAACCGATAGTTTAAAATGTTTGGATTTTAAATAAGGGAGTGCATTTGTCGATAAAACTCGCACTCCCTTTTTTAATGCAAATATCACGGATGATAATTAAGCGGAAAGAACCTTTCTGCCCTTTCTGCGTCTGGCAAGAATTACCTTTCTGCCGTTTGCTGTGCTCATTCTCTTTCTGAAACCATGAACTTTGCTTCTCTGTCTCTTTTTAGGTTGAAATGTCATCTTCATTGGTAACGCACCCCCTTCTGAATTTTATTTATCATAGAATAAGATATCTATTTCAGCACTATTTCTATTATAGTAAAAATGCCCCCTCACGTCAAGAACAGATTTACAAATTACAAATTTTTGTGCAAATTGTCAGATATGTCTATTTTAAAAGCTGTGTTTTTGTCAAACCTTTCCTTCGGACAAATCTTTTAAAGTCACACCGTCAAGGTAGCCGTTTACCCGCTTATCAAGCTGTGTCCAAAGCGGAAGTGTCTTGCAGGTATTCTTTCTTTCGCAATTATTGACTTCGCAGTCAAGGCAGGCAACCGGTGCCATGCTTTTTTCCGTAAGGCGCAGTATACTGCCGACAGAATATTCCTCGGGCGCTTTTGTAAGGCGATAGCCGCCCCTTTTGCCGCGCAGTCCCTCCAAAAAGCCTGCTTTAACAAGTGCCGCAACTACGCTTTCAAGGTATTTTTCGGATATTTCCTGACGTTTTGCTATATCATTGAGCGGAATATAGCTGCCGTCGTTATTTTCGCACAGATCGAGCATTACTCGCAGCGCGTATCTCCCTCTGGTAGATACCAACATTTTAAATTCCTCCTTGGCGGTATCGCATTGCCGAAATACCGCTTTAGTTTCTCCCCCAGTTTTTCATCAATTCGTCAAAGCTCAGCTCTTTAAATCTTTTGTCATTCATATACAGTATTTTGTCACAGCGCTGTATCGTACCCTCTTTGTGAGAGATAAAAATACAGGTCTTTTGTTTCATATTTTTTATATTGTCAAGCAGCGCACGCTCGGTATTTTCGTCAAGGGCGCTTGTTGCCTCGTCCAAAAGCAGTATCGGCGCATCCGTAAGAAATGCCCTCGCTATGGCTATACGCTGCACCTGACCCTCGCTCAGGCCAAGACCACGCTCTCCCACCGAAGTCTCAAGGCCGTTTGGCTGATTTTCAATAAAATCCCATATAAGCGCGTTTTCCGCGGCTTTTTTAATTTCTTCGTCACTTGCATCGGGACGGCAGAAAGCAATATTTTCACGCAGCGTACCCGAAAGCACCATATTCCCCTGCGGCACATACGCAAACAGCCGCCTTGTGTACTTATCTGCGGGTATTTTTCCGCTTTTCGTCTTAAAATATACCTCGCCCGACTGCTGCTCTATAAGACTTAAAAACAGCTTCATCATTGTGCTTTTGCCTATACCCGACGGTCCTGCGATAGCGGCCACACTGCCCTTTTCTATTACCGCAGAAGCGTTTTTGAGTATATTCTCATTATCATAAGCAAAAGTAACGTCTTCAAGCACAAGCGACTCTATATCATTATAAATCGTGTCGGCATCTTCCTCACGCTCAATGCCCGTTTCGTCATCCAATAATTCCAGTTCCATAACACGTTCCGCAGAGGCTATCATGGAATAAAACTGCGGTATAAGACCGCTCATATCTTTCATAGGAGCCTTTATCTGGTCGATTATCTGCAAAAATGCCGTAAGTGTACCAAAGGTAAGTATACCGCCTTTTATCTGCAGCGCACCCCATATAAGCGCAGCGTAATAACCGCCCGTAAACATGATGTACATACCCGTATTTGCGATATTGCTGACAGCATTGCGCTTTAGGGCTATTTTAAAATAATCCCATTGGCGGCTGAGTAAGTTGTCACATACGACTTTATTATTGGAAAAGGATTTTATGACGACCATATTTTCCATACATTCCTGGATATAGGCGCGTACCCTGCCCGCTTCGGCCTGCTGCTGCTTATGCAGGTATTTAAAATGTGCACTGTACACCCTTGCCGCCGCAGCCACCACTGCGCCTGCCGCACAGACTGCCAATGTAAATCTGTAATTTATCGAGATCAGCACCGCTAACCCCGCCACAAGCCTTACGCCCATTGAAATAGCGTTTGGGATAATGCTTATAAGGGCATTGGTAATGACCTGGATATCGTTTGTAAATCGGTTGAGTATCTCGCCCGAATGAAATTTATTCAGCTGCGGCCACTTTTTATTTAACAAGCAGTTAAAAAGCCCCTGTTTTATGCGCATATCAATGCGGTTGTAGGCACGCACACCGACATTTGCGTACAGCACGTTAAAAACGCCCTGCATTATTATTACCGCAAACACGGCAATAACAGCCAGTGCAAAACTGCCTTTCACATCGCCTGTCACAAGGTCGAGTATACGCCTTGAACACAGCGCAAGCAGTATAAAGCCGCCCGATATAAGACCGGTAAATACCGATAAAAGCACCACCCACCACAGCTGCGAGCGTGTATATCTGTATATCCATTTAAGTGCCGCCGATGACTTTGTTTTATCCATTGTTTTTCCTTAAAAAAGGGCTGAGCATGACGCTGAGCCCTTTTGACTTTGATTTTAGTTCTTGTCTTTATACATAGTTTCAATATAAGCAAGTACAAGCGGAGCAACACCCTTTGCGTCATTTTGTACAACGGGTTCACTCATATAGTACTCAAATGTACCGTCACGGCGTGTATTATCCGCAGGGCCGAGACCCGCAACAAGGCAGATGCCGTCCATTTGCAGAGCGCCGTCCTTTTCGGAAATATACTTTTCACATATACCGTCAAGCGCCTTTTTGCCGTATTGATAATAGCTTTCATCAAGTATGCCTATGCGTGTGCTCTTCATTATAGCGTAGGCAAAAATTGCGCTGCCGCTTGCTTCAAGATAGTTTTCGGGTCTGTCGCCAAGATTTACCACCTGATACCACATACCGCTCTTATCCTGGAATTTGAGCATACTGTCAATAAGGTCTTTGTAGATGCCCGCAAGGGTATTTTTCTGTTCCGTCATGGAATCGGGCATAATATCTATCGTGTCGATAAGCGCCATTGCGTACCAGCCCAAAGCTCTAAGCCAGAAGTTTTTTGAAAGACCCGTTTCGGGGTCTGCCCAGAATATAGACTTTGACGAATCGTATCCATGGTAGTAAAGGCCTGTTTTGGGGTCGCGCATTATCTTGTATACATTCATAAACTGGTTAAAGCTGTCCATGCAGTTTTCGCAGTTGTTGTATTTTACTTCATACTGCATATAAAACGGCTGACCCATGTACATACCGTCAAGCCATACCTGGTTGGGATAAATAGCCTTGTGCCAGAAATTGCCTGCTTCCGTGCGGGGCTGTGTCTTTACCTGTGAATAGATGGTCTCTATGGCACGGCGGTATTTTTCCTTGCCCGTAAGGTCATAAAGTTCAAACAAAGTCTTGCCCGCATTTACGTTGTCGATATTGTATTCTTTGGGGTCGTAGGACTTTATGCTGCCGTCCTCGTTCACAAAATAGTCGATAAAATCGTCCGCAAATCTGAGGTACTTATCCTCTTTGGTTATGTTATAAAGTTCAAGCACGGCTTTTATCATGCAGCCGTCAATGTAGTTCCATGTAGACGGCTTTCCGCTGCGTATCTTTTCTATATTCCAGATAGGTGCCTGCGGTGTGCTCTTCTCAAGCAGTTCGTTAATATATCTGTCAAGTATCTCCATAAAGTACCTCCTCATGCGTAAAGCTGAAATTATAATTACTTATATTATAACTTAAAACAGCAGTTATGTCAAATTATTTGTTGCTGCGGCTAAATAATTTCAAAAAAAAGAACTGCCGTAAAACGACAGTTCCATGTTTTTAAATCAGACAGATGAACCTTCAAATTCGTCGTAAGGCTCTTCGCCGTACACATTATCGCCGGACTGACCGGGCTGAGCAAGAAATACGATAAGTACTATAGCACCTACAAGCGGAATAAACGCTATAAGCTGCAACCAACCGCTTTTGCCTGTATCGTGCAGTCTTCTTGCCGCTGCGCCAAGCGAAGGACACAAAATAGCAAGACTGTAGATGGACGATATAACTCTTGCCAGATCCGAACTGATAAGTCCGGCCACAAAGCTCAGTACAAAGCTTATTATAACATTTGCAAGCACAAACATCCAGTACTGTTTTCTTGTGTCGCGGCCGTTAAAATTAAAATAATTGTCTTTTACCACTCTTACAAAATAGTTTACTAATGGCATTTTTTATTCCCCCTTTATTTTTTTGCGTATTACAAATACATTTTAATTATACTTTAATTTTCCAAAAATTTCAAGCTTTTTTTTCAAATTTAAAGCAAATACTTATAAAAAAGGGGTGGAATGTATGAAGAAAAATTTTATTTCCGCATTAACGGGGCTGTTTTCGGGGCTCTGCAACGGACTTTTCGGCAGCGGCGGAGGTACACTTGCGGTCCCCGCTATGGAAAAATTCGGCAAAATAGAAGCGCATAAGGCACACGCAACGGCAATAGCACTTATACTGCCGCTGTCGCTGATCAGCGGGATAATATATTTTTACGGCATTGAAATACCCGTAAAGGAAACACTTTTTGCCTGCCTTGGAGGTCTTGTCGGCGGTTTTGCGGGCGCAAAAATGCTGGGAAAGATAAAAGGGCGCACGCTTCATATAATTTTCGGAATTTTTATGCTTTTGGGCGGTATACGTATGTTTTCGGGGAAAGGGTGAGCAGATGATAATATTTGCGGCCGCGCTGTTTTCGGGCATAGCGGGCGGTATGGGTCTCGGCGGCGGGGCTGTGCTCATACCTGTGCTGACTTTGTTTTTAAATATGCCGCAAAAGCAGGCGCAGGTTATAAATCTGATATATTTTGTACCAACAGCCGTTATTGCACTGACCGACCATATAAAAAACAAAAGGATAGAAAAAAATATCCTGCCGCCAATGACGGCAGCAGGAGTTATGGGCTGTATTATCGGCGCATTTGCCGCTATGCTGTTAAGCGGCGGCATACTGCGCAGAATGTTCGGCCTTTTTATGTCAATAATGGGGATAAGAGAACTTGTTATCGGCATCAGGCCTGAGCAAGAGCCTGCTCAAAATCGGCAATGATATCGTCAACATTTTCTATACCAACACTAAGACGGATAAGATCGGGTGTTACACCACATTCTTCAAGCTGTTTGTCGGTAAGCTGTCTGTGTGTGGATGAAGCGGGATGAAGCACACTTGTGCGCGCATCCGCAACGTGGCATACGATAGCCGCAAGTTTAAGGCTGTCCATTACCTTGACAGCAGCCTCTCTGCCGCCCTTTACGCCAAAACTGATAACACCGCATACACCCTTGGGGAAATACTTGTCCGCAAGCGGCTTGTACTTGGAGCTGTCAAGCATGGGATAGTTCACCCATGATACCTTGGGATGATTTTCAAGATACTTTGCAACAGCAAGTGCGTTTTGGCAATGTCTTTCCATACGCAGATGAAGCGTTTCAAGGCCTAAGTTAAGTAAAAATGCGTTCTGCGGAGCAGGTGAAGCACCCAGGTCACGCATAAGCTGTGCCCTTGCCTTTACGATATAAGCCGCCTTGCCGAAATTCTTGGTATAAACCACGCCGTGGTAGCTTTCGTCGGGCTCTGTAAATTCGGGGAATTTGCCGTTTGCCCAGTTGAAATTGCCGCTGTCCACAATAACGCCGCCAAGTGCTACGGCATGGCCGTCCATGTACTTTGAAGTAGAGTGTACAACGATATCCGCACCATACTCGATAGGTCTGCAAAGTATGGGTGTGGGGAAGGTATTGTCAACTATAAAAGGTATATCGTTTTCGTGTGCAAGACGTGCAAATTTTTCAAAATCCAGCACATCCAAAGACGGATTTGAAACGGACTCGCCGAATACCGCCTTTGTATTTGGTCTGATAGCCTTCTGAAGTTCCTCGTAAGGCGCGGAAGCATCTACAAAAGTAAAGTCTATGCCGAATTTTTTGAGTGTTACATTGAACAGGTTGAATGTACCGCCGTAAATAGCCGCAGCGCTGACAACATGGTCGCCCGCCTTGCAGATATTCATAATTGCGATAAGTGTAGCCGACTGACCCGCAGCTGTGAGCATAGCACCCACACCGCCCTCAAGGTCTGCTATCTTGGCTTCAACAAAGCCGCAGGTGGGGTTTGCAAGACGTGTATAGAAATATCCGTCCTCTTTCAGATCAAACAGATCGCCCATGTGCTGTGTGCTTTCGTACTTGTAGGTAGTACTCTGGATAATGGGAATAACACGCGATTCGCCGTTCGCGGGGCTGTAGCCCGACTGAATACATTTTGTTTCGATATTCATTGATATATCTCCTTTGTAATTATTTTTCACATATATTTCTATTGTAACAAAAATTCCCCATATTGTAAATGGGGATATTTTTATTTTCCAAGACTTAATATAATAAGTTCTACGCCGAGTTCGTCATCTATGCGGCCTGTTTTTATATCGTTATCGCATTTGTAGCAGGCGTTCAGACCGTTAAAAAGATCGACTTTTTTGAAATTACGGGACTGCTCCAGATAGCCTCTTGCGTGCATTTCGAGCAGTCCGAGTTCATCGGCTATCTGTTTGGGTGCCATGCCCTTTTCCGAAAGAAACTTGCACTCCAGCATAAGTTTAAGCTGTCTTACAAGCATTTTAAGCACGCGGAACGGGCTGTCCTTTGCCGCAAGCATATTGTTATAGACTGAAATTGCGGCGGCTGTATCTTTTCCGCCTATCGCATCCATCATTTTAAAAATATTCATCTCGGGCGTTTTGCTGCACGCTTCGTCTATATCGGCTTCGGTTATGTCCTTGCCCTTTGTAAAAGTGAGCAGTTTATCAAGTTCGCCGTTCAGCCGCTCCATATCATTGCCCACACAGGCCACAAAATATTCCGCGGGAATTTTAACGGGGCATTTTTTCTTGATATAGTTTACAAGCTCATAAGGCTTCATGCGCTTGAAGTCAAATACTTCGCCGTACTTTTTGACAGCCTTTGAAAGTGCATTGTTTCCGTGGGTGTCGGTCTCGTTAAAAATAAGTACGGTTGTGTCGGGCAGATTTACGATATACTTTGCGACAGCCGTCGTATCGTCCTTTCGCCCCGTTACAAACAGACCGCTGTCATGCACGCAGATAAGGCGTTTTTCCGCCATAAAAGGCGGCATATCACAGTCATTCAAAAGCATGGCAATATCAAAATTTTCCTTATAATAGCTGTAGTTCATGTCGGCAAGCGAAAGATCAGGCAGGGCGGCATTTTTAAGCTCCGCCTCTTTCTGCTGTACAAGAAACCTTTCCTCGCCCGTTATAAGATATACACCCATAATTATTCACTCTCTATAAGGCTTTCGTCTCGTTCGATGGTCTTGCTCAGATCAATGCCCGAACGTATCTCGTTTATCTTTTCGCCCTCCGCAAGGAACTGTACTTTGCTTACATTGTCAAGCTGTGTAAGCGAATTTACAAGAGAATAAATGCTTATCACATCACTTGTGGAAACATTGTGCCTTGCGGTAAAATCGGCCGAAAGGTTTACATAGCAAATGCCCTCTTCGGTCTTTATGTCCTTTATCTTGATGTCCGCAGGTACGGTGGGCACAAGGCGGCTGCCCAAAGGCCCCTGTATTATCTGCTCGACTATCTGATATTCGGTGGTCTGACTTTGCTTTATCTCGATGCTGCGCTCCTCGGGTATAAGTTTGCGCTGCTTTGCATCGGTAAAGTAGAGTACCACCTGCTGTCTGTCGGTCTTTTCGGGGTCAAGACTCGGGTTGTTGGCAACATTGTTGCGGTTGTATCGCTCCGCAGCCTCGCCGTTCATATTGACCAAAGGCTCGTCGTTTACATAAAAATAAATATTCCGCAGGAAGTCAAGCTCCGTAAGGGTATAGACCATACCCGATATGCACAGCAGTTTCTGCGACTCGCTGAGCTTGTTGTAGCTGTCGGTAAAATTTATTTTGGCTATGTTTTCGTTTTTGTCAACGGGGTACGTCAGGGTCGTAAAATTGTTAAGTTCATCGGCAGGCAGCGATAAAGCAGTATTTACGGGCCCGTTCATATATTCATTAAAAACCGTGCGCACTGCTTCCGAGCGGTTTTCGGGCACTTTTATCCTGCGTTTTTCGCTCTCAAGCGCACCTGTTGACAACGATTTGTAATAAAGGTTTATTTCCGTCATTCCGTCTGCGCCGGGTTCTCTGTTGATGCTGAAAAGATAGATAAACGCCACAACAGCTAAAACAACACAAAGAAGCACAGCAAAAACCGTTTTAGTTTTCATTTGAACGCACCCCCTGATGTTTGATAGGCAGACGTACTATAAATGTCGCACCCTCGCCCTCGGCACTTACCACTTTTATGCTGCCGTTGTGCATCATGACCGTAGAATGGGTTATGGCAAGGCCAAGACCCGTGCCTCCCGTTTCTCTGTCGCGCGTCTTATCCACGCGGTAAAAACGGTTGAATATCTTGGGCTGCTCCTCGGGACTTATGCCGATGCCCGTGTCCTTTACAGTAAAGAATGCGTTTTGGTGATCCGCATCTACGGTAACGGTCACTTCTCCGCCCTCGGGCGTATATTTTACAGCGTTTTCGACCAGATTTGACAAGGCAAGCGTCAATTTGGTCTCATCCGCTTCTATTGTCACATCCTTGTTGTTTTCAAGGAAAAGCGATATATTTTTCTTGCCCGCAAGCGGGTTTATCCTTTTTACTATAGATACGACCAGATCGCTCAAATCGGTCTCGGAAATATTGAGCATGCCGTCCTCACGGTAATCCAGTTTAACAAGCGCAAGCAGATCGTTTATGATATTTGTCATTCTGTCTACTTCACTGTTTATATCCTGCATAAACTCGCGGTACATCTCAACGGGCATATCCTCCTGCAAAAGCAGGGATTCACTAAGGACTTTTATACTGCTCAAAGGTGTTTTCAGCTCGTGCGATACGTTTGACACAAATTCCGCTCTGGCGGCATCAACGTGCTCCAGCTGCTGAGTCATGACATTTATCGCATCCGCCACCTGGCTGAGCTCGTTATGTCCCTGCACTTCAAGTCGGTTGTGAAGCTGACCGCCCGATATGCGCTGTATGGTCTCAAAAATATTGTTAAGCGGCACAAAAATAGCCTGCGTTATAAAAAACGCCATAAAAACAAGTATGACCGAAATGATTATCGTTACCATCAGCCAGTTGTGGTTAAGTTCGTCAAAAAGGTTGTTTACCTCGTCAAATGAAGAAACAAGCAATACCACTCCTATTTTTTGCGAAAGCTCGTTTTCTATATAGGCAGAAGCATATATAACGCCCTCGTCCGCCCTTAAATTTGCATCATCCTTGCCGTCAAGCGCAACAAGCACCTCGGGCACCACTATCATTTTCCCCACTGCCGAACGGTTTGTATCGGCAACGGCAACACCCATACTGTCACAAACTATTATGCGAAAGCCCTCGTCTACGCTCTTCAGATCAAGTTCTTCCATAAACTGACTGCGCTTTTTACTGTCCGTAAGGTAATTGTTTTTTTGTATGCTGACGGCTACCTTATTGGCCTCGTACAACATTTCTTTTTCGCTGGTCTCGGAAAAATATGTGCGAAGATTGCCCGAAATGACCGACGAATATATCAACACAGGCAGTATGCCTATAAGCAGCACCGCCACAAAAAGCATAAATTTAAGGCTTTGGTACCACTTTATACCAAATTTAGCTGAAATAGTAACCAACCCCCCACTTTGTGTGGATATACTGCGGCTCGCTCGGTTTTTCCTCTATTTTTTCACGCAGGCGGCGCACATGAACATCCACCGCACGCGCATCGCCCGGGTAGCCTATGCCCCATATAGTATTGAGCAGGTTTTCGCGGCTGTACACCTTGCCGGGGTTTTCCATAAAAAGCTCCAGCATATCAAATTCCTTGGCGGTAAGGTTTTTCTCTTTGTTGTTGATAAAGCAGCGGCGCGAATCCAGATCAAGCACCAGATCGCGTATTTTTATCGTACCCGGTTTTTCCGCGGCAACGGGCACGGTACGAACACTTCGCCTTAAAATGGCCTTTATGCGCGCTTTAAGCTCCAGTATGTTAAAGGGCTTTGTGATATAGTCGTCCGCACCGTATTCAAGCCCCATTATCTTGTCCATATCCTCGCCCTTTGCCGTTACCATAATAATAGGCACGTTTGAAAACTCCCTTATCCTTTGGCAGACTTCAAGTCCGTCAAGCTTGGGAAGCATAACATCAAGCAGTATAAGGCTGTAGTCGTTCTGCGAAGCAAGGTTTAGCGCCTCCTCGCCGTCATAAGCCACATCTACTTCCATATTCTCTTTTTCAAGACTGAAACGAATACCTTTGACGATAAGTTTTTCATCATCGACAACCAGAATTTTGTAAGCCATTTCTCTCTCCCCTATAAAATATTACAATTTTACGATTATTTAAAACGCGTAAGCACATATTTCTCTATATATAATTGTCTAATAAAATCGCCGTTTTGTCAATATCCCGCCGCCAAAAAAAATTGCAGAAAATATATCCGAAATTGAAAGATTTTTGTAACATTTTTGTAATATCTTGTCCGGGTTAAAAATCAAACTATTATTTTTAAATTAGTACTTGACAAAATACAGTAGTTGTTGTAACATAGTATTTGAAAATAACAAATACAAGGAAGTGAGTATATGAACGCGCAGTTTAAAAAAGGCATACTGGAACTGGTAGTGCTTATATCCGTCACGGGGCGCGATATGTACGGCTACGAGCTTGTCAGCGAGGTATCGAAAGTAATAGATGTAAACGAAGGCACGATATATCCGCTTTTAAAGCGGCTTACCAACGAGCACTACTTTGAAACATATTTAAAGGAGTCCACCGAGGGGCCGCCCAGAAAGTACTATCACTTAACGGAGGCGGGCAGGATATATACCGAAACTTTAACGGCAGAGTGGGAAGAATTCTATGCCAAAGTTGAAAAATTCATACGGGAAAATGCACGAAAGGGATGATAATATGACCGGAACAGAACTTATGGAACTGCTTGACAAGCGGCTGTCCATACTTAACGAGACAGAGCGCGAGGACATAAAGCAGGACTACGCGCAGCACATAGAAATGAAGATGAGCGAGGGTATGACCGAAGAAGAAGCGGTCGGAACTCTCGGCGATATCGGCACTATAATAGACGAAACGCTTATGGCGTACAATATTGACCCGTCCTATGATAAAAAATCCGAAGCGGGACAAAAGATACGCAAGGCTCTGAACAGCGAATTTGCACAAAAAACGGGCGAAACACTCAACAAAGGCCTTGATGCGGTGCATAATGCCGTAAAGGCAAACAGCCCCGAAGAACTGATAAAACTTCTTGTAAAGATATTCGGCTTCTGTCTCGGCGCGTTTGTGCTGTTTGTATTTGGATATCTGATAGTAAATCTCGGGACTTCGATGATCCGCGGCATACTGCCCTCGATATTCGGGCTTGACCGCATAGTTCCGGGCAGTATAAAGCTTTTGTATATAATTATATTTGCTATACTGGTATTCAGCGCGGCTTATAATTTTATACAAAACGGCACGAACAAGATATCCAAGGATATACAGCCCGCGGACAGCGGCGAAACAGTTGACGTTACAGACGGCGCACCCAAAAAGGAGGCGAAAAAAATGAACGATACTTCGGTAAGCACAAAATTATTCGATATTTTTGTTTTTATAATCAAGATATGTGTGGTATTTGCGATACTGCCGTGTATTTTTATGCTGATAGGCACTATACTTGCACAGGGTTTCCTTGCAGCTGCGGTATTTATGGGCTACCCCGCTATAGGCCTTTGCATAGGCTGTCTTGGCGTAAACGTATGCACAATAACATTTCTGATTTTTGTATTTAAACTTGTTTTCGGCGAAAGGAGAGAGAAAAATGAAGCGTGATTCTTTTATAAAACTGCTTGCGGCCTTTGCCGTGGGACTGATTTTATGCGGTGTGGGCATAGGTGTACTGATACTTGAGATTTCGACTCTCAAACCCGCAGAGACCAATACTGCGGCTGCCGAGCAAAGCCGGGATTACGTTTTGCCCGAGGGCAAAAAACTGTATGTTGACGGATATTCGGCCAAAATCGTGACAGATGAAAGCATTCCCGCGGGCACAATGAAAATGACCGCAAAATATCCCGACGGCAGTAATATAGTATTTGACGAGATAAGGGAAGTTTATCTCTGCGAAGAGACTTATAAAAATGAGGACTCGGCAAATGTCAGCATTGCGGGTCTGGTGAATATTGATGCTCACGATTATGACGGCAGAGAGTCTGCAAGCATCAGCGTACCGGGGGTAAGTATCGAAGCGCATGACTATGAAGATGATTTTGATGAAGATTTTGACGATGATGACTTTGATGAGGATCCCGATGAAGACGTTTTTGAGGAAGAGGAGTATGAAAGCGCACCTCGTGTTTTAAAACACAAGGTAATGGGGCTTAATACTGCGGATTATTCATACGTCGGCGATGATACCGAGGATATAAAGAAATTTCTTGACAGTCTTAAGCATCACGAGCTTTATATTCCAAAGAGTAGCGAGCCCGAATTTACTTTGACCGTCAATCCCGCCGATGCGGCAAGAGTGATACTTATCGGCGAACACCACAATGCGTGGTTTGAGGAAACGGGTGTTTACGCGGGCGATGATATCGACACGGATATCCCCGTTGAAACGACCGAAACACAAACCGCCGTTTCACTGCCCTCTGCCGAAACCGTTACCGAAACAACAACTAAATTATGATTTTTCAAAGACAGGAAGCCGCACAAAACTTCCTGTCTTTTTATCCTGTCTTTTTATATGGTAAAAAGTATTGCATTATTTTTACCAACGTTATATAATAAAAAAACAAGGAGGGTTTCGCATGGCAAAAAAGGCTATAATAGCAATGAGCGGCGGTGTAGACAGTTCGGTATCGGCGCTTTTGATGAAACAGCGTGGTTTCGAGTGCATAGGCGCTACCATGAAATTATACAACAACGAGGATATAGGAGAAAAGAAGTCCAATACGTGCTGTTCGCTTGATGATGTGGCAGATGCGCGCAGTGTGGCTCACAGGCTGGATATGCCCTACTATGTTTTCAATTTTACAGACAGATTTCACGATGAAGTCATAGACCGCTTTATCCGTGCATATGAGTGCGGCCGCACACCAAACCCGTGTATAGACTGCAACAGATATATGAAGTTTGACAAAATGTTTTTGCGTATGCAGGAAATGGGGGCGGATTACATAGTCACGGGGCATTATGTCCGCACAGCGTATGAAAACGGACGTTATCTGCTAAAAAAAGCGGTTGACGATACCAAAGACCAAAGCTATGTTTTATATATGCTGACTCAGGAGCATCTTGCACACGCGATATTCCCGCTTGGGGAGCTTGAAAAGACCGAAGTACGCAGGATAGCCGAGGAAAACGGCTTTGTCAACGCAAAAAAGCATGACAGCCAGGATATCTGTTTTGTGCCCGACGGCTGTTATGCAGAGTTTATCGAGCGTCAGACGGGCAGGACGTACCCCGAGGGGGATTTTGTGACCCTTGACGGAAAAATTCTCGGAAAGCACAAGGGTATAATAAACTACACCATAGGCCAGCGCAAAGGTCTTGGCATTTCCGCTGACAGACCGCTGTATGTCTGCGATATAGACACAAAAAACAATATCGTCACTCTTGGCGATAACAGTGACCTTTTCCGTGACGAGCTTATTGCGGACAATGTGAACCTTATCTCCGTTGACAGAATAGATGCGCCAATGAGGGTAAAGGCCAAAATACGCTATAATCAAAAGGAACAGCCCGCTGTGGTATGGCAGGAAGAAAACGGCGATCTGCATATAAAATTTGACGAACCCCAGCGCGCCATAACAAAGGGCCAGGCCGCAGTCCTCTATGACGGCGAAAACGTGGTCGGCGGCGGTACGATAAAAAATATTTTATAAAAAAACGAATGATCCTCTTTAAATCGGGCAAAACTGATTTAAAGAGGATTTTTTTATTTAACACACTTTTGCTTTTGCAAAAGTGTGTTGGAGCGCAGCCCCTACGCGGGGTAATGACCGTAGACCGGGAGCTGAGCCGCGAAGCGGCCCCTGCGCGGGGTAATGACCGTACAATGCGATTCCTGCGCGGCTACGCGCCGTAATGACCGAACGACCCCTATAACGCGCTTGCGCGCCATTGTTTATAAGTAACTTTAATAGTTGCTGGCAAAAGGATATAAGTCCGCCCCATGCCAATAACTATAAGAGACAGGGGGACGGTTCTATCTGTCCCCTACGGGACAGTAGAACCGTCCCCCTGTCTCGCACCGCGGCGTAGCTAAACCCGCTGCAAATGCACCCCTACGCGGGGCAATGGCCGTGCATTTGCAGCACTTAAATATAGCCGCGGAGAATAACTTCAAATTTAATTGATATTTATTCGCGTAATATGTTTTGACCCACTTTTCTAAAAAGTGGGCAGGGGTGCAGGGGGCAGAGCCCCCGCATACGTTTGCCGCTAAACAACAATTTTACCCCCCACACGAAAGGAGAACCGTCATGAAAAAACAGCATTACTTTCTTATCACAGCATTGGCAATGACTCTTGCTTTGTCACTCGGGTACTTTGCCTACCGCCCGCAGGCCAACGAGCCCGAAACACGGCCGTCCATAACTCCCGCCGCCCCCGTTGTCCTGACCGAAGCCGCACAAATAGAATACATCTACAACTACAAAGGCGACGGCATAACCGAGACCGCACTCGCACCCATACCGCCTTACCTTGTCGGCCTTGACGAAACCGTGACCCGTGAGAAAATGCCCGGGTTTGAAATAACATCTTTTTCACCAGAAAAACTGACTGTTGTCAAAAAACTTGACGGCAGCAGCCGACAGCACTACTATTTAGGAGAAAAAAACGGGTACCTTGCCGTTTACTACAAACACGGCGGAGGCCTGAAAGAACTGACTAACACCCCGATCTCGTGCCTTTCCGCAGACGAAAGCGATCTGCTGTTCGGCACCGAAATAATCGGCAAAGAAAACCTTGCGCGTGTGCTCGAAGATATCGAAAGCTGAATTCAAATAAAGGAGCTTTGAAGAAAGATGCTATTTCTTCAAAGCTCCTTATTTTTTTATTTTTACATACTCTCGGGTGCATTTATGCCAAGCAGGCCAAGGCCGAATCTGATGCAGTCGCGTGTTTCGCAAACAACAGCAAGTCTTGCCTTTTTGGTTTCGTCATCGCTCTGCATGATATTGTTCTCGTTATAGAAACGGTTGAACTGCTTGCAAACCTCGATAAGCTGGCGCGAAACGATATACGGCTCGTTCTTGTCTGCGGCTTCCTTTACCTTGTCCGCCATATCGCCGACAGCCTTGCACAGCGCAACGCTTGCCTCGTCCGAAATAAGACTGTAGTCGATATCCTTTTCAAGCTTTTCAAAGCCCGCACGTTTAAGGATATTGCAGGCTCTTGCGTGTGTATACTGCACATACGGTCCCGTTTCGCCCTCAAAACTCAACATTCTGTCAAGGTCGAAAACGATATTTTTGATTCTTGAATTGAACATATCGTCAAAGATAACAGCGCCGATACCGACATCTTCCGCCACTTTGTCCTTGTTTTCAAGGTCGGGGTTCTTCTCTTCGATAATGGCGCGCGCCTTATCCACTGCCTGATTAAGGATATCCTCCATAAGCACTACATGACCCTGACGTGTGCTTAACTTGCCGTCGCCAAGGCTTACAAGGCCGAACGGGATATGCACAAGGCTGTCAGCCGCCCAGTCGTAGCCCATAAGCTCCAGTACCTTGAACCACTGCGCAAAGTGTAAATTCTGGTCAAGTGCCGTGATATACAGGCATTTATAGAAATCGTAAGTATTTTTGCGGTAAAGCGCCGCGGAAATATCTCTTGTCGGGTAAAGAGTACCGCCGTCGCTTCTCAAAATAAGGCAGGGCGGCATATTGTACTTTTCAAGATCGACTATCTGTGCGCCCTCGCTTGTGGTAAGAAGCCCCTTTTCGCGTATCTCGTCCACAGCGGCCTGCATTTTGTCGTTATAGAAACTTTCGCCCGCATAGCTGTCAAAAGTAATGCCAAGGCGGTCGTAAATTCGGTTGAATTCTTTCATGCTTATGTCGCAGAACCACTTCCACAGCTCAAGAGCCTCTTTGTCGCCCTCCTGCATTTTAACAAGCCATGAACGCGCCTCGTCATTAAGTTCGGGGTGTTCCTCGGCTTCTTTGTGGAACTGTACATAAATTCTGCTCAATTCCTTAATATCGTCACGCTCGACAGCCTCTTTGTCGCCCCACATTTTGTAGGCAACGATAAGTTTGCCGAACTGTGTGCCCCAGTCACCGAGGTGATTGATGCCGACAACTTTGTAGCCAAGGGCGGTATATATGTTTTTAAGCGCGTTGCCGATAACGGTGGAGCGCAGATGTCCAACATGGAACGGCTTTGCGATATTGGGCGAAGAATAGTCGATACAGATAACTTTGCCCGCGCCAAGGCTGCTTTTAAATATATCCGTGCCGTTTTCGATATAGCCCGAAACAACGCTTTTTACCGTGTCTTCCTTATTGACATAAAAATTGATATAGGCATTTACGACCTGTATATCGGTTATAAAATCGGGCTTGTCTATCTTTGAGGCTATGTCCTGCGCGATAAGCGGGGGTGCTTTTCTCAAAGTCTTTGCAAGACGGAAGCAAGGGAAAGCAAAGTCGCCGTTTTTGTTGTCGGCGGGAACTTCTATCATTGCCGCCGTTTCCTCCGCGGGCAGGTCTGCCGCCGAAGCTATGATTTTTGAGATCTCGGTAATAAAATCCATAATTTTCTCCTTTGTTTCGTATTGTATATAGTGTTTATTTTACAAATATTTTAAGCGCGTTTGGCACTGTTTTTATTTCAACGGGCATTTCCGGACCGCGTTCGCCGTCTATATCGGTAGTGGTAAACCTTTTGTCAGGCGACAGGTTTTCTATTTTGATATGACTGTCTTTAAAGAAGATAACATTGTCGTTGAACAGATGTTCGCCTTTAAGAAAATCGAAAATGAGCGGCGGAAGTTCGTGCCACGGGGTATTGGCAAATGCCACCAGATCAAGCATACCGTCGTTTATGCTTGCGTGCGGAGAGATACCCTCTATACCGCCCGTTCCCGACGAGTTCAGCACCAGAAACAGGTTTATATTGTTCTCGTACATACCGTGGGAAGAGGTGATACGCATGGGTATAGGCTCAAAGGCCGAAAGCTGCTCCATGCCCTTTGCATAGTAAGCAAGCTTGCCGAACAGGTCTTTGAACGTCTTGTCTATTTCAAGCGAAACGTCCGAGAACAGCCCGCCCGCACATACATTGATAAAATACTTTTCATTGTTTATCAGGCCAAGGTCGGTGTATTCCGTCCTGCCTTTGCCTATCACGTCACAGCATTCCTCAATGTCTTTCGGTATGCCAAGGAACGAGCAGAAGTCATTTGCCGTGCCTGCGGGGATAAGTGCAAGCGGGATGTCCGTCAGTTTATGCCGCATCATGGCGTTTACGACCAGGTTTATCGTGCCGTCACCGCCTGCCGCGCCTATGGCATCATAGTTTTTGTCCATAGCGGCTATGTGGCTGTCGATGTCGCCTACCTCAAAACTGCAAAACGGTGTGACCTCGTAACCGTATTTCTGCATACAGCGTATAAAAGTATCTAAATTATCACGAAAAAATCCGTCACCCGAATAGGGATTGTATATCAGTTTGAATTTTTTCATTCGTTCCACTCCCATTTTTGCTTTCTTATATTAAACTGATCGAGTTGAGAAAGCAAGCTTTCTAAACTCTCATAGTTTATCTTATCATATACAATACTTTTTTTCAATGATTTTTTGTTTGGGTTTGGGCAGGGGGACGGTTCTTTGAGACAGGGGGACGGTTCTACTGTCTCAGTGGAGACAGATATAACCGTCCCCCTGTCTTTTGTCCAAGCTCCGCCACGGTTCTGCTGTCTCGGTGGAGACAGATATAACCGTCCCCCTGTCTCTTTTTTGTTTTCTTGACCCGCGTTTTTTCAGCTGTTTATGTATCCCGTTCAGCACACTTCTTTTGTCCAAGCTCCACCATGGTTCTATCATCGGGTCTTGGGGGCATCGCCTGTCAGTCTATGGATAACTATATCCTTTGGCAGGTTTTACGGTATATCACAGAGACAGCGGGGACGGTTCTACTGTCTCGGCTGAGACAGATATAACCGTCCCCCTGTCTCTTTTTTGTTTTCATCACCCGCGTTTTTTCAGCTGTTTATTTATCCCGTTCAGCACGCTTCTTTTGTCCAGACTCCACCACGGTTCTATCATCAGGTCTTTGGGTGCATCGCCTGTCAGTCGGTGGATAACAATGTCCTTTGGCAGGCTCTCCAGTATATCACAGACAAAATTTATATACTCGTTCTTTTCAAACACCCGAAACGGCTGCTTTTCATATATCTCCGCAAGCCGCGTACCTTTTAAAATATGCAAAAGCTGTAACTTAAGCCCCTTTGTGCCCGCTTTCACGGCAAAGTCCACACTGTGCCGCATATCCTCTTTGCTCTCATCGGGCAGCCCGAGGATAATATGCGTTATAACATCTATCCCCGCATCATTCAGCCTTTTTACGGCATCAAGATAAACTTCGTTTTTATATCCCCTGCCGATAAATTCGGCAGTTTTTTCGTTACTCGTCTGCAACCCAAGTTCTACCGTAACATAATACTTTTGCGAGATCTCTTTCAATAACTCCAATACATCATCACCGAGACAGTCGGGGCGGGTAGCGACAGATAACGCCTTTGCATCCGCCGCTTCAAGTGCGGCATAATACTTTTCCCGCAAAACCCCGACAGGTGCGTATGTGTTTGTAAAGGCCTGAAAATAGACCATATACTCACAGTCCGCCTTGCCCCATTTTTCGCTTAGTCTTGCCTTGGCTTCTGTTATCTGTTCTTTTATACCGCCGCCCCTTGCGGCAAAATCTCCGCTGCCCAGTCCGCTGCAAAAAATACAGCCCTCACTGCTTATTCTGCCGTCACGCACGGGACAGGTAAAACCGCCGTCCACGGAAAGTTTTACAAGCTTTTTTCCAAATATCTCACGATAGTAGATATTGGCGGTATATATCTCATTTTGCGGTCTCATCGTTAAGCACCTCCAAAGCCTTTTTCAGCTGAAGGTCGTTTATAACATCGGGCATAGCCTCGTCTTCGTCCAGGTCGGGCATCTCGTAATCCTCCGCCTGATCCACATCATAATCCGGCTCTATGCCTACACCTTGGATACAAACACCGCTCGGGGTGTAGTATTTTGAGGTGGTCAGCTTTACTATACTGCCGTCGGCAAGCGTAAACGGGGTCTGCACTATACCCTTGCCGTAAGTGGTCTTGCCGATTATCTTTCCTCTGCCCATATCCTTTACGGCACCCGTAAAAAGTTCTGCCGCGGAAGCCGAGTACTCGTTGCACAAAACTACCATCGGTATATCCATATATGTATCGTCGGTATAGACATAATCACGCTTGCCGTATTTGTCCTCGGTGTATGTCAGCGTACCCTTTGGCAGCAGGTTATCCGCCACAGCCGAAATGGAATACAAAAGTCCTCCGGGGTTGTTGCGCACATCCACGACCAGTTTTACCATGCCCGCTTTTGTAAGCTCGTCAAGCACATTACTAAACTGTTCGGGGGTAACGCCCTCAAAGCCCGTTATTTGTATATATCCCGTTTTGCCGTCGAGCATCCTGCCGTAAACGGTAGGCATATCCACCTGTTTGCGGAAACAGGTCACATCAATATCCCTGTCCTCATCGGGACGGTAAATTACCATATCGACCGAAGTGTTTTCGGGACCTCTTACCATTTCCACGGCTTCATCCATATTTTCGGCACCGACAGCCACGCCCGACACGCTTTTTAAAATATCGCCCTCTTTGATGCCCGCTTCATAGGCAGGGGAGGCCTTGTATACATCAACGATCTCCAACTCCTTGGTTTTGGTGTCGCCCTGTATCTGCACACCTATTCCGACATAATTGCCGTCCGTGCGCTCGTTGTATTTGCGGGCTTCCTCCGCGCTCATGTAGTAGCTGTAAACATCGGTGGGCATTGCCGCCATACCCGTATACATACCCTCATACATCTCGTCTTTGTCGATATCGTCTATGTAGTATTTTTTCATGATATTGTATATCATTGTCATTTTTGCCCTCGGCGGTATTTTGTGCTTTACAAAACGCGTGTATAGATCGGGAGCCAAAAAAGCAAGCATAGTTATCAGCACAGCAAGCAGAAAACCCGTTGTAAAAGCCGATAAACAAAGTTTTTTTGCCTCTTTGACCGTTATTTTATTTTCCGTTGTCTTGTTTTCGTCTTCCATTCTATCACTCCCGTATAAATTGTATGCGGCAAGAACAAAATTTATTTACTGTTCCTGTTTACCGTTCCTTAAAGCCGCAAACTCATTCAGTCTGAGCGCAAGTCCCGTATAGCGCTGCACCTGCAAATTATTATCGACCATACGGCAGATGCTTTCCCTGCTGCCTATCAGCACGGCAAGCTGTTTTGCACGCGTTACGCCCGTATAGAGCAGGTTTCTTGTCATAAGCACTTCGGGTCCGCCCAAAAGCGGCATAACGACCGCTTTGTACTCGCTGCCCTGGCTTTTGTGTATGGTAACGGCATAGGACAGCTCCAGTTCGTCAAGGTTGGTAAAATCATAAGCCACATGGCGGCAGTCGTCATATATCACCTCAACGGCCTTATTTGCATTGTCGATAATGCTTATAACACCCTCGTCGCCGTTAAAAACGCCCGTGCCGTCATCTACCGTGCGTCCCGTCGAATCAACGGCATACCATTCTATATCATAGTCGTTTTTTATCTGCATTACCCTGTCGCCCTCGCGGAATATCGTGCCGCGGAATTCCTTTTCGGCCTTTCCGGGGGCAGGCGGGTTAAGTATGGACTGTAACATCACATTCAGATTTTGCACACCTATCGGCGTTTTTCGCATGGGGGCAAGCACTTTTATATCATAGGGCTCGCAGTCGAGATATTTCGGCAGACGCTCCGAAACAAGGCCTGCAAGCGTATTCAAAAGCTGCTCCGAATTTGAGCGTTTCATAAAGAAAAAATCCTTTGAAGTATCGTCAAAATCGGGGTATTCGCCGCGGTTTATCTTATGCGCATTGGTTACTATGGCGCTTTGGCTCGCCTGGCGGAATATCTCGTTAAGCGAAGCGCAGGCTATCTGTCCCGAGGAGATTATATCGTGCAGCACGTTGCCCGCGCCCACACTCGGCAGCTGGTCGGCATCGCCCACAAGAATAAGTCTTGTACCCGCCGCAACAGCCTTTAAAAGATAGTACATAAGCGGCACATCCACCATAGATACCTCGTCTATGATTATGCAGTCCGCGTCTATCGGGTCTTCCTCGTTATGCGTAAAACGCTGATGCAGGCTGTTTTCGTCAAGCGCCTGTGTGCCCAAAAGGCGGTGTATGGTGCGCGCCTCGTGACCCGTTGCCTCGCTCATGCGCTTTGATGCCTTGCCCGTGGGTGCGGCAAGCTCTATCACGGTCTGCTGCTGTTCAAGTATTCTGATAATGGCGTTGATTATGGTCGTTTTACCCGTGCCGGGGCCGCCCGTGATAACAAAAACACCCTCGGTCATTGCCGCGCGTATGGCTTTAAGCTGACCCTCGGCAAATTTTATGTTGTCGCAAAGTTCGATATTGCGTATCTCCATATCAACAAATTTATCATCCGAAGTGTGCATGGCCGCCATTTCCGTAAGGCGCTTTGCGATATAACTTTCCGCATAGTAATAAAAATTAAGGTAGATACGGCGCTCTTCGGAGTTTTCTATCCATATCTCGCTTGCTACGTGCATGGACATCAAGTTTTGCTTTACATTATCCGCCGCCGTTTCCAGAAGCTCGGCAACACGGTAGGTCAGCTCGCTTTCGGGCAGATAGGTATGCCCCGATGATGCCGCATAATTAAGCATATATTTTATACCCGCCTGTATGCGGTAGGCGGAGTCAGGCTCTATGCCCATTTTTTTTGCGATATTGTCCGCCGTTTTAAAGCCTATGCCCCAAATTTCGTCCGCGAGAGTATAGGGGTTTTTCTGTACCACGGCTATTGTGGTGTCCTTGTATTTTTTGAATATCTTGGCGGCAAAATTGACCGAAACGCCGTATTCCTGCAGGAACATGACCGCACGGGTCAGCTCGCCCTGTTCACGGAAAACAGCGCCTATCTCCTGCGCCTTGGTCATGCTTATGCCCTTTATATCCGCCAGTTTATGCGGCTCTGTGTCTATTATCATAAGGGTATCGCGGCCGAATTTATCGACTATTTTTTTTGCCATGCGCTTGCCTATGCCCTTGACGATACCGCTTGAAAGATAGCGCTCTATCGCCTTTTCGGTCACGGGCAGGCTTTTTTTGTAGGAAATGACCTCCAGCTGGTCGCCGTAGGACGGATGCCGAACGCGGCGGCCGACAACTGTCAGGCTCTCGCCCATGACAATATCGGGAAGATAGCCGACACAGCACACAAAAACATCCTCCTTTTCATCGTCCAAAAGGAGGTTGAGTACAGTATACCCGTTTTCGGAATTTGTATATATTATATTTTCCACACTGCCCGATATAGTCAATTCGTCCATAAATACCACCATTTTTGTATAAATTCGCATTATACTAAGTATAAACCATTTTTACAAAAAAATCAATGAAATTGTTATTTCGTAAGAATAAAATAATAATCAGAAGGCACACGGCTGTTTCCGATATGTTTTAAACAGGTATTTCAAAAAAATAATCTTTTGTTGAAATATCTGTTTTGTAGTGGTATAATTAAATTATAGATGTGCCGAAACCGGATAGGCACACCGAAGCAGCGGATAAATGCGGGTAAGCCGTATTCGGCTTTTGATACCGCCCACGCTTTAAAGGGTATGTACGCAAACATTTTCATCACCCCTGTTCTTACGCCCATAAGCGAAATTACCGAGCTTTTGCGTGCAAGAACGCAAACCGATTATTCGGCGCTTCTTACCGAAGCAAAAACACAAAAAGCAAAGCTTGATGCTTTGGCAAAATAAGGAGAAACTATGTTAACATTAGACAAGGTATATCATGCACAGTATGTTTTAAAGGACGTTATAAGGCCGACAGACCTTATCAAAGCCCCCAATCTCAAAAACGACTGCGAGATATATTTAAAAACGGAAAACTTACAGGTAACAGGCTCGTTCAAGGTCAGAGGTGCATACTATAAGATATCACAGCTGACGGCAGAGGAAAAGGCGAAAGGTGTTATTGCTTGTTCGGCGGGCAACCATGCACAGGGCGTGGCGCTTGCGGCGGCAAAAAACGGCATCAATTCCCTTATTTGTATTCCCGACGGCGCACCTATCTCCAAGGTAGAGGCGACCAAAAGCTACGGTGCGGAGGTACAGCTTGTCGAGGGCGCATATGACGATGCCTACAACAAGGCCATAGAGATACAAAAACAAAGCGGTATGACATTTATCCACCCGTTCAATGACGATATGGTCATTGCGGGTCAGGGAACGATAGGCCTTGAAATACTGGATGCACTTCCAAAGGTGGATGCGGTCATCGTTCCCGTTGGCGGCGGCGGTCTGATAAGCGGCGTTGCCTTTGCGATAAAAACGCTTAACCCCAATATCAAGGTATACGGTGTTCAGGCGGCGGGCGCACCGTCTATGGTAAAATCCATACACGACCACGAAATAACGACTTTGCCGTCCGTGCATACTATCGCAGACGGTATCGCCGTAAAGACCCCCGGCGACAATACCTACGAACTTTGCGAGAAATACGTTGACGAGATAGTGACCGTTACGGACGACGAGGTCTCGACCGCTATTTTATCCCTTATAGAACAGCAGAAACTTATTGCCGAGGGCGCGGGCGCTGTTTCCGTTGCGGCGGCGCTGTTTGACAAGGTGGATATAAAGGGCAAGAAAGTTGTTTGCCTGGTATCGGGCGGAAATATCGACGTTACCATACTTTCAAGAGTGATAAACCGCGGCCTGCAAAAGGCGGGCAGACTGGCGGAACTTGTGATAGAACTGCAGGACAAGCCCGGTCAGCTTGAAAGTGTATCGCGCATTATATCAAAACTCGGCGCAAATGTCGTAAGCATCAACCATGACAGGGCGGATGTAAATATCGACATAAATGCCTGCTACCTGCGTATTTCCATGGAAACAAGAAATCATGAGCACGTAGCCGAGATAAAGAACAAACTGGTACAAAACGGCTATAAATTAGTCGAATAAAATATAAGGAGAGAATAACATGAAAACATTACACACAGACAACGCACCCGCAGCAATAGGCCCATATTCACAGGCTATCGAGGTAAACGGCTTTGTTTTTACCTCGGGTCAGATAGCCATCGACCCCGAAACGGGCAGCGTTGAAGCAAAGGATATAAAAGGTCAGACAGAGCAGATAATGAAAAACCTTGGCGCTATACTTAAAGAGGCGGGTCTCGGTTTTGAAAATGCCGTAAAGACGACCTGCTTCCTTGCCGATATGGGCGATTTTACCGTTTTTAACGAGGTTTACGGCAAGTATTTTACAACAAAGCCCGCGCGTTCCTGCGTAGCTGTAAAAAGCCTGCCCAAAAATGTACTTGCAGAAGTTGAAGTTATAGCTGCAAAATAAAAAACAAAGGAGGGGATAGTATGCAGACCCCCGTATTATACATAGTTATACCCTGCTATAACGAGGAGGAAGTTTTGCCGATCACATGCAAAATGTTCCTTGAAAAAATAGAAAGTCTTATCAAAAAAGGCAAAATAAGCGATGACAGCCGTGTTATGTTTGTAAATGACGGCTCAAAGGACAAAACCTGGGAGATAATCAAAAAGCTTGCTTCCGAAAACAAATACTACAAGGGTGTTTCTTTAAGCCGCAACCGAGGACATCAGAATGCACTTCTTGGCGGACTTATGGAAGCAAAGGATATGTGCGACATCACAATTTCCATTGACTGTGACGGCCAGGACGATATAAACGCCATGGACGAGATGGTCGATGCATACTTAAACGGCAATGATGTTGTTTACGGTGTGCGCAGCAGCCGCGAAACAGACACGTTTTTCAAGCGCTTTACGGCGGAAAGTTTTTACAAGCTGCTTAATTCCATGGGCTGTGACGTGGTGTTCAACCATGCGGACTACAGACTTTTAAGCAGCAGATTTTTAAAAGAATTTGCCGAATTTAAAGAGGTAAATCTTTTCCTGCGCGGTATGGTGCCGCTTGTGGGCTTTTCCTCGACGGCAGTTTACTATGAGCGCCATGAACGTATAGCGGGCGAAAGCCATTATCCGCTTAAAAAGATGCTTGCGCTTGCTTTTGACGGCATTACAAGCCTGTCCGTAAAACCGATAAGGACGATAACTTCGCTCGGTATTTTTATAATGATAATAAGCTTTATCGGCATTATCTGGTCGATAATAACGCATTTTTGCGGCACGACCGTTCCGGGTTGGACATCGACCACTTGTATAGTCTGCTTTTTAAGCGGCGTACAGATGCTTTCTATCGGTGTTATAGGCGAATATATAGGCAAAATTTATCTTGAGACCAAGGCAAGACCGAGATTTATAATCGGAGAAAGAACATGGGACAAGGATAAGAAATAAATAACATACTATAATAAGTACAAAACACATTTTGAGCCGCATAACTTATAAGCTGCTCAATAAGCGGGTTTTACGAATGTAAAAATGTTAAAAACTCATTTTTCAATAAGTTTCGGACAAAATAAACTTTTGCGCCGCAAACGCCTCTCGCAGCCCGCATAAATACGGCCCTTCAAAAGCAAGGGTTGAAGAACACAGCCCGACATAGTGGGCATTAACCATAATGATGCGTCATAGTTTTCCAACACATCGTTAAGTTGAAGAACACAGCCCGACATAAGTAATGCGGCATATCCGAAAATTCGGTTACGGTCACGCGAACAAACCGCAATAAAAACACAAAACAGTGCCTTAAACGGGCGCTGTTTTTTTTGTAATTTTTTGCAAGTATAAATCTTTTGTGCACGGAAAAGATAATTGCAGGAAAATGTTTTTTGAAAAGAGGGGATAAAAATGCGCAGGAAAATGTTTTTACTGTTTATGCTTGCGGCGCTGATAGCGGGTGCGATAGCCATGACAGGCACAGCAGCCGACGAGGAATGGGAAAACAGCGTTTTTGTTTAGGGGGATGAAAAATGGATATCTATATAAAACCCGTTAAAAAGGCGGCTATGTCGGGAACTGTGCGTATCGGTGATATAGCGGAGGTCTTTGCCGACGGTGCGGCGGAGCGGGTGAAAAGCCTTAAACTTACCGAAATGAACGGAGGCAGCAGGCTTATTTCCGTTATGGATATAATAGAAAAGATAAACCGCGCGTTCCCCGGCGCAACAGTCGTGAATGTAGGCGAAACGGATACCGTTGTGGAGTACAAGGATCCGCAGGAGAAAGAAAACCGCCTGTGGACTTTTATAAAAGCGGCGGCGGTGACAATAATGCTTGCGGCGGGCTCGGCGACGGCGATAATGAGTTTCCATTCCGATGCGCAGATGTCCAAGGTGTTTGAAAACTACTATTATATATTTTTCGGTGAACACGCCAAAAACCCCGCTGTTATCCATCTGCCGTATTCTATAGGCCTTGCGGTGGGGATAATAGTGTTTTTCAATCATTTTTCGGGTAAAAAACTGACAAAAGACCCGACGCCCATTGAGGTCGAGATGTCCGTTTACGAGCAGCAGGTAACGGACAACCAAATAGACACGCTTAACGAGGAGAAAAATACAAATGGCGGCTAAGCTCTTATTTATACTTATGGGACTGGGCGGCGGTATGGTCACGGCGGGTGCAGTCTTTGCGTTTATCGCGATCATCGGTGTTGTGCCGCGTGTTGCGCAGAAGACGGGTACATCCGCATTTATAATGCTGTATGAGGAGGGTATAATCATAGGCGGTATTTTCGGGGCAAGTACCCTGATGTTTGACTGGCGGCTGCCGATAGGGAGCTTTGCCGTTGTACTGCTTATGCTGGCGGTGGGGATATTTTACGGCTGTCTTGCGGTGTCGCTTGCGGAGGTGTTGGATGTGATACCCGTGCTTACGCGCCGCAGCGGCTTAAAACGGGGACTTAAATATTTTATTACGGCTTTGGCTGCCGGCAAGCTGATAGGCTCGCTGCTGTATTTTTTTGTCCCCGGATTTTTTATTTGAGTATGAAGCAAATTGGAATTTGACTATCTGGCGAAATGCGGGGGCGCTGCCCCCTGCACCCCTGCTCGCTTTTTAGAAAAGCGAGGGAAAACATATTCGCGAATATATTTATATTCAATTCAAACATTAACACCGCGGCGTAGCTGAAACCCGCTGCAAATGTACATTTGCAGCACTTAAATCCAGCCGCGGAGTATGACTGCAAATTTAGTTAATCCTTATTCGCGTAATATGTTTGGACCCACTTTTTTGAAAAGTGGGCGGGGTGCAGGGGCAGCGCCCCTGCAAAAAAATCGTCGCTAAATTCCAATTTGGCAGAATACTGTAATTCTTGTTAAAAAAGGAGGGTCAATATGAATGAGGAAACTTATGACAGCATGGTCAAAAAGGCATCGCCCGACAGTCCGCTTTTAAAGGACTGCATAAGGGCGTTTGCGGTGGGCGGTCTTATCTGTATGATAGGTCAGATGCTCACCAACTTTGCCGTGGGTTACGGTTTTGACGAAAGGTCGGCGGCGACCTTTACTTCGGTAGTGCTTATTGCCGCGGCATCCCTGCTGACGGGTCTCGGTCTGTACAGCAAGATAGGCAAGTTCGCGGGCGCAGGCTCTATCGTGCCCATCACGGGCTTTTCAAACAGCGTTACTTCACCCGCTGTGGAATTCAAAAAAGAAGGCTATGTACTGGGCCTCGGCGCTAAAATTTTCATTATCGCAGGCCCCGTCATCCTGTACGGCGTGCTGACTTCAATAATCGTCGGCATGGTCTACTACTTCGCGGGCAGGTGATGAAATGTCGGCGCATAAAGGCAATGAAACGGTGGTGTTTTCGACCCCTGTTTCGATCCTGGAAACGGCTTCGGCAGTCGGTACAAAAGAGGGTGAAGGTCCGCTGGGAAAGCTTTTTGACAGGGTGCTTGAAGACAATATGGCGGGTGAAAAAAGCTGGGAAGCTGCCGAAAGTGCGTTAGTGCGTGACAATTTGTCGGCATTGTTCAAAAAAAGCGGTGTAAGTCCCGATTTTATTTTTGCGGGCGACCTGCAAAATCAATGCTGCGGTACGACTTACGGCGTAAAAGATTTGAATATACCGCTGTTCGGCATTTTCGGCGCTTGCTCTACCTTTGGCGAGGCTCTTGCTTTGGGTGCAATGACAGTGGACAGCGGTGCGGCGAGATACGCAGCCGCGGCGGCTTCAAGCCATTTTTATTCCGCGGAAAGACAGTTTCGCTTTCCCGCGGAGCTTGGTAATCAGCGTCCGCCGACTGCGACCTATACCGTAACGGGTGCGGGCGCGGCTATGCTCGGCAAAGGTGACGGGCCGTATATAACGTCGTTTACCGCGGGCAAAATAACAGACTACGGCATAAACGATGCAAATAATATGGGCGCGGCTATGGCACCTGCGGCGGCAGCTTGTATAAAAGCGCATCTTGAGGATACGGGCAGGAGCGCGGGGTATTATGATGTTATTGCAACGGGCGATCTGGGTAGGGTCGGCACGGAGCTTTTATTGCAGCTGCTTGAAAAAGACGGCATCAACATCGAAAAAAATCATACCGACTGCGGCATGGAGATATTTGACAATAAGTCACAGGATACTCATGCGGGCGGCAGCGGCTGTGCGTGCTCGGCGGCGGTATTTTCCGCGCTGTTTTACAGGAAGCTTAAAAACAGCAGCATAAAGCGTATGCTGCTTGTGCCTACGGGTGCGCTTATGAGTACGGTAAGCGTGCAGCAGGGCGAAAACATTTTGGGTACGGCTTTTGCGGTATCTGTTGAAAATGAGGTGATAAAATGGACTATATAAGAGCCTTTGCGGTCGGCGGCCTTATCTGCGTTATCGGTCAGATACTGCTTGACAAAACAAAACTGACTTCCGCAAGGATATTGGTGCTGTTTGTTGTGGCAGGCTGTATTTTAGGCGGTATTGGCGTTTATGACAGACTGATAGACTTTGCGGGCGCGGGTGCGGCTGTGCCTTTGCCCGGCTTTGGCAATCTGCTTGCAAGGGGCGTAAAAGAGGATATAGACACCATGGGCGCAATGGGTATACTCACAGGCGGCCTGAAAGCGGGCGCTGCGGGTATTGCCGCCGCGATAGTATCGGCGTTTTTTATGGCAATGGTGTTCAGACCGAAAGAAAAATAGAACTTATGCGGGCTGTGTTTTGCAGTCCGCATTTTTGTATTTATTTTGTCTTAAAAAGTTAACAAAAATTTAATAGACAGCCTTGTATAAATATGATATACTGAATTTGTAAAAATAATGCGGCAACAAGGGGGAATATTATGGCTTATGCAGCATTAGGGCTGCTGATACTTGGTATAGTCTTTCTGCTGACAGAGATATTTATACCGGGCTTTGGCGTATTCGGCATCATGGGTCTGTTTTCTGTGGCGATAGCCGCCGTTATTACGGTGACCACAATGGAAAACGGTATTATGATTGTCGTATCGGGTCTGGTGATACTTGCGGCGATAGGCTATATTGCGATCGAGGCAGCCAAAAAATTCGGCGTTTACGGCAAACTTGTATTAAAAGACACCCTTGACACCGACGGCGAGGAACAAAACGTGCTAAACGGTCTTGTCGGTTCGGACGGCGTTGTTAAAACACCGCTTAAACCGCACGGCAAGGTGGATTTTGGCGGCACGGTAACAGAAGCATACTGTGACGGCGATTTTATCCCCGCGGGCGAGAAGGTAGTTGCATACAAGGTTTACGCAAACAATCTTTATGTCAAAAAGGCAGAATAAAAAGGAGGATGATATAAATGCCGTTTGCAATTATTGTTATAGTTGTAGTTATTATAATTATAAGCGTATTTTTGAATTTTGTACCGCTTGGGCTGTGGATAACAGCGCTTGCTTCGGGCGTTAACGTAAGTGTATTTTCACTTTTCGGTATGCGTTTAAGACGTGTACGACCCGAAAGAATAATCCACCCCATGATAAAAGGTACAAAAGCGGGTCTTGCACTTAACATTAACCAGCTTGAAAGCCACCTGCTTTCGGGCGGCCGTGTTGACAGCGTTGTGGATGCTCTTATCGCAGCACACCGCGCAAACCTTGAACTTTCATTCGAGCGTGCAGCAGCTATCGACCTTGCGGGCCGTAATGTGTTTGAAGCCGTAAGAATGAGCGTTACACCCAAGATCATTGAAACACCTTGGATATCGGCTGTTGCCAAAGACGGTATCGAGGTAAAGGTTATCGCAAGAGTTACCGTAAGAACAAACATCGCCCGTCTTGTCGGCGGTGCAGGTGAGGAAACTATCATCGCCCGTGTAGGCGAAGGTATCGTAACAACTGTTGGTTCGTCCGACTCTCACAAGAGCGTGCTCGAAAACCCCGACAGTATCTCGCAATGTGTACTTACAAAGGGTCTTGACAGCGGTACTGCTTTTGAAATTCTTTCTATTGATATAGCAGATATTGATATAGGCAGAAATATCGGTGCTCATCTTCAGATCGAGCAGGCAGAAGCCGACAAACAGATCGCACAGGCTAAGGCAGAGGAAAGACGTGCATTGGCTATCGCTACCGAGCAGGAAAGAAAGGCACTCGTTCAGGAGATGCGCGCAAAGGTAGTAGAAGCGGAGGCACAGGTTCCGTTAGCACTTGCAGAGGCTTTAAAAAGCGGCAATATCGGTGCTATGGACTACTATAATATGCAAAACCGCATTGCAGACACAGCAATGAGAGATGCTCTCAGCAAAATGAATTTTGAAGTTGGCGTAAAAGGCAACAACAAAACAGATAAATAATAATAAATCAAGGAGGCTGTCTCTCGATGACAGTCTCCTTTTTTTGTCGTCAAACGATGATATGACCCTGATATGCAGGAACACACTTTTTAACTTGCAAAACGGCAATTTTGCCCGTAAATATTTTCATAAAATCTTAGCAATTCACTTGACAGAACAGCATAAAAAAAGGTATAATCAGTATATATGATTTTTTGCAGTCGTGATTGTGTGGAAATGCAAAACAGTACATAATTAAGGAGTGTATGCAATGAAGACCCTTGCTTCTCTTTCAAAGGCGCAGCTTACGGATATGGAAAAAAAGCTGTCAGACCAATACAATGATTTTAAAAGCAGAAATATAACACTTGATATGTCCCGCGGAAAGCCCTCGGGCGACCAGCTTAACCTTTCAAACGGTATCCTTACCGCGCCGCTTGAAAACTACATCACGGAGCAGGGCATAGATGCGCGAAACTACGGCATACTTGACGGTATAGACGAGGTAAAGCGTCTGTTTTCCGACCTTTTGGATATCCCGTGCTACAATATGATAATCGGCGGAAATTCAAGTCTTAACCTTATTTACGACGCTATGGCAAGACTTTATATGTTCGGCAGTCTTGGCTCTACCCCTTGGGGCAAGCTGGACAAGGTCAAGATACTCTGTCCCGTACCGGGCTATGACCGACACTTTGCCATCTGCGAGGAATTCGGTTTTGAGATGGTATGTGTACCGCTTAAAAAGGACGGTCCCGATATGGACATGGTCGAAAGCATGGTAAAAGACCCCGCGGTAAAGGGTATCATGTGCGTGCCGCTCTACTCCAACCCCGACGGCACCTGCTACAGCGACGAGACTGTTATGCGCCTTGCCGCTATGGAGACCGCCGCACCCGATTTCAAGATATTCTGGGATAACGCATACGGCGTTCACCATGTATTCAAGCAGGTATCGCTTATGAATATTTTTGATGCCTGCCGTCAGTTCCATACAAAGGACAGAATACTCTATTTCTTCTCGACTTCAAAAATTACCTTCCCCGGTTCGGGCGTTGCGCTCGTGGCGGCGGGTGATGAGTACATAAGAGAAATAAAAAGGCATTTCGGCCGTCAGACTATCGGCTATGACAAGATAAATCAGCTCAGAGTGTACAATTTCTTCAAGGATGTTGACGGTATGCTCAGCCATATGGCGGCACTTGCAAAAGAGCTTCGCCCGAAATTCAATATCGTGCTTGAGACACTTAATCAGGAGTTTGAGGACAGCGATATGCTGCAATGGAAAAAGCCCCTCGGCGGCTACTTTGTATCGGTAAATACAATGCACGGCTGCGCAAAGGAAACGGTAAGACTTGCCAAAGAAGCGGGTCTGTCGCTGACAAATGCGGGCGCAACCTACCCCTACGGCAAGGACCCCGACGACAGCAATATCCGTATTGCACCCTCATACCCCACCTGTGACGAACTGGAACAGGCAATGGAGCTTTTCTGTATTTGTGTTAAACTTGCATCTGTAAGAAAGGCTTTGGAATACAAATAAAAAACGGAGGATATAACATGGAAAATACATTTGTATCGGATTCTATTATTTACATAGGCGTTGACGACAAGGACATTGACCTGTTTGAAAGCCAGTATGAAGTGCCGCTTGGCGTTTCCTACAACTCGTATCTTATAAAGGATGAAAAAATAGCTGTTATGGACAGCGTTGACTGCCGTAAGCAGGACGAATGGTTCAAAAACCTTGAAACTGCACTTGACGGCAAAAAGCCCGATTATATCATCGTTTCGCACATGGAGCCCGACCACGCTTCAAGCTTGCAGGCTTTTGCGGAAAAATATCCCGAGGCTGTGCTTGTTATCAACGACAAGACAAAAAATATGATACCGCAGTTCTTTGATATGGACATAAGCGCACGTTCACTTGTTGTAAAGGAAAAGGACACGCTTTCTTTAGGCAAGCACGAGCTTGAATTTTATATGGCGCCTATGGTGCATTGGCCCGAAGTTATGATGACTTACGAAAAGACCGACAAGGTTCTTTTCTCCGCCGACGGTTTCGGCAAGTTCGGCGCCATTGACAGCTTCGACGAAGAGGGCTGGGCTTGCGAAGCAAGACGCTACTACTTCAATATCGTAGGCAAATACGGCGCACAGGTACAGGCTGTACTTAAAAAGGTAGGCGGCCTTGATATCAAGGTCATCGCACCGCTCCACGGTCCTGTGCTCAATGACGATCTGGGATATTATATCGGCCTTTACGATACATGGTCAAAATATGAGCCCGAAACAGACGGCATTTTTGTCGCTTACGGTTCTATCCACGGCAATACAAAGGCAGCTGCCGAAAAAATGGCTGAAATACTCAAAGAAAAAGGCTATAACAAAGTTTCTGTAGCAGATCTTTCCCGCGACGACCTTCACGAGTGTGTGGAGGATGCATTCCGCTACAACAGAATGATAATTGCCGCCGCTACTTATGATGCAGGTCTTTTCCCGATAGTTGAGACCTTTGTAAACCACCTTAAGAGCAAAAATTATCAGAACCGCAAAGTTGGTTTTATAGAAAACGGAAGCTGGGCGCCTATGGCAGCAAAAAAGCTTAAAGAGGCATTCGAGGGCATGAAGAATGTGACCGTAGCCGAGACCGTTGTTTCCATCAAATCCGTTATGAAGGACAAGGATGTTGAAATGATGGACAAACTTGCAGAAGAAATGAAATAAATAAAAAAATTAAGCCGCAGAACCTGCGGCTTTAATTATTGATTATTGTACGGAAAAAGAAAAGCTTTCCAGAAGTGTTTTTTGCAGTATAAGTGCGGCATCGGCTGCGGTAAGTTTGCCGTCGCCGTCCACATCCGCATATTTAAACCAATCATCGGATCTTAACTGTATCGGCAGTTCCATGCTTTCAATAAGAGTCTTTTGCAGCACATAAGCCGCATCGGCTGCCGTTACCTTGTCATCGCCGTCCGTATCACCGATTATAAAAGTCATTTTCCCGTCGGGATCGACAGAAATTATCATTTTATCGATATTAAGTCCGGCACCGCCTACACTTACAATGTATGTCTTGCCGCGGTCTATCCATGCCGCGGGGTCAAAGACAAATTCAAGCATACCGTCCTTGACCTCTGCCGTTATCTGGTCTATATGGATAATATCCTTGTAGGACTCGGCTTTTATCGCCTCCGTATTTGTCAAATCGGTATCAGCCTCATAAGCAATAACTGTCAGTTCCTGTTCCGAACCGCCGTCCGTCAGCGAACAAGCTACTTTAACAGCACCGTCACCGGTGTACTTTGCACTTTCTATCTTTATTTCCGCCGCAAACACCGACACAGAAAAAAGCACTGTCAGAACGGCCGCGACAAAAAAAGCAAAAATTTTGTGCATATATGTTCTTCCTTTCCGAAATTTATCGTACTTACAAATTTATTTTATCACAAAAAACGGTTTAGGTCAATCCAAATCGGCATATATCTTTTCAAGCTCATCCGCTGTTAAAGCCAAAAATTCGTCCTCGGTCAGTCCCTCCCCGGCCTGCATATCTTTATAGAAGAAATAGCACTTCTCCCCGCCCGTATCCGCCGAAAATTGATCGGGCTGCTCCGCATACAGACAAAACAACGGCTCACTATGCACAAAAGCCCCGTAATTCAGTTTTATGCGCAAATATTTTATTTCGGGTTCTTTTACTATATCTGTTATCGTTTTAAGCCTCTCTTGTACCTCTTCCCTGCCGTTTATGTTTACAAGCACGCTGTATGACACAAAATTTCCTCTGCCCGTCTGATACGGCATTGTAAAATTCATCTCGCTGTACTCGCATCCGTCATACTTATCCGCCGCCTGCTTATACATCTTTGCCGTGTACCAATTATCGGACAGAAACCTTTCGTTTTTATAAACCTCCACACCAAATGCGGAAAACGGCTTTACCTTGTTTGTATAACTCACTTCCGTAAAATAAAAGTCATTGTCCCTGTCATAGACCGAAAACGCACAGTTCCCGCCGTTTTTGCCGCTTTTCAGACTTACATCAAAATCACAGCCGTGCCGCCGTGACAATTCGGTCGTTACCCATGATACATCCGCAGTTTTGGGCTTGTTGGGTATATCTGCGCGGCACCCCGATAACACCATACACAACACCAAAACAATCAAATTTTTCCTGCCCATACTCTCACCCCTTACAAATGTATTTTATCATAAAAAATCGTTTTGGGGAATAATGTAAAAACATAAATCGTTATTTATATCCAAAAACCGATTGACAACCATTGATAAATGCGTTACAATATCGTTAGACCAAACTAACCGAAAGAAGGCAAACCATGTCAAAACAAGCATCAAAATTCCAGCAGGCGGTCATGCCGCTGTTATACAGCGGGAAAGGCATATTCAAGCCGCTTAACACGGGCAGCATCGACTCGCATGTAAAATGTGTGCGCGAATACATAGCCAATATTTTTTTCTACACCAAAAACAACACGACCATAATGATAGATGCGGGCTACAACTATCCCCGCCTTAAAGAAAAAATGAGTTGGCTCGGGCTTGACCCAAAGGATATAAAACACATACTTATCACCCACCAGGACACAGACCATGTAGGCGCGGCAGAAAGCGACAGCGACGGGCTTTTCAAAGATGCTCTTCTTTACATCAGCGAAGCCGAAAACCGCTATCTTACGGGCGAAAAGCGGCGCAAAGTCATTTACGGTCTTTATACCCTGCCGCAGGTCACGATACCCAACCAAAAACGTCTTTTTAAGGACGGCGAAGTGTTTTATATAGACGATATAAAAATAGAATGTTTTCTGACCCCCGGACACACAAGCGGACATACAAACTACCTTATTGACGATAAGTACCTGTTTACGGGAGATTCGCTGTGGCTTGGCGCCGACGGCGGCTACAGTTTTATAAATACTCTCGCCGAGGACAACGACCTGTCAAAGCGTTCGCTTTTATCCCTGAAAAACAAACTCCGCGGCCGTTCTCTCATAGTGATAACGGGACATACGGGCTGGACGGACGATTTTGATTTTGCCTTTGCACACGTTGACGAGTACTGCAACTCTTTTTTCAGGCAGCGCCCCGCAGACCCCAAAGCCCCGTTCAACGGCTACGACGAGCGAAGCGATACCCTCGAAAACAGCAAAAAGCCGCTTCCAAGAGCAACACAGCTCGAACAAAAAAACTCGTTCTGGGATAGAACAGCGGGCGTTTACGATATTTTTGCGGAGCTCTATAATAAAAAAACACATGACGCTCTCGGAAAATATATAAATTCCCTGCTTTTATACTCCGACAGGGTACTTGAATGTGCCTGCGGAACAGGTATGCTGACAAAGCGTATATCCGGACACTGCAAACAGTTATATGCAACGGATTTTTCCTCGGCAATGCTTAAAAAAGCCCATAAAAAATGCCGCCGCCAAAAAAATATAAAATTTCGGCACGCAGACATTACAAGGCTGAAATTCCCCGACAACACTTTTGATGCGGTGATAGCAGCAAATGTTATACATCTGCTTGACGATCCGTCAGCGGCACTTAACGAGCTTATGCGGGTCTGCAAAACCAACGGAAAAGTCATCATCCCGACTTATATCAACAAGGACGACAGCGGCAAAACAGGCCTTTACATCAATACCATAAACAAGGCAGGCGCAGATTTCAAACAGCAGTTTACCTACGCCGCCTATAAAGATTTTTTTGCCCAAAACGGCTTTACTGCCGATTTTACACTTATAAACGGCAGAGTGCCCTGCGCTGTTGCCGTAATAAAAAAATAATCCAAACACAAAAGCGGCGGCTTTTATCCCGAAGCCGCCGCTTGTTTTTATTTTATTTGTGACAATACTCCGCCGTCCATTTTGTACAGACTGTCCGCAAAGTTTGCCGCATCATTTTCATGTGTTACAAGAAGCACCGCCGTGCCGTTTTGGGCGGCATTTTTCAAAAGTTCCAGTACCTTTTTCGTATTTTCATCGTCAAGATCGCCTGTCGGTTCATCGGCAAGCAATATCCCCGGCTGCATAAGCAATGCCCGCGCTATGGCAAGTCTGCGGTTCTCCCCGCCGGAAAGCTCATTTGGATAGGAATTGCCCAGAGTCGAGATACCTACGGTTTCGATCAGTTCCGCGGCATACTTATCTATCTTTTCGCTTGGCTTGTTGTACAAAAGATACGGAAGCTTAACATTTTCAAGCACCGTGAGCGACGAAAGTGCGGTCTGCCCCTGCGGAATAACACCTATGTTTTTATTTCTCATCCGCGACAGACTCTTATCATCCATAGCATAAATATCGGTATTATCAAGCATTACCCTGCCTTCGCTCGGTTCCAGCAGCCCTGCAAGCATATTCAAAAAAGTACTTTTGCCGCTGCCCGAGCGCCCCATTATTACGCACAATTTGCCTGCTTCAAGCGTAAAATCAGTCTTTTGCACAGCATAAAAAAAGTTTGCACCGCCGTTTTTGCGGAAAAAGCGCCTGCTCATTCCCTCTGCTTTAAGTATCATATCAATTTCCCTCTCTTAAAATCAAACCCGTATCCATACGGCTGACACGCACCGCGGAAAGCGCCGATGTGAGCGGTCCCGCAATAACCGACGACAGAACAGCAGCACCCGCGGCACCCATTGATGCACCGAATGACGGTGTAAGATACGGCAGTCCAAGTTTTGCTTCTATCAGACCCGAAAACGGAAATACTGCCAGCGCACCTGCAAGAACACCGATCGCACCGCCGATAAGTCCGATAAAAAAAGCTTCCCCAAGCACAGTTGCCGCCAGTCTGCCCCTTGTTGCGCCTATCACACGCAAAACGGCAAACTCACGTTTTCTTTCATTTATTATCATAGAAAATGCGATCGCCATAACTATAAGTGACAGCATCCAGACGGCAATTATCATCAGCCCTGTCATATCGGAGATACCCGAAAGACTCCGCGCTATGCCCGATACCATGTTTTTTGTATTTACAGCGCTGACATGGCGGATATTAACGCTTATATCACTTGCAACGTCCTCCGCGCTGTAACCGTCCTTTACCTTTATAAGCACGGAAGAAACAAGCTTATCGGGGTCGTTTTTTGCAAGCACAACAAGGCCTTTGTCAACAGCCGCACCAAGAAGATCTTTCAAAGTATCTGCATTTGTATAGACCGCATTATCAAGTTCTGTACCCGTTTTATCCAGTTTAGCCGCCACTTTAACGCTTTGATCGTAAAAACGCAGATGTTCGCCGACTTCCGCATTTATATTTGCACCCGCTACGACTTCGTCATTTTGCAGTTCTTTGCCGTAACTTTGCTTTATCCACGGCTGCACCGAAAAATCCGTTGACGGCTCAAAGCCTATGATCTGTACAGGCACCGAACAGCAGCCCGCACTTACCGATGCAAGAAAATACTGCGGAGAAACAGCCTCCACTCCCTCGGTCTGTGCTATCTTTTCAACATTTTCCTTATCCATATAAAAATAGCCAGGCACACCCTGCAAAAGTATATCTTCAAGCTTGTTCTTTGCCTTGTCGGGTACGGCAATAACATCTGCACCAAGCCTTGCTTCAAGACTTTCAAGGCCGCGCCTTAAACTAAGCACGGTCATTGTTCCGCCAAAAACAGAAAAGGCCAGAAAAACCGACAAAAGCAGCAATGCCGCCGTCCTGCCCGGTCTTTTAATAAGGTTTTTAAATATCAGCTTCATTTTTGCCGCCCTCCCGTTTGCTGCCGATATAAATATCAACGGCCGATGTAATAAGAAGCAAAATCGAAATTATAACAACGGCGGGACGCATAGCCGTATGGCAGCGCATATTTTTCATAGCACAAAGCTTGACAACGCATCCCGGAACAAGGGCGGTATAGATCTCGACAGGTATCATCGAAAGGCTGATGCCTGTTTTCATCCTACGTGAATCGGCACCCGCATGCAGACCCGAAATAACAGTCATCACGCAGCCCAGGCCAAACACCGTCTCCTGCGCCCAATGGCATGACATAAAGCTGCCGTCCTCCTTTGCGGGACAGGCATGGAACAGAAATACCGCGCCAAGCGCCAAAAGTGCACTTAATATAGGTAAAATTATATCTGTAGGGGTTACTTTTGATGTTTTCATTTTTCCTCTCCTTTGGTTAGTTAATATTAACAAACATTATAATATCACACTGTTTTTAAGTTGTCAATACGGTAAAATCGAAGTTTTTTAATATCGGCGGCCTTATGACAAAAAATCTGTATTGTAATTCTATTTTTATTGAAAAATCTATTGAATTATCTTTTTTTTGGCTGTATTATATAGTTAAACAAAGAGTTAATTACGGAGGTGTACTTATGTTTGATGTTTATTTTGAAAAGGTGTATTCCAAACCGCTTGACAAAGAGCCCTATACCCTTGCTTTCCCGCTAAAAAAAGGCGAACTTAAAGATATCGGCAGGATACATATACTGGATAAGGACGGCAAGGATATGCCGATACAGTCCAAGGCAACGGCATACTGGGATGACGGCAGTATAAAGTGGGCGTTTGTACGTTCACTTGCGGATATTCCCGCCAACAAGTCCGCACTTTATCACTGCGGCATTGACGGTAATGCCATGTCTCCGGTACAAGGCATTGCGGACGGTATAAAAATAAATACGGGAGTTCTCGATGCCGCTCTTTCCACGCAAAAAAATACTCTTTTTGACAAATTTTTATATGAAGGCAAGGCAGTCAGCATTTCCGCTCCTGTTTTAAAAACCGAAGACGGCGAGTGGGATCTGCTTATAAAGGAATGGAAAAATGCGGAAAACGGTCCTCTCTGTGCAGTTTTTGAGGGGTTCGGCAGTATTTTTAACGGCAAAAAAAGTACCGATATTAAACTTACACTTACTTTCTATGCGGACAAGTCGTGGTTTGACTATGCCTGCAACATAATAAACACCACCGATGAAAATATAGATATATCAGAACTTTATGTAACCGCTGATATGCAGGCGGAGAGATTTATGACCGCCGCTTCAAACTACAGCACAAAGTACAAAGAAAGCGATAACGAACCCGTTTACCTTGAAATAGATGCACAGTACCTGCAATACGAGTCAAACGAGCATAATCCCGAAGTGTTCTACGGCACATTTTTCGGCGACTGCGTAAACAGCGATTTTGGCTTATGTGCCGCCGTATATCAGGCACAGCAGAACTTCCCAAAGGCTGTCGAAGCATCAAAAAACGGACTTAAAATTTATCTTGTACCCAAGACAAACGACATGGTTTTAAAATCGGGCATGGCAAGACAGCAGAAAATACAGTTTTTTCTGCATGATCCGAGCCTTGACAAACAGGAGATAAACCACCGCAGCACGGTGTATCAGATGCCCTCAAGACCCGCTATCTTACCCGAGATATTTGAGCGTGCGGAGGTATTTGAAAAGGTATTCACCAAAAACAGGAACCCGAAAAACGAAATTTTTATCACGCAAAAAGCCGATGAACACGGCCGCTGCTATGGTATGCTGAACTGGGGCGACTGTCCCGACGGAGGCTACACCTTACAGGGCAGAGGCGGCGGCAGACTTGTATGGACAAACAACGAATACGATTTCCCGCACGCTTGTATGCTTATGTATGCGCGCACAGGCATAAGGCGGTATATGGACTATGTGCTTGTTGCCGCAAGACATCAGATAGACGTGGATGTCTGCCACTACAGCAAAGACCCGCTTATTATGGGCGGCCAGTACGAGCATTGCGCGGGGCATATAGATGCGAAGAAAGTAGCCTGCTCACACCAATGGGTGGAAGGTCTTCTGGATTGTTACCATCTGACGGGCGACAAAGAATTTTTTGACACTGCTGTCGGTATCGGACATAATATCCAAAGACTGCTCGAACAGCCCGTGTTCCAAAAAAGCGGTCAGGCAAACGCGCGTGAAACGGGCTGGGCTTTGCGCTCGCTTTGTGCGCTTTTCAAGGAAACAAACGACAGATCATGGCTTGAAAAATGCGATTGGATAGTCGGACATTTCCACGAATGGGAGGACGAATACGGTCTTTGGCTCGCCCCCTACACCGATAACTCGGCTATCCGCGTTGTATTTATGATCTCTATTGCAATGTGCAGTCTTATGCGCTATTACAGACTTGACCCCAAATCCGAAACAAAGGCAATGATGCTGCGTGCAGTAGACGATCTTCTGGAAAATGCAAGACTTGACAACGGGCTTTTCTATTACAAGGAACTCCCGAGCCTTAAACGGTTGGGAAACAATCCCATAATCCTTGAAGCACTTTCCTATGCTTATGAACTGACGGGCGATAAAAAATATCTTAAAGCGGGACTGCCGACTTTTGAGTATATACACACTACTTCGTCATCCGTGCTTGCGGGCATGAGCAAAAAAGCCGTTGAGGATGCACTTATCTGCGGCGGCACGGGCACAAAAAGCTTTGCACAGGTAATGGTGCCCTACTGCACTTTCTATACCGCCGCTACAGAGGAGGGATTGCTGTGAGTCTACCAAAGGACAGTTTTCTGCTGTTAAGCTATATAAATACTCAACTGCGTGATAACTACCCTACTCTCGATGAACTTTGCGCCGCTATGGGTGAGGATAAGGAGTACATAGTAAAAAAACTTGCAGAAATTGGCTATGTCTATAACGAAGAACTGAATGCTTTCAGATAAGGCAATATTTTTTACCAACATAAAAAAACGCTGTATCGGCTTGATACAGCGTTTTTGTGTATTACATTCTTAAAGCAACATTTGCACTGAACATATCATTGGGATCGAAAGAAGTGATCTCCTCTTTGATCTTTTCGTCAAGATTTTCAAGAATGGTCTCATTCGGCTTAGCGAGATAGAAGCCCTGAAGCAAGTCTACCTGAAGGCTAAGCAGAATATTCATCTGTTCTCTTGTTTCTATACCCTCGGCAAGAACCTTTATATTACGGTTATGCGCATAGCCCACAATATTCTTGACAAGTGACTGTCTGTCGGCATCCTCGTCGATATTTGCAACCAAATCAAGATCCAGCTTGATAAGGTCGGGCTTGATGGTAAGAAGCGAGTTTTCATTGGCATAGCCGCTGCCGAAATCATCAAGTGCAAGCAGGCATTTCCATTCCTCTTTCAGTTTACGTTTCTTTTCAACAAAATCGGCATTGGTCTGCTCATTTTCCAGTATCTCAAGCACCACATTGTCAAGATACTCGCCGTATTCGGTCTCGATAAGACCTAAATCCTCGTCATTAAGCAGCTGATTGGGAATAGAATTAATAAATATACGTCTTGGACTGAGACTATCCACCTGAGAGGCAAATCCATCCAAAGCGTTAAACCATGTAGTTCTTTCCACAGCATAGAAAGCATCGTTGCGTGATGCATAGCGCATTACGTCACCGGGAGTTATGCCCTCCGCCTGCGGTCTCATAAGTGCTTCATAGCCGTAAATATCGCCTGTTGAAGTATCTATGATAGGCTGATAAGCATATTTTATATCGCCGCTTGCAAGCATCTGGCCGATACGGTCCTGATTTTCGTGGTTTGCCATATTTGTCTTGTACGCATCCTCCGAAAATACCTGTACAAGGTTTCTGCCGCTGAATTTATCAACCGACTGTGCCGCAAATTCCGCATAGGCAACCAGTTCATCGGCATTTTTTGTATTGGCGGGATACCACGCAACGCCCGCAAAAATATTGTGCGGCACGGTAACATCGCCGTCTTTGAACTCTGTAGAATTGAGTTTATCAAGCAGTCTGTTGAATTTCTCCGTTATTTCCGGAGCTGTCATGCCGTCAATATACATTGTAAATTCATCGCCCATGGTACGCGCTATCTTTGTTGTAGGCTCGTCAAGCGTCCAGAAGACTTCCGAAATGCTCTTTATGTACTTATCGCCCATAATAGAGCCGTAACGAGAGTTGATCGACGAAAGATCGGGTATCTTACAGACAGCAAGCAGTGCAAGACCGGTACCGCTGCTGAAATGGCTCCGCATTTTATCAAGGAACGGCTGTCTGTTAAGGAAACCTGTCAGAGCATCATGGTCGCGCTCATAATCCTTCTGCTGTCCCGCAAGCGTTTCCTCGGTCACATCACGTATTGTACCGAGAATTTTTTCGCCCTCTTTAACTGTCTTGATATGCAGCCATTTAGTCGATTTTTTTGTCTTGACAGGTGCAACAACATCAATATCGGGGCGCACTTCCCTGATTATCGGCACCATTCTGCTCTCAAATATTTTTCTGTCCATGTAAAGCGCGTTGTCCTGCTTGTACATACCGAACGTCTTGAACATATCCTCGGTCACAAAAACAAGGTTTGAATTCGGGTCATATTCAAATGCCGCAATGGAAACGCCCGTAAGCGAGAGTATGGCCGAAGTCTTTTTGGAGAAGTTTGACAGTTCCTCGGTAACATCCGCTATGGAAGTACCCATCTCGTTTATCTCGCGTATCCTTGTGGGTTCGGGACGAACGATATTGTCGGGACGTATCTTCTTTATGGTATTTACAAACGCATTGATAGGCGCTACCATTTTATCGGTAAAGTTAAGCACAAATATAAGTGAAAGGATCATCATTATGGCAAAGCCAAGCAGGATGTTCTTCTGTATCTTATCCACATATTCAAGCAGATAGCGGCTTTCAACCACACCCGAAAGCATCAGCGGCTCGTAGTTGTAAGCGGCATTTGAATATACATCAAGCACATTTTTTGTGGCAAAGACTTTTGAAGATGTCTTGCCCTTTGCATCAAGTGTAAAAATATTGTCGGTCTTTGCCTTTTCGCTGAATACGACCTCGTCACTGTACTTGTTTATATCATTGAAAGTATTGCCCGATACAAACATTCTTTTGCCCTCGGAAGCATCATAACTTGCCATACGCGATACAACATAGTTGCCCGCACCCTGGGAGTTCAATTCATAATACGGCAAAAGCAACTGAAGATAATTGAGATCCATCTCTATACCCATAACGCCGACGACCGTATTTTTGGAGTCTACGATAGGCAGGGTATAAGCTACCATGCTGCGCTTTGCATCATTGATATCGTATGTATATGACCAATAGCCGAGCTGTTCACCCGAAATGGTCTTATTCTCGTTGGCTATCTGTATAGTTTTGGCATAGAAGTCATAATCCTCGGGATAGTCCATATTAAGACATTGAGACCAGTATATACTTTTGTGTGTTACGCCGTCTTTTACCAGATAATCCCCGCCGATAAGAAGTGTTGTGGGTGCGTTCACATTTTCCGTACCCATATCCGTTTTACGCAGAACTACTGCACTGACAGGAGTAAAATTATCCATGCGTGTATCCATTATCAGAAATGCGCCCGAGATATTCTCCTTTGTGGCAAGAGAGCGCAGGATATCCATATTTTTCTGATACATTTCAACCTTTGCATTCTGATTGTCGCTCAGTTCCGACAAAGCAGAACCGTATTTGTTTGCGACCTTTTGCAGATTGTCTTTTATGGCAGGACTTGCGCTTATAAGCTCGTCCGCCGCATAATTAAGCTTTTCCGAAAAGTCCACCACACGCAGACTGACAGTTTCCTCAAACGGTTTATAGCTGTTGTCGGCCAGATTTTTAAGTCCGCCGCCTATAGCCATAATAAGCGCAAACAAAAGCGCCTGAAATATAAGAATAAACAACATAAAATATGTTATAAATTGTTTGATAGTCCAATCTTTTCTTCGCTTGATCTTCTTTAGCATTTTTAAACTCCTAACACTGTAAATACACATATCTAAATTATTATATCATAGTGTTATCCATGTTTCAAGATAAATTGTTCACAAAAAGTTAAAAAAATTCAAAAAAACTTTTTTCTTTTTTAAGACAAATAATTCTTTAACGCTAAAATTCCAAGCTTATATCCGTAATCGCCCAAACCGCATATCTGCCCCACACAAACGGGTACCGTCACGCTTGTATGGCGGAATTCCTCTCTTTTATGGATATTGGACATATGCACCTCGACGGTCGGTATGCTTACGGAAGCTATTGCATCGCGAAGCGCATAACTGTAGTGGGTAAAAGCACCGGGGTTTATGACCATGCCGTCCACCTTTTCATAATAGCATTTCTGCATAAAATCCACTATTTCTCCCTCGATATTGGACTGAAAGAATACGACTTCCACGCCCTCTTTATCGGCAAAGGCCTTTATATCCGCATTTATCTCGTCAAGGTTTTTGCTGCCGTATATGCCTTTTTCTCTTATGCCCGTAAAATTAAGGTTTACGCCGTTTATTACCGCTATTTTCATTTTTCCGTCTCCTTTATATATGAAAGTATCTCCGCCGCCATACTGTCGGGGTCTTTGTTTGCCGCATCTATCGTCACATCACAGCAGCGCGTGTAAAAATGCTCTCTTTCCCGCATCATTTCACGAATTTTATCCGCCTTATCCCCCGTTTCGAGCAGGGGACGCGAGTGGTCGTCCTTTAAATTTTCGGCTATCTTTTCGGGCGAGCTTTTAAGATAAAAGATAACACCGCCCTCTTTCAGATTTTTTACATTGACGCTGTCCTTTACAACACCGCCGCCCGTTGCTATGACCTTGCCGCCGCCCGTTGCAAAGCGCACGCAAAGTTCTTTTTCAAGCCCTCTGAAATACGGTTCGCCCTTTTCGGCAAATATCTGCGTGACCGTCATTTTTTCACGCTTTTCAATAAAATCGTCCATATCTATAAACTCGGCTTTAAGAGCCATCGACAAGCGTTTGCCGACACTTGTCTTTCCGCTGCCCATAAAGCCCACAAGCACTATATTTTTCTTCATTTTATTACTTCTCTCCCAAATACCTTTTTGTCAGTTCATCACAAAGCTGTAACTTAAATTCGTCCGAAAACTTTGTATCAAACCATATCTCCTGTGCCGCCGCAGCCTGGTAAACAAGCATCGGAAAGCCGTTTATCGCCTTTACGCCCCGCTCCTTTGCCTCACGCAGAAACCTTGTTTCCCAAGGGGAATACACCGCATCAAAAACAGCCGAAACCCCCGCTTCTTTATACCATTCGGGGTCTTTTACGGGAGTCATATCCGCCTTATCGCCAAAGCCTAAAGTTGTGGTATTTATCACTATATCCACATTTTCAAGCGAATATATATCTTCAGTGCCCAAAGCCGAAACATTCCCGCCGAAACGCTCCGAAAGCACCTTTGCATTCGAAATTGTACGGTTTGCAATATACACGTTTTTTGCGCCGCGCGTAAAAGCCATTGCCGCACACGCATTTCCCGCACCGCCTGCGCCCAAAACAAGCACATTTTTATCTTTGACTTCGATGCCGTTTATTTTAAGGGCATAATATGCACCTATGATATCCGTATTATAGCCTACATAGCCGTTTTCGGTCAATTTTAGGGTGTTGACCGCGCCTATCAGTTCCGCCGTCTTATCAAGCCCGCAGAGATACCTCATTACCGTTTTTTTATGCGGCACGGTAATATTAAATCCGCTTATACCAAGTGCAAGCCCGCCTTTTACAGCGGTTTCAAGGTTATCCGGAGTTACGTGAAAAGCGTGATAGGACATATCACAGTTTCGCAGTTCTGCTATATAATTTTGTATCATCGGACTCAAGCTGTGGCCTATAGGGTCACCGAGGACCGCAAATACTTTTGTCTTTGCCGAAATATCCATTTAAAGCACCTCTTTGTTGAATTTTTTGCAGTAATGCCGCACTATCAGCCGTTCCAACGGTCGCTTCGGTGCGGTTATAAGTTCGTCTTTCGGAGAGACCTGTTTTATCAGAAACGAATACACCCCGCTCCTGTTGCCGACCCATACATCCGTAAAGATCTGGTCGCCCGCTATGGCACATTCCGACGGTTTTTTTCCAAGTTTTTCAAGAAGCCTCTCCATCCCCTTTACACCCGGTTTGCCTGCACGGTAAACATAAGGTATCTGCATTTTTGCACAGAATACCTTGCTTCTTTCTTCCCTGCTGTTTGAAAGCACCGATACGGCTATTCCGTTTTCGCGCAGCGTTGTAAAATATTCTTCAAGTTCTGGTGTCGGCACTTTTATCCAGTACGGCACCAATGTGTTATCTATATCGAATATAAGTGTATTTATACCCAGCGCCCGCAGTTTTTGCGGCGTTATATGAAATACCGATGGCAGGTATTCCCGCGGATAAAGAAATTCAAACATAATTACCCTCTCCTGTCCGTAGTTATTATTATTTTACCATATAAAAAGCAGAGGTGCAACAAAAAATTCCTTGTGCATACGGGTCTCAATGCTTAACGAACTTTGCCGCATCTGCCCCGACGATGCCGCTGTTTTATCCTTTAAATTGAATTTTCGTCCATTTTTAAACCAATTTCCACTTGAAATCCTGTGTTTTTTGTAGTATCATAGTAAAAAGGTATTTCAATTATAACGAAATCAGATTTCGATATGAGCGAAAATGTATTAAAAGGGAGGCAGATACCGATGATATCTGATAAAATGAGCGGACTGGTAAAAAACAGTTCGGCTATCCGCGCAATGTTTGAAGAGGGCAAGATAATGGCGGCTAAATACGGCAAGGAAAACGTATACGACTTTTCCTTGGGCAATCCGTCCATAGTACCACCAAAGGAAGTAAAACAAGCGATTTTTGACGTTCTTAACGAAGAGCCGGAGATGTTTGTACACGGCTATATGAGCAACGCAGGCTATGATGATGTAAGAAAGACCGTTGCGGAATACACCAACAAACAGCACGGCACAAACTTTTCGGAGAAAAATATAGTAATGACGGTCGGTGCGGCAGGCGGATTGAATATAGCGCTCAAAGCCGTTGTAAATCCCGGCGAGGAAGTTGTTGTCATAGCGCCTTATTTTGGCGAGTACGACAACTATATCAGCAATGTTGACGGCGTTGAGGTAGTGATAAGCCCCGACACCGAGAGATTTTCGATCAATTTTGACGAACTTGAACAGAAGATAAGCGCAAAAACACGCGCACTTATCATAAACAGCCCCAACAACCCCACGGGCGCAGTCTATACCGAGGACGATATCAAACGCCTTGCTTCTATACTTGAAAAGAAGCAGAAAGAATTCGGCAGCGTTATCTTCCTTATTGCGGACGAACCTTACCGCGAACTGGTTTTTGACGGCATAAAAGTGCCTTATCTTACAAAATACTATAAAAACACCTTTGTCGGCTACAGCTTTTCAAAGAGCCTTTCACTCCCCGGCGAACGTATAGGCTATCTTGTTATACCATCCGAAATGGAGGATTTTGATGCTGTTGTCGGCGCTGTAAGCGTGGCAAACAGAATTATGGGCTTTGTCAATGCGCCCTCTTTGATGCAGAGAGTTATTGCAAGGGTAATAGGCATGACAAGCGACATCAGCGTTTACGAGGAAAACAAAAACATTCTTTACAAGGCGCTGACCGAGTACGGTTTCGACTGTGTAGAGCCGAAGGGCACATTCTATATGTTCCCCAAGTCGCTTATTCCCGATGACAAGGCATTCTGTGCAGCCGCAAAGGAATTCAGACTGATACTTGTACCCGGCTCGACTTTCGGCTGCCCGGGTCACTTCCGCATGGCATACTGTGTTGACAAGCAGACAGTACTCAACAGCCTGCCCTCGTTCAAGGCTCTTGCGGAAAAATTCAAATAATTTTTGAGGGAAACATAATGGATAAAATAAATACATTTGCCAGAGCCAAGATAAATACGGCGCTGGATGTTGTCAGCAAACGTGAGGACGGTTATCACGACCTGCGTATGATAATGCAGACAGTCAATTTATGTGACAGTCTTATCATTTCAAAAAGCAGGGAAAAAGGCATAAGGCTGACAAGCAATCTGTCTTGGCTGCCCTGTGACAGCCGAAACCTTGTCTGGCGAGCAGCAGAGGAAATGATAAATGCCTGCGGCATACAGGGCGGAATAGAAATAGAACTGAAAAAACGTATTCCCGCCGCCGCAGGGCTTGCAGGCGGAAGTGCGGACTGTGCCGCAGCTCTTATAGGCATCCGCTCACTTTACGGCATAAACATGCCAAACGAAGACCTAATGAAAATAGGAGAAAAGCTTGGCGCAGACGTACCGTTTTGTATAATGCGCGGCACAGCTCTTGCAGAAGGCAAAGGCGAGATACTGACGCCTCTGCCGCCGTTTCCCGACACGTTTGTACTGCTTGCAAAGCCGCCTATAAACGTGTCCACTCCCATTATCTTCAAGGAATATTCCGACAGCGAAGTAAAAAAGCGCCCCGATATAGAAAAAATGATAGGCTGTATCGAAAGCGGCGATTTAAAAGGTATCTGTGATACCATGTGTAATGTGCTTGAAACCGTTACTATCAAAAAGTACCCTATAATAGACGAAATCAAACGCCATATGCTTGATAAAGGCGCCGCCGGCAGTATGATGAGCGGCAGCGGCCCTACGGTATTCGGCTTTTACGACAGTTATGAAAAGGGGCTGGCAGCTCTTAAATTTATACGCGCACAATGTCATATAAAGGAGATCTACCTTACAACCGTATTTAATAATAAAGGAAAAGAAAAATAAAGCGGGGTGGATTGTGATGTTGAAAAAACTGTTTACATTTTTAGTTATATCTGTCGTCATAGGTGTTTTTTACACCGAATTGACCGGCAAGACAAACTTTCGGGGGATGTTTTCAGAACGTGTGCTTGGTATAACTCAAGAGCAGGAAGAGGACGAGGGACAGCATTACTCGCTTGAAAAGAAAAACGACAATACATGGGATCCGGGTAAAGCTGCGATCAAAGATGCCGATTCCTACCATAAAGAAGCCAAAGAATTTTCAAACAAAACAATTAATACCATCAATTCTTTTGAAGAAAAATAAAAAATGAAAGTAAACAAACTGACAAGGACAGCACTTATGCTCTCGCTGATAATTGTGCTGTCCGCACTTGAAAATATGCTGCCGCCGTTACCTGCACTGCCGCCCGGCGTACATCTTGGACTTAGCAATATCGTTACAATGTATGCACTTTTTACAACAGGCAAAAAAACAGCGGTCCTTTTAAACGTATTGAAATCCGTTTTTGTTTTTATAACACGCGGTGCAATAGCAGGCGCTTTAAGCTTATCCGGCGGTATGCTGTCGATACTGATAATAATTGCGTTAAAGGCTGCACTTGCCGATAAAATAAGCTTTGCCGCACTGAGCGTTGCCGGTGCGGTTTTTCATAACGCGGGGCAGCTTGCCGCCATTACCGTTATCCTCGATAATTTTGCCGCAGTGTATTACCTGCCGGTTCTTATCGTTTCGGGCGTGGTAATGGGCAGCGTGACAGGGACGGTACTGAACGTAGTCATGCCGAGACTTGGTATGATATGGAGAAAATAAATCCCTGTTCGTTTGGGAGAGATATATGAAAAAAATACTTATTTTAATATGCTTTTGTCTTGCACTTTCGGGGTGTTCGGGCACTGCGGAGCAAAACGATACAGTTTTGGAAATGCAAAAATTTCAGATACAGTATCTTGATGTGTTTGACACCGTGACAGAACTTACAGTCTACGCCGAAAGCGAGGACAAGGCAAACGAATACTTTGATGCCGTGCATGAGGAACTGCTGGAGCTTCACAAGCTGTTTGACCCCTACAACACCTATGACGGCATAAACAATTTAAAAACTATAAACGACAACGCAGGCGGAGATTTTATAAAAGTAAAAGAGCCGCTTTTTTACGCTGTCCTGTACGGCGAAGAGGCCTATGAAAAGACCGGCGGAACAATAAATATCGCTATGGGTGCGACCCTTGAACTTTGGCACAAATACCGCGATGATGCACTGGATAACGGCATTATTGCCGTACCGTCATCGGAAGAACTTGAAGCGACAAGGCCGTTAAACGATATTTCTGCGCTTGTCTATAATACAGCCGACCATAGTGTTAAGCTGACAAAAAAAGGTGTTATGCTTAATTTAGGCGCAATAGCAAAGGGGTATGCCTCCGACAGAGCAATAGCGCTGCTGAAAGAAAAGGGCTGTGACTCGGCACTTGTGAACCTCGGAGGAAATGTTGCCTGCTACCGCGGCAGTGCAAAGGACAGCCCATGGAAGATCGGCGTACAGAATGCCGTTGACCCCGAAAATATAACGGAGATAATAAAAAAAGACAATGGTTTTCTTATATCAAGCGGCGATTATCAGCGCTATTACGAGTATGAAGGCAAGCGATATCACCATATAATCGACCCTGTGACTTTAATGCCCGCAGACGGCAAACGCGGTACGACAGTTATCTGCGGTGATGATGTATCATGCGCAGACGGCGATCTGCTTTCTACCGCACTTTTTATCCTGCCGCGTGAAAAGGCCGACGAGTTGGCAAAAAAATACAATGTCGAACAGGTCTATTACACCGACACAGACGGTAATATCACAACGCTTTTTCCAACTCAACAACAATAACCGGCACGAGGGAAAGAAGTCCTACACAGCCCCATTGAGCGGCTGTCAGCGGCACAGTTTCAAAAACCGGATTAAACATGGGCACGCAAACAGCAAGCAACTGTAACAAAAGTCCCGCAAAAAATGCCCCGACAAGCCATTTATTGCCAAGTATACCTGTTTTTAAAAGGGATTTTTCGCTTCGCATATTAAAAGCATGAACAAGCTGCGAAATGCTTAAAACCGCAAAAGTCATTGTTCGTGCGGCGGCCGTATCACTAAAGAAAATGCTTCCGATACAGCCTGCAATAATAGCAAGCATACCTATCATTGCCCCTTCACAGCCTATACGCACCCACCCTGTTTTATCAAAAAGCTTTCGGCTGCGGTTCGGCGGTCTGTGCATTATATCCCCGTCGGCGGGGTCAAGCCCGAGGGCTATAGCGGGCAGACTGTCGGTAACAAGGTTTATCCACAGCAGCTGAACAGGTGCAAGCACGGCAACAGACGAAAAACACATTGAAGCAAAGACGGTAACTATCTCTCCGATATTTGACGAGAGAAGAAAGTGCACCGCCTTTTTTATATTCTCAAAAATCCCTCTGCCGCACTCTGCAGCTTTTACTATTGTTGCAAAATTATCGTCCGCAAGCACTATATCGGCGGCTTCGCGTGCCGTTTCCGTACCGCACTGCCCCATTGCACAGCCAATGTCCGCCGCCTTTAAGGCAGGTGCGTCATTACACGCATCGCCTGTCATGGCCGCCGTATGTCCCATTGCTTTCAGTGTATTTACGATTTTCAGTTTATGCGCGGGACTTGTACGCGCAAAAATGCTGCAGCCGTTTTCAAGCCTGCTTTTCAGTGTTTCTTCATCCATTGAGTCAAGCGCGCTGCCCGTTATCACGCCATCCGAACTTATGCCCACTGCCCGGGCTATTGTTTCTGCCGTAACGGGGCTGTCTCCCGTTATCATTATAGGACGTATTCCCGCAGTTTTACACTGTTTGACTGCCTTTGCGGCCTCGGGTCTGGGCTCGTCCATCATAGCAGTCAAACCCAGAAGTTCCATATCCTTATCAGGATTTTTTTCATTCGGCAGTTCAAGTATTTTAAAAGCGCAGGCAAGTACTCTTGAACCCTGCTTTTCGTATTCCTCACATTTGTCAAAATATGTTTTTTTGGTCTTGCTGTCAAGTCTTTTTCCGTCCAGCAGATAACAGCGCTCAATTACCGTTTCGGGCGCGCCCTTTGTTATGGCTATGTATTTATTATGTGAGGAAAACACCCTTGTCATCATCTTTCTTTCGGAGGAAAAAGGTATCTCGCCCACACAGGGCAGATCAAAACTCTCACTCATGCCCGCGGCTTCCGCAAGTGCGATCTCGGTTGGGTCACCGCTTATTTTTCCGTCCACAAAACGCAGGTCTGTGCATAAAGCAGCGTATTTTATCAATTTTTCCTTATCGGGGCCAAAGGTTGTCCGAACACGCATTTTATTCATGGTAAGTGTGCCCGTTTTATCGGTGCATACCACATCCGCACTGCCCAAAGTTTCGACAGCAGACAGACGGCGCACGACCGCATTTTCTTTTGCCAGTTTTCGCACACCTATTGCAAGCATGACCGTGACCGCCGCAGGCAGTCCCTCCGGAATGGCCGCAACAGCAAGTGAAACGGCAGTCATCAGCATATCGAGTGCCGGACGGTTCTGCCACAATCCCATTATAAAAATAACAAAGCAGACAGCCAATGCGCCCGCCCCCAGAACTTTACCCGTATGTGCAAGACGTATCTGAAGCGGAGTCATGCTTTCTTCCTCCGAACCGAGCATATCGGCTATATGCCCCATTTCCGTATCCGATCCGATACCGACTACCGCCGCAAGCGCAGAACCCGTCAGCACATTCGTGCCCGAATACAGCATATTTGTGCGTTCTGCAAGGGGTGTATCCGATTTTAAAATATAAGTGGATTTCTCTATCGGCATTGATTCTCCGGTAAGTGCAGACTCATTCACGCTAAGACACAAACAATCTAAAATACGACAGTCGGCAGGGATAATATCGCCGCCCGAAACACTGATAACATCCCCTTTTACCAACTCGCGGGCCGGTATCTCCGTAAGTGCGCCGTCACGCAGTACCCTTGCGGTATGCGGCCTGCTTTTTTGCAGAGAATCAAGAGCATTTTCCGCCTTGCACTCCTGTATGACCCCGACTGCCGCGTTGAACAAAACTATCGCAATTATTATAATCGGTTCCGAAAAATCACCTGCACCGTTGTATAAAGCAGTTATCAGACTGATCACTGCAGCCGCTATCAGCAGTATTACCATACGGTCGCTAAGCTGGATAAGAAATTTTTTTATAATGCTTGTCCGCTTTTTTTGCGGTATTTCATTCCATCCGCCAAGCAAGAGCCTGTCCGCCGCCTCGTCATGCGTAAGCCCCCGCTCCATATTTACATCAAGTATCCGCAATACTTTTGAAATGCCCGTACTGTGCCAGTTCATAGTTATACCCCATTTCTTTGGTTTTTGTATATACTATGCGGCAGCCGAAACAAATATGACCTTGAAAGCAAAATCGAAATTTTCTCTTTTTTCTTCCCCGCTTGACAATTTCCCTTACAAAGGTTAAAATCAATATAGCACCATTTACGGAGGAGAAAAAATGAAAAACACACTACTTGCATATTTTACGGATTTTATTTCAATAAACACACAATCCGATGAAAACTCGGACAGTTATCCCTCTACCGAAGCACAGGAGCTGTTTGCGGAGGTAATTGCGGGTAAACTGAGTGTAATGGGAATGGAAAATGTCAGTGTTGACCGCTGGAGTTATGTTACGGCCGAACTTCCCGCAAACACCGATGAAGAGCTGCCCGTTATCGGCCTTATATCGCATATGGACACCAGTCCAGACTACAGCGGCATGGGCATACATCCAAATATTATAGCCGATTATAACGGCAGCGACATAGTTTTAAAAGACAGCATCATTATTTCGCCGAATGAATTTCCAATACTTAAAAACTACATCGGTAAAACCGTTATAACCGCAGACGGCACCACACTTTTAGGCGGCGACGACAAAGCGGGCATGGCCGAGATATTTACCGCAATGGACTATCTGATAAAGCACCCCGAGATCAAACACGGCAAAATAAAAGTGGCTTTTACCCCCGATGAAGAAATAGGCGCAGGTGTTGACCATTTTGACACGGAAAAGTTTGGATGTGACTTTGCCTACACCATAGACGGCGGCGATGAGGGCGAAATAAATTACGAGTGTTTTAATGCAGCGCGTGCAAAAATAAGCATACGCGGCAAAAGCGTTCACCCGGGCAGCGCAAAAGGCAGTATGATAAATGCCGCCCTGCTTGCCATGGAGCTGAACTCTCTTTTGCCCGACGAAAAGCCTGCCAATACGGAGGGCTACGAGGGATTTTTCCATTTAACTGCCATAAAAGGCGATGTAAGCCGCGCCGATCTTGAATACATAATCCGCGACCATGACCGCGAAAAATTTGAACAGCGCAAGAAGATCGTCAAGGATGCTGCCGACTGTATAAACGAAAAATACGGCAGCTGTGTCGAAGCCGAAATCTATGATGAATACTTTAACATGGCCGAGATAATAATGCAGCACAAGCACGTTCTCGACCGTGCTGTAAAAGCGGCGGAAAAAGCAGGTGTTACCGTAGATATACGCCCTATCCGCGGCGGTACCGACGGTGCAAGGCTCTCCTATATGGGGCTGCCCTGTCCCAATCTGTTTACCGGAGGACACAATTTCCACGGGCCTTATGAGTTTGTTGTGCTTGAAAGTATGGTAAAAGCAGTCGAAACAATTTTAAATATTGTTACCGTATAAAAAAAGCCCCGTCTGTCAAATGACAGACGGGGTATTTTAGTTATATCTTATTTGTTTTTAAGGTTGAACCAAGCGTTAAGACCAAGGTACTGAGCTACATCCTCAAGTTCCTCTTCAATTCTGAGAAGCTGGTTGTACTTAGCAACACGGTCTGTTCTTGCGGGAGCACCTGTCTTGATCTGACCTGCATTTACAGCAACAACGATGTCAGCGATAGTTGCGTCCTCTGTCTCGCCCGAACGGTGAGAAACAACAGCTGTCATGTTATTTCTGTTAGCAAGCTGGATAGCGTTGAAAGTCTCTGTAAGAGTACCGATCTGATTTACCTTGATAAGGATAGCGTTTGCTACGCCAAGGTCGATACCTTTCTGAAGTCTTGCTGTGTTTGTAACGAAAAGGTCGTCACCAACAAGCTGGATCTTGTCGCCAAGTCTTTCTGTAAGCATCTTCCAGCCGTCCCAGTCCTCTTCTGCAAGACCGTCTTCGATAGAGATGATGGGGTACTTTTCGCAAAGTGCAGCATAGTACTCAACCATTTCAGCGGAAGTTCTTACGATCTCTTCGGCAGCGCCTGTAGCCTTTGTCTCGCCGGGGAAGTGATAGAGACCGTCCTTCTCGTTGTAAAGTTCGGAAGAAGCGGGGTCCATAGCAATTCTGATCTGCTCGCCGGGCTTATAGCCTGCTGCCTTAACAGCCTCGATGATGTTTTCGATAACTTCGTCACTTGTTGCAAGGTCGGGAGCGAAACCGCCCTCATCGCCTACTGCTGTGGAAAGACCCTTGTTCTTAAGAACTTTCTTAAGTGCATGATAGATCTCGCAGCACCATCTGAGAGCTTCCTTGAAAGTCTCTGCGCCAACGGGCATGATCATGAATTCCTGTAAGTCAACTGTGTTGTCAGCGTGCTTACCGCCGTTCATAATGTTCATCATAGGTACGGGAAGTGTCTTAGCGTTAAAGCCGCCAAGGTACTGATATAAAGGCATACTTAAAGCTTCGGCAGCTGCCTTTGCAACAGCCATGGAAACACCGAGGATAGCGTTTGCACCAAGCTTAGCCTTGTTGGGTGTACCGTCAAGTTCGATCATTGTTGTATCAACAGCTACCTGATCGAGAGCGTTCATACCGATGATCTCTTCTGCAATAATGTTGTTTACGTTGTCAACAGCGTTCTGAACGCCGTTGCCGCAGTAACGGTCGCCGCCGTCACGCATTTCAACAGCCTCAAACTGACCTGTGGATGCACCCGAAGGAACAGCCGCACGGCCAAGGAACTGCATACCGTCCTTATCAACAACAACCTCTACCTCTACAGTAGGGTTAGCGCGTGAGTCAAGCACTTCTCTTGCAAGTACGTCAACGATTTCAATATAACCTTTCATTGTGTATCTCCTTTCAAAGATATAAAAATAATATTTCAGTGTGAATATATATCACACATGCTACCTTTTATTATATAACATTTTACATAATTAGTCAATTATTTTATTATCTGATAAGCAAACTATGTCCTGTCATTTCCTTAGGCTGCTCAAGCCCCATCATATCAAGCAGGGTCGGAGCGATATCGCACAGTTTTCCGTCCTCTTTGATGCCCTTCGCCCCCTCGCAGTTGATGATGGAGAAAGGCACAGGGTTTGTTGTATGAGCGGTAAAAGGCTTGCCTGTCTCATAGTCTATAAGCTGGTCGCTGTTGCCGTGGTCTGCACAGAGGAACATCTGTCCGCCGACTTTTAAAAGCGCATCCATTACTCTGCCCACACAGGTGTCGATAGTTTCGATAGCCTTTACAGCGGCCTCGATAACGCCCGTATGGCCTACCATATCGGGGTTAGCGTAGTTTATGATTATAAGGTCTTTGTCATTTGCTTCGATAGCCTCGACAAGTTTATCCGTTACCTGGATAGCGCTCATTTCGGGCTTTAAGTCGTATGTAGCGACTTCCTTGGGAGAGGGAACAAGAATTCTTTCCTCGCCCTCAAAAGGCTCTTCCACACCGCCGTTAAAGAAGAAAGTAACATGAGCGTACTTCTCAGTTTCGGCAAGTCTTAACTGCTTTAAGCCAAGAGAAGAAATGTACTCGCCAAGTGTGTTGGACGGTATTTCCTTGGGGAAAGCGATAAGCTTGTTGGGGATAGTCGCATCATAATCGGTAAAGCAAACGTAAGTAGTTTTGATTCTCTCGCGCGCAAAGCCCTTGAACTCGTCGTCACAGAAGCAGCGTGTTATCTCTCTTGCGCGGTCGGGGCGGAAATTGTAGAAGATGATAGAATCATTTTCCTTTATAGTTGCCGTGGGTGCACCGTCCTTTAAAATAACGGTGGGCACAACAAACTCGTCATTGACACCCTCTGCATAAGTCTTTGTCATGCACTCTTCCATAGAAGCAGCCGTATTGCCGACACCCTTTGTAAGTGCATCATAAGCCTTTTCAATTCTGTCCCAGTTATTGTCACGGTCCATAGCATAGTAACGGCCCGAAATAGTAGCTATAGCGCCAACGCCTATTTCTTTCATCTTTGCTTCAAGCTCTGTCAAAAAGCCCTTGCCCGATGTTGGGGGAGTGTCACGGCCGTCAAGGAATGCGTGAACATATACCTTTGTAAGACCGTTTCTCTTAGCAAGCTCCAAAAGACCGTAGATATGTGTCAGATGACTGTGTACGCCGCCCGGAGAAACAAGGCCGTACAGATGAAGCGAAGAGTCATTCTTTTTGCAGTTTTCAACAGCCGCAAGAAGTGCCTTGTTTTCAAAAAAGTCGCCGTCCTCGATAGATTTTGTGATCTTTGTAAGATCCTGATAGATAATACGGCCTGCACCCATATTAAGGTGACCGACCTCGGAATTACCCATCTGTCCGTCGGGCAGACCTACTGCCATACCGCTTGCATAACCCTTTGTTGTGGGGTATGTCGCAAACAGTTTGTCAAGAACGGGCTTTTTAGCCATAGCTATAGCATTGCCCTCGGTTTTTTCGTTGATGCCAAAGCCGTCCAGTATCATAAGTACCGTAGTTTTCTTACTCATTTTTAAGCTCCTTTAAAATGCTTTTACAATCTTTTCAAAATCCTCTTTAAGGCTCGCACCGCCTACAAGACCGCCGTCTATATCGGGCATTTTGAACAGTTCTTCCGCATTGCCGCCGTTTACGCTGCCGCCGTAGAGTATACTTATCTCGTCCGCCGTTTCCTTGGAATACAGCTCGGACAGTACATCACGAATAGCCTTGCACACTTCCTGTGCCTGCTCTGTCGTAGCAACTTTACCCGTGCCGATAGCCCAAATAGGCTCATAAGCGACAACGACAGCCTTTGCCTGTTCTGCCGAAAGGCCTTTCATGCCTTTCTTTATCTGGATTCGTATACGCTCGATAGTGATGCCGTCCTCACGTTCCGCAAGGCTCTCGCCGCAGCAGAATATAGGTGTAAGGCCATATTCAAGCGCCTTAAAGATCTTCTTGTTTACAGTTTCATCGGTTTCGTTAAAATATTCGCGGCGTTCGGAATGACCGATAACAACGCATTTCACGCCTATCTCTTTGAGCATTGGTGCCGAAATTTCGCCCGTGTAAGCACCTTTGTCCTCAAAATGAAGATTTTCTGCACCCAAAAGAATATTGCTGCCCTTAACCACATCCGCAATGGGGATAAGGTCAACATAGGGCACGCAGAATACAACTTCTGCCTTGTCGGTAGTCATTTTAGGCTTTAACATCTCCGCAAGTTCAACTGCTTCCTTTGGAGTTTTGTTCATTTTCCAGTTGCCTGCCGCATATTTCTTTCTCATATATAACACTACCTTTCGTCCTGAATTTTTATACTTCTATTGTACCCCAAAACGAAAGATTTTTCAATATAAAATTAGTAAATTTAGTTATTTTTTTAACGAAATTTTTAAAGGCTGTCACACTTTCAGCGCGGCAGCCTTTTTTTACATCAAATTATTTGTCGTCAGCTGCTGCAACGCCGGGAAGTTCCTTGCCTTCAAGGAATTCAAGCGAAGCACCGCCGCCTGTTGAGATATGGCTCATCTTGTCGCCGTAGCCCATTTGATTTACAGCAGCTGCGCTGTCGCCGCCGCCGATGATGCTTGTAACCTGAGGATTGTCTGCAAGAGCCTGAGCCATTGCCTTTGTACCCTCTGCGTAATCGGGGATCTCGAATACGCCCATAGGTCCGTTCCAGACAACTGTCTTAGCTTCGCTGATAGCCTGTGCAAAGAGAGCGCGTGTCTTTTCGCCGATATCAAGACCCTCTTCGTCATCTGCGATATAGGGCTGACCTGCTGCTGTAGGAACATCAACTGTGTGGTGAGGCTTGCCCTGACCAAACTCATTGGAAACTACAGTATCAATGGGAAGAAGGAACTTAACGCCCTTTTCTTCTGCCTTTTTAAGCATATCAAGTGCGTACTGCATCTTATCTTCCTCAAGAAGAGACTTACCGATATTGAAGCCCTTAGCCTTAAAGAATGTGTATGCCATACCGCCGCCGATAAGGATAGTATCTACCTTGTCGATAAGGTTGTTGATAACGTTGATCTTGTCACTTACCTTAGCACCGCCGAGGATAGCAACAAAAGGACGAACGGGGTTGTTTACGGCATTGCCTAAGTATTCGATCTCTTTTTGCATAAGGTAGCCGACTGCGCTTTCCTTTACAAATTTCGTAACACCTACCGTTGAGCAGTGTGCACGGTGAGAAGAACCGAAAGCATCGTTTACATAGATATCTGCAAGAGATGCAAGGTCCTTGCTGAAAGTTTCGATATTCTTTGTTTCTTCCTTGCGGAAACGTGTGTTCTGTAAAAGAACTACATCGCCGTCCTGCATAGCAGCAACAGCCTTCTTTGCGTTCTCGCCTACTACTTCGTCATCTGCCGCAAATACAACTTCCTTACCGAGTTTCTCGGAAAGGCGTTTTGCAACGGGTGCAAGTGAAAATTCGGGGCTGGGCTCCTTGGGCTTGCCAAGATGTGAGCAGAGGATAACTCTTGCGCCCTCGCTGATAAGTTTGTTGATAGTGGGGAGAGCAGCAACTATTCTGTTCTCGTCTGTAATAACTCCGTCCTGTAAAGGTACGTTAAAGTCGCATCTTACAAGGACATTCTTGCCTTTTACCTGTAAATCATCTACAGTTTTTTTGTTGAGCATTGTAATTTCTCCTTAATTTATATAGTGTTTATCGTTGCCATTATTATATGCGTACAAAAACGCATTGTTATTATTATAACACACCAAAAATATTTTTGCCTTATCATTATTTAACGATTTTTTCTGCAATTTTTGACTGTCTTTTATGCAAAAATTCTTGCAGGGTGTTTTTTTATTGCATTTATTACAAAAATTTCCGGCTGCACAGCGTTATATTATCAAAATAAGCAAAAAAGATAGAGTATCTAAAAGCTTTCTTTTATTTGTATTTTCGGTCTGTTTCATCCGGTATATATTCGGCAATCTCCTCAACACGACATTCAAGCAGGGTACACAAATCATTAAGGGTTGTCGTTGTTATAGGTTTGTTTTTGCGCAATTTATCAACAGTCGCACTTGAGATACCATGTTTGTATATCAATGTATATGTACTTTCGGTAGATTTTTTCAACGTTTTCCAAAACGGTCTGTAACTTATCACTTTATCACCCCTACTGCGTGTTGTTACCATTAGGATAAATGATAAATTTGTGCTTGACTATGGTCATAATAATGACTATAATTAAAGAAAAAGGTATTTTTACGGAAATGGAGTGATTTTATGGCAAATGAAGGATTTACTTGTTGTGTATGCGGGGCGCAGAGTTCCAATGGAACTTATACTTCCGACTCCAAGTATTTGTGCAAAAAGTGTATGCTTTTTACCCACACACTTGAAGATAAGTATTTATTGGAGCTTAAAGAGAAGAAAGAAGGTTTTATTAACGAACATCCTTCGGATTTTTTTATTGAAGAACTTTCTCATTGCGTAGAAAATGATTCGGAAATTGTACCCATGCTGTTTAATTTAAAAACAGGAAAGGTTATGATTCATGATTTCGGGGCAAAAAAAATACATTATGTAACCTTTCCCGAGTTCAGCCGATTAAATGAAGACACTATAAAAAGAGAAAACGGCAAACCTATAAAAAGATTGAGTTTTATGGCAGGTTCTCTTACATTAACATTTAATGACGGTAATCAAAGTGGGATACTCGCTTATTCCAAGACCCGCAATTTACTGAAAAATATACCGCAGTTTACGGACAGTACGGGAGATTTTTACCATTGCGGTGTATGCGGAAGACCTATTTCGGATACAAAAGCAAAAACATCCGATGGGGCAAGGCTGTGTTCGCAGTGTCGAGTTTGTCTTAACACGCTAAAAGACGAATATGCTAATGATTTTAAAAATGATCCCGAAAAATTTATCACTTCCCACGATTTGGACTTTTATAAGGAAGAGTTTAAAAATATAGAAAGGAGCGACAACAGCGGCGAATTTTGTTTTTGCATAAATAAAGATACAGGTAAAGGCGCTATGCGGTATCAGGAAAAACAGGTAATTGATTTTCCCGTTGAAATGATAACAGATTACAAAATAAAAAAATCTTTAGATGCAAATAGAAATATCAACAGAAATCTGACGGTGACCTTTACCAACGATAACGGGAATTTTAGATTTATAATGGACGGTACGCATCCTTACTATGATCCTACTATCCCGGGCATGATAAGAAAGCTACCTCAATTTAAAGAAACCAAGTGCTTTTGCTGCGGAGAAAATATAGCCTCCGAAAAATATGTTCCCGAACGAACTTCCGACGGGTTTGCACTATGCAGCCGATGTGACAAAGAACTTATTACGGTTTCGGACGCATTTATAAATGACAGAAAAAGTTTTTATGCTTCACATACCTCGGATGAACTGTTTGCCGCCCTTGCGGAAACTTATACTCCGAAAGATAATATAACCTTTAATTACAAAACCCAAAAAATACATTTAAGGGACAAACTAAGTGCAAAAAAATACAGAGTAATAAGTTTTAACGATATTGTGAATTTTTCTTATTCAAACGGTACCGATAAAGAAAGTTGGTTAAGTTTGAAATATATGTATAACGGCAAGGATGATTCTTATCTTGTTACCGGCAAAAGAGAACGAAATGTGGAATTTGCTCAAACCGAGGAATGTATATTTAAAATACCCGATTTAAAATTTAACCACGCTAGCTTTGGTACATTTGAAGACCGACAAAAAGCCGCGACCCGCAATTTAACAACACCCGCAGTTGTTCCGTCAAACGCAGGCATGGGCACAAACAACAACACAGAGCCGCGCATAAAATGCCCCGCGTGTGGCAGTACGGCTTTACATCCCGTGACCGAGACATCATCATCAGGCAAGAATTACGATTTGTGCAGGGGGCTTTGCTGTTATGGTCCGCTGGGACCGCTGGGTCTTTTGTGCGGCATAGACAAAGGTGTAAAAACTACAAGCGATACATATTGGATGTGTCAGAACTGTGGACATAAATTCCGTGGATAAAGAAACCAAGACATGGCTAAAATGGATGCGGCTTGGCAAGCTTTACGGCTGTCATCAGCGGGCGGACAGAAGTTTTTTTATAAACGGCTGGCAAATGCCCGTATGTGCAAGGTGTTTGGGCGTGGCAATATCTACTCCGATAGCCGTAATACTGTTTTTTATACATCGTATTTCGGTAAGCGTCGCATTTATAATGGCTGCCGTAATGCTTGTTGATTGGACTATCCAATTTGTGGGCTTGCTTCCGTCAACAAATATCAGACGGCTTATAACGGGTATTATAGGTGGGTTTGGCGTTACTACAATACAATTTTACATTATATTATATATTTATAAATTTCTGACACAACTGTTTTAAGTGATATTGAATTGTTTTTTGGGTCATTAAAAGGGCTGCCGCTTAATGCGACAGCCCTTTTGCAAATTATTTGCTTCTTCTGTTGATATCTTCCTTGACCTTTGCAGCCTTACCTACTCTGTCTCTTAAGTAGTTAAGCTTAGCACGTCTTACGATACCGTATCTTACGACCTCGATACGATCAACACGAGGAGAATGTACAGGCCATGTCTTTTCAACGCCTACACCGTAAGAAACACGTCTTACAGTGAATGTTTCCTTAGCGCCGCCGCCCTGTCTTTTAAGCACAACGCCCTCGAACATCTGGATACGTTCTCTTGTGCCCTCTACTACCTTTGCATAAACGCGTACTGTATCGCCCACGTTAAACTCGGTAACATTTTCCTTTAACTGCTCGTTTTCGATTTCTCTGATAATGTTGTAATTCATAAGGCTTTGCCTCCCTTTCATCATAAATGTTCATAATTGGCCTCGCAGCACCTTACTGCTAAACGATGTAAACATCGTCTGATGACATCATTCTGAGGAAAATAAAAATTTATTATTCAAATTTTCTTAACGCTACTCCTGCGGCTTACACGCTAAAAATTTGACCCTGCGGGCACATAATAATTTTTATTTTTGAATTATATGATGTCATACCCAACAGCGGAACATTCGTACTCACAAATCAGTATTATACCATAGTGAAAAGCATAATGCAAGTATTTTTTCAAATATTTTTTCACTGCTTTACCGATAGTAAAATATTGTTTACGGCGGCATATTGCTTGCGCTGTATACACCTGCCGCCGTCATTCGTCTTACATCATTTGCATTATAGCTACGGCATCAAGAATATCTATATTGTTGTCCGCATAAACATTGGCAGCGTTTTTTTGGCTGTCGGTCAGTTTATCCGTTTTTTCACCTGCTATGTATTCAAGCAAAAGCGCGGCATCCGCCTTTTCGACCTTTCCGTTTTGGTCCACATCGCCCAAAAGGGGAAGTGTTTTTACGGCCATTGTCTTGAAAATATAGTCGGTATCGGCATTTTTAAAATAGAGAGTATACTCCGTATTTGGCGTAAGGTTGCCGAAAGGTCCGCCTCCGCCGTTTATTTCGGCAAACCCGTACCAATTTATGCCGTCAAGACTGTATTTGTAAGTCGGTGCGCCAAGCTCGGCAAGAGCCTGCCTGCCCGCAACACTTTTTTCGTAGTAGTTTTTTACGATCACGGAATTTTGTGTCGCCGTAACATACATAGCCTTTGTATTGCGGTAAAGGGCGCTGTCCAGCGCAGGCACAAGCAATACACTCACTTTTCCGTCTATCAGCTGTCGGTTTATCGTACCCGTGTATTTTGGTCTTTCGGTTTCCCCGTCATTGACAGTCGCAATGTAACCGTTTATGTTGTATTTTCCCGCAATGCTGTCTTCGGTGAAACAATAGCCTCTTTTCGGCTTAAACACCGCATGATAAAAATACTGGTGTTCACCGTCAAAATCTATATAGCCGTCATTGACCTCCGTAAGGTCTTTACCGTAAACAAGTTTCAGACTTTCAAGCTCATAGGCGTTGTTTTCCCGACATTTGCCCGACGTGATAAATTCGACTCCCGGGAACGGAAGCTGCAAGCCGTCAATATTAAGGTGAGCGCCTATCTCGATAAATTTGCCGATCGCCGCCGTATCGGAAACAAGGGTATAACCATAGCCCGATACCTTACAGCGCACTTTTTTGCCTTCAAGCCCGTGACCTATCGACAAAAGCAAAACAGACGAAGTATTTTCGCTGCCCTCAACGGGATAACCCCAACCGTTTGCCTTTGCCTGCTCCCATGTGTATTCATCGCCGTTTTCATCGAGAAGTACCCATTCATAGCTCTGCGCATTTTTCGCACCTATGTTGAATATGCCGCCAATGCCCGTAGGCTGCATAGTTATAACGGGTTTTTTTGTAGAAATATACGCGGTGTTTGTGTTTACGGTATTGTAATTGCCGTATATCTCGCAGTATACGCCGAACGCATTTGCTTCAACGCCTAAGATTTTTATTTTCAGCATTTTGGTATTCTGCGAAGAATCCTGCACCGAGATAATGCCGTATTCCTCCGCATCTTCCCAGCTCACCTTTTTGCCTTCGGGGTCAAGAAGATACCATTTATACGTTTTTGCATCCGACGCATTTGTGCTAAAGGTAAGAATATCGCCGATAGTTATATTTGCCTTGTCTTTCGGCTGCAATGTCACAAACGGCACCATTCCGAATTTTATCTGATATTCTGCCGTGCTATCGTCGGGCAGCGTTACGCCGCATTCATAAAGCCTGCTGTCCACATTGGGCAGATAAATTTCTTTTCCGATAAACATATAGCTGCTGCTTTTGACCTTTGCCTTGCCCTTTACCGTAAAAGAATATGCGCCCAGATGTTCGCTCTCTGTACTGTAGGTCGAGGAGAGCTTTTGACCGTTGGCATTGTACCAATCGCTGTCAAAGCTGTACGCCGCACCCGAATTTGCCTTGGGATAAACAAGAGCGCCGTCGGCAGCAGGCGTAATATCGTTAGGTATCTCTATATAGGGAATGACCGTTTTTTTCTGATGTACAGTTACCGTATCATTCACGGTAACTTCCTTGTACGAGCCCGCTGTTGCCGCATTTATCGCATTTACAAGATTTCGCGAGCATACCTCGGCATATCCTCCTTGGAACATTTCTTCCGCATCCGTTTTGACCTGATAACCGAAACAGCCGTACACGGCGGTATCATAAATACCCGCGGAAATATTCGCCTCTTTGAACGGAAGATAAAGCTTGTCTATTTTGCCGCCGTAGAGATAGATATCGTTTCGTGCATTGGTCGTCACACCGTTGCCCGAATCATAGTAACTGTCAAAGGCGACCGCACTTTCAAGACTTGACGAAGTGGTTTTTATATAGCCGCCGTATTGAAAAAGCCACGCGCCGTTCAGGTATACAGCCGTATTTTGGCTTTCAACAATACCGTCATAAAGATATATTTTTGCGCCAAAGCTCGCAAGCACCGCCGTACCCGCCGTCACTATACTTCCTCCGTGTATATACAGTTTTGCCGAGACACCTGCGGCAATACCGCTGCCGTTTGCGGATATTTTGCCGTTTGCGCCGCTGTCGGTGATATAGAGTGCATTTGTCTGTTTGATTATAAATGCAGCACTCTTTTCCGCTCCTACGGTGTATGTAAAGCCCGCAAGGTCAAGATGAACTTCCTCCGCATTGACATAGACAAATCCGTCCGCCGATATATCAGAGCCCAGCTTTACATATCCGCCCATATCAAAAGCCCATTTTATCTGATCGTATGTTTTTGCGATATACGGGTCTCTTTCTGTGCCGTTGCCCGAAATATCCATTGTTTCGACTTCCCTGTACCTGTCTGTCGAAAACGGCAGATCTGTCTTGCCAAATACCGCCGTGCTTGTCAGCGCAGCCGCCAAAAATACCGCAAATATGTACTTCAGTTTAAGCATTTCTTATACCCTCCTTTTTGATTTGTATAAATCTGCTGTCTTTAATACAATTATACTATACATTCACACAGAACGCAATGCACCTTTTGAGTTTTCCTACTTTTAAAAAAGATAAATTTATATTTACCATCAAAAAAACATAAAAAATTGGAAAGCCCAAAAATTATTATTGCAAATCCACCAACAGTAATGTATAATGTATTTGATATAAATTAAAAGGAGAAAATTATGTACGAACGTTTTATGCACAAATACCTGTTATTTGAGGGAATAATTTATATTTTGCTTATTGTTGTTTTTGCAGTCCTTGGGGTTGAAGTTATAGTGCCGACCGCAATAATTTACATAATCACTATTTTTATTTTGACAAGGATTCTTATGCACGAATGGCGAAAAAAATGCAATCCTTTACTTAAAGAACACTATCCCGAACTTTGGGCGCGATACATGACAAAAAGCGGAATATTCGGTTTATTCTCGCCCGAAGACTATCTTTTTCCGCCTCCCGCGGCGCAATACATTTTGTGGGATAAAAATCTTGAATTAAAGTACCGCAAAGACACCAACATTATCGAAATGAAAAACGATGCCAAACTTTATTTGGTTTTTGCGGCTCTTGCGTTTATACCGATAATTCTTCCTTGTATATTATTGTTTGTTTATATTTTATCGCTTTTGTTTAAATAAAAAACGACCGCTCGTATTCTTGCCGAGCGGTCATTTTTTCATTCTTTCTTTTTTAGTTTGCGGTTATCCTTGAAAAATCTCGATATACTTAGCAATATACCTATACTTACCATATTTATCCAAAGCGAGCTGCCGCCGTAGCTGATAAACGGCATGGGGATACCCGTATTGGGAATGGTGTTTGTTGCAACACCCATATTTATGATGACCTGGAAAGCTATCATTGTGGTTATGCCGACAGCAACAAGCGAGCCGAAAGTGTTGTAGCATTTGATAGCCGCACGATAGCCGCAGAATATCAGTACACAAAACAGAATAACCAGCATAGCCGCGCCGGGCAGACCAAGTTCCTCGCATATAATGGAGAATATCATATCGTTATGTGCCTCAGGCAGGTAGCTTAATTTTTCACGCGAGTTTCCGAGCCCAAGACCGCTTAAACCGCCCGAAGCCACGGCATAAAGCGAATGTACGACCTGATAGCCCGTATCCGATGTGTCTTTAAACGGGTCAAGCCACGCATTTATACGCGCCGCACGGAAACCCTTACCGAAAGATATCATACCTATAAAGCCGACAACGCCAACAAGCCCGACTTCAAAAAACCAACGGTAGCTTTTTACGACCGTAAACATCATTGCAAGACATACCACCGCAAGAATGATTGCCGTACTTGCATTGCCAAGCAGGATAAGTCCGACAGGTACGCCAACAAATGCGATAAGACAAGTCCAGAAACCCTTATGTGTTTCCGTAAATTTTTTATTGGTATCAAGCATATGTGCAAGTATTATAATAGTAAAAACTTTTACAAACTCGGACGGCTGTATACCCGCAATACGTCTTTTTGCGCCGCCGACCGAGCGTCCGAGAACAAGCACCAGTATAAGCAGCACTATAGAAAGGGCATACAAAGCAAGCGCAAGCTGCCTGTTATTAAAGCCGTTATAGTTTATCTGACTGAATATAAGCATCAGCACACCACCGCTAAGCGCCCAGATAATATTTCTTGACAAATAGTAGTATCCGTATTTGTCATAACTTGCACTGAACACCATTACCATGCCAAAACTTAATAAAAGTATGGTAGTTATAAGTATGACCCAGTTTACTCCGCCGACCACCACGCGGTTTTTGGGTGCAGGCTGCACTTCACGCTGTGTATGACGGCTGGTACTGTATGTATTGTATTCCATATTTTCTCTCCTTTCCAAATATTAACAATTCGTCTTTGCTGCGCTTCGGCTCATTGAGTCGGGGCGGGGGCAAAGAATTTTTCTTCAGGGATCGTATTTCGCTTTACAAAAATCTTCTATGCCGTTTGTCAAACCGTGAAAACAAGTTTTCACGCGGCTTCGCCGTTTCTCTTGTGCATCGCTCCCCACCCTTTCGCGAGCAAGCTCATTCTATTCTCGCCCAAGCCACCTCGGCTTCGCTGCGCTTCGCCTCGGTGCGGCGGGGCGAGAACAAAGATATTATCTCTTTAGGGGTTATATTTCTCTCTACAAAATCTTCTTCGCCGTTCGTCCGACCGTGAAAACAAGTTTTCACGCGGCTTCGCCGTTTCTCTTGCGCATCGCTCCCCACCCCTTTCGCGAGCAAGCTCATTCTATTCTCGCCCAAGCCACCTCGGCTTCGCTGCGCTTCGCCTCGGTGCGGCGGGGCGAGAACAAAGATATTATCTCTTTAGGGGTTATATTTCTCTCTCTAC